>DYID01000046.1 GCA_020723805.1 Anaerolinea sp. | reverse complement strand
CGTACAAGTACTACTTCCCGACCTACAACAACACCTGGACGCCGCTCAACTCGCAGATCCGCGTCAGCAACCTGGAGACCACCCCCACCACCGTGCGCATCACCATCGGCGGGACAGCGGTCTGGGAACAGCAGATGCAGGGACGCGAAGAACAGCGCCTGTACTTCCCGGTCAGCGGCGGACCGGTCATCGTCGAGAGCCTGGATACCAGCAAGAAGATTGTGGCGGCGATCCGTTTGCAATCGTATGCCAACAACACGCTGTACAGTTTCTCGGAGACGATGGGCATTCCGCTGGAGCAGATGTCGAGCGTGTTCTACTTCCCGACCTACAACAACACCTGGGCGCCGCTCAATTCCCAGTTGAGGTTTGGTGTGCCGTAGACTTCAGTTTACTAACTCACCTTACGCAGTTGCTTCGTAGAGCGACATTCATGTCGCCTGAAAATGCGAGATAAATCTCGCGCTACCGCGTAACATGAGTTACTAATCTAAAGACCTGACCCATCTTGAATATCAAAGGTGGGTCAGGTTTTTTGGTTATCAATATCCAACTACTTCGGCTTACAGGCAACATTCCACTTGGCATGTCGCCCAAAATCATGTCTGCCAGATTACTAACCTCCCATTAAAGAAAAACCTCACAAACTTCTCTTGTGCAGAGCGCCATTTGAAAATACAGTGGGGGCATTCCTTTCAAAAGCGGCTTACCATGCACATCCTCGCCCTCGGACTCAACCACACCACTGCCTCCATCGCGCTCCGCGAAAAACTGTCGCTTGGCGAAGACGCTGTTCGTTCTGCGCTCTCCCGCCTCTCGTGCGGAGGATCCGCCTCCGCCCTCGCCGAACTTGTCATCCTCTCCACCTGCAACCGTACCGAACTGTACGCCGTCTCCAGTCAGCAAGCCTTTGCTGAACTGGAGATTTTTTTGTCCGATGTTTGCGGCGTGCCAGCGAACGACTTTCGTCCGCACCTGTATCGTTACCGAGACATGGACGCCGCGCGTCATCTCTTCGACGTGGCGGCGGGACTGGATTCGCTCGTCATTGGCGAGCCGCAGATTTTGGGACAAATCGTCCACGCCCTCGAACTCGCCCGCGGACAAAACATGGCGGGACCCGTCCTCAACCGTCTCTTTCAAGCCGCCATTCACGCGGGCAAACGCGCCCGCACCGAGACGCATATCAGCCGCAATCCCGCCTCGGTGTCGTCGCTCGCCGCGTCGTTGGCGGAACGGGTCGTTCATCCGATTGCCGAGGCGCAGGTGGTGGTCGTCGGCGCGGGGGAGATGGCGGAACTTGCTGTCGAGGCGCTTCGCAAGCGCGGCGCGCAGAAGATTCTCGTCGTCAACCGCACGCTCGAGCGCGCCCGCCTCCTTGCCGACCGTTGGGACGCGCAAGCCGCCACCTTCGAGAACCTGAACGACGCGCTCCTCTCCGCCGACATCCTGCTCTCCTCGACGGGCGCGCCGCATCTCATCCTGACCTCGGACATGGTGCGCCAAGCCATGTCCGCCCGCCCGCATCGCCCGCTCGCGCTGATTGACATCGCCGTCCCGCGCGACATTGACCCCGAAGCGGCGCACATCCCTCATGTGGCGCTTTACGACATTGACCACCTCAACGCCCAACTCGAAGACGCGCTCGCCGAACGTCTCGCGGAGACGCCGAAAGTCCGCGCCATCCTCGACGAAGAACTCGCCGAGTTTGCCGAGTACCTGCAATCGCTGGACATGCTCCCGCTCATCGCCGACATCCGTCAGCGCGCCGAAAGCATCCGCCGAGAAATGTTGGAGAAAACCCTGCGCCGCCTTCCCGATCTGACCGACGACGAGCGCGCCCGCATCGAAGCCATGACCCAGGCGCTGGTCAAGCAAATTTTGCACGCGCCCACCCAACGTCTGCGCGCCGAGGCGGGTTCGTCCCGCGCGTCCGAGTATGCCGCTGTTGCCCGCGCTTTGTTTGGCTTGCATGATGATATGCGCGGTCATTCTGGCAAGCCGCATGGGATTGAGTCAAAAGTCGAAAGTCAAAGATTGCATCCGACCTTCGACCTTCAACCTTTGACTGCCTCCGCCGACTGATCACTGTTCACTGATCACTGATCACTGGTAACTATGAAACTCACCTTCGCCACCCGCCCCTCCGCCCTCGCCCGCTGGCAAACGCAGTGGGTCATCAACGCGCTGAAAAAGATTCATCCGCATCTCGAATGCGAAGAAAAAATCATCACCACCCAAGGCGACAAAATTCTCGACAAGCCATTGCCCGAAATTGGCGGCAAGGGACTCTTCACCCAGGAACTCGAATCGGAATTGCTTTCGGGCGCGGTGCATTGTGCGGTTCACTCGCTCAAAGACCTGCCCGTCGAAAACCCTGCGGGACTCACGCTTGGATGTATCCCCGCCCGCGCCGAAGTGCGCGACGCATTGATTTCGCGCGACGGCTACACTCTCGCTACTCTCCCGCTCAACGCCTCAGTCGGGACCTCGAGCCTGCGCCGCGCCGCCCAACTCCTTTCCCTCCGCCCAGACATTCGCACCGCGTCCCTGCGCGGTAATGTGGACACGCGCCTCCGCAAAGCCCTCGACGGTCAATACGACGCCATCGTCCTGGCGGGCGCGGGATTGACTCGCCTCGGCTTGGACTCACACGTCACCGAATGGCTCTCGCTGGATGTCATGCTCCCCGCGCCTGGGCAGGGCGCGCTCGCCGTCCAATGCCGCGCCGACGACACAACCACCCTCGAAATCCTCGCTGCGCTGGAAGACGAATCCACGCGCAAAGCGGTCACTGCCGAGCGGGCGTTCTTGCAGGGACTCGGCGGAGGGTGTGCGGTGCCTGTTGCCGCGTATGCAGTGATCAGTGATCAGTCATCAGTGATCAGTGAACAGCCTGCCCTGAGCGAAGTCGAAGGGTCATCAGTGATCAGTCTGACGGGATTGGTGATTTCGGAAGATGGGAAAAAGGTTGTGAAAGTCACAGGTCAAGGCACAGACGCCCTGCAACTCGGACATGATCTTGCGCAACAAGCCATTCAAAACGGCGCGGATGAAATCCTCAAACTGATCACTGCCCACTGATAACTGGTCACTATGAAAGTCCTCCTCACCCGCCCCCGCGCCCAAGCCGATGACTTCGCAGACAAACTGCGCGCCGCAGGCTTCGAGCCGATTCTCTTCCCTGTCATCGAGATTCGACCTGTGGAAGACAATGCCGCGCTCATGCGGGCGATTGAACATCTCGAAAAGTATGCGTGGGTAATTTTTACATCAGTCAACGCGGTGCCCCCCACCGTCTCCCCCCATTTTCTCCAAAAATTGGGGGAGTGTCCCACAGGGACGAGGGGGGTGAGGGTCGCCGCCATCGGACCCAAAACCGCCGCCGCTCTACGCCAGCACAGAATCGAACCCAACTTCATCCCCGAAGAATATGTTGCCGAAGCCATTTTGCCAGGGCTGGGAGATTTGCAAGGCAAATGGGTTTTGCTCCCGCGCGCCGAAATTGCCCGCGCCGACCTGCCCGAAGCGATTGTCAAAGCAGGCGGCATTCCGCATGAAATCATCGTCTACCGCACATTGCCCGCCAACGTTGACCCTGACGGCTTGAACGCGCTCAAAAACGGCGTGGATGTGGTCACCTTCACCAGCGCATCCACCGTTGAGAATTTCATCGCCCTTTGCAAACAACACCGACTCGACCCGCTCAACCTGCCGAACAATCCGCTGTTTGCGTGCATTGGACCCATCACAGAACAAGCCGCGAGAGAAGCGGGCTTTGAGAAAATTGTTGTAGCAAAAGAATACACCACCGATGGATTGGTGAGCCTGCTTGTCGCTAGTCAAATAGTCAAATAATCTTTGGAGCCATCATGCTAAAAGAAATTACCCAATTACCAATCACCAATTACCAATCTCTCACCACCCGTCCCCGCCGCCTGCGCGCCACCCCTGCCCTGCGCGCCATGATCCGCGAGACGGAACTCAACGCACGCGATTTCATCTATCCGCTCTTCGTACGGCATGGGACGGGACGCAGTGAGATCCGCTCCATGCCTGGCGTGTACCAACTGTCAGTGGATGAGGCGGTTCGGGAGGCGGAAGCCGCCATGAGGTCGGGAGTGAACGCCGTGATTCTGTTTGGCATCCCCGCGCACAAGGACCCCGTCGGGCTGGAAAATTTCGCCGACGATGGAATCGTCCAGCAGGCGATTCGCGCCATCAAGAAAGAAATCCCTGAGATGGTGGTGGTGACGGACGTATGCCTGTGCGAATACACCGATCACGGTCACTGCGGCATTTTGAACGACCCCCACCCCAACCCTCCCCCATTTGCAAATTGGGGAGGGAGTTACAACCCACGTTTGCCCGAAGGTTATGTGCTGAACGACCCGACGCTGGACGTGCTGGCGAAGGTGGCGGTGTCACATGCCGAGTGCGGCGCGGACGTGGTTGCGCCCAGCGGCATGATGGACGGCATGGTGGCGGCGATCCGCGCGGGACTGGATGAGGCGGGGTACGAGAACATCCCGATTCTGTCGTATGCCGTGAAGTACGCGTCGTCGTTTTACGGTCCGTTCCGCGAGGCGGCGGAGGGCGCGCCGAAGTTTGGCGATAGAAAGTCGCATCAGATGGACCCCGCCAACGTGCGCGAGGCGCTTCGCGAAGCCGCGCTGGACGTGGACGAAGGCGCGGACATGCTGATGGTCAAGCCCGCGCTGGCGTATCTGGATGTCATTCGCGTCGTGAAGGACGCCTTCCCCGAACTGCCGATGGCGGCGTACAACGTCAGCGGCGAGTATTCGATGATCAAAGCCGCCGCCGCGAATGGCTGGGTGGACGAAGCGAAGGTCACGCTCGAAACGCTGACTGCCATCAAGCGCGCAGGCGCGGATGTGATTATCACGTATCACGCCGTGGACGCGGCGAAGTGGTTGAAGTAATTGGTAATTGGTAAATGGTAATTACCAATTACCAATTACCAAAAAGGAGACCCCATGACTTTAGCAACTTTATCTCCCCGCGCCGCCGCCGAGCGGCAATACCAAAACGAGCGCATGACGCACGTGGACTTCGACCTTGCGCCTTTCACTATCGCCTGGGAAGTGACCCGCGCCTGCGCCTACGCCTGCGTCCACTGCCGCGCCGACGCACAGCATCACCGCGACCCGCGCGAACTCTCCACCGCCGAAGCCAAAGCCCTCATCGAACGGCTGGCGGCGTTTGGCAACAACCCCATTTTGATTTTCACGGGCGGCGACCCGCTCATGCGCCCCGACCTGTTCGAGTTGATTGCTTATGCCAATGAGCGCGGACTGCGCTGTTCGCTCACGCCCACGGCGACCGCCCTGCCCACGAAAGAGCGCCTCGAAAAAGCGCGCGACGCGGGCATCAAGCGCGTGGCGTTATCGCTCGACGCGCCGCGTCCCGAAATTCACGATGAGTTCCGCAAGGTCAAAGGCTCGTGGCAGCGCACGATGGACATCCTCCACCGCGCGCACGATGCGGGCTTGAGCGTGCAGGTCAATACCACCGTCGCTAAACACAACGTGGACATTTTGCACGAGATGGTGCCGTTCATTCAGGAAGTCGGCGCGGTGCAGTGGTCGGTCTTCTTCCTTGTCCCAACGGGACGCGCCATGCGCGAGCAAATGATCACCGCCGAACAGCATGAGCAAGTTTTCAATTGGCTCTACGACCTCTCGCAGACCGCGCCCTTCGACATCAAAGCCACCGCCGCGCCGATGTACCGCCGCGTCGCCATCGAACGAAAACGCGCCGAGTTGGGGAACAGCGCGCCCGTCACCTTCCAGAGCGCGGGCTTCCAATATGCCGACGGGCTTCACCGCCCGACCAAAGGCGTCAACGACGGCAACGGCTTCCTCTTCATCTCGCACATTGGTGAAATTCAGCCGAGCGGCTTTCTGCCTGTCACAGCGGGTAACGTCCGCACCGATGACGTGGTGGATGTCTATCGCAACTCGCAAATCTTCCGCGACCTGCGGGACCCGTCCAAACTCAAGGGCGTGTGCGGCGCGTGCAAATACAACGATGTCTGCGGCGGTCAGCGCGGACGCGCCTACGGCATGACGGGCGATTATCTCGAAAGCGACCCTGCGTGTGTTTTGGTAAGTGGTAAATAGTAATTGGTAATTGGAGATTATCCTATGACACTCGCCCAACCCACCACACAATTACCAATTACCAATTACCAATCTCCCTTCCTCTCCGCTTGCAAACGCGAGCCTGTTGATGTCACCCCCGTCTGGTTCATGCGTCAGGCGGGACGTTACATGCCCGAATACCGCGCCATCCGCGAGAAGTATTCCCTGCTCGAAATTTGCTACCATCCCGAACTCGCCGCCGAAGTGACGCTTCAGCCCGTCCGCGCCCTCGGTGTGGACGCGGCGATTCTCTTCGCCGACATCCTGCTCCCCGCCATTCCGCTCGGCGTGGGGCTGGAGTTTGCCAAAGGCGAGGGACCCGTTTTGCAGAACCCCGTCCGCACGATGGATGACGTAAAGAATCTGCGCCCCGTGAATCCCGACTCCGATTTGGGGTACGTAATGGACGCCATCCGCCTCTTGCGCGGGACGCTTCGACACGGCTCAGCGCAAGCCTCGAACGGCGTGCCCCTCATCGGCTTTTGCGGCGCCCCGTTCACTGTCGCGTCGTATCTCATCGAAGGCGGCTCCTCGCGCGAATTTCTCAAAACCAAAACGATGATGTATTCTGCACCCGAAGTCTGGCACGCGCTGATGGAAAGACTCTCCGTCGTGTTGAGCGATTATCTCGTGGCGCAAATCCGCGCGGGCGTGCAGGCGGTGCAGGTCTTCGACTCATGGGTCGGCGCGCTCAGCCCGTCCGATTATGAAGCGTTCGTTTTGCCGTATTCGCAAAAGGTGCTGACGGCGGCGAAAAACGAAGGCGTGCCCGTCATCCACTTCGGCACGAACACCACGACCCTCCTCCCGCTGATGAAACGCGCAGGCGGCGACGTGATCGGACTCGACTGGCGCATCCCGCTCGACGACGGCTGGAAACTGCTCGGCGATGACGTTGCCGTGCAGGGCAACCTCGACCCCGCCGTGCTCTTCGCCCCGCGCGACGAAATCAAAAAGCGCGTCCACGACATTCTCCGCCGCGCCGCTGGCAAACCTGGACACATCTTCAATCTCGGTCACGGCATTTTGCAGAACACGCCTGTGGATAATGTGAAGATTGTTGTTGACTTGGTGCATGAGTATATGGAAAGGTAAACAGGTATACAAGTACACAGGTAGACACGTAGATAAGGAACTTGTTTACCTGTCTACTTGTCTACGTGTGTACTTGTATACCCTGAAGGAGAAGCCATGAACCCCCTCGGTCTTACCGCCGCCATCACCGCCTTCCTCGCCATCTGGTTCGGACATGTCGCCGTCCGCAAAGTGGAAGCCGAAGCGCGCGACCTTCGCATCCCCATCCTCATCGCCATCGCGCTCGGACTGCTGACCGAATACTGCTCACTGATCACTGATCACTTGTCACTCAAAACTGCCCTCGGCATCCTCGGCGTCACCCTCCTCTGGGACGCCTTTGAACTCCACCGCCAGGAAAACCGCGTCAAGCACGGACACGCCCCCGCCAACCCGAACAACCCGCGCCACGCGCGTTTTCTCGCAGATCCAAATTCGCACGCAACAACGATTGATTTGCTGAAACGCGAACCACGTGAAATGTAGACAGGTACACAAGTACACAGGTACACCCACTCAACGCGCAACACATCTCACCGCTCACTGATAACTGATCACTGAAACACTGGAACACCATGAACCCCTTCGGCATCCTCATCGGCATCGTCACCTTGCTCATCATCGGTCTCGGCTTCCCGCTCGTCATTCGCGGCGAACGCTACTTCGGCTACTGGTCATGGGTATACATGATGGGCATCGGCATCCTGCTCGTCATCGCCTCCCTCTTCATCGTCAACGACTGGCTGAGCGTCATCGTCGGCGTCCTCGGCGCGACCTTTGTATGGGGCAGCACCGAACTCAAAGAGCAAGCCGTCCGCGCGGAGTTGGGCTGGTTTCCATTCAACCCCAACAAAATCAAACTGCCCTTTGCGGACGTAATCAAAAAATGGAAAGCGCCTCATCTGTAGTCTGATAGTCAAATAGTCTGATAGCCGCATGGTCGGCTAGTCCGAGACGGTCACAAATTCTCACCGTCGGAGTCGCGGGGCTGAAGCCCCCTGCTCAGTACAAGAAGTCCTTCGGACTCGCGCCGCCAGTCGGTTTCAACCGACTGTCATGGGCTGAGGCGGGGATTTCAATCCCCCGCCCGCTATCAGATCTACTATCAGACCAACGACTATAAGACTATAAGACCACGAGACTATAAGACTATGAGACTAACCATCATCGGCGGCGGCATCGCAGGACTTTCAGCCGCATACTACGCCTCACTTACCAATTACTACTCACAAATTACCCTCCTCGAATCCGACTCCCGCTGGGGCGGCAAGATCGCCACCGAGCGCATCCCCTTCGACGATGGTCAATTTATCATCGAAGGCGGACCCGATACCTTCCTCGCCACCAAACCCTGGGGCGTGGCGCTGTGCAAGGAACTGGGCTTGGGCGAGCGTTTGCACGGCACGAACCCGCACAAGAAAAACACCTACGTCCTCCACAAAGGGCGTCTGCTTCCTCTGCCCGATGGACTCGCCATGATGATTCCCTCGGATGTCCCCTCCATCCTGCGCTCGCGCCTGCTCACATGGACGGGCAAAGCGCGCATGGGACTGGACTTCGTTCTCCCGGCAAAACACGTCAACGGAGACGAAAGCCTGGGCGCGTTCATCAGCCGTCGGCTGGGGCGCGAAGCGTACGAGAATCTCATCGAGCCGCTCATGTCGGGCATCTACGCGGGCGACGGCGACCGTCTCAGCCTTGCCTCCACCTTCCCCTATCTGCGCGACCTCGAACTCAAGCATGGCAGTCTCGCGCGCGGCGCGCTGAAAATGCGTCAGCAATCCAACGGCAAAGCGCCAGGCTCGCGCTCCGCGTTTCTCACGCCCACCACAGGTCTCGCCGAAATCGTCGAAGCGTTGGTCGAAAGCCTCAAGTCGAAAGTCGAATTGCGCCTCAACACGCGTGTGCTAAAAATTACCAATCTCCAATTACCAATTACCAATTACCAACTGGACTTGGAGACGGGCGAGACCCTCTCCACCGACGCCCTCATCCTCGCCACCCCCGCCTTTATCTCCGCCCAACTCCTCGCCTCATTCGACCCCGAACTTGCCTCTGCCCTCCAGAGCATTCCCTACGCCTCGACCGCCACCGTCTCCCTCGCCTACCGCCTGAGCGACCTCCCTCGCGGCCTGGACGGTTACGGCTACGTCATCCCGCGCCGCGAAGGACGCAACGCCCTCGCCTGCACGTGGACCTCCACCAAATTCCCGCACCGCGCCCCTGAAGGGTATGCGCTCATTCGCGTGTTCATCGGCAGGGCAGGGCAGGACATCCCCTGGAATGAAAATGATTTGCTGGCGTTATCCAGAGAAGAAATGAAATTGACCCTCGGCATCACCGCCGAACCGCTCCTCTCCCGCGTCTTTATGTGGGAGAACGCCATGCCGCAATACAACCTCGGTCACCCCGAAATTCTCAAACGCATTGACGCCGCGCTTGAAAAATATCCGTCCCTCGCGCTGGCTGGCAGCGGCTATCGCGGCATTGGCATCCCTGATTGCATTCATTCTGGAGAGTTGGCAGTTGAGAAAGTGACGCGAGACTGCAAAGTATTTGGTGACCTCGCAGAGCAAAATAATTTTCGCGTTACGAACGGCTGAACAATGTTATCCCGTCCTTCTCAACATTGTGACACAGGGAAAATCGCTCCAAGGTCATTTGTTTCCAGCGTTCAACGCCGATCACCTGCACATTGAAAAGCACGTTGTACTCCAACTCGATCCGCGCCGCGAGCGACCAGATGGAATTTCGCAGATCCCAGGATTCATTCTTCACCAGCACCAACATATCGGTATCTGAATCCGCCCCGTAATCGCCCCGTGCTTTCGAGCCAAACAGAACCACTCGCTGCACTTCATCTGGGTAACGTTCAACCAGCCTTTCCAGAAGAAGGCGAATGGATGTTCGTTCCTCATCCGCTAGGTTGACAGGAAGTTGTGCCGTCGTAACCATAGTTCCACCTCTTCCACGAATTCCCTGGCGCGCTCCAGGTTCTTACGCAGGACATCCGGCTCAAATCGAGTCTGCCTTTCATAATCGCCGATCTGTCGTGTTTCAAAGGCAATCTTGTAAAAATCGCTTACGTCTGCTGAAAACTCGCCCGTTTTGACGAAATGTTGGCGAAATGCGCTGAGAACAGCCGAATGTTTGGAGAACGATAATTGTTTTGTTTTCAAGAGCGCCGTTGCCGCATAAAACACCGCGTAATATGTGCGGCTGGCGCAAGCGCTGTAAAAGTCGTTCTCGAGATTTAACTTCGCAGACCGCAATTCTTCGCGCGCGGCATCCAGATAAAGTTTGATTTCATGGAGAGCATCTGGCTTTTCGCTCATAGCCCTAGTATACCGAATATTTCTGGTAAATAAAATCAGAGAGTGTCTAAAAGAATGGGCTAAGCTTTTTCTGCCACAGAGCTCACAGAGATCTCTGAGAAAAATCTCGAAATCTCTGCGCTCTCTGTGGCTAAGCCCACGACATTAGACACTCCCAAAATCAATGAATGTCAATGTATCAACTCAGGCAAAACCGCCGTAGAAAAACTGACGCGGGAATTATCCCGCGCCAGCCAAAGCGTTTGATTTGGTTCTGGGAAACCGTATCGGCACGGCATCCCTGATGATGTTTTTATACAATCCCGCTTTGATGTCTGCGTAGTATTGCCAGCGCTCCGCAGGAATAATACGGACATCGAGAAGGACATCATACTTTAATTCAACCTCAGCGGCTGTGTAGATGATTGCCTTGCGCAATTCCCTGCCTTGCTCGGCAACAATCAAGAGAATGTCCACGTCGGAGGATTTCGTCCAATTTTTTCTCGTTTTGGAGCCGAACAACGCGGCGCGTTGAATTTTCTCGCCGTAAGCGGAGCGAATTCTCGAAATGAACTCCCGAACCGCCCTTTTCTCTTTTGGCAGCAAACCTAAAGAAGATTGTTTTTTTGCAGCCATTTCTTGACTTCCTGAATAAACTCTCTCGACTTCTCAATGGCATTCAAAGCGTCTTCTTTGTCAAGATCGTCCCGCAGTTCATAATCGGCAACATGGCGATTATCCATAACCATGCTGTAGTATTTGCTCCACCTTTGGTCAAACTCTCCAGTCTTGATGAAGTGTTGCCGAAATGCAGCAAGCACCGCGCTGTGCTTTCCGTAGGATTTTCCTTTGGAGTAGAGAAGGGCGCTTGCCGCATAAAACATGGCGTAGTACGCACGGTTGCACGCCGAACGATAAAAACCTTTTTCGAGATTGATCTGTGCGGCGCCTAATGCTTCGTTGGCATTTTCCATGTAAGACGGTAATTGTCTTTTTCATCTGCCATGTCAAAAGTATAACCCAAACGGAGATTCCATGAACATCCAAAACTCGATCCACCTCTTCCAACAAGCCCAAACCCTCTTCCCCGGCGGAGTGAACTCGCCTGTGCGCGCCTTCCGCGCCGTGGGCGGACAGCCGCTCTTCATCGCGCGCGGCGAAGGCGCATATCTCTTCGATGTGGACGGCAACCGCTACATTGACTACGTCCTCTCGTGGGGACCGCTCATCACGGGACACGCGCATCCCAAAGTGGTGAGAGCCATTCAGGAGACCGCCCTCAACGGCACATCCTACGGCGCGCCCAGCCCGCTGGAAATCGAACTGGCGAAAAGCATCATGGAGTTCATGCCCAACATCGAGATGATTCGCTTCGTCAACTCAGGGACGGAAGCGACCATGTCTGCCCTGCGCCTTACCCGCGCCTACACCAAACGCGAGAAGATCATCAAGTTCGATGGTTGTTATCACGGTCATGCCGATATGCTCCTGGTTCAGGCAGGTTCGGGCGTGGCGACGCTCGGCTTGCCCGATTCGCCCGGCGTGCCAGCGGCGGCTGCATCGGATACGCTCGTGGCGCAGTTCAACGATTTGGAATCGGTAGAGGCGCTGTTCAAGAAATTCCCCGACCAGATTGCGGGCGTCATCGTCGAACCTGTGGCGGGGAACATGGGCGTCGTCCCGCCGATGCCTGGATTTTTGGAAGGACTGCGTGTGCTCACCACGCAATACGGCGCGGTCTTGATCTTCGACGAAGTGATGACGGGCTTCCGTGTCCACAAGGGCGGCGCGCAGACGCTGTACAACATCAAACCTGACCTGACCACGCTGGGCAAGGTCATCGGCGGCGGACTCCCCGTCGGCGCGTATGGCGGGAAGCGCGAGATCATGCAACTCGTCGCGCCGCTCGGACCGATGTATCAGGCGGGGACGCTTTCGGGCAATCCGCTGGCGATGAGCGCGGGCATCGCGGCGTTGAATCTGATTCGGGGAGAAAACGTTTGGAGGAAACTGGAGCAGGCTGCGGGTCGGTTGGAAGCGGGAATCGGGGAGGCGGCGAAACGCGCCGGAGTCCCCATCCAGCAGACGCGGGTCGGCACGATGTTCACGACGTTCTTCAGCGAGACCAAGCCCGTTGGCTGGAACACGGTCAAGGCGGCGGATAAGGTCCGCTTTGGGAAGTTCTTCCAGAAGATGTTGGAGAACGGAGTCTATCTCGCGCCGTCGCAGTTCGAAGCGGGATTCATTTCGATCATGCACACGGACGAGGTGATTGACCGCACGATTGAGGCGGCGGAGCGGGCATTTCGCGCCTTGTGAGGGGAAACCCGCTGCCTCTCCGCCGTGTTTTGATGCTATCCTGCCAAATTCCCCCTTTCACCGGCGGTGAGGGAACATTACAATTCATGATAACTCGGTTGTGCTGCCAATGCTGGCATGCCTTTGTTGGTATTTTCGGTGCGGAGTTGTCATGAACAAAAAACGCTTTTTACTGGACGGCCGGATTTCCCTTCTCTACCTGCTCTTTGGCGGATTGTGGGTCTTGTTCTCTGACCGTCTGCTTGCCGCCTTGGTGACCGACCTGGATACGTTAACCCGCCTGCAAACCTACAAAGGTTGGGCATTTGTCTTTGCCAGCGCCCTGTTGATTTTTCTGCTCTTACAACAGGAAGCAAACCGCCGCAGGAGCGCCGAACAGAATCTGCGCGAAAGCGAGGAGCGTTATCGAACGCTCATCGAGAGCATCCCCGGCGTAGTCTATATTGCCGATCTGGATACACCGGATGAATCGCTTTTTATCAGCCCTCAGGTGGAGACCTTGTTGGGATTCCCGTACAGCGATTGGCTGGCTGATCCGAAATTTTGGTCGAAGCGATTGCACCCCGACGATCGCGAGCGGGTGCTGGCTTATAACAAACACTGCTACGCCACAGGCGAACCCTTTTCCGAGGATTACCGCCTGCTCGCACGCGACGGACGCGTGGTATGGGTGCACGACCAGGCTGTGACGATTCCCGATGCAAGCGGGCGCCGCCATCTCCTGCAAGGGGTGTGGATTGACATCACCGAGCGCAAGAAAACGGAGGATGAGCAGAAATACTTGCTGGAAGTCCTCGACTCCAGTCTGAACGAGATTTACCTCTTCGACCCGCATTCGCTCAAATTTCAATACGTTAATCAGGGGGCGCGCCGCAACTTGGGATATTCTCTGGAACAGCTCAAAACCATGACGCCGTTCGACCTGAAACCTGCCTTCACGGAGGCGACGTTTCGAGAATTAATTGCCCCCCTCCTACGTCACGAACAGGAAACGCTCACCTTTGAAGCCGACCACCGTCGTGCGGACGGCAGTCTGTACCCTGTGGAAGTTCACCTTCAACTCGTTGAGCGCGCCGGCAGTGAAATTTTTCTGGCAATCATCCTCGACATCACCGAACGCAAACAAATCGAAGACGAACTCCGCCGTCACCGTGACCGCCTGGCGGAACTCTCGCGCCAACTGCTCGAAGCGCAGGAAAACGAACGCCGCGTTCTGGGACGCGAACTGCATGACCAGTTTGGGCAGATGCTCACCACTCTCAAACTGAACCTCGACATGGCATCCCAGCTCTCCCCCGAACTGGCGGAAAAGAAACTGGCAGCCGCTCAAAAATTGACCGACGACCTGATTGCCCGCACCAGCCGCATCTCGCTCGACCTGCGCCCGCCCATGCTCGATGACCTCGGTCTCGTCCCTGCCCTGCTCTGGCACGTCAACCGCTTTCAGGAACAGAGCGGCATTCGAGTCCGCTTCACCCATCAGGGCATTCAAAGCCGGCGCTTTGCGCCCGAAATCGAAACCACCGCTTACCGCATCGTGCAGGAAGCGCTGACCAACGCCGCGCGTCACGCTGGGGCAAACAGCATCCGCTTCGAGGTCCACGCGGAGACCGATCATTTGGACATCGAAATCGAAGACGACGGACAGGGCTTCGATCCGCACGAGGCGCTGACAAAGAACCGCGGTCTGCGCGGCATGAGCGAACGCGCCGCGCTGGCGGGCGGGTCCTTGCGCATCCAATCCGAACCGGGCAAAGGCACGCGCCTGTCCATCCGCCTGCCGCTGAGGAAAAGACGGTCATGACTACAATTATCCTTGCCGACGACCATCAGGTTTTACGCGAGGCGCTGCGCCTCTTGCTCGAAACCCAGTCCGATTTTCACGTCGTTGCCGAGACGGGGGACGGTCTGGAAGCGGCGGCGCTGGTGGAAAAACACCGCCCCGATGTGCTGATTGTGGACATGCGGATGCCGGGTCTTTCGGGACTGGAAGTGGCGAGGCGGACG
This sequence comes from Anaerolinea sp., assembly GCA_020723805.1. Lineage (GTDB taxonomy): Bacteria > Chloroflexota > Anaerolineae > Anaerolineales > Villigracilaceae > Defluviilinea. Next base: position 3,316 of record DYID01000046.1, on the reverse strand, counting down.
AAACGCCTTTCCCCCGCTACGAAAGTGATCATCCTTTCGATGTATGACACCGAAGCCTACGTGGTGGACTCGCTGGCGGCGGGCGCGGCGGGATATGTGCTCAAGCAAAGTTCCTCGCAGGAACTGGTCTCCGCCATCCATCAGACGCTGGGAGGCAGTGTGTACCTCAGCCCATCGCTCAACGAACGCGCCCTTCAGTCCTACATCCAGCGGGCGCGCGAGGCGCACATCGAAGATCCCTTCGACCTGCTCACCGACCGTGAGCGCGAGGTCCTGCAACTTGCCGCCGAGGGGTTGAACAACCCGCAAATCGCCGCGCGGCTTTCCATTAGCGCCCGCACCGTGGAAATGCACCGCGCCCACCTCATGCAAAAACTGGGACTGAAAACCCAAACCGACCTGGTGAAATATGCCGTCAAACGGGGGTTGGTGTGAGCAAAGCGGTTTTGGGATACATGGCGCAGGCTCGCAAGGGAGCGGGGCTAAAGCCGCCTTCTCAGTTCATGGAAGTCCTTTGGACTAGCGGTTCAGCGAAACAGGGCGCAAGACGAACCGCCTGAATAGTGACGCATCTTTGTGTTGCATTTTGCCATCAAATGGCAATGAAATGCTTGCAAAAATGCAGGGCAAAAACACCCCAAATGCCGTACAATCCCTAATAGTCGTCCCGAATGCAGTTTGGTATCTTGGGAGCATAACCGAACCGAAAACGAAATGAGAGGCTCCCGTGAAATCCCCCATCCATATCCTGCTCGTGGACGACAGTCCCTACTTCCTTGCCGCAGCCCGTGATTTCCTGCACCTGCAGGCAAACTTCGATGTCGTCGGCGTGGCGGGCGAATCACAGGGCATGCTCGCCCAGATTCACAAAGCAATGCCCGACATCATCCTGCTGGACTTGAACGTGGGAGACCGCTCCGGCTTGGACCTGATACCGCTGATCAAGCAAAACGCTCCCGGCGCAAAAATCATCGTCCTCACCATCATGGAGGAGGAGCCCTACCGCGCCGCCGCCCTGCAGGCGGGAGCCGATGCCTTTGTGCGCAAAACCGAGATGAGCCGTAAACTGATTTCGGTCATTACCGAACTGATGGCTTCTTCACTATAACGAAATTTCTTTATCTGATGCCGAGGAATAACCAGCCATGAAACAGACGACCTCTGCCGCATCGCCAGATGAACCAGGCGCCGCGTGGGGGCAGGATTTGCTGTTTCAAAGCAATCCCCTGCCCATGTGGGTCTATGACTTGGAGACCTACCATTTCCTCGCCGTCAACGACGCCGCCGTGGAACAGTATGGCTACTCGCGCGAGGAATTCCTCGCCATGCGCATCACCGACATCCGCCCGCAGGAGGATGTGCCCCGCCTGTTGGAAGACCTGAAGCAGGAACGCCCCTCCCTCCAGCATTCGGGCGGGTGGCGGCACCGCCGCAAGGACGGAGGCATTCTTGATGTAGAAATCCACTCGCACGTCCTCACCTACAACGGACGCCGCGCCGCGCTGGTCGCCGCCCTGAACGTGACCGAACGTAAACGTATCGAAGACCGCATTCGCTATCACGCCAGCCTGTTGGATAACCTTTCGGATGCCGTCATTTCCACCGACGCCCGTTTTGTCATCCAATCTTGGAACAAAGGCGCCGAGGCGCTCTATGGCTGGACGGAAAAAGAGGCAATAGGTACGGTTGTCGCCGACCTGCTCCCCACCACTTACCCCAACGAACCCCGCCATAAAGTATTGGAACGATTTCTAGCGGAGGGTTTCTGGAAAGGCGAGGTCATTCAGCAGCGTAAAGACGGCACACTTGTAGATATTCTGTCGGCGGTTACCCTGCTCAAAAATAAAGAGGGTGAGATGATCGGCGCAGTGGCGGTCAACCGCGACATCACCAGCCAGAAGAAAGCCGAGAGGCTTGCCCGCGAAACCCTGAACGCCCTCACCGCCAGTATCGCCATTCTGGATGAGAACGGCGTCATCCTGGCGGTCAACCGCGCCTGGCGCGACTTTGCCCTGGCAAATGGCGCCGACCCGGATAAGGTTTCCGAAGGCGTCAATTACCTGGCAGTCTGTGAGACGGCAGTCGGCATGGGCGCGGAAGAAGCCGCGATGATGGCGGCAGGCATTCGGTCCGTGATGCACGGCGAGCGGGAAGAATATCAACTGGAATACCCCTGTCACTCGCCCGACGAACAGCGCTGGTTCACTGCGCGGGTCACAAAATTTACTCTCGAAGGTCTCGTGCGGGTGGTGGTGGCGCATGAAAACATCACTGAGCGCAGGCTGGCGGAGGAGACCATCCGTGAGCGCGAGGAACACTACCGCGCCATCTTCAACGGTGTGCAGGATGCCATCCTGGTCGAAACGTTCGACGGCAAAATCCTGGCAGTCAACGACCGCGCCTGCGAAATGTTCGGCTATACCCGCGAGGAGTTCCTCACCAAAACGGTCGCCGACCTGGTGCCGCCCGAACAGCCCGTTCAAATGAGCGAGAAGGAGATGGGAACCAGCATCACGCTCGAGACCTACAACCTGCGCGCCAACGGCGAACGCTTCCCGGTGGAGGTCAGCGGCAGGGTGCAGACCCTCGGCGGCAGGGAGATCCTGCTTATCATTGTCAGAGACATCACCGAGCGCAAAAAGGCGGAGGAAGCCATCCGCTGGCAAAACGCCTACCTGGCGGCGCTTCAAAAAACGACCATCGAACTGCTCTCCGAACTGGACTTGGACGTCCTCCTCAGAAACATTGTCGAACGGGCGGGTGCGCTGGTCGGCACGAATGCCGGTCTCCTCGAACTGCTCGACCCGCTCAATAACAAACTGATTCCGCGCGTTGGCACAGGCGTCCTTGCAGATGCGCTACATTATGAAGTGCGCCCGGGCGAGGGACTCACCGGCGCCGTTTGGCAGAGCGGCAAACCTCTGCTCGTCTACGACTACGATCACTGGGAAAACCGCTTTGCCGCCTTTCCCAAGGGATTGATTTCCTCCATCGCTGGCGTGCCGCTCATCTTCAACGAGCAGGTGCTTGGTGTACTCTCTGTGGCGTATGAATTTGCCTCCCCGCGAAAAGTAACTTATCAGGATATCGAAATCCTGACCCAATTCGCGCACCTGGCGTCGCTCGCCATCGAAAACGCCAGCCTCTTTTCCGCCGCCCAAAAGGAACTGGAGGAACGCAGGCAGGTCGAAAAAGCCCTGGCGGAGAGCGAGGCAAAATACCGCTCCCTCATCGAGCAGATTCCGGTCGTCGTCTATCTGGACGACGCGCAGACGGAACTGCCGGTCACGCGCTTTGTCAGCCCGCGCATTCGGGA
>DYID01000013.1 GCA_020723805.1 Anaerolinea sp. | reverse complement strand
TATGCTCAAGGGTAAAATCTCTATGCAATTACTCCTATCTGCGTAAGTACTGTCAGTGATCAGTGATCAGTCGTCAGTGATCAGGCATGCCCGACGATAAACCGTCGGGCTATTCGTACGAAGGCGGCTAAAGCCGCCTAGTCCGCTTTAGCGGGGTTGGTATGGGTAGCACGGGGGTTCATCCCCGTGCGAGCTACACATCGTCCATCCTCTCCATCGCCGCGATCAACGTCCCGTCTGCGTGGTGCTGTTTCTGGTTATGAATATATCGTACCACCGCAGCGAGATTTCTTTCGCCAAAAGATAACACGCCGTATTCAGCCTGCCAATAGAATTCAAACTCAGGTTTGATGACGTGATTCACGTAATGCGAACTATTCCCCTTCACGTCACCGATGAATTTTGCAAGCGCAAGTTTCGGAGGAATGGAAACGGCGACATGAACATGATCTTCGATTCCGCCAATTGCATGAACCAATCCACCCATATCCTGGGCTTTTGCCGCGATGACGCGATACAACTCAGGTTCCAGAGTTGCCTCAATCAAGGGCAAACGGTTTTTCGTACCCCAAACGAAGTGGTAGTAAAGTTTCCAGTATGGCATGGTTAGCCTTTTCCTGATTTGAGGATGCTAGTAACACTGTGCCGAAAAGTATTTTGTCAACGAATTGTTCGTCATGTCCTCTTCGCGCATGGGGTCGCCGCCTGAATTGACCAGCACTTCCACACCAAAGTCTTTGTTGCCCTTCAAGTCAAGCACCACAGTCAATTTGACATCGGCATTGGCGTCGAGGCTCGAGATTTCCATATTGGACGTTCCGATAACGCCGTTGAATTTCTGCGCCCATTCGTCCAACCCATAACGCTGCTGCCCCATGAGCAGGAACACGTCCACACGGAAGGAACCGAAATAGCGGGTGCCGGCACGCCCAATGTTCCGAATGAAAATGCCGATTTCTACAATCGTGCCTTTGCGGTCAGGCACACAAATCGGGTTGCCGATGCCGGTCACGGTGAGATCGGGCAGGAGCAAGAGCGGGCTGTCGAAGGCGATCGTGGGCAGGATGAAGGGCGTCCGCGTGGGGAGAGGCGTGTTGGTTGGCACAGGAGTCAAGGTCCGTGTGGGAGGCGGGGTGTAGGTGGGAGGCGGCAGAAGTTCCGGCTGGTACGAAGAGGAACTCCCGCTGGGGCTAACAGTTGCCTGCCAAACGGTCGGCGTCGGACGAGAATCCAGCGGCGAAACAATGTTCGGAAAAGCGGCGGCAATCACTACGATGCTGATGACGCCAACAACGACGGCAGCCACCAGCCAGCGGGGATGCGACTGATTATGTTCACTCATTTTTGCACACTTGAAATTTGAAACTCATACTGCCTTCTGGAACGCCCGCAACAACTCGCCGCGCTGTTCAAAGCCGCTTTCGCCAAGTTCGGAGAGACAGACATAGACGCGCTCGCGGCAGCGATGCAACAATCCCGAAACCAGCCGCGCCAGCGCCTCTTTGCCATATCGAACATCGTCGGCGTCCGTCCATTGCGTTCCCGCCTTCCAGCCGCGCGACAGCACGTAGGGATGAGTCAACGGCTGGGACAGCCGCTCGTACCATCCGCTAGAGCCGGCGTCGAGCCAGAATTGGACGGAGACCGGGCGGTTCATCATCAGGAACGTGTGGGCGGGTGCGACCAAAACTGCCTCTTTCTCCTCTGCCTGCCATCCCTCCAAATACGACGCGGCGATGACGCCGTCTTGGAGCATTTGGATGTATTCACGCCCAAGATTGGGGATTGGGTCGGCGGCAATGGACTCATTGAAAGTGGATTCGAGCGATTGGCGGAATTTCTTCACCGATTCGACCAGACTCGCCGCCACGCGAACCGAATCAAAACTTGAGTGATAACCAAAACCGGGTTGGGAGAGCACTTCGCCAAACAATTTACGGAAGAAGTGATCGAGAGGCAGTGGATCGCGTTCGCGGTATGTCAACAGCCAATCGCGCAGAACGGAGTAGCGATTGCCAACGGAAAAGGTGATGCGGTCCTGTATATCTGATTTGATCTGGTCGAAGGACGAAAGCCCCAAATCGCGCTGGCGGTAAACAATCTCGGTGAGCAGTTGCGCGCGGACAAGGTCCAGCCCGTCAATGGACTGCATCAGGGCATACGCCACGTCGAATTTGGGCGGGTGAATGCTCCAATGCGGATGCGCCAGCGCGGCAAGGGTAATCAGCGCATGAGAAGCGGGTTCATCGTGCAGGGAACGGGAGGGACGGTGCGAACGCCAGGGAATTCCGCGCGCTTCGAGGCGGTTCGTGATGGAAAAGCGCAGGGCATCCGAAAGGTAAGGAGCAAGGATGACGATATCAGAAGGCTGAAGGCGAAATGCGGAAGGATGAATGTCTTCCGTCAAAAGCCGCTCGATTTCATCCGCAACCGCATCGAGTAATTGGGGGTAGAAGCGGGATTGGATGATTTGGAGAGCGTCGTTCTTTCCTCTTTCTTCTTTCGTTTCATCCGAGGAAGGCGGAAAATGCAAGGCATCCGAATTGGGTGCAATCGCCTGCACGAGAGAACTGCCGAGATTGGCAACCTCAGCCGACATGACAAAACTCTCCTGCAGGCGCACATGCTCGTCGCATAATTCGCGCAATGCCCAGCCGGTCTGAACGTCCGCGCCGAGGAAGTAGCGGAAGCCCGCGCCTTCGTCGTAAATGAGCAGAGCGGAATCGAACGAAGGCAGCCATTCGCGGAGAATATCATGCGCACGCGGCACGTCTTCTTCCACATTGTCATAAATCAGATGGCGGTAGGTCCGCATAAGGTAATCACGGACAATCTCCTGCTCCCACAAAATATTGGCAAAGATTTCGAATTGCAGGGAAAAATCGAGCAGGTTATGGTCGAGGCAATATTGACGGAAGCGGTTGGCGCAGTCCTGCGCATCGGCATAGACGCGGCGCTGGGCGGGGTCGCCGAAGTAGGCAGCGTCGAGCCGTGCGCCGATTTCCGTGTGCGGAAAACCAATCACCGCCGCCTTGTTGAGGTTGTCAATGATTTGTGAGTACAAACGGTTGCGGTCAATTGTCACCGACTCGAAATAATCCGCGTCCAGCAGCGGGCGGACGAGATGCGCCATGTAATATTGCGCGGTCTCCAGCGTGAGGAACACGGGCGGCTGGTCGGGATGGGCAAAACCAGCCGCCTCCGCCGCCAGGGACCAAAACAGGTCACACATGCGGCGCGCCAGACCGCCGAAGGTTGCCGGGGTCACCTCGCCGCCTGCGTTTCGTTCGGGGCTGTAGAGCAAATCGAGATACGGCTCCTGAAGAGAGCGTTGAGGTGTAAGCAGAAGGATGGTCTCACCGGGCACGCCCTGTTCGAGCAGATAGCGCATCCGTTCGACGCCCGCAGTGGTCTTGCCGCAGCCGGCGGGACCGGAGAGGAAAAGTTTAAGGTCAAGGGGAGATTCGGCAATTTGACGTTGCGGCAGGCTGAGGGTCGGCATGAAGCGAGGGTACAGGAGACGGGGAGGTTTGTCAATACGTTGACACATCCCCGGCGGGCATGTATAATACCGTCCGCTTCTGCCTCAGCAGTAAGGTCGCTGAGGCGGTTGTTTGTCGCAAGACAACCAAAACCCCCAGCTTCCCCGCCCGCCGGCGACGAGTGCGTACACTCCGCAGGTACGCGGTGAAGTGAATGACTGGAGATAAAACATGAAATTTGCAATCATAGAAAGCGGCGGCAAGCAATACCGCGCCGTCGAAGGGCGAACCATTGAGGTGGATCGCCTGCCCGTAGAAGCGGGAGAACAACTCAACCTCGACCGCGTCCTGCTCGTGGCAGACGGCGACGAGGTGCTGGTCGGAACGCCCACCGTGGACGGCGTGGCAGTCAAAGCCACTGTGGTGGACCATGTTAAGGGTCCCAAACTGCTTTCATTCAAGTACCGCCCGAAGAAGCGCATCCGCGTGCGCGGTGGACACCGCCAGGAATATACCCGCCTGATGGTGGATTTCATCGGAAAATCAGAATAAGCAGAGGTAGCCATGGCACATAAAAAAGGCGGCGGCTCGAGCCGCAACGGACGAGATTCCAATGCCCAGCGTTTGGGCGTGAAGCGTTTTGCCGGTGAGTTCGTGCTTTCCGGTCATATCCTTGTGCGTCAGCGCGGCACCAAGATCAAGCCGGGGCTGAATGTCAAAGTCGGCAAGGACGATACCCTGTTTGCAACCGCTGACGGCGTCGTGATGTACGACGTTGTCCGCGGGCAAAAGCGTGCAAACGTCCTGCCGCAGGCGGAAGGCTAATCATGAAGAAAGATATCCATCCCACTTACTATCCCGAAGCCAAGGTGATTTGCTCCTCCTGCGGGCACACCTGGACAACCGGCTCCACCAAAAAAGAAATCCGCGTGGACTTGTGTTCGAACTGTCATCCCTTCTTCACCGGCGAAGCACAGCGCATCCTCGACACCGAAGGTCAGGTGGACCGTTTCTACAAGAAACTGTCTGTCCGCCAGGCGTATGTGGAGCAACAGCGCGTCAAGGAAGAACTGAAAGGTTCCCCCGAACGCCCGATCGCCGAGCTGGGTCTTCCCACCCGCGCCACCGAGGCGCTCAAGGCGGCCGGCATCGAGAACGTCGGTCAGTTCCTCGAAAAACTCAGCGGCGGCAACCAGGCAGTGCTGGCGATTTCCGGCTTTGGTCAGGCTTCACTGACCGCTGCCAAGAAGAAATTGCGCGCGCTTGGCTACGAAATTCCCGAAGCCGCGGCGTAAGTTCCGGCGGGAGTCTTCCCAAGGGTTGCAGAAAACTTAATCTCAGGTAAACTTACAGGCATGGCGCATCCGCGCCGTGCCTGATTTTTTGCCCCTCATCAGCCGAGGGGCGGGAGAAGATATGCGGCATACAAACGGTTCCATTGAAGTGGTTTGCGGTTCGATGTTCAGCGGTAAAACGGACGAGTTGATCCGCCGTCTGGTGCGGGCGGTGATTGCCAAACAAAAAGTGCAGGTCTTCAAGCCCGCCATAGACGTGCGCTACGCCGCCGGCAAAGTCACCTCGCACACCGGCTCGAACTTCGACGCCATCCCCGTGGAAAAAGCCGCCGACATCCGCAAAAAACTCGAAGCGGATACCACCGTCGTCGGCATAGACGAAGCACAGTTCTTCGACCCCGAAATCATCCCCGTCGTTCAGGAACTGGCGGGACGCGGCATCCGCGTCATCATCGCCGGTCTCGATATGGACTTCCGCGGCGAACCGTTCGGACCCATGCCTGTCCTCATGTCCACCGCCGAACGGGTGGACAAACTCCACGCCATCTGCATGGTCTGCGGCGACGAAGCCTCCCGCACGCAAAGACTGGTCAACGGCAAGCCCGCCCGCTACGACGACCCGGTGGTCATCGTCGGCGCATCCGAACTCTACGAAGCGCGCTGCCGCAAACATCATGAAGTTCCAAAGTAACAATGGGAGGTCAGCCATGCAGGACTATAAAGACATCCTCGCCGAAATTCTGATAGACGAAAAAACACTACAAGCCCGCGTCAAAGAACTGGGATCCCAAATCAGCGCCGACTACCCCGACGGCAACCTGCTCCTCATCTGCATCCTGCGCGGCGGCGTCCCCTTCCTCGTGGACCTCAGCCGCTGCATCACCTCCCCTCACACGGTGGACTACATGGCGGTCTCCTCCTACGGAGTCGGCAAACGCGAATCGAGCGGCACCGTGCGCGTGGCGATGGATTTGCAAACCGACATCCAAGGCAAGGACGTACTCCTCGTCGAAGACATCGTGGACAGCGGTCACACCATCGCCTACGTCTTGGAGATGCTCCAACTCCGCCAGCCCAAGAGCCTCAAAGTCTGCGCCCTGCTCGACAAAGCCGAACGCCGCGAAGCCGTCGTGCCGATCCACTATCGCGGGTTCAGCATCCCCAACAAATTCGTCTTCGGCTACGGGCTAGACATTGACGAATACTACCGCAACCTGCCCTTCATCGGCGTGGTGGACCTGAAAAAATACCAGCCGCCCAAGTAACCTCATGCCCGACGACCCTCAAGCCCTTTCAGCCTACGCGGGGCGCTGGGTCGCCCGGATCCGCGGTCACATCATCGCCCAAGGGGGGACGCCCGAACAAGCCCTGCACGCCGCACAAAAAAGCCGTCACAAAGAAAAGCCCGAGGTCCTCTACATCCCCATGCCTCTCCCCCTTCCTCCTCTGCTCGAAAAAATCCGAGACATCCTGCCGGAGACGGAGGTATTCCTCGTCGGCGGCGCCGTGAGAGACATGCTCCTCAACCGCCTCTCACGGGACCTCGACTTTGTCCTGCCATCCAAAGGCATTGCCTCCGCCCGAAAAGTCGCCAACGCCCTCCACGCCGACTTCGTGCCGCTCGACAAAGAGCGCGACACCGGGCGCGTCATCTTCACCGATGCCGACGGCTCGCGCATCTTCCTCGACTTTGCCTCCTGGCGCGGCGCAACCCTCGAAGAAGACCTCCGCAACCGCGACTTTACCCTCAACGCCATCGCCTTCGACATCCACACCCAAACCATCCACGACCCCCTCAACGGCGCATCCGACCTGCGCGCCAAAGTGATTCGTCCCTGCACCCCCGCCTCCTTCACCGACGACCCGGTCCGCATCCTGCGCGCCGTCCGTCAGGCAGCGGAATTCGACCTCAAAATCGAACCCTCCGCCCGCAAAGCGATGAAAGACGCCGCTCCTCTCTTGCCCAAAGTTTCCGCGGAACGCAAACGGGACGAATTGTTCAAAATCCTCGAAGGACCCAAACCCGATGCCGCCCTGCGCGCGCTGGAAATGCTGGGCATCTTCCCCCACCTCCTCCCCGAACTCACCGCCATGAAAGGCGTGACCCAATCCGACCCGCACATCTACGACGTGTGGGAACACACCCTGAGCGCGCTCAAACATCTCGAAAGCCTGCTTGCCGCTCTGCGCGTTGGCTACTCCGCCGAAGAGACCAACGACCTGTTCACCGGTCTGCTCACCCTGCGGCTGGGCAGATTTCGTGAACAAATCGCCGCGCACTTCGCCCAGTCCCTCAACGCCGACCGTTCCGTCCGTGCGGCGTTGTTCTTCGCGGCGCTGTATCACGATGTCGAGAAACCCGCCTCCAGGTCCGTGGACGAGGCGGGGCGGATCCGCTTTTTCGATCACGACATCCGCGGCGCGGAAACCGCCTCCCGCCGGGCGCGCGAGTTCAATCTCAGCAACGACGAAATCGAACGCATCGAAAAAATCGTCCGCCATCACATGCGCTTTCACTTCTTCACCAGCCGCCTCGAACACGACGGGCAGGAGCCTTCGCGCAAAGCCATCTACCGCTTCTTCCGCGACACCGGCGAAGCGGGCGTGGACCTTGTCCTGTTCGGTCTCGCCGACCTGCGCGGAACGCGCGGATCAACGCTCACGCAGGAAACCTGGACCGCCGCGCTCGACATCGCCCGCCTCCTGCTCGAGAATTACTGGGAGAAGCCGCAGGAGACCGTCGCGCCGCCCCGCCTGCTGGACGGAAACGAGTTGATGAAAGAGTTGAACCTCCAGCCCGGCAGAATCATTGGGCAATTGCTCGAAGCCATTCAGGAAGCGCAGGCGACGGGTAAAATCAACACCCGCGAGGAAGCCCTGCACTTCGCCCGCAACTGGCTGGCGGACAATCGTCCATCGTAACTCACCTTACGCAGTTTTCTCGTAGCGCGACATTCATGTCGCCTGAAAACACGAGATACCCTTCGGCAGGCTCAGGGCAAGAATCTCGCGCTACCGCGTAAGGTGACCATCGTAAATCGTAAATCGCAAATCGGAAATCAAAATGAACATTGTGTACTTCGACCTGGAAACACAGAAGACCTTTGACGAAATCGGTGGGCGCGACGCCGGCAAACTCCGCCTCGCCTGCGGCGTGACCTGGTCCACCGCGCGGAACGATTTCGCCGTCTATTGGGAAGCGGATGCGGCAGCGCTCATCGCCGAACTGAAAGCCGCCGACCGCGTCATCGGCTTCAACATCCTCAACTTCGACTACGAAGTGCTCAAACCCTACGCCCCAAACGAAAACTTCCGCGCCTTCCGCTCCACCGACATGCTGCAAGACATCTTCCGCACGCTCGGCTTCCGCCTGAGCCTGGATAGCATCGCCAAAGCCACCCTCGGCACAGCCAAAACCGCCGACGGCCTTCAGTCGGTGTTGTGGTTTCAGAGCGGAGAACTGGACAGAGTGGCGGAATACTGCAAGGCAGATGTGGACATCACCCGCCGCGTCTATGAATTTGGACGGGAGCATGGTTATATCCACTATTACTCGAAACTGGGGAGCAAACTCAAAGCCTCAGTGAACTGGAAATGAAAGGATCCCCATGCAAACGATTCACATCAACGGCATCGAACTGGCATACGCCCGCCGCGGCACAGGTTCCCCGCTCGTGCTTCTGCACGGCTATCCCCTCGACCATCACATCTGGGATGACATCGTCCCTCTGCTCGAGGACAAATTCGACCTCCTCCTCCCCGACCTGCGCGGCTTCGGCGAGTCCACGACCATTGACACGCCGTACACCATGGACGACTACGCCGCAGACATCGCCGCATTGCTGGATTTCCTTGGCATGGGGAAAATCGCTATTGCAGGACATTCGATGGGCGGCTACGTGGCGCTGGCTTTTGCCCGCCTCTTTCCGGACCGTCTGACGGGGCTTGGACTAATAGCCTCTCAAACGCTGGCAGATTCCCCCGACCGCAAGGAGGGACGTTACAAGTCTGCGGCGGAGGCGGCGGAAAAAGGTATCGGCGGAATCGTGGAGGCGATGACACCCAAATTCACCAGTGACCCCAACCTGCAAGTTTTCGCCCGCCGGGTGATGGAACGTCAGACTCCGCAAGCCTGCATCGGCGCACTCAAGGCAATGGCAGAACGCCCCGATTCCACCTCCACGCTGGCATCTTTGACCTGTCCCATCGTCATCGTCCATGGGGATGCCGATGTGCTAATTCCCATCGAGCGGGCGCGGGAGGCAAAGGATGCAGCGCCTCACGCCCTGCTGGTCGAGTTGCCGGGCGTTGGGCATCTGCCCATGCTGGAGGCAAAAGAGGAAACCGCACGGGCGTTATCCACCCTGCACAAAGGGGCGTAAACAGGCACCCTCAAACGCCACACACAGCGCATCAGAAAGCAACCATCCCGTCGCGGCTTGGGCGGCGGGATGGTTTGTTTTACAGAATCACCTTATGCAGGTTTCTTGTAGCGCGACATTCATGTCGCCTGAAAACACGAGATACCCTTCGGCAGGCTCAGGACAAGAATCTCGCGCTACCGCGTTATGTCGCGGGAAGCGGCTTTGAAGGATTGGTCTTGATGATGGCGTCGGCGGAAAGCGGCGCAGTCCCGTTGCGGCGGAGCAGGCGGTTGATGTGCGCCACAAGGATGCGGCTGGGGGTCGGCTTGGTCAGATAGTCATCCGCGCCGGCATCGAGGACGCTCGCCACCATGGAGGGATCGTTGAGGGCGGAAAGCACAATGATGGGCACTTGGCTGAACGAGCGCACCTCTTTGCAGATTTCCCAGCCGTCCATATCGGGCATCATCAAGTCGAGGATGACGAGGTCGAAATGCTCCTCCCGGATGAGGTTCATGCCCTCGGTGCTGCTATTGGTGGCGCGCACTTCGAAACCATGCGAGCGCAAAAGCGCAGAGAGGAGATCGGTTACTGCTGTATCGTCATCAATGACAATGATTTTTATAGCCATAGTGTTTTCCTGTACGCGCCAATTATTACCCAAAATTGTATCATTACACTTTGCAGGATATTTACAGAAATTACAGGTAAAGTTTTCACACGAAATCCTGACAAATGAACGCCCAAATTATAACTTTTGTTCCGGGTGTTTGTGGTAAACTTCACACAATTAGTAGAAATTCTTATCCATGTTGGAGGTCACATGACAACAAAAATCTCAACCAAAAAGACCGGAAAAAAAGCAGTCAAACGAACTCCAGCCGCTAAAAAGACGGCTGCGCACAAATGGGTTTATCTTTTTGGAGAGGTGAAAGCCGCCGAGAAGTATGCCGGTTCGTGGGAAGGCGTCCGCGCGTTGCTGGGAGGAAAAGGCTCCGGGCTGGCAGATATGACCCGCGCAGGAGTTCCAGTGCCGCCCGGTTTCACGGTCACGACCGAGGCGTGCAACGAGTACCGCAAGACGGGCAAATTTCCGCCCGGTATGTGGGAGCAAGTGCTTGCCGCCATGAAGCAAACCGAAAAGGCAACCGGCAAGAAATTTGGCGACCCGAATAACCCTCTGCTGGTTTCCTGCCGTTCGGGGGCAAAGTTCTCGATGCCCGGCATGATGAACACCATCCTCAACATCGGTTTGAACGACGAGGTCGTGGAGGGGATGATTCGGCTGACGAACAATCCGCGCTTCGTGTGGGACCTGTACCGCCGCCTCATCGAAATGTTCGGCACCACCGTCTTCAACCTCGATGACGAGGTTTTCGAACACCCGATGGCGGAGTACAAAGAAAAGCACGGATACAAGGTAGATACCGACATGACCGCCGAGGACTGGAAGGAACTCACTCACACCTTCAAAAACGTCTTCAAAGGTCTGGTGGGGTTCGACTTCCCGCAGGACGTGTACAAACAGCTCGAACTTGCCACCAAAGCCGTGTTCGAATCCTGGAACGGCAAACGCGCCGTGGACTATCGCCGCGCCACCGGCATTTCGGACGACCTGGGTACCGCCGTTAACATCGTGACGATGGTTTTCGGCAACATGGGCAACGACTCTGGCACGGGCGTGGCGTTCACGCGCGACCCGTCCACCGGCGAGAAGAAGATGATGGGCGAATACCTGCTGAATGCCCAAGGTGAAGACGTGGTGGCGGGCATCCGCAACGCGGAACCCATCGAAAAACTCGCCAAAGAGATGCCCAAAGCCTACAAGCAGTTCATGGACATCACCAAAAAACTGGAGAAGCACTACAAGGACATGCAGGATGTCGAGTTCACTATCGAGCGCGGCAAACTGTGGATGCTCCAGACCCGCAACGGCAAACGCACCGCCAAAGCCGCCGTCAAGATTGCGGTGGACATGGCGAAGGAAAAACTTATCACGAAAGAAGAAGCCGTCCTGCGCGTCACGCCCGAAAACGTGGATTCTCTCCTCCATCCCCAATTCGATGACGCCGCTATGAAAAAAGCCGAAAACGACGGCTCCTTCTTCGCCAAGGGCGTCAACGCCTCGCCCGGCGCGGCAGTCGGTCAGGTCTATTTCGATGCGGATACCGCCGAGAGAATGGCGAAGGAAGAAAAACAACAGACCATTATGGTGCGTCCCTTCACCAAGCCCGATGATGTCCATGGCATGATTGCTTCACAGGGCGTGCTTACCAGCGAAGGCGGCGCAACCTCACACGCAGCAGTAGTCGCTCGTCAGTTCGGCATCCCCTGCGTGGTCGGCGCGTCGGCGATCAAAATTGACCTCGAAAAGCGCTTGATGACCGTCGGCGATAAAGTCGTCCGTGAAGGAGACTGGATTTCGGTGGACGGCACGACCGGCAAAGTCTTCATCGGCAAAATTCCCACCACTTCGCCCTCTCTCGAGGAGCAGACCGAACTGCTCACCCTGTTGAAATGGGCGGATGAAATCTGCGCCCGCAAGGACATCCGCAAAGCGCCCAAGGGCTGGCCCACGCGCGGTCTGCAGGTCTGGGCGAATGCAGACTACCCGAAGGACGCGCGCCGCGCCCGCTCCTATGGCGCGGTGGGCATCGGTCTCTGCCGGACCGAGCACATGTTCTTCGAACCCGAGCGTCTGCCCATCGTCCAGCGCATGATCCTGGCGAAGACCAGCGACGAACGCACCGCCGCTCTGAACGAACTGCTTCCCTACCAGCGCCGCGACTTCGACGGTCTCTTCGAGGCGATGGACGGCTACCCGGTCATCATTCGTCTGATTGACCCGCCTCTGCACGAATTCATGCCCGACGAGGAAAAACTCCTCGAAGAGGTTATTACGATGCGCGTCAAAGGCGAGACCGAAGGGCTGAAGGAAAAGGAGGAACTCCTGCGCGCCATCAAGGGTATGCACGAATCGAACCCGATGATGGGTCTGCGCGGTGTGCGCCTGAGCATTGCCATGCCCGAAATCGTGGAGATGCAGGTTCGCGCCATCTTCGAGGCGGCGGCAGACTGCACCCTGCGCGGCATTGTGGTCAAGCCGGAGGTCATGATCCCGCTGACCGGCACGGTCAAGGAATTGGAATGGATTCAGCCGAGGCTGGAACGCATTGCCAAGACCGTGATGGAAGAGAAAAAGGTCAAGTTCGATTACAAGTTCGGCACGATGATCGAAATCCCGCGTGCAGCGGTGACAGCAGAAGAGATTGCCCAGCGCGCCGAATTCTTCTCCTTTGGCACGAACGACCTGACCCAGATGACCTACGGTTACTCCCGCGACGACGCCGAGCGCAATTTCCTTATCACCTATCAGGAACAGGGCATCCTCGAAAAGAACCCCTTCCAGACGCTCGACCGCCCCGGCGTGGGCAGGCTGATGCAATGGGCAATCACCGAGGGACGCAAGACCCGCCCGAACCTCGAGGTGGGCATCTGCGGCGAACACGGCGGCGACCCCGACTCCATCGAGTGGTGCCACATCATTGGCAACAACTACGTTTCGTGTTCGCCGTTCCGCGTGCCGGTGGCGCGTCTCGCTGCGGCTCATGCGGCTTTGAAGCACAGCGGGCAGAGCATTGCGGAAGATAAGTAGGACGATTGGAAAGTAGAAAGTAGCATATCGAACATGGGACTCGTTTCTGCGAGTCCCATGTTTACTTTAATCACTGATGTTACGCAGTTTCCGCGCAGCGCAACATTCATGTCGCTGAAAACGCGAGATAAATCTCGCACTACCGCATAACATTGAGTTAATCATCTGGATTGAAAGGTATATAATTGCCAGGCAAGCAGGGCGCAATATTTAAAATTTCGGAGGAAAGAAATGATCCCAGATATTACCAGTCCGCTTCCAACTCTGGCGACCCTTTTTATTGCAGGGGGTGTTTTTCTCCTGTTGATTGGCATCAATATTCTAAAGGTTGAAAAAGTCTCCATCACGCCCGGCAAAAAGACAGTCGTTACTGGGTCTTTGCTCACCCTTATTGGAATATCTTTCCTCCTGGGAGATATTTTTCTTCATCAACAGCAAATTTTTTCCCCTGTAAATACACTCTCACCCACCGCATCCGTTACACCCACTCCGGCGCCTCCTACTTTTACATTTACGCCTTTCAACCCACAAGAACTTCCTACCAGCACCCCAGCCATTGTTTTACCGACAAGTACCGTAACGCCCAGTTTTACCCCGCCGCCAACGAATACCCCCTCCCCCACATTCACGATACCAGCATACTCGCCTGAACTGGCGATTCGAGATTATTACTCTCTGATCAACTCACGAAATTACGCCCAAGCATGGACCTGGCTAAGCGAAAGATTCCGAAAGGACATTGACTACGAAGATCAATACGTTGGCTTCTGGAACACCATTGAATCGGTCAGCATTGACCAAACAGCCCTTCTGGAAATTTCCCCCATAAGAGCGAAAATCCTGGTGGAAATGACGTACTACAAGAAAAACGGACAGGTGGTAAAAGACCGGAATTTTCAAGTGGAATTTATATGGGACCCCATCCGCCTGCTCTGGCTCATAGACCATACCGAAACCTAAAAAGAGACACCCCTGCAGTGCAGGGGTGTCTCTTCAATACAACCAAGGCGACCTATATCTTCCCTGCCACGTAATCCAGCACGTCTATTTTCGTCAAAATGCCAATGGGCTTGCTGTTTTCCACGACTATCAATGCAAGACCGGATTTGAGCGACGGCATGGCTTCCTCGAGGGACGCTTCCGCAGGAAAGACTGCGCTGGCGTTTTGCACGAGCGCATCAATCGGTTCATCGTGACTGTGATCGTGTTTCTCGAGCATGTGATTGAGCAAATCCACTTCCTCGATGAGACCAACCAGTGTGCCGTCCGCTCCAACGACCGGCATCTGCGAAACGGCGTTCTGATGCATGACCGATACCACCTTGCGGATCGAATCGCCCAACCTGGCGGTAAACAAAGCCTTGTTCGGTTTGGCAATCAGCAGGTCGCCGAGGGCAGTTTCGCCGAACTCCATCGAGAGGAAGCCGAACTCGCGCATCCACTTGTCATCGTAAAACTTGGAGAGGTAGCGCGAACCTGAATCGGGCAAAATGACCACAGCCAGACGGTCCGGAGTGAGGCGGCGGCAGTATTTGAGCGCACCGGCAATCGCGGAGCCAGACGAACCGCCCGCGAAAATCCCCTCCTGCCGTACGAGTTGGCGCGCCCACAAAAACGACTCCTTGTCGCCCGCACGTTCGATCCAATCCACCACCGAGAGGTCAGTGGCAGAGGGTAAAAAGTCCTCGCCGATGCCTTCCACCTTGTACGTTTTCGGATACGCACCTTCGGGGATCTTTCCCTTGTTCTGCCAGATTTCGGTCAGGATCGAGCCTTCGATGTCCACACCCACGATCTTGACGTTTGGATTCTTGGATTTGAGATACCGGCCGACGCCGGAGATGGTCCCGCCGGTACCCATGCCGATAATGACATCGGTCACACGCCCATCGGTCTGTTCCCAGATTTCGGGACCCGTACTCAACTCATGCGTTTTTGGGTTGTCGGGGTTGTGATATTGATTTGCCAGAATTGCGTTCGGGGTCTCGCGGGCGAATCTCTTCGCCACTTCGTAATATGAGCGCGGGTCATCGGGTTCGACGGCGGTCGGCGTGATGACCACCTTCGCTCCATAGGCGCGCAGGAGCAGAATCTTTTCGTTGCTCATCTTATCGGGTATGACGAAGATGGTCTTGTAGCCCTTGAGCGCCGCCGCGATGGCAAGACCCACACCCGTGTTGCCGCTGGTTGCCTCGACGATGGTCCCGCCCGGTTTGAGTTCGCCGCGTTTCTCCGCCTGCTCGATGATGAACGCCCCCACGCGGTCCTTGACCGAACCGCCCGGGTTCATCAACTCCAATTTTGCATACAGCGGACAAGGCAAATCACGCCCAATCCGCTTCAGCCGCACGAGCGGTGTGTTCCCAATCGCTCCCAGTACACTATCAAAGACACGTTTTTCCGAAGATACGGGCAATCCCATTCTCTCTCCTTTGGTGAAAGTAGGGGTATTTTACCGCACCGACAACAATGTTCTTAAAAACTCACCTTACGCAGTTTTCTCGTAGCGTGACATTTATGTCGCCTGAAAACGCAAGATAAATCTCGCGCTACCGCGTAACATGAGTTAAAAATAACAACCCTCCCGCCAATATCTGACAGGAGGTTTTTTCATTCCTTCGACGCTGCCGCAAGACGGGCTTTCCTCTTTCTTCTTCCATCAGGCGAGGGGCTTGCTCGGTGTGGTCTCGATACGTAACAAACGCTGCTCGACAACCACCAACTCAATACACCGGCAGGCTCCGATCCACTTCCCGCGCCCAGGCGTTGATGCCGCCTTTGAGGTTCTTAACCTTCTTGAAGCCGGCGCTTGCCAGCAGTTCCAGCGCCCGCGCCGAGCGCGTCCCGCCTTTGCAAAAGACCACCATCTCCTCCGCCGAATCCAACTCGGAGAGCCGCGCCGCGAGTTGACCCAGCGGGATGTTCACCGCCCCAGGCAAAGCGGAAATTTCCAACTCATGCGGCTCGCGCACGTCCAGTAGTTTGAGATGGTTCGTCTTCAGGCGCTCGGCAAGTTCCCCGGCAGTGATGTCGAGACCTTCGCCAGCCGAGCCTTCCTCGCCATGATCATGCCCTGGCACGCCGCAGAATTCCTCATAATCAATCAATTCCTTGATGTCGGCGTTCGGACCGCACACGCGGCAATTGGGATTCTTCTTGAGCGTGACAAAGTCAAAGGACATATCGAGGGCGTTGTACAGGAGCAGTTTTCCGATGAGCGGCGTGCCAATCCCAAGCAGAACCTTCAACGCCTCGGTCGCCTGAATCGTGCCAATAGTGCCCGGCAGAACGCCCAGCACGCCTCCCTCCGCACACGAAGGCACCAGTCCCGGCGGAGGCGGTTCGGGGAAGAGACAGCGGTAGCACGGACCTTCCTTGGCGTAGAAGACGCTCACCTGCCCGTCGAAGCGGAAGATGGAGCCGTAGATGTTCGGCTTGCCGAGGAAGACCGCCACGTCGTTGGTGAGGTAACGGGTGGGGAAATTGTCAGTGCCGTCAATGATCAGGTCGTAGTCCGAGGCGATGCGCATGGCATTCTCGGAGGTGTATGGCTCGTTATAGACATCCACTTGAATGTCGGGATTCAAGTCCAGCAATTTGGCGCGGGCGCTTTCCACTTTCAACTTCCCGATTGTGGATGTGCCGTGAATGACCTGCCGCTGAAGGTTGGACGAATCCACCACGTCATAATCCACCAGCCCGATGCGCCCAACGCCCGCCGCCGCCAGATACAGCGCCACCGGCGAGCCCAGTCCGCCCGTGCCAATGACCAGCACCGACGATGCCTTGAGTTTGCGCTGACCCTCCAGCCCCACTTCTGGAATGAGCAGGTGGCGGGAATAGCGCAGGATTTCTTCGTGAGAAAGTTCCGGCAGAGTCATATCAACCTCCGGCTATCGAGGGAATCAAGATCAGGCGATCGTTTTCGCTCAGGGGTGTATCGAGTCCCTGCAAGTCTTTGATGTTATGCTCGCCCAAAAACAGATTGACGAAGGCGCGCAGTTCGCCCTGCTCGTTGAAGAGATGAGGTTTGAGCGCGGGATGCTGCTCGATCAAACTGGAAAGCGCCGAAGCGACCGTCCCGCCGTTGACGGTGACTTCCGCCCGACCATCAGTGTAGGAACGTAAGGGAGTGGGGATTTTCAAAATGGACATAATTTTCTCATTCTGCTGCAGATTCTACTTCATCTATGCCGGCACCGCATCGCAACCCTGACGCTCGACGACGGCTTCGCACGTTGAGGCGGGATGAATTTCCACGGAACCCGCCATTGCAAATGGCTGCATAAACTGCTCGATATATTGTTTCTCTTCGGCTTCGACAATCAACACGAACGTGTGCTGACCATCCAACACAGCATCGCCAAGAATATCCACGCCGAATTTGCGGGCGTTTTTCCTGCTCACGTGCTGAACAAGCATCTGACCCATTTCAGGATTTTTCGCCGGGCAGGTTTCTGCCGCATGCTGATGACGAACAAAATAGAGGGACATAATCTTTTCTCCTTTGGTTTGGATGACAATCGAATAAGCGGCGATGTCTCAACACAAACTTCATCGTCCTTGACCAACACCGCCATATCGAGACCATCTATAAGATTTCAATTTTTTCTTCCTCGAACTGCGAGCGGTCTTCCTTCAACAGCCACGAACGGCTTTCAACTGCCCTTCCCTTTTCCACGCTCGTAATCACGTAGGAAAAGTAAGGCTGCGCCCACTCGCGGTCGAACTCAGACGGCTGGTTCGGGTGATCGGGATGCGAGTGGAAGACGCCAACCAAACTCACCCCCAACCGCTCTGCCTCCAATTCTGCATGAAGATAATCTTCGGGAGTGATCAAATAACGGTTGTGCCTGGCGCCGTCCTCGCGTGCATTGGGCAAAGCCAGAATATGCATCACCGTCTTTTCTCCGTTGTCCACGCCGAGCAGAAAGCCCGCCCCCTCTTCGGGATACGCCCGCTCCCCATGCGCTTGAATTTGCGCCAGCGCTTCACGCCGAATTCGCAATTTCATTTCTTCTCCTCCCACAGCGCCTTATCGCTCAAATATTTGTAGCCTGCATCGGGGAAGATCGTCACAACGATGCCTTCGCGCAACTTACTGGCTACACGCAAAGCGGCGACTGCCGCCGCGCCCGACGAAATCCCCACGAACAGACCTTCCTCCCGCGCCAGCCGCCTCACCATCTCGTGCGCCGCTTCGGTCTGGACCTCAATCTGTTCATCCGCCACGGACTGGTCATAAATCCCCGGCTTGATCGCCGTAGGCATGTGCTTGAGTCCTTCCAAGCCGTGAAACGGAGCATCCGGCTGAAAGGAGATGATTTTCACGTGCGGCAGATGTTCGCGCAGGTAACGACTCGTCCCCATCAATGTTCCAGACGTTCCGAGCCCGGCGACAAAGTGCGTGATGTGTCCGTTGGTCTGCTGGAGAATCTCGGGACCTGTGGATTTGTAATGCGCCTGCCAGTTGGCAGGGTTGTTGTATTGGTCAGCGTACCAGTACAAGTCCGGGTATTGCGCGGCAAGTTCGCGTGCTTTGAGAATCGCGCCGTCCGAGCCTTCGAGCGGATCGGAGAGAATCAACTCCGCGCCCAGCGCTTTGAGGATGGACATCCGTTCGGGGCTGGCATTGGCAGGGATGACGATGGTAACCGGAATGCCCAGCGCCGCCCCAAAGGTGGCGTAGGAAATGCCCATGTTGCCGGAGGTCGAGTCGAGCAGGCGTTTGCCTTTGCCGAGGTCTCCATTTGCCAGCGCGGTTTGGATGATGTTGAGCGCAGGTCGGTCCTTTACGGAGCCGCCGGGGTTGAACCATTCAGCCTTGGCAAAGATTTGGGTAAGAGGAGACAGGTCCCGGGTCAGGCGGCGAAGCGGAAGAAGAGGCGTATTGCCCACGTGGGCGGTGAGTCCGTCCAGCGGGAGGGAAGTCGTTTCAACAATTCGATAGTCGAGCAGGGTCATATTCACTCTCTTGTTAAAATCAAAAGCAGTCAGCAGGGAAACAAAAAGACGGCGAACGAGCGCCACTCGCTGCAATGTTTTGCACGCGGGGTCGTCCTGCCGTCTGAGGTCTGCTGACTGCGGTTTCGTCTCAGGCGGCGGTTACGAACCCCGCCGGAGACACAAGCAATGGATGAATGTGTTCATGGTTTTCGATTTGATGTCTGCTATTTTATGAATCTTACCGATTTTGTCAACATAAAAATTACCCGCCCGCCGCCGACGCCATGAGGATGACTTTGTCGCCCTCCTGCAGGGGTGTTTCCATCCCATTCAGGTCGCGGATATGCACGCCGTTGACAAACACGTTGAAGTAGCGGCGCAGTTTGCCATTTGAATCGAACAGGTGGGCTTTGAAAGAGGGATACCGAGAGACAACGTTTTCGAGAAGTTCGGCGACCGTTGCGCCTGGCACTTCGAACTCGCTCTGGTTGTCCACATAGAATTTCAGCGGGGCGGGGATTTTGACCATAGGCATGGCGATATTTTAATGCAGGCAGACGGGGTTTGCGCTTACAATCCGAACATCCAAAGGAGGCAGGTATGGCGCAATACAAGGTCATCGCAGGGACATTTCACGTCAAGGGGTTTCAGCCCGACGGCGACTCGATTCGCTTTCAGGCAAACAAACCCGAGCATTGGGATTTTTTCAAATGGAGCAGTGAGGCGGAAAAGAACGCCAAAAAGAAGCAGCTGCGCATCGAGGCGATTGACGCGCTGGAGACGCACTATGAAGGCTGGCATCAGCCGCGTCCGTTTGCGCTGGCGGCGCTCGAATCCCTGCTGGAGCTGCTCAACATCACCGAAGTGGTGTACAGCCTGAGCGTAACCCAAATTGTGGATGCCAACGACGGCAAGGCAGGATATATCGCTTCTGCCTCCACCGACCGCTACGGACGCCCTGTGAGTTACGTCTTCCCCAAATCGGCAAAACTCCCCGACGGCGCTGTGCTCGATTCCGCCGACCTGCCGGTGGAGAAATCGGTCAACTTTTTGCTGGCGCGCGAGGGACTGGCATACCCGACGTTTTACACCACCACCGAGCGCACCTTTGCCGAGAAGATTCGCGCCGTGGTTGCCCGCGCCCGCAAGACCAAGCGCGGCATCTGGTCCATTGATCGCACCTCCGATTTTACGATGTGGGATGTCCGCACCATTCAGGAGGATATTCTGCTCCTGCCCAAGTTGTTCCGCCGCCTGGTGGGGTTCTTCGATCAATACGCCGAACTGGACAAACTGCCGGAGTACATGGCAAAACAACGCGACAATCTCGTGCTGTGGGACGGCACGAAGAAAAAATCACTTGCCGATTTGATGGAGTTCAAGGGCAGGCGCATTCTGATGAAGACATCGGTGGAGGATATTTTATTTGCGCCGAAGTGAGGGGCGGGGGTAAAGGTACACAGGTAAACAGGTACACAGGTAAACAGGTAAACAAGTGCAAAAAGAAGTCCCGATGCAGCCGCAACGGGACTTTTGCGATTCAATTACCGATCTCCAATTACCAGCCTACTCTTCCTTCTTGGCTTCCATTTCCTTCTTGTGGGCTTCGATGATTTGCTGGGCGATGTGGTTCGGGACGATGTCGTAGTGGTCGAATTCCATCGTGAAGTAGCCGCGTCCGCCGGTCAGTGAGCGGATTTGGGTGGTGTAGCGGGTCATTTCCGCCAGTGGGACGTGGGCAATGATGACCGTCATGCCGTGTTCAGATTCGGTCCCCTGCACGCGCCCGCGGCGGCTGTTGAGGTCGCTCATCACGTCGCCCATGTTCGCATCCGGCACCGTCACGCGGACGTTCATGATCGGCTCGAACAGCACGGGACCGGCGTCCTGCACCGCCAGTTTGAAGGCTTCGCGCCCGGCGATTTCGAACGCCACCGGCTTCGAGTCCACTTCATGTTCTTTGCCGTCATAGACGATGACCTTGACGTTGCTCATCGGGTAGCCGGCAAACGCGCCGCGTTCCATCGTCGCTTTGATGCCTTTTTCGATGGACGGCAGGTAGGAGCGGGAGAGGTTCATGCCGACCAGTTCGTCAGTGAACTCGAATTCGGCATCGGGCAAAGGCTCGATGCGCAGATGCACCTCGCCGAATTGACCCGCGCCGCCCGTCTGCTTTTTGTGGCGGTATTGGGCAGAGGCTTTGCGGGTGATGCCCTCGCGGTAGGGTATCTTCGGCTCGCGAATGTTCAGCCCCACCTGGAACTTGGTCTGGGCGCGGGTGATGGCAACGTCAATGTGCTGGTCGCCCATGCCCTGCAAAACCGTCTCATGCGTGATGGGGTCGTTGAACCAGGAAAGGGTCATATCCTCTTCGCACAGACGGGTGAGGGTCGGGGTGATTTTCGCCGCGTCTGCCTGGGTCTTGGGCGAGACCGCCACGCGATAGAGCGCCGCAGGATATTTCGGCGGCATAATGGTCAGCGGATGTCCCTTGTCGCAGAACGTGTCGCCCGTCACCGTGACGGTCAACTTGGAGACGACGGCAAGATCGCCGGCGTGGACGATCTTCGCCGGGATGGCTTCCTTGCCGCGCTGGAAGTGCAGACCCGACATGCGTTCATCTGCGCCTTTGTTTTGATTCCAGACATGCGCATCCGCCTGAATGCTGCCGGAGAAGAGACGGAAATAGGTCATCTTGCCGACGAAGGGGTCGGCAGTGGTCTTCCACACATACGCCGCCAGCGGAGCGGAGTCGGAGGGCTTCAGTTCCTCCTCCCCATCCTTGCCCTGGGCGGTGCGCTTGGGGGCGTTCAGCGGCGAGGGCATGAGGTCAATGATGTCGTTGAGCAGGGCAATGATGCCGATTTCCCGCGCGCCCGCCGCGCAAAAGACCGGCACAAAGGCTCCAGAGTAGACGATGTCTTTGAGCCCGCGCACCATCTCTTCGTCGGAGAGAGAACCGTTCTCGAGGTATTTCTCCATCAATTCGTCTTCGCCCTCCGCCGCGGCTTCCACGAGGTCGAAGTGGGCTTTGTCTGCCGCTTCCTTCAACTCGGCGGGGATTTCGGCAATCGTCTTGCCGTCGCCCATGTAGGCTTTCATGCCGATGACATCCACCACGCCTTTGAAATCCTGCTTCTCGCCAATCGGCAGATGAATCTTCACCGTGCGTTTGCCGCGCCCGCGCACGAACTCCTCCACCTCGGCATAGACCTTGGCAAAGTCGGCGTTTTCGCGGTCCATCTTGTTGATGACGATGAAGCGCGGCAGGTTGAACTGGTCGGCGTATTTCCATGCCAGTTCGGTGCCGACCTCGATGCCCGACACAGCATCCACTAAAAGAACCGCGCCGTCAGCCACACTCAAGGCAGAGATCATCTCGCCCACAAAATCGGTGTAGCCCGGCGCGTCTATAACATTGATCTTATGATCACGGTGTTCGACGGGGATTACGCTTGCATACAAAGAAATCTTTCGGCGGTGTTCCTCGTCATCATAATCCGACACCGTTGTCCCGTCTTCCACTCTACCCAGCCTGGTGGTAGCCCCCGTCGCATGAAGAAATGCCTCCGCCAGCATTGTCTTTCCCGCTCCCCCATGCGAGACCAGCGCAACGTTACGGAGAAACTCGGTGGTATACTCTTTCATGAGAAGCCCTTCCTGACGTAGGATGTAAGTAAAGCCGAGTGATTGTAAAAGAACTCATTTGAATTGTCAAAGTGACAACTTTCGTCAATTTCGCGTGACACCGCGAATGCAACAGGTGCGGCAAACGCAAAAGATTTTATAGCCATTCATGTTTCGACGCCTGCGTTTCAACCTCTGGTATTTTCGCAAACCGCCCTGGGACAGCGGCATTTCCCCTCCCGAACTTCTCGAATTCATCCGCACCCATCCGCCCGGTCGAGCCATTGACCTCGGCTGCGGCACCGGCACCAACGTCATCACGCTGGCAAAGGCTGGCTGGCAGGTTTGCGGCGTGGATTTTGCCCCGCGCGCCATCCATATCGCAAAAGCCAAGCTCAAACGCGAACATCTCACCGCAGACTTGCGCGTGGGCGATGTGACGCGCTTGAACGGCATCAGCGGTCCCTTCGACCTCGCTCTCGATATTGGATGCTTTCACAGCCTCACTCGCACCCAAAAACAGGACTATCTGACTCAACTGGAACGCATCCTCGTCCCCGGCGGATTCTGGCTGCTATACGCCTTCTTCAAACCCGACCCTTCGACAATCTCAGGGCAGCGCCCGCTTCAACCCGGACCCGGGCTTGCCGAGGCGGACCTCGACCTTATCTCCCCTTCGCTTCTCCTTCGCTCCCGCCAAGACGGCTTCGAGCGCCGCGAGCGCCCCTCTGCATGGTTCCTGTTCGAAAAGACTTGAATTTCTTCGCACTCTTTCGTGTACTTCGTCGATAAAACAAAAATTCCTTCGTGTCCTTTCGTGTGCTTCGTGGATAAAAATGACATCGAACGACATTCACACCCTCACCGAAACCCTCATCTACGAACTGACCAAAGCCTTTGCCCTGCCGCAGACGGAGGGCGTCAAACGCTGGATTCGTCTCGTCTTTGGTAAAGCCGCCCGCGCCGCCGCCGAGGTAGGACTCGCTTTGGATCGCGCCGTCGCAGAGGGCGGTTTGTGCGGAGGCGCACGCTGGCTCCTGCCGCGTTTCGTCAAAACGCATGAAGCGCGCGGCGTGGAAAACATCCCCGCCAGCGGACCCTTGGTCATCGCCTCCAACCACCCCGCCAACGTGGATTCCGTTGTCATCTCTGCCCACGTCCCGCGCGCCGATTACAAAATCATCATCGGCGATATTCCTTTTTTCGAGCATCTCCCCAACCTCAGCAAACACGCCATCTTCGCGCCCGACTCGTCGAACACCTTTGGAAGAATGCAGGTGGTCCGTGAATCAATCCGCCACCTCAAAGCGGGCGGCGCACTGCTCATCTTTCCGCTCGGCGGCATCGAAGCCGACCCCGACTTCATGCCCCATGCAGACGCTGAATTCAAGCATTGGTCGCGCAGCCTTGAAATCTTTCTAAACCACGTGCCGGGGTTGCAAATTCTCACCGCCATCACCAGCGGCGTCATCTCGCCGAAAGCCTTCCGTCACCCCATCACCTGGCTCCGCAAACAAAGACCCGACCGCCAGCGCCTCGCCTTTCTCTATCAACTTGCCCGTCAAATGCTGGCTGGCAAAGAACTCTTCGGTCTCACGCCGCGCGTCACCTTCGGCGAAATGGTCAGCGGAGAAAGTCACGCCCACACCCTCGCCGAAATCGAAGGCGCCGCCCGCCGCACACTCCAAACTCACATGGCATGGAAACACGTATGAATTTCCAAATCCGCATCTTCAAAGACATGGAAAATTTGAGCCGCACCGCGGCGGGACTCTTTGCCGAGAAAGCCGCCGAAGCCATCGCTGCGCGCGGTCGCTTTCTAACTGCGCTCAACGGCGGCAGTACCCCCAGCCGCCTCTTTCAACTGCTTGCCGCAGATTACCGCGAAACTGTAGATTGGCAACACGTTCACGTCTTTTGGGGCGATGAACGCTGCGTCCCGCCGGGGGATGCGGGATCGAACTACCGCCAGGCATGGGATGCGTTCCTGAGCCGCGTCGCCATCCCCGAGTCGAACCTCCACCGCATCAAAGGGGAACTGGAGCCTGTTGAGGCTTCGAGGGACTATGCCCTCACCCTCAGCCGCTTCGCCTCTCCCCCGCTGGAATTTCCGCGCTTCGACCTGGTCTATCTCGGCATGGGCGAGGACGGGCATACCGCCTCGCTCTTCCCCGGCTCGCCCCTGGACGTGACCGAACCCGTGATTCCCGTCACCGCGCAGTATCAGGACCGCCCTGTCAACCGCGTCACCCTGACACCGCTCGTCTTCAATCAGGCGCGGACAGTGGCATTCATGGTGAGCGGCGAAAAGAAAGCAAAGACTTTGGCGGAGGTATTGAGCGACAGGTTTGACCCCGAACGCCTGCCCGCCCAGCGCATCAGCCCGAAAAACGGCGACCTGCTCTGGCTGCTGGACGAGGACGCGGCAGGGAAACTGCCAAGAGAATTGACAAGAAGTTTTTGTGAAGGATAACTCACCTTACGCAGTTGCTTCGTAGAGCGACATCCATGTCGCCTGAAAATGCGAGATAAATCTCGCGCTACCGCGTAACATGAGGGATAATTTTTCAAACAAAGAAAGAGGAAAGAAGAAAAAACTCCGCGCCCTTTGCGGCTTTGCGGTAAAAAAATCAAGGAGAAAACAACATGGAACTCGCAATCATCGGTTTAGGAAAGATGGGGATGAATATGGCAACGCGTCTCGTGCGCGGCGGTCACCGCGTAGTAGGTTATGCGCGCACTGCCGCCACTGTGGACGAAGCGGTCAGCCATGGCGTTGAGGGCGCATATTCGCTCGAAGAAGCGGTGGGAAAACTTCACGCACCGCGCATCGTTTGGGTGATGGTGCCGGCGGGCAAAGCCACCGACGACACAATTGACCAACTCTCGAATTTGCTGGGCAAAGGCGACATTGTCATTGACGGCGGCAACTCGAACTACAAGGACTCCGCCCGTCACGCGGCAGAACTGGAGCCGAAGGGCATCGAATTTCTGGACTGCGGCACCAGCGGCGGGATTTGGGGTCTCAGCGAAGGCTACAGCCTGATGATCGGGGGCAAGCCCGAGGTCGCGGAAAAGCTGCGTCCCATCTTCGAGACGCTGGCTCCCGCGCCCGATAAAGGCTGGGGCTGGATGGGTCCGCATGGCGCGGGTCATTTCGTCAAGATGGTGCATAACGGCATCGAGTACGGCATGATGCAGGCGTTTGCCGAAGGGTTCAGCATCATGAAGGCAAAGAAGGAATTCAACCTCGACCTGGCGAAGATTTCGCATGTCTGGCAGCATGGCAGCGTGGTGCGCTCGTGGCTGTTGGACCTCGCCGCAAACGCTCTGGACGAGGACGCGCAACTCAAGGACATCAAACCCTGGGTGGCGGATTCGGGGGAGGGACGCTGGACGGTGTTCGAGTCCATTGACCTCGACGTGCCTGCGCCGGTCATCACGCTGGCTTTGCAGATGCGCTTCGTCAGCCGCGACGAGGAAAACTACGCGGCGCGGATGCTGGCGGCGCTGCGGAATCAATTCGGCGGACATGCCATCAAGAAAGTGGAATGAAAGTGCGGCGCATCCTCCGCACGGCTTAATCGGGAGCAATATGGATAACGGTTTACCCACCACCATCGTCATCTTCGGCGCGTCAGGCGACCTGACACAGCGCAAACTCGTGCCGTCGCTGTTCAACCTGTACCGCAAGGGACGCCTGCCGAAGCAGTTCCGCATTGTCGGCTACGGCAACACCGCTTTTACAGACGAACAGTTCCGCGCGCATCTCGAAGAGGGGATGAAGCAGTTCGCCCCCTTCGAATACAAGGACGAGGAGTGGCAGGCATTTGCCGCCAATCTCGCCTATCAGCAGGGACGCTACACCGACCTGGCAGACTTCAAAAAACTTGCCGCGTTTCTCAAGGACTGGGAAATCAGTTCGGGTAACCGCATCTACTACATGGCGACGCCGCCCGGCGTGTTCCCCAGCATCATTGACCTGCTCGGTCTCACCGACCAGTTGACCGAGTACAACGGCTGGCGGCGCGTGGTCATCGAGAAGCCGTTCGGCACGGACCTCGCATCTGCTCACAGTTTGAATCAACAAATCCACAAGACGCTGAACGAGAAGCAAATCTACCGCATTGACCATTACCTCGGCAAAGAGACCGTGCAGAACATCCTGGTGGCGCGTTTTGCCAACACCATCTTCGAGCCGCTGTGGAATCGCAACTACATTGACCACGTGGAAATCACGGTCGCCGAAAAAGTCGGTGTGGAGCACCGCGGACGCTTCTACGACAGCGTGGGCGTCCTGCGCGACATGTTCCAAAACCACCTCCTGCAACTGCTCACGCTGGTCGCCATGGAGCCGCCCGCCTCCTTCGAGGCGAACGCCCTGCGCAACGAAAAGGTCAAGGTGTTGAGTTCCATCCGCCCGATGAAAGCGGAGGAGGTGGCGCAGAAAACGGTTCGGGCGCAGTACGCAGGCTATCGTCAGGAAAGCGGCGTGAACCCCGAATCCACCACGCCTACCTACGCGGCGGTCAAGTTGCAAATTGACAACTGGCGCTGGCAGGGAGTCCCGTTCTATCTGCGCTCGGGGAAGAACCTCAAGGAAAAACTCTCGCAGGTGACCATTCAATTCAAGGAGCCGCCGCACCTGCTCTTCCCCACCAAGGACGGGCGGATCACGCCGAACATGCTGATTTTGTATCTCCAGCCCGATGAGGGCATTCACTGGCGGTTCGAAGCGAAGGTGCCCGATACGGTTTCGGATTTGCGCTCGGTGGACATGGAATTCCACTACGCCGACTCGTTCGGCAAGACGGCGATTCCCGACGCCTACGAGCGCCTCCTGCTGGACACGTTGACGGGGGATGCCTCCCTGTTCACCCGCGCCGACGAGGTGGAGACCGCCTGGGGGCTGATGGACCCGATTTTGGAGGCGTGGGAATCGAACAGTCAGCCGCTGGCGGTGTATGAACCCGGCTCATGGGGTCCCGCCGAAGCGGACGAACTGCTCGCCCGC
Source organism: Anaerolinea sp. (assembly GCA_020723805.1). Taxonomy (GTDB): domain Bacteria; phylum Chloroflexota; class Anaerolineae; order Anaerolineales; family Villigracilaceae; genus Defluviilinea. The sequence goes on along the minus strand of DYID01000013.1, from coordinate 77,260 downwards.
GACGGGCGCAAATGGAATACGTGGGACGGCAGGATCGAATAATAGACTTTATCGGAATTAACCTTCATTCACCGTCCCGAAGGTTTGGTTTGAGCAATTTGAACGTCTGGTAGCAACCTTCGGGACGTTTTTTCTAATTACCGATAAAGTCCAATACAATCGCCCGGTCAGCGCGACCGGGCGGTTTGTTTTATTACTGACTCACCCTACGCAGTTTCTTCGTAGCGCGACACATTGTCCCCGCAAGGGGGTTCATGTCGCCCGAAAATGCGAGAGAAATCTCGCGCCACCGTGTAACATGAATTACTGATGTTACGCACCCTCCCGAAGGTTTGGCTGGAAAACAGGCGTAATTTGCGAAGACCTTCGGGACGTTTCGCGTAAGGTGAGTTCCTACATTTTGGAGATGACCACCCAGGCGCTGGCGTTTTCGGAAACAATGTCGGCGCGGCTGCCTGGGAACAACGAGACGATTTGAAGCGGGGAAAGGAAGTGGCTGCGCATGAGGAGCAGTTTTTCCGCCAGCGCAATCAGTTTGACGGCGAAGGTGTTGATGTCGGGTTCTTCGATGATAATCCGCCCGCCGGGTTTGAGCACGCGGAACATTTCGCACGCGGTGGCAGGCTGGTCAATGACGTGGTGGAGGGCATCCACCATGATGACGCGCTCGAAGAAGTTGTCGGGGAAGGGTAAAAGTTCGGAGTACGAGCAAACAGGTTTGAGGGCGGAACGATGCGTCTGTTTTAGCATTCCCATCGAAACATCGGCGACGATGACCTCGTCCACGTCATTCAGCAAGGCAGAGGCGACCCGTCCTGTGCCGCCGCCGATGTCGAGCAAACGTCCTTGCACGGGCAGGGCGGCGAGTTCACGCATTTTCGCCGCTGCAGAATAGTTCACCCGCGCATAGAAAGGAGCGATGAGGTCGAAATGGTCGAACGGCATGGTTAGGGTCCCACCGTGATGAGGTCTTTGATGCGTTCGTAGGTGCCGGGACCAATACCGGAGACATTGATAATGTCTTCGGTCGAGAGGAAAGGTCCGTTTTGTTCGCGGTACTCGATGATTTTCTGGGCGATGGTCGGACCGATGCCGGGCAGGGTTTCGAGTTCGGCGGCGGAGGCGGTGTTGATGTTGACCAGGTCGGCATCTGCCGGGGAAACCGTCATCTGCACGGCGGCGGTGGGAAGCACGGGAGAAAAACCCTCGAGGAAGGGAATATCCAGTTTTTGCCCGTCTTCGAGTTCCTGCGCCAGATTGAGGGACTCTTTATCTGCCTCTGCCAGAAATCCGCCGGCGGCAGAGACGGCATCCTGCACGCGCGCCCCCTTGGGCAGGGCATAGACGCCCGGTCGCGGCACAGCGCCGGTCACATGCACGATGATGGGCTTTTCAGTCGGCGCCGGGCGGAGCATCACAGCCTGCCCGCTGGGATTGCGGGTCACCACCCATACGAGGGCGGCAAGAAACAAACCAAATAGAATTCCCGCCACCAAATTGAGGATGAATTTCAAGTTTTGCATTGACGCAATTTTACTGCAACTTCATCACCAGCAGGCGTTCCTCCCGCCGGGCAAGGGAGGTCAAAAGTCCTGCCAGGCGGGCAATGCGCTGGAAGTAACGCGGCATTTCCTCGTAGGAAAGCCGCCGAAAGCCGAACTTTTCGTAAAACGCACCCAGCGGCGAGGCACACATGAGGTACAACGGTCGCGGGCTGTGCGCCAGCAAATGCTCGACGATGGCGCGCGCCACACCTTTCCCCCGATATTCGGGATAGACCGCCAATGAAGCCAATTCCAGGATGTCCGTCCCATGAGGCTTCAACTGCCCGCAGCCGATCATCTCATCCCGTTCGTTTACCGCCACGATGAAACGCTTCCAATCCAGACCTGTGGGATTGATCCCGACCAAGTGAATCAGGTCTCGAATTTGGCGGGATTCTGATTCACGGGCGGGTCGGAGGGTGAAGGAGGGCATGGGGTGGAAAGTGGAAAGTGGAGGGTAGAAAGTGGAGGGTAGAAAGTAGAGGGTGGAAGGTGGAAAGGTTAGACAAGACCCGCGGCGACGATGATGATGAACGTGGCGATGAACCAGTGAATGAGGAAGGGCCAGACGAACGATTTCGTCCTCCATGCCAGCCAGCCAAAGGCAAAGCCGCCAAAGATGGTGGAGAGGGTTTCCACTTCGGGTTTGCCGTTGTGCATCAGCGCAAACGGGACGGCTTGCAGCCAGAGGGCTTCCGCTCCGAATTTGCGGGCGTAACCGAACAAGATCCAACCGCGGAAGAGGAACTCCCAGCCGATGAGGTCGAGGAAGGTGGTCCAGGGGAGTCCTTTGGTGAAGGGTTTGTAATACTCCTGCATGGACGCGTCGCCGCTGCCAAGATAATAGATGACGGGCGCCATCAACAGAATGCCGAGCGCAGTCAGCAAAAGCCCCGCTTTCCAGTCGCCGAGGGAGAAGCCGTATTCTTTGGGGTGTTCCCGAAAGAAAACGATAACAACGAACAGCGGCACAACCAGATAGAGGATGACGCGGTCCCAGTAGTAGTAGGGCGTGAGGCGGTGATAGTAGTCCACTATCAACAGGAGGGTGGAGAGAATGGTGATGGAGACGATTTTCCAGTCGAAGCGGAGGCGGTCGCCGAGGAGGAGTTTCATAGTCATCAGTGATCCAGTCATCAGTGATCAGTGATCAGTAAACAGTGATCAGCGGTCAGTAGTTGAAGTAGGTGCGGTTGCCGTCGGGTCCGAGGAGTTGGGTGATTTTATCCCAGTCGCGGTGGAGTTCGACTCCCCAGTTGGCAACAAGAAGCAGCACGACAAGAACGGAAAGCGTGACGAGGAGTTTTCCCGTTCCTCCTTCGCGCCAGCGGGCGGCGAGCGCGTTCCAGCCGTTCACCCAAAATTGCGCGGCAAGGATGGCGAGATACGGCACCAGCGCCAGATGGAAGCGGTCTTCAGAAAGAATGAGGACATGCGGAAGGGTGTAGAAGACCAGCAAAAGAGCAAGCAGACTCATTTGAGGCGACCAGCGAAGGAGCGGAATGCTCAACGCGGCAGAAATCGAGATGACTACGAAAGGCAGAAGCAAAACCGCCGAAAGGGTCAACAGGAGCGGCAGCGGAACGAAACCGATGAGATTGTTCGAATAGAAGTACATCAGGACGCGCTTTTCGAGACCGAAGAAAAAGCCCAGGCGGTTAACCGCCAAAGGCAGGAAGCGTTCCGGCTGCGCCTTGATAAATTCGATTGCCCGCTGTGTGCCAACGCGGTCGCGCTCGGCATCGTCGAGGATGGTCAGCAAATCCAGCGAGGGACCGAAGACAAACGAGCCGTTTCCCTGCGGGTGATAGCCGAGGTACAGGTTGTAGCCCATGGAGGTCTCGATGCCGGTCAGTTTGTGATGCAGGAGCGAATTGCGGACAATCCACGGAGAGACGACCATCACAAAGGCAAGCACCGCCGTCAGCGCACGGCGTCCATGCAGGTAAAGCAAAAGACAGAAGGCGGCGAGGGCAAAGGGAAGGATGACGGAACGGGTGAGGGCAGTGAGGGCGAGGAATAAACCAGAAAGTAGAAAGTGGAAAGCAGAGGGGGTTTCGAGGGAGGCAAGAAGAAAGAGGAAAGAGGCGAGGAGGAGGACGAAGAAGGGGTTTTCCGTGCCGAGACCGAGGGGATAAACGAGGAGAATGGGATAGACAGCAACAATCCACGAAGCGGTGCGCGCGGCTTTTTCTTGCCTCTCTCCTCTTTCCTGTTCGTCGAGAGAAGAAAGAGGAAAGAAGAAAGAGGAGAGTGGAAAGAGGCGTTTCGCCGCCCAATAGGTCAACGGCGCAAGCGGCGCGCCGAGAAAAATTGCCTGCGCCAGCCGCGCGGCAAAGAAACGGGTAAAGCCCGTCCCGCTGAAGAAATACACCACCGCCAGAAAGGCCGGATAGAGCGGCGCACGGAAGGAGGTGGGAATGCCGAGGCGTGGATCATAGTCCGGGAGGCTGGTCAGGTCGAAGTCCACGAATGAGGCGAGTTGCTGCAAGTCCGCTTCGGCGTACCAGCGGAAGCCGTGTCCGCCGGCGAGACTGCGCGCCAGCATGTCGTATTGGAACATGTCGTCGAGCCCGATGCCCAATCCGCGCGAAAGCAAAACGGGAATCAGCCGAAAGACGAGTGCAATCAAATAAATGCGAAGATGGAAGGATTTGAGCATGAGTTAAAAGGAAAACGGATTGCACGATTGTACCGCGCAATCCGTTTTTTTCTACGCTGTCACGCGCACTTTGGCTTTGAGTTTTTCGATGCGCCGCGCCAGATAGGGCATGAAGTAACCGTCGTACTTTTCCCACAGTTCGGGGCGCGACCAGTCGGTGCCTTTGATCTGCCCGCGGCAATTGGGACTGCCGCAGTAGCAGGTGAATTCGTCGTAATCCGAGCCGTCGCACATGGCGTAATCGAAGGTGATTTCCTCGCCGGCGTGAATGTCGCGCATGGCAACCAGACCGATCTGCCCTGTGAAACCGGCATTCGGGTCACAGGAGTGATTGAAGCAATCGGAAGGCTCCAGCGGCAGGGGCGCCTCCAGATAAAAGCCTTCTTCAATCTGGAGAATGCGCTGGGTAAAGTATTGCATGTTGGGGTCGAGTTCGTCTGCCGCCACAATCCGCCCGCCCCACAGGCAGATCAACTCGCCCTTCCGAATCGGCTCGCGGGCAAACACACCGCATCCGCCTTTTTCTTCGAATTCACCCGAGGCGCATTTCGGGTTCAGGTAGGAATAATATTGACCGGCCATTCTTTCCTTTCTTTTTGTTAAAGGCATTTCGCCCAAAATGATTCTTTGGCAAACGGCGCCAAAGTGACTACACGGCTGTTGCGGATCGTTCGCGCTTCTCTTCACAGGACTTATGCGTACCCGGCGTTCTCCAACGCCGATTGCCCGGACGGCGCGTTAGAGAACGCGCTCTACGCAAGTTTTTGCGTAAGTCCCATCTATAAGAAAAAACAAAAACAGTCAAAGCACAACAGCTCTGAACCACTGTGTTGACTGCAATTGTCTTAAGCAGTCCCGCCGCCTCACCAAGTCTGAGTTGGAGGGCGGCGGAAGCCAGATTTTATTCGTGGCGTATCAAGTTAGAAAAGCGGCACAAGTATTGCTTCATTCACACTCGTGCGAGTCGTTGCGATATCGAACGCTCCTTTTGGAATTTTGACGCAATTGTAACGGCTATTGACGTGGTGTCAATCTTTTCGAGACAGGAATTTCGCCTCTTTCCGGACTGGAGGCTGGTCCCGCCCATTCAGCCGCATCCACGCTGAAAGCGATTCACTTCGAGCCGCCTTCCGTATCCGAACTTTGCGCCGTGATCTTTTGCGCGAAGAAAATCGGCAGGAAGGTGATGAGCATGACGAACAACGCCACCACGTTCGTCACGGGTCGGTCACGCGGACGGGTCAACTGGCTGAAGATCCAGATGGGCAGCGTGGTCTGCTGACCAGCGGTAAAGGTCGTCACGATGACCTCGTCGAACGAGAGGGCAAATGCCAGCATCCCGCCTGCCAGCAGAGCGGTGGCGATGTTGGGAAAGACCACATAGCGGAATGTTTGGAACGCGTTGGCGCCGAGGTCCATCGAGGCTTCAATTTGCGAACCCTGCATGCGGCGGAAGCGCGCCAGCACATTGTTGTACACCACCACCACGCAAAACGTGGCATGACCGACCACAATCGTCCAGTAGGAAAAGGGAATATCCAGCGCGCCGATGCTGGTGCGCAGGGCAATGCCGGTCACAATGCCGGGCAGGGCAATGGGCAAAACGAGGAGAAAGGAAACCGCCTCCCTGCCGAAGAACTTGCTGCGATACACAGCCGCCGCGGCAAGCGTGCCGAGGACGAGTGCAATCACTGTGGCAACCGCCGCCACCTGCAGAGAGAGGGTCAGGGCCCGCCACAGGTCCGCGCGCTGGAGGGCAACGCCGAACCACTTGAAGGTAATGCCCGGCAGCGGAAAGGTGTAGGTGGTTTCGTCGGGCGTGAGGGTGTAGAGGAAGATAATCAGGATGGGAACGTGCAGGAACAACAGCCCGCCCCATGCCGCGAGCGTCAATCCCCAGGAGGCTTTTTGACCGTAGGAAACGTTAGAGGGCATCGAAGGCTCCCAGTTTTCTTGCAATCAGCAGGTAAACAATCATGATGACGACAGGTCCCATCGTCATGGCGGCAGCAAGGGGAATGTTCCCTGCCGTGCCTTGATAGGAATAGACCGCCTGCCCGATGAAAAATTTGGAATTACCAAGCGAAAGCGGCACGATGAAATCGCCCAGCGTCAGCGAAAAGGTGAAAATCGAACCCGCCACCACGCCCGGAAACGCCAGCGGCAGGATGACGGTTCGGAAGGTCTGAAACGGCTTTGCGCCCAAATCGCTGGAGGCTTCGAGCAGAGACGCAGGCACGCGCTCCAGCGCCGTTTGGATGGGGATGATCATGTAGGGCAGCCAGATATACACAAAGACGATGAACATGCCAATCGGCGAGAGCGCCAGGGACGAACCGCCGATGCCGGGCAGGCTCAACAGCCAGTTCAGCGCCCCATCGAGATGCAGGAGGTTGATAAACCACGAGAGGATGCCCTCCTGCGCCAGAATCAACTTCCAGGCATAGACGCGCACCAGATAACTCGACCAGAGCGGGATGGTCACGGCGATGATGAGCCAAGTCTTCAGACGAGGGGAGGCGAATTTGGCGATGTAATAGGCGAGCGGGAAGGCAATCAACGCATCGGCGACCGTCACCGCCGCCGCCATGCCCGCCGTGCGGACGAAGATGTCGCGGTTGGCAGGCTCGAAGATCTGCGCGTATGTTCGCAGCGTGAACTCACGGACGATCAGCCCGGTGAACTCTTCAAGGTAATAAAAACTGTTGAGCAGCAGAATAAAGAGCGAACCCAAATATACGACCACCATGTAGAGCATGGGCGGTCCCAGCAGGAGCGCCAGAACGAGGCGCGGACGCTGATACAGAAACGTGGAAAGACGCTGGAGCATTACGAACCTCCCACCTCGCGGATATGTTCCTTTTTCCAGTGCAGGCGCACCGGCTGACCCTTGACCTTCAGCACGTCCATGGAAGTGGTCTTGAGGTTTTGCTCCACCACCACCAGGTCGCCGCCGCCGTTCAGCTCGATGAGGTAGCGGGTGTAGAGACCGAGATAAATTACGTCGCGCACCACACCGTCGGCGCTGTAACTATCCGCCTCGATTTTGGTGTCCATCGTCCCCATGTGAATCTTTTCCGGGCGGATGGAGAAGCGAATCTCCCGCCCGGTGATGCGCTTTGCCACCTCGCCGCTCACCAGGTTGGAGGTTCCCACAAAGCCGGCGACAAAGGCAGTAGCGGGATGTTCATAGATTTCCGCCGGCGTGCCAACCTGAACGATTTTTCCCTCGTTGAACACGGCGATACGGTCGCTCATGGTCAACGCTTCTTCCTGGTCATGGGTGACAAAGATGAAGGTGATGCCGACGCGTTTTTGAATCGCCTTGAGCTCCACCTGCATCTGCTGGCGCAGTTTCAGGTCGAGGGCGCCAAGCGGTTCATCGAGAAGCAAAACTTTGGGATGATTGATCAAGGCGCGGGCGAGGGCGACGCGCTGGCGCTGTCCGCCGGAGAGTTGAGAGGGCTTGCGGTCGGCGTATCCGGTCAGTTGGACGAGTTCGAGCATTTCATCCACCCGCTTCGTCCGCTCGGATTTTGGCACGCCCTTCACCATCAAACCATAAGCGATGTTATCCCCCACGCTCATGTGCGGAAACAGGGCATAGTCCTGAAAGACCGTGTTCACGTCGCGTTCGTAGGGCGGCAGGTTGGAGACATCCTGCCCGTAGAGATAGATATGCCCCGAGGTGGGCACCTCGAAACCGGCAATCATCCGCAGGCAGGTGGTCTTGCCGGAGCCGGAAGGTCCGAGCAGGGAGAAGAATTCCCCGTCTCGAATCTCCAAGTTGGCTTGATCCACCGCCTTCACATTGCCGAAAGATTTGCTGACGTTGTCGAACCGAATGGCTGATTGTGTCTGACTGGTCATGTTGTTGAGCAACTCACTGATTGAAAAGGGGCGTCAGGCGGGTTTCCCCGCCCGACGCCGCATACGACGCAGGATTAGCGTCCGCCGATGACGGCGACGTAATTGGTGACCCACTCGTGGTAAGGCACACACTCTGTGGCAGGATCGGTATCGCCGCAATCCGAGGTGGGAGTGCGCCACCACCAGATTTTGTCGAAGTCGTTCAAGCCGTTGTTCACGCATCCATCGGGACCGAGCAAGTCATTGCCCTCGCACGCATCCAAACGGACGGGAATGTTCTGGAACCACGCCGCCAAATCACCCTGCACTTTGGGGTTGAGCGACCATTCCATCCACTTGTAAGCGCAGTTGGGATGCGCGGCATCCACGTGCAGCATGGTCGTATCCGCCCAGCCGGTGGCGCCTTCCTTCGGGACGACCTTGTCAATGGGCGCGCCGCCAAATTTCAGCAGGTTCGCCTGGAAGGGCCACGAGCTGGAAGCCGCCACGCCCTCGTTGGTGAAGTCATCCATCTGGATGAAGGCATCGTGCCAGTAGCGATTGATCAACTGACGCTGCTGGCGCAGGAGGTCAATCGCCGCATTGAACTGGTCACGGTTGAGCGCATACGGGTTGGTAATCCCCAGTTCGGGGCGGTGATACATCAGGTACAGCGCCGCATCCGCCACATAGATGGGACCATCATACGCCTGAATGCGTCCCTTGTTCGATTTGCCGTCCGGCAGGGTCATCTCCTCGAAGACCACATTCCAACTATCGGGCGGCTGGTCGCCGAACACATCGGTGCGATACATCAGGATATTCTGCCCGGAGGAATACGGCACGCCGTAATGCTCCGCCACGCCGTCGCCATTGGTATCCACTGTGTGCCAGGGGGCGTTCTGCAAACGCGGGTCAATCTTGCTGTAACTGGGGATCAGGTCAATGTTGATTTGCTGGACACGCTTGGCGGCAATCAAACGATTGGAGGCATCGCCCGAAGCGGTCACCAGGTCGAAGCCGCCTTCGTTCATCAGCGCAACCATCTCGTCCGAAGTGGCGGCGGTCTTCACACTCACGATACAGCCGGTATCCTTTTCGAACTGGGTCACCCAGTCATAATTCGGGTCAGTCTCGCCGCGTTCGATGTAGCCAGCCCAGGCGACAATCGAAAGCGCACCTTCCCCTTCGCCGACCTCCTTCAACGGTCCTCCGGCGGCTTCCTCGCCGCCGCCCGCCGCGCCTGCACACGCCGAAAGGGCAATGCTCGCCACCATCAGCAGGCTCATCATTACGAACCACTTGGATTTCATGATTCTCTCTCCTTTGGAATTTTTGAATTGGCAAAAAACAAACCGATGGAAAACACTCCCTGCGCCGCCACCTCCTTCCTCGAAACAAGCCTTGGTCACAAACAGGCTTATTATAAAAAAATACAGAACAGCGTCAATCACCAATTTCCGATCCAGACGCGCTCCGCGCCGCCTCTTTCCCAAACTGACGGCTGATTCTACCCCCATCAGCCTTTTCCTCCCCTCAGCCGCTTGCCAGCATCACCAGCGCCCGAAAACCGTTATACGCCGACGCCATTTCCTCTGCGACCAACGAGACGCGCGTCCCCTCCCGCTGGGTAAACGGAATCCGCGACGCCCGGTCCGCCATATCCGAGGTAAAAAACTCCACCGTCACGCGCAGCGGCATATCCAGCACGAACGGATCCGGCACATCGCCCTCCAGCAGACGGGTGACCGCCCGCGAAGCCGCCTCGGCAATCAGTTCCTGCGTAACCGCCGGCGGCAGGCACTCCGCCGCAAAACGCCCTACTGCCTGCTTGACGACCGCTGTTTCCAAATCCCCCAGCAGCTCCACAATTTGACTGCACGCTGTCTGGTCGCCGCTTGCCATGATGACCGGCGCGCCGAAATGACCCGCCACCGCCGCGTTCAAACCGTATTCTCCGGTCAAAATATCATTCAGCCACACATTTGCCACCGTCTTCGAGGACCAGGTATGGTCGAGGATGGCGTTGGGCGAACCGTTGCGGGCGTGATAACCGACAAAGAACACGCCGTCCACCGTCTCGTCAATGCCCTGCATCATCGAAAACGGACTGGGCGAGCCGCTGTTCAGGCGGGCGCGCGGATCGAGTTCCTCGATGAGGATGTTTGACCCGTTCCAATGACCGTCTGCCACAATGACCTCGTCCGCGCCTGCTTCAATCGCTCCGCGAATCGCGGCGTTCACGTCCTGAGTCATCAACTTGCGAAAGCGCGCATATTCCGCGTGTCCCGGCGTGACCTGGTCCCACGTCGTCACGCCGGTAATTCCTTCCATGTCGGTTGCAATCAAAATTTTCATGGCTCCTCCTCCAGGGTAGGTTCAGCCGCATTTCTCGAAGACGTTTTTAGATACAGCGCACAATCCGACGCTGGAGAGCGTCTCTTATTCCGCGGCGCAGCGGACGTTCTCTAACGTCCGCTTGCGCTGTAAGATTTGTCGGTCATCCATTTTTCCATCAACCTGCCGATGATGGGATAACGGTAGTAATGTCCTTTCAGCACGCGGTATCCCGCCCACTGACCGAGGATATGCAGCAGCGGCACGGTCAACATGATCAGCATGGCAATCAACAGCGACACGAGAAATACAATCGCGCCCGCCATACTGCCCGCTGAAAGCACCCCGGCGTCGCCCTCAAAGCCAATGGTCAGGGCAAATACGACCAAGCCAAAAACATAGAAGAATCCCGCCGCGACATACAACAACGACGTTCCAATCTGATACACCAGCGTCTGCGCAGATTGAAATTTGAGAAACGGGCTTCGCTTCCCCTGCAGCGCCCAGGCGGTAATCGGCGCCAGCAATCCCCACAGCGCGATGATGACCGCAAAATGTCCCATCCCCGCCACCCAGCGGTCCTCGTGGTCCTCGTTCAGCCAGAGGGATTCGTCCGAGGCGCGGGAGGGGTCGTAATCCAGATAACGGGCGAGACGGCTTCCGAGGAGGGGATAGCGAAAGTCCATGCCGAGGGCGCAGGCAGCCGCCGCGAGGACGGGCGGAACAAGATACAGGGCGACGAGACCGAAAATGACCAGGGAGTAGCCTGCCGTCCAGGCGGCGAGATCGGCTTCGAGCGTCTCGATGGTGCGCACGCTGGCGGCAAATCCTACCGAAGAGACCACCGCCAGGACGAGCATGCCAATCAGCCAGAGAGTGTACCCCAGCGTCTGGTATCCCAGCGCCTGCAGAGACTGGAACGCCGCATACCTGGACTTGCGGCGGTTCTCCGACCAGCCGATGAGCGCAAGCGGCAGACCGATGCCCATTGCCAGTGTGGAGAGGTGGGCGAACGCCGCCCAGATACGTTCGGAAGGGGAAGGCTTTGTGTTCATGAGAGGTTTTCCCCATTTTATCAGAGCGTTCCGTGTACTCCGAAGGGGTATAATCCCCTCATCACATCCGGAGGAATGGAATGAGCGAACTTGCTTTGTACCCCCTGAGCGACGAACACAAAATGATTCGCGACACCGCCCGCGATTTTGCGGAAAAGGAGATCGCCCCCATTGCAGCAGAATTCGATGAAAGCGGCGAATTTCCCCATAAGACCATCCAAAAGATGGGCGAAATGGGTTTCATGGGCATCGAAGTCCCCGAAGAATACGGCGGCGCCGGCATGGACACGCTTGCCTACGTGCTTGCCCTGGAGGAAATCTCCAAAGTGGACGCATCGCACGGCGTCATCATGTCGGTGAACAACTCCTTGTATTGTCACGGCATTCTGAAGTTTGGGACGGAGGAGCAAAAGAAGAAATTTGTTACGCCCATTGCCTCAGGAAAAGCCATCGGCGCGTACTCGCTGACCGAACCCATGAGCGGCTCGGACGCCGGCACAATGAAATCGCGCGCCATCCGCGACGGCAACCACTACATTCTGAACGGACGCAAATCCTGGGTCACCAGCGGACCGGTGGCGGATTACTATGTGGTCTTCATGATGACCGACCCGGAAAAGAAACATAAAGGCATCACGGCGTTTTTGGTCGAAGCGAACACGCCCGGTCTGACGCGCGGCAAAAAGGAACCCAAACTCGGCATCCGCGCCTCGGCGACCAGCGAGTTGATCTTCGAGGACTGCCGTGTGCCGGTCGAAAACCGCCTCGGCGAGGAAGGCGAGGGTTTCAAGATTGCCATGACCGTGCTGGACGCCGGGCGCATCGGCATTGCCACGCAGGCGCTTGGGATTGCCGAAGCGGCTTACGAAGCGGCGCGCCAGTATGCGGTCACGCGCGAGGCGTTCGGTCAGCCGATTGGCGCGTTTCAGGGGACAGGCTTCAAAATCGCAGACATGAAGACGCGCATCGAAGCATCCAGATTATTGATTTACAACGCAGCAATGGCAAAGGAAAAATCCAAAAAGAACGGCAGCCGCTATTCGCTGGAGGCTTCGATGGCGAAGTTGTTTGCCAGCGAGACCGCCATGTGGGTGGCGCATCAGGCGGTGCAGATTCACGGCGGTATGGGCTACAGCAAGGAACTGCCCATCGAGCGCTACTTCCGTGACGCCAAGATCACCGAAATCTACGAAGGCACAAGTGAAATTCAGCGCCTGGTCATTTCGAGAAGCGAGATGGGATTGAAGTAACCGTCCATGAAAGCCGTCCTCTTTCACCAGCACGGGGGACCCGAAGTCCTCGAATACGCGGACTTTCCCGCCCCTGAACCCAAACCCGGCGAAGCGTTGATTCGCTTGCGCGCCGCCGCGCTCAACCGCGTGGACGTGTTCGTCCGCAAGGGCTGGGCGGGCTTGAAGTTGGAACTTCCCCACATCCCCGGCGCGGACGGCGCGGGAGAGGTGGTGGCTTTACCCTCCCTTTCATCCCCCCCAACTTTGGGGGGGACAGAGGGAGGGCTGAAAGTCGGTGACCGCGTCGTCATCAACGCCAACCTCGGCTGCGGTCAATGTGAGTTTTGCCTGGCGGGCAAAGACAATATGTGCGCTAACTGGCATCTGCTCGGCGAGACCGTGCGCGGAACGTATGCGGAATATATCGCCCTGCCCATCAAGCAACTGTACAAACTGCCCGAAGGCTTCGACTATCACCGCGCGGCGGCATCGGCGCTGGTCTATCAAACGGCGTGGCACTCGCTGGTGACGCGTGGGAAAGTGCAGGCAGGGGAAACCGTCCTCGTCGTCGGCGCGGGGGGAGGAGTCAACACTGCCAGCGTGCAAATCGCCAAATTTCTGGGCGCGCAGGTTATCGTCGTGGGGAGCGACGCGCAGAAACTGGCAAAGGCAGAGGCGCTCGGCGCAGACATCCTGATTGACCGCTCCCAAGAGGAGGACTGGTCGAAGGCGGTCTATCTCGCCACAAACAAGCGCGGCGTGGATGTGGTCGTGGACAACGTCGGCACCACATTCATGCAAAGCCTGCGCACACTGCGTAAAGGCGGCAGGCTTCTCACCGTCGGCAACAGCGGCGGACCCAAGTTCGAAATTGACAACCGCTATCTGTTCGCCAAACACCTGAGCATCCTCGGTTCGACCATGAGCACGCTGGATGAATTCCGGCAGGTGATGGATTTGATCGTGGCTGGAAAATTACAGCCCGTGATGGATTCGACCTTTCCCTTGAAGGACGCCGCCCGCGCACAGGAAAGACTCGAACGAAACGAAAACTTCGGAAAGATTACCCTGGACATCGAGTAACGCTTCTTTCCCCGCCCAAACCTGATTCTGTTCCAATGAGCCTGATCCATGCCTGAAAAACGACGTCCATTCGGTGTAACCCTGCTCCTGGGAATGGTGTTATTGCTAACAGCCTGGGGCGCCACCCGCTTTGCAGCAGTCCTGCGCTGGCAGGATGTGCTGGCTGAATTCGACTCCAGCCTCAGCGTGCTGTATCTTTTAGCAACAGGAGCAGGCTGGGGGGCGGCGGGAGGCGTCCTCGTGTTTGGCATTCTGCGGCGGAAACGGTGGGCGGCGGCGGGCGCGTTCACAGCCGTCATCCTGTGGCTGGTCGAATATTGGGTCGAGCGGCTCTTCTTCGAAACATCCCGCGCCAACCTGCCCTTTGCCCTGACCGTTTCAGCGCTGCTCATCGCGCTGGCAGGCACGCTGACAAATCTTCCACGGACCCAATCCTACTTCGCAAAAAGTGAGGCACATGAGCAACCAGTTGAAAAATCAAATTCTGCATGAGAAACGCGCCCGTTCAAGACAGGGCGGCGGAGCGGAGCGCATCGAAGCGCAGCACAAAAAGGGACGCCTGACGGCACGCGAACGCATTGACCTGCTGCTCGACAAAGGCTCCTTCCGCGAGATTGACGCCTTCGTTCAACACCGCACGCACGATTTCGGGCTCGACAAGCAAAAGTTCCTGAGCGACTCGGTGGTGACCGGCTGGGGGACCATCGAGGGGCGGCTGGTGTACGTCTTCTCGCAGGATTTCACCGTCTTCGGCGGGAGCCTGGGCGAAGTGCACGCCGAGAAGGTCTGCAAAATCATGGATATGGCGATGAAGAACGGCGCGCCCATCATCGGCTTGAACGATTCAGGCGGCGCGCGCATTCAGGAAGGTGTGGTGTCGCTGGCAGGCTACGCCGACATCTTCCTGCGCAACACGCTGGCATCGGGCGTCATCCCGCAGATTTCCGCCATCATGGGACCGTGCGCCGGCGGCGCCGTCTATTCCCCCGCGCTAACCGACTTCATCTTCATGACGCGCAACACATCCTACATGTTCGTGACGGGACCCGACGTGGTCAAAGCGGTGACGCACGAGGAGGTGACGCAGGAGGAACTGGGCGGCGCAAGTGTCCATTCAGAAAAGTCCGGCGTCTGTCACGTCGCCGCAGACAGCGAAGCGGATACCTTGTACCTCATCCGCAAACTGCTGGGCTACCTGCCGCAGAACAACATGGAAGACCCGCCTTTCGTGCCGACCGGCGACGACCCGCTGCGCATGGACGAAGCCCTGAATGACATCATCCCCGACGACCCCAACAAGCCCTACGACATGAAGGATGTCATTCGGCTGATTGTGGATAACGGGCAGTTTTTCGAGATTCACGAGAATTACGCGCAGAACATCGTCGTCGGGTTTGCGCGGCTGGGCGGTCACTCCATCGGCATTGTGGCAAATCAGCCGGCGGTGCTGGCAGGCGTGCTGGATATTGACGCGAGCGAGAAGGCGGCGCGTTTCGTCCGCTTTTGCGATGCGTTCAACATCCCCATTCTGACTCTGGAAGACGTACCCGGCTTTTTGCCCGGCACGCATCAGGAACACAACGGCATCATCCGCTCGGGCGCAAAACTGCTGTATGCCTATTGTGAAGCGACCGTCCCCAAACTGACGGTCATCACCCGCAAGGCATACGGTGGCGCCTACGACGTGATGAGCAGCAAGCACATCCGCGGCGATTTCAACGTTGCCTGGCCCTCCGCCGAAATCGCCGTGATGGGACCGGACGGCGCGGTCAACATCATCTTCCGCAAGGAACTGGAAAAAGCTGCAGACCCCGCGCAGCGCAAAGCGGAGTTGGTGGCGGAATATCGCGAGAAATTTGCCAATCCCTATGTGGCGGCTTCGCGCGGCTACATTGACGATGTGATCGAGCCGAAGGAAACGCGCCCGCGCCTGATCAACGCGCTGGAGATGTTGAGCAACAAGCGCGACTCCAACCCGGCGAAGAAGCATGGAAACATACCGCTTTGATTTGCGATTTTCGATTTTGGATTTTGGATTTGCGATTGAGGAGCCATGTTTAGTAAAGTATTGATTGCCAATCGAGGCGAGATTGCGGTGCGTATCATCCGCGCCTGCCGTGAACTGGGCATCGAGACGGTCGCTGTCTTCTCGGAAGCGGACCGGCACGCCCTGCACGTCCGCTATGCGGATGAGGCGTATTTGCTGGGACCGGCGCCCTCGCGCGAGTCGTATCTGCGCATGGATAAGATTCTCGACATTGCCAAAAGGTCGGGGGCGGATGCCATTCATCCCGGTTACGGCTTTCTGGCAGAGCGCGAGGAATTCGCCGCCGCCTGCGAAGAGATGGGCATCGCGTTTATCGGTCCCAAGCCGTCTGCGATTGCGGCAATGGGCGATAAGATGACCGCCCGCAACACGGTCATGGCGGCGGGGGTGCCGGTAGTGCCCGGCACGGAGGGCGAAGGGGCGCTCTCCAACGAGGAATTGCTCGCCGTCGCGCCGCAGATTGGCTTCCCATTATTGATCAAAGCCACGGCGGGCGGAGGCGGAAAAGGCATGAGGGAGGTGAAGTCGCTCGAGGAGATGCCAGCCCTTCTGGAGTCCGCGAGGCGCGAGGCAGAGTCGGCGTTTGGGGATGGGAATGTCTATCTCGAAAAACTGGTCGAGGGGGCGCGGCACATCGAAATCCAAATCCTGGCGGATACACACGGCAACGTCATCCACCTGGGCGAGCGCGAGTGTTCCCTCCAGCGCCGGCATCAGAAACTGCTGGAAGAGGCGCCCTCCCCCGAACTGGACGAGGAATTGCGGGCGCGTATGGGAGCGGTGGCGGTCAAAGCCGCGCAGGCGGTCAATTACGTCAACGCCGGGACCATCGAATTCCTGCTCGACAAGGAACACAATTTTTACTTCCTGGAAATGAACACGCGCCTGCAGGTGGAGCATCCGGTCACCGAGATGGTGACGGGTATTGACATTGTGAAGGAACAAATCCGCATCGCGCGCGGACGGGCGTTGAGTTACCGTCAAGAGGATGTGCGTTTCAACGGTCACGCCATCGAGTGCCGCATCAACGCCGAAGACCCCTACAACAACTTCATGCCGTCCACCGGGCGCATCACGCACAGCATCCTGCCCACCGGTCCCGGCGTGCGCGTGGACACGGGCGTGTATCCCGGTTTCGAAATTACGCCGTTCTACGACCCGATGATTGCCAAACTGATCGTCTGGGGCGAAACGCGCGCGCAAGCCATCCTGCGTATGCGCCGCGCACTGGAGGAATACCGCATCATCGGCGTGCGCACGAACATCCCCTTCCACCAGACCATGATGGACTCGCACCGCTTCATGGGCGGGCAATACGACACACGCTTCGTCGAGGAACGTTTCTCCATGGAAGACGCCGAAGAGAACCGCAAGAACTACGATGAAACCGCCGCCCTGCTCGCCACGCTGGTGGCGCATCGGGCAACCGAACGTTCGGCTCAAATCGTCCAGCGCAACGAGCGCGACACCAGCAACTGGAAATGGGTGGGGCGCTGGGAAAGAATGCACAGGTAATCTGCCATGAGATATATCACTACAGTCGGCGAAAAAGAATTTCTCGTCGAAATCATTGACGAACATCACGTCAGCATTGACGGCAAAACCTACGAAGTGGACTTCGTCTCGGTCAGCGGACAGCCGGTCTATTCCCTGATTGTGGACGGCAAATCGCACGAAGCATACGTGAACGAGAGCGACGAAGGCTGGCAGGTGCTGCTGCACGGACGCCTGTACCCGGTCAAGGTGGAGGATGAACGCGAGAAACGTCTGCGGGCGGCGGCAGGCGGAGGCGTGGCAGAGACCGGCGAGTTCCACCTCAAAGCGCCCATGCCGGGGCTGGTGGTGGCTGTTCCCGTCGAGGAAGGTCAGCAGGTCAAAAAGGGACAGGTGCTGGTGATTCTCGAATCCATGAAGATGCAAAACGAGTTGAAATCGCCCCGCGACGGCACAGTCGCGCGCATCCGCGTGAAGGCAGGCGAAAGCGTGGAGCAGAAACAGGCGCTGCTTAGCGTTCAGTGAGCAGTGGAGAATAGACAGTGATCAGTGAACAGTGATCAGTGAACAGTGAACAGTGAACAGTGATCAGTGATCAGTGAACAGTAAACAATGATCAGTAGCGGCAAGATGGAAGAAACAGAAGCAAAGTTTTATGTAAGCGACTTGAAACGGTTCGAAGCGCGCCTTCAGGAATTGGAGGCGCTTTTGATTCAGCCGCGCGTACTGGAAATAAACCTCCGCTTCGACCTGCCCGGCGGCGGGCTCCGTTCCGAGGGGCGCGTCCTGCGCCTCAGGCAGGATACCGAAGCGCGGCTCACCTACAAAGGCGGGAGCGTCAACCAGCAGGGCGTTCTGAAGCGCACCGAGATCGAGTTCATCGTGGAGGATTTCGAGAAGGCGCGGCAATTCCTCGAAGCGCTGGGCTATCGCAGGTTGTTCTACTACGAAAAATACAGAACCACCTACGAATTCGGCAGGTGTCACATCATGCTCGATGAACTGCCCTACGGAAATTTTGTGGAGATCGAAGGCGAAAGCGTCGAAGTCATCCAAATCGCCGCCCGCGAACTTGACCTGAAATGGGACGCCGCCATCCCGACCAGTTATCACGCTCTTTTCGACCGTCTCTGCCAAAGATACCCTGCGCTCATCTCCACCGACCTGTCCTTCGCCGCCCTGCAAGGCATCACCGTCACCGCCGCCGATTTATCCGTCCAGCCTGCGGATGACTAAAGTAGGGTGGAACTCCCCACCGCCCCCATTGAATTTCGCCTCAAAACAACGTATACTGACACTGTTCAAACGCCTCAGCCGCCAAAGGAAAGGAACCCCTCCATGCACGAACACAATCATCCAATGAATTGTATCGTCCCGCCGCACATGCTCGAGACCATCGCCGCCAACGGCACGCCGGCGCAAAGGGACATGGCTGTTCAAACCCTCGTTGCCTCCGCCGAAATGCGCGGCAGGCGGCTTGCGCTCTCCGAGTACCTTGCCGCCGCCATGCGTCAAGCCGCCCCCGGCGGAAAGAGCCGCCTCATCTACGATGCCAAAACCGGCGTCAGCCTGCCCGGCACGCTCGTGCGGCAAGAGGGAGATGCGCCCACTGCCGACGCGGCGGTCAACGAGGCATACGATGGAAGCGGCGCCACTTATGACCTCTACAAAGAAGTCTATAACCGCGATTCGATTGACGGCAGCGGTATGCAGTTGAAATCCACCGTGCATTACCGCAAAGGCTATGACAACGCCTTTTGGAACGGAGAGCAGATGGTCTATGGCGACGGCGACGAAGACCTGCCCGAAAAAGACCGCTTGTTCAACCGCTTCACCATCTCCATTGACATCATCGGTCACGAACTGACGCACGGCGTCACCCAGTTCGAAGCCAAACTCGTCTATTCCTACCAGCCCGGCGCGCTCAACGAATCCATGTCCGACGTGTTCGGCTCGCTCGTCAAACAGCGCGTCCGCAACCAGACCGCCGCCCAGGCAGACTGGATCATCGGCGAGGGGTTGTTCACGCCCAATGTCAACGGCGTCGGCATACGGTCCATGAAAGCACCGGGCACTGCCTACAACGACCCCATCCTCGGCAAAGACCCCCAGCCTGGTCACATGAAGGATTACGTCAACACCACCAGCGACAACGGCGGCGTGCATATCAACTCCGGCATCCCCAACCGCGCCTTCTACGTCACCGCCATGGAACTCGGCGGCTACGCTTGGGAAAAGGCTGGGCAAATCTGGTACGTGACCCTGCGCGATAAACTCACCGCCAACTCCCAATTCCAGGATTGCGCCAACCTCACCTACCTCACCGCCGGCGAACTCTTCGGAAAGGGAAGCCTCGAACAACTTGCCGTCAAAAAGGGATGGGCGGACGTGGGCATCACGGTTGACGACGGAACCACCCCGCCTCCTCCCCCGCCCGAACCTGGCGGCGGCTGCCTGGAATCTTTCCTGCGCCTTATCGGAGCCGCGCCCGCCAAAACGAGATAGCCATGGAAATCGAAAAAATCAAGTTCGAGCGCACCGGCGGCTTCGCCGGCATCCGCCTGGCGGCTGAGATCGAATTGGACGACCTGCCGGAAGACGAACGGCGCGAACTCCTTCGCCTGCTCGATGAACTGGACTTCGAGGAACTGCCCGAAAAACTCGCCCGCCACGCGCCCGTCCCTGACGAGTTTTCCTACACGATTTCAGTCATCGCCAAAGACAAGAAGGAGTACACCGTCAGCGCCGGCGACGCCGCTCTCCCCGCCGACATGCGTCCCCTGCTCGAAATGCTCGAAAGCATCGCCAAAAGGCAGATGAGGAAACACAAGCAGGATGACTAACATTACAGCACAACTCAGTATGGCAAGCCATCCGCCCCGCCCGCGCAATCTTGTGCGCGGGCGGCGTATGTCATGTTGAAAGAAAAACAGCCCTATCAAGGGCTGTCGTGAGTCCCAGCGGCGCAGGCGGGAGCCGTTTCGTGAGAAGTGATATTTCTTGGCTAGACTTTCGCCAAGACCAACCAATTGAATCTGAAATTCTTGGCTCAAACCGATGATGCGCATGTCATGCAAGACCTGTACCTGTGTTAGGGACGTTTTTACCTTTCAGATTTTTGAACTCATGGCGCAACGCCCAAAATCAAAACAGGGATGTCAATATCCGAAACGCCGCGTTGCTCCAAATCCCAAACAAACTGCTCAAAGTACGAAACGCCTGACGACATATCTTCTGCTAATTCTTTGACTGGCACGATTTCAATGCCAACATCAATAAAGCCCATGTTGTGAAAAATTGTCATCTTGGCGCAAACGTTGTAAACCATGAACGAATACTTACCAAACTGCACTTCTACACCAAGTTTGTTCTTGATAAAGTCCATCTCTCTGAACGCCCCTTTGGAAACTTGAGGCATTTGATACCCTTCGGTGTAATATTGTGTTGGATATTCACAAAGAACTCGTTTCTTTTCCCAACCCAACTCCAAAAAGCCATCACTTATCGCTTTATTCAGAGAGCGAGGACTATACAAAGCTTTATCCCGCATGGTCTTTTCTTTGCTTGTTTTCGTCTTGTGATTTCTGGCGTCAACACGAGCAAGGATACTTGTCACTTCAGCCAATTCTTTGGCATACTTTTTCTGAACAGCCTTTTCGCCGCCGTTGAATGAGTAAACCCCGACAATTTTCATTTGCTGTATTCTCCTTTGGATTCAAGCAAATTTCTCTGCTCGTACACTTCTTTCCATTCATCGGGGATTTTTGATACTTTGTCTTTGCCTGTTGGCTGATAAACAGGCGTTCCAAGTTGACGATAGCCAAGCGTGCCATTGAAATATGACAAAATCCGCTGACGGGCTAAGTCAACGTATTCTTTTTCTTTATCGCTTCCAACCGCCCGACGATTGTTCTTGATTGCTGCTATCAATGCTGACCCAACACCTGCAAACGGGTCCAAGACCCAATCGCCTTCATTGGTTAGCGCAAGGACGCAACGCTCGACAAGTTCAATTGGATATTGGCAAGGGTGTTCTGTCTTTTCAGGATGATTCGCCTTGACATTGGGGATGTCCCAAATTTCCTGCTCCCAATCTTGCAAAACGACTTCCCAAACATCAGACGGATTCTTGCCAAGCGGATTACCTGAAAGTTGTCCCTTTTTCTCGCCTTTGAAATGACGCTTGCCAGGGTATTTTGAGGGAATACGAACACTATCGAGATTGAATATGTATTTATCGCTTTTGGTGAACCATAAAATCGTTTCGTACCTGCCAGAAAAACGCTTTGAGGCATGAAGCCCGTGGCCAAAACGCCAAATAATACGATTGCGCAAGCGCAAGCCAAGTTTTTTGAATATTCCGTAATAAAGAATATCCAGCGGATAGACTTCGCCGTTTTCTACAAAGTTTCCTACCTGCCAGCACAAACTGCCTTCATCTTTCAAAACCCGATACAAGTCGGCAATAATATCGGCTTGTTGTTCGAGATAGTGTTCGATTTCAACTCGGCTTTCATAATCTTTGCCCAAGTTATACGGGGGAGAAGTGATGATTAACTGAATTGAGTTATCGGGAATTTCAGCAAGCAAGTTCTTAACGTCACCATTAAAGAGAACAATGTCCGAATCGCTTTTGAAGTGGTCGTCAATAGGTTTAGGGGATTGAAATAACGGAAGGCTCATGCCGCAATTTTACTCCAAACCGCTACCTGATTTTGAAGGAAAGCGCCGCTCTGCCTGTCCGCCGACAGGCAGAGCGGGCATCACATTTACGGCGGGGGCCACGGAATGACCGCCGGCTGGGAAAAGCCGTGCTTCTCGACCGTGTATAACTTCCCCGAAGACGGGAGAGGGCAGCCCGCCTCATCCTTGACCGTGTAACTGGTGGTGAATTGATTTGGGTACGAGTCCGTCCACCACAGATACGCCCCGTTCTGGCAGACGAACAGTTCGAGCAGATAACCGCGGTCGTCATCCTCGGTCATTTCCACCCGCTCCCAGGTAATCGTGACCTGGTTCCCATCGCGCACTGCTTGCACATTCCTCGGCGGACCGTACATGTTGCTCCCGATGGATTGCAAATTCAGTTCCTTGTAGGCAATCTGGGAAATATCACCCACCACGTCCACCACCGACGGGGCAACCCAGCAGAAGTAATTCAACTTGTCGAACTTGACGTACAGCCACTTGCTGTAAATGAACCTCCCGCGGACGGTGCCCGTGTCGCCCGCGTATAAGTCGGCGGCGTGGAGGTAGGCAACCGAGGGACCGTAGCGGCAATGCGCCTGCTTGTTGACCGTCACCGTGGGGAAGGCGTAGGTAGGGGTGGCGGTGACGGTGGGCGTCAAGGTGAGGGTGGGAGTCAGGGTTTCGGTGGGGGTGAGCGTGAGGGTGGGCGTGAAGGCTTCGGTAGGTGTAAAGGTGAGGGTGAAGGTCGGGGTCGCCGTCCACGAAGCGGCGGTGGCAGAAAGGGCTTCGGCAACGGCGGTCGCCTGTCCCTGTGCTGCGGGCAGGCGGCACGAAAGGATGGATGCAATCAGAAGCACGAGCGGGAGGAGTTTTTTCACAGCGGTTCTCCGTTGAGCGTTTTTATGTTTCAGTAAAATCCGACGCTAGAGAGCGTCTCTTACGCTATGGCGCAGCAGACGTTCTCTAACGTCCGTTATCAAAGTTCGACAGGAACGCCAAAATGTTACGCCCAAGCGCGTCATTGGCGTATCCCCCTTCCATCACAATGACCGAGGGCAGTCCCAGCGCGGCGATACGCCTGCCAATCTCCCCAATCCCCTGTGTGGATACTTTGATTGTGCCAAGCGGGTCGTCGGCGTAAATATCCATGCCGGCGGAGATAACGAGGAAAGAGGGGTTGAACTCGCGAATCCGCTGCAAGGCTTGGTCGAGCGTGAGCAAGTATTCGGTGTCGCCTGTCCCTTTGGGGAGCGGGAGGTTGTGGTGAAAGCCAAAGCCCCGCCCCCTGCCGCGTTCCTCCGCAAAGCCGATGAAATGCGGGTACTCGAAATCCGGGTCGGCGTGAATGGAAATCGTCAGCACATCGTCGCGTTCGTAGAAGATGTCCTGCGTACCGTTGCCGGCGTGATAGTCCACATCGAGGACGGCAACACGCCCACACGAGGTAAGCCAGTTTGCGGCAACAGCGGCGTTGTTGATGAAGCAGTATCCGCCCGCATAATCCTTGCCGGCGTGATGCCCCGGCGGGCGGCAAAGCGCAAACGCCGCGCGTTCGCCCTCCATCACAGCCTGCGCGGCGCTCAAAGCGCAGTTGGCAGAAGCCAGCGCGGCGGGATATGTCCCTTCGACAATGCAGGCGCTCAAGTCCATGATGTAGTAGCCTGCCCGTCCGAGCAGACTCGTTGGTTTACGAGGCTGACGCCGCAGGGGGAAGGTGGCAGGTATCAGCGTGGCAGGGTCTTTGGGAGCGGCATCCAGCCACTCGGTCCAGGCAGAAGCGAGAAAGTCCAGATACTCGCGGTCATGCACAGCCAGGATGGGGTCGAGTCCAAAATCCGCCGGCTCGCAAATCTCCGCCCAATCCACACCGCGCAAGGCGTTCAGTATCCGATCCATGCGGTCGGGGTTTTCGAGGTATGGCACGCGCACCCCGCCGTCGAAGACCTCAAATGGCGGCTGGTGGCGGCGGTGCGTTTCGGAATAAAATATCTTCATGGCGTCTCCGTAAGATGAGGCGCGGTAATTGTATCAATAGTGCGGAGGAAAACATGGAACTATTCGAAACAATCTACACCAGACAAACGCAGGGGAAAGTAAAGCCCGACCCGCTGCCGCGCGAAACCATCGAGAAATTGCTGGGCGCGGCGGTGCAGGCGCCGAATCATTACAAGGTACGTCCGTGGCGATTCGTCGTCTTGACCGGGGATGGGCGCAAACGACTGGGGGATGTGATGGCCGCCTCACAAGCGGACCGTAAGCCGGACCTGCCGCCCGAGGCATTGGACAAGACCCGAGCCTTGCCGCTCCGCGCGCCCGTCGTCATTGCCGTCGGCGCAGACAAACCCACCGAAGAGAAAGTGTTGGAAATCGAGAATATCTGCGCGGCGGCGGCGGCAAGTCAGAACATTCTGCTTGCGGCGCACGCGCTGGGGCTGGGCGCCATCTGGCGCACAGGTGAATGGGCGCGTGACCCGAAGGTCAAAGAATTCCTGGGCTTTGCGCCGGACCAGCACATCGTCGGGTTCATCTACGTGGGCTACCCCGAATTCCATCCTGAACCATACCAAAGACCATCGTTCGAGGATCGCACGGTGTGGATGGAGTAAAAAGAAAGAGGAAAGAAGAGCGATGAGACATAAAGTCCCATCGCTCTTTTTGTTTTGGACGCTTGTTTTTTTGCCACGGATTACACGAATTCGCACGAATTATAAAAATCAGTGAAAATCTGTGAAATCCGTGGCGAAATCTTCTACTTCAATCCCATCTTTTTCAGCAGTTCCACCATCAGGTCGGGGCGGTCGGTGATGATGCCGTCCACGCCCCATTCGATGTACTGACGCATCAAATCGGGGTCGTCCACTGTCCACGGCTCGACTCGGATATTCTTTCTGTGTGCTTCGCGGATGAAGCGTTTCGTCATGATGGGGATGTTGTACGATTCAGCCGGGTCATAGGGCGGCTGAATGGCTTGATAGCCCGGCGCGACCAGCCCGCTGAGGAAGATTTTGCCGAGGAGGACAAACTTCGTCACTTCTCCACGTGAGGCAGAGGTTGCCACTTCCGGACAGGTCGTGCGGAAGGTCTGCATGACCGCATCATGGAAGGATGCCACCAGAACTTTCTCCTGCATGTTGTAGCGGCGGATCAAATCACACAACGGCTGTTCGACCGGGATGCCGCTCTTCTTGATTTCGATGACGTAGCGCATCTGCGGGAACTTCTCGAACACCTCCGCCAGCGCCGGGACTTGAATCCCCTGCCCGCGATACGGGAAGGTCTGCCCGCCGTCCTTTGACCAGCGATAGGCGGCGTCGAGTTGTTTCAACTCCGCCAGCGTCATCCCTTCGATGAGTCCCGTGCCGTCGGTGGTGCCGTCCACCGTCTCATCGTGCATGAGGACGATGTGACCGTCCTGCGTGATGTGCGCGTCCATTTCAAGCACATCCGCGCCGGCTTCAACGGCTTTCTCGAAAGCAAAGAGCGTGTCGCCGGGCCAGATTCCGTCGCCGCCCTGATGGGCAATCACCTGCGGGGCGGTCACGCCCGCGTAATAGGGGCGGGCGGGCGCGCCGGGCGTGAACACAAGAAACAGGAAGAGGGTGCTTAAAAGCAAAATCAACAGCATGCGCAATGTTTTCTTCATAGTGCCTGTCTTCATGCTCCGGGTATAAAAGAAATTTCACTCTCCAGCAGATTGGATGGTAGCAATGATAACCCCATCTTTCAGATTCAGGACTGCTACATAGGCGTCCTTGAACTTAACAGGGAATTCAGCCCCTGCATCCACAAAAAACGGTTCTTCGGTTGTCGCCATGCAGGTGTCATCCACCACGGAAATGATCTCAAAGCGGTTTGTCGCCGCATCGAACTTGAATTGCACCCTGCCTAAAATCCTCGAGCCATTATCGGTCACTTCCAAAATGCGGGCGCGGGTAAGCGACTCAGCGGAGGCATATTCAAAGACGGGCGCGTCCCGGCTTCCCACACGGAGGGAAGATGCCTGCAGCCCCTCGCCGTACCTGCCACAATCGCCTTTGGCTCGGAACAATTCGGGTAATTGAACGGATGAAAGCGCGGTAATCAAACCGGTCACAGCCACAATGAACGCTGTAATCCCCGTAATGATGCCGGGCAGGGTCTTCCACCAGGAAGTCTTCTCCTCTGCGGGAGGCGCTTTGGCAGTCCGTCTTTTGGGCGGCATGGCTTATTAGCCGGTACCAATTTCAAGAGCGACGATCCCAACCCCGCGCCTGCCCAAGGATGCGCCGTCCCATTTATATTCCGACCAGTTTTGCGGGTCATTCGCCCATTTGACCCGATAGAATATCGAGGTGTCAATGAATGGGAAGGGACGGTTGACCAGGTCCACACAGAAACCGTCTATGAAGCGGAAAGGCGAACCCGTATCGCCGCGCAGGGTGTCGCCGGTCACTGTGCCCTGCCAGTCCGCATCTGCAAAACGGACGTCATAGGCAACGACAAAAGTGGTAAAGGTGTCAATGAGGCGAACCTGCAGGGCTTGCAACAAACGCCCGGAGCCAGAGCGGCTCACCGATTTTCCGTCTTCTATCCAGCCCGTTCCCGCTTCCCCTTGGAAAAAAGCCTGATACTGAATGGTTGGCATGTCAATCTCCTTTGGGGAGTGTCCAATGTCGTGGGTTTAGCCACAGAGAGCGCAGAGATTTCGAGATTTTTCTCAGAGATCTCTGTGAGCTCTGTGGCAGAACAATCTTTAGCCCATTCTTTTAGACACTCTCCTCCTTTGGCGTGGTGGGTAAAACCGTTTTTCTCATTGTACAATACTTTCCACCCCAAAAATCAAGCCAAAATGAAATAAGCCGTCCGAAAAAAATATCCATAAAGTACACGAATTTTCACGAAAAGGAAACCAAAGCACTCGGGCTTCTTTGCAAACTTCGGGGAGCAGCGAAATCAGCGTTCAAAGTTCATTTGAACGGACAGTTATTCCATCAGAAACGGAAGAGCCATCTTTTTTTCATAGTCGTAAAGTCAGGAAAGAAATCATAATTGACACCCCTTCGCCTTTCACGTATAAGTGAATCGTTGATGTTACGCACCGCCCCGAAGGTTGTAGCGCTTAACAAGGTTCTTTTCAGAGAACCTTCGGGACGCTCTGCGTGAGGCGAGCAAATCAATTTTTTCAATGGAGGCGCACATGTACGCAATAGGTATCCTTGCCGAAGAAGGTCCGAACACAGAACTGGCGTGGCTGTTGTACCTCGCTCTGGGATTTTTTCTCCTCATGATCATTGTCGGGTGGCTGACCAGCCGCCGAAGCGCGGAGCAGGCAGAGGCGGGGCATGAAGCGCACGTACATTCCATTTCCATTCCGCCGGATGACCTCACCCTCATCGAGGGCATCGGTCCCAAAGTCGCCAAAGTCCTGAACGAGGCGGGCATTCGCTCATTTGCCGACCTGGCGGAGGCAGATGCCGCCGATGTGCAAAAGACCCTCGACGCGGCTGGACTGCAAATGCTGAACCCCCAAGGCTGGATCGAGCAGGCAAAACTTGCCGCCCAAGGCGACATGGACGGTTTGAAGAAATTGCAGGGCGAACTCAAAGGCGGGCGGAAGGCAAAGTAACCGCAAGACCCGGCGCACGCCGGGTCTTCTTTTTGCTTTGGTACAATCGGCTCAATTCACCCGGAGGAAAGCCCATGCGAGCCATCTACGTGGACAAACACATTCCGCGCGTCCTGCTGACGAAAGCCATCACGCCCCTTTGGAAGGACTTCGTCTGGACGCCGCTTTCCGCCGCCCGGGCTGGGCGGCTGGACGATGCCCCCTTACCCGGTCCGCGTTGGATTCGCGTGCAGAACCAAGCCTGCGGCGTGTGCGCCTCGGATATTTCCCTGCTCTTCGTCAAAGCAGACCCTTCCATCGCTCCCGCCGCATTGCCCGGACTTTCCCGCTTCTACCTCGGACACGAAACCGTCTCCATCGTCACCGAAGTCGGTCCCGGCGTAACGCGCTTCCGCCCCGGCGACCGCGTCATCATGGACACTCATTTTGCCGGCGCCAACTGCGAAACCCTGGAAATCACCCCCAAATGCCGCTACTGCGCCGAAGGCGATTATCACTTCTGCATCAACAAATCGGAGCCAGGACCACGCGGCATCGGCGGCGGGTTTGGCGACTCCATCGTCACGCACGAAACAGCGATGTACCCCGCACCTGCCCACCTCACGCAAGATCAAGCCGCCCTCTCAGAACCAATTTCCATCGCCGTTCACGCAGCGTTTCAGCATCCGCCCAAAGCGGGCGATAAAGTTCTGGTCATCGGCGCGGGCATCATCGGCTTGTTGACCACCATGGTTGTCAAAGCCTTCTTCCCCGAAGCGCAGGTCACCACGCTGGCGCGCCACCCGCACCAGCAGGAGGCGGCAGAACGTCTCGGCGCAGACCACATCCTCAAACGCGGCGACTATACCACTGTTGCCAAACTCACCGGCGGCAAATTCTTCTCTGCCCCGCTCAATCGCGGCGTTGTCATCGGCGGCTTCGACCTTATCTATGACTGCGTTGCCAACGACGTTACCGTCAACACTGCCCTGCGTTGGGTACGAGCGGGCGGCAAAATCGTCATGGTTGGCTCGCACATGGCGCCCATGCCCAAGGTTGACCTGACACCCATCTGGTATCACAAAGTCACGCTCACAGGCACTTACGGTCACGGCATGGATGAACGGGCTGGAATTCGCAAGCACACTTACGAATGGGTCTTCGACGGCTTCCGAGAAGGCAAATTCCAGATTGAGGAGCTCATCACCCACCGCTTCCCCTTCGAGGACTACAAACACGCCCTGCGCCTTGCGGCTGGTCACAAAGGGAAATCGAACGCCATCAAAGTAATGATGCAGGCATAAAAAGTGAGGGTCACATTTGAAGTGACCCTCACTTGATTTTCTCCAGCGCCGTCTTTGCCAGCATGTGCATTTCCCGGTCGGCGCGGTTTGCCGCAATCTCCTGCAGGGCGGGCAGGGTGCGCGGGTCACCCAACTCCCCCATCGCCTCGATGACATGCTTCCGCACTTCACGCTCGGGGTCCTTCAACATCTCCAGCAGGACAAGCGCGACGCGCGGCTCTTTCACCCTCGGCAAGACATCCACCGAATGGATGCGGATCCACATTTCGGGATGCTCCAGCGCCTCTACCAGGACCTCGAAACTTGCCGGTCCAAACCGAGCCAGCGCCTCCGCCGACGCCTTTCCCACATCGTGATGCAGGTCATAGAGCGCCATGCCCAGCGGCTCGATGGCGCGCGGGTCACCGATGCGCCCGAGCAGGATGGCGGCGTATTTGCGGACAGCGCCCTCCCTGTCCTTCAAGGCTTCAATCAACGGCACGACGGCGGCAGAGCCCATGTTTTCGATGGCAGTCAGCAGGTCGCCGGCGGCGGTCTCGCGCTCGTACCACCAGTAAGGGTCGCGCAGGGCTTCCATCAGAAAGGGAAGAGCGGCAGGATGACGGCTTTCGCCCAATGCTTTCGCTGCCGCCTGCCTTACCTCAATTTTCGGGTCGTCGAGCAGAAGATTCGCAATTTCATCGAAGGTGGAGGGGTCTTTGAAGAAGCCCAACCCCAAACAGGCGGCGATTCGAACGTCACTTTCGGGGTCTTTCAGGGTATTCAATAACGCCGGTATCGTCTGTTTTTCGCCAATGCGACCGAGGGCGATAGCGGCACGCGCCCGCACGGTATAAAACTCGCCCCTCATGGCGTCCAACAGTGCGGGCACGGCAGATTTATCCCGGCGCAGTCCCAGCACGTCCGCAGTGCGGGCGCGGAGGATGGGATGGGCTGTAGAAAGCAGTTTCACAAGTTCGGGAGAGGCGGAAGGAATGCGGACGAGAATCTGCTCATAAATGGCGAGCAGGTTCAGGTCGCGGGTTTGAAGCGCTTCGAGGAGCGCGGGCAGGGCGTCGGCGTCGAGGCGGATCAAGTCCTGTATGGCGCGGTCACGAGTCCCCGCATCCGCCAGTTGAGTGACAAGTCGTTTTGCCTCCGCTTGCTTACCGCCGATGAACCATGCCATGCAGATATTGTACAACAAAGCCGACAGGTTTTGAGAGAAAATCCGATGGAAAATGTCTGATATAATGCGCCGTTTGGAATCAACAAAGCGCGTCATGGCGTTTTTAGCGCCATGTTATTTTGTCTAAAATTCCGTAACGCAAGTCTACAGGCTTGTGGTACGGTGTGAAATTTACGGAGAGAGTGATGAAAAAAGAACAACTCTTGGATTTGTATTACCAGATGGTGCTCATCCGCCGCGTGGAAGAACGCGGGGCGGAGTTGTACCAGGCTGGCAAGATCGGCGGTTTCATGCACTTGTACATCGGGCAGGAAGCCGTCAGCACCGGTTTGATTGCGGCGCGCGAACCGCGCGACCGCGTGATCACCGCCTACCGCGATCACGGCGTGGCGTTGAACTGCGGCATCTCCGCTAACGAGGTGATGGCGGAACTGCTCGGCAAGGCGACGGGTATGTCGAAGGGCAAGGGCGGCTCGATGCACATGGCAAGCGTGGAAAAGAACATGTGGGGCGGTCACGCCATCGTGGGCGGACACATTCCCATTGCGGCGGGACTCGCATTGGGCGACCAGTATGCGAAGAACGACAACATCACAATTTGCATGTTCGGCGACGGCGCGACCAACATCGGTTATTTCCACGAAGGCTTGAACCTGTCCAAGGTCTGGGGTTTGCGCGTGCTGTGGGTGTGCGAGAACAACCAGTACGGCATGGGGACGGCGGTGGAGCGCGCTTCGGCGGTGGATGAAATCCGCCAGAAAGCCGAAGGCTACGGGATGAAGAACGCGGCGGTCAACGGCATGGACGTGATGGCGGTCTATGAAGCGGCGAAGGAGGCGATTGACTACGTCCGCAAGGAGAGCCAGCCCTACTTCCTCGAGGTGAACACCTACCGCTTCCGCGGTCACTCGATGGGCGACCCCGAACGTTACCGCAAAGCGGAAGAGGTCAAGCAGTGGCAGGAGAATGACCCCATCGGCATCTTCAACAAGTACCTGCTCGACAAGAAAATCGCCACCCGCAAAGCGCTGGACGAGATCGAAGCGCGCGTGGAAGAGGAAGTAGCGAAGGCAGTGGAATTCGCCGAGACCAGCCCCGAACCCGCGCTGGAAGAGTTGTTTACGGATGTGTATGCAGAGTAAAGCAGTAATCAGTTATCAGTAATCAGTCATCAGTGCCTTGCATTGAGAACTGATTACTGAACACTGGTCACTGATCACTGGAGTTTTACAATGGCAAAAATCACCATGCGCGAGGCAATCTCGCAAGCACTTATGGAAGAAATGGACCGCGATCCTGCCGTCTTCATCCTCGGCGAGGAGGTCGGTGTGTGGGGCGGCACGTATGCTGTCACCAAAGGCTTTTACGACAAATACGGACCCGAGCGCGTCAAGGATACGCCCATTGCGGAAAACGCCATCCTCGGCGCGGCAATCGGCGCGGCGATGGTGGGTCAGCGCCCCATCGCGGAACTGATGACCATCAACTTCGCCTTCTCGGCGATGGATTACATCGTCAACCAGGCGGCGAAACTGCGCTACATGTTCGGCGGACAGTTCACCCTGCCGCTGGTCATCCGCGCGGTGGGCGGCGGCGGACGCCAACTCGGTGCGACGCACTCACAGACCCCCGACGCGATCTTTGCGCACTTCCCCGGTCTGAAGGTCGTCAGCCCCGGCACGCCCGCAGACGCGAAAGGCTTGCTCAAATCCGCCATTCGCTCGAACGACCCGATTCTCTTCATCGAACACGCCACGATGTATCAGGTGCGCGGCGAAGTGCCAGAAGGCGAGTATCTCATCCCGATTGGCAAATCCAAAGTCCAGCGCGAAGGCAGCGACCTGACCATCGTCACCTACTGCAAGGGGCTCGAACTCTCGATGAAAGCCGCCGACGAACTGGCGAAGGAAGGCATCCAAGCCGAAATCGTTGACCTGCGCACGCTGCGTCCGCTCGACATGGAACCCGTCATCGAATCGTTCAAGAAAACCAACCGCGCCATCGTTGTCGAGGAAGGCTGGAAGTCCTACGGCGTCGGCGCGGAGGTCGTCAGCCGCATCTACGAGGAAGCCTTCGATTACGTGGACGCGCCCATCCTGCGCGTGGCGCAAAAGGAAGTGCCGCTTCCCTACAACCGCACACTCGAACAAGCCGCGCTCCCCCAAGTGCCAGACATCATCGCCGCGGCAAAGGAGGTGTTGAAATAATGGCTGAAACCATCAACATGCCCAAACTCGGCTTCGACATGGCGGAAGGCACGCTCGTCCGCTGGGTGAAGCAGGTTGGCGAAGAAATCAAAAAAGGCGACGTGCTTGCCGAAATCGAAACGGACAAAGCCACTGTGGAGGTGGAATCTCCCGCGAGCGGCGTTGTCCTTCAGCACATCGTCGAGCAGGGGACGGTCGTTCCCGTCAACGCGCCGATTGCGGTGGTGGGTCAGGCTGGGGAAAAGATCAGTGATCAGTCACCAGTGATCAGTAATCAGTCTAAGGTTGAAAGCCGAAAGTCGGACGTTGCGCCTCAGACTCAACCCATGCCTGTTTCGACAACCCAGGCAGTTTCCCCCGCTGATTCATCGTCTGCCGTCCATGGTCAATCGTCGGTCGTGAAAGCATCCCCGCTCGCGAAGAAGATTGCGAAAGACAACAATGTCAATCTTGCCTCCATCCAAGGCACGGGACCTGGCGGACGCGTGGTTCGAAAAGATGTTGAAGCAGCGTTGGCTGGAGCAGCACAGACCTCCGACGTTCGTCCTGCGACTCCCTTGGCGCCAATTACCAATTACCAATTACCAATTACCACCGAAGATAAAGTTGTTCCTACTACAAAACTCCGCCAAGCCATTGGACGCCGCCTAGTCGAATCGAAAACCACCATCCCGCACTTCTACGTCACGCACGAATACAAGATGGACGCGCTGATGGAGATGCGCAAACAAGCCAACGCCTTCCTGCCCGACAATGAAAAACTCTCCGTCAACGACTTCATCGTCAAGGCGGTTGCGCTCGCGCTGCGGCAATTCCCAAATCTCAACGCAACTCTCAAGGGCAATGAGATCATCCAGTTCGGACACGTCAACGTCGGCGTGGCAGTGACCGTCCCCGGCGGGCTGATGACCGTCGTCGTGAAAGACGCGGACGCCAAACCCCTGCGTCAGATTTCGGGCGAGATCAAGGCAATGGCGGCGCGCGCCCGCGAAGGCAAGGTCAAGCCCGAAGATGTCGAAGGTTCGACGTTCTCCACGTCCAATCTCGGCATGTACGATGTGGACGAGTTCATCGCCATCATCAACCCGCCCGAAGCCGCGATTTTGGCAATCGGCTCCGCAAAGGAAGTCCCTGTCGTCGAAAGCGGTCAAATTAAAATCGGCTGGCGGATGAAAGCCACCATCTCCGTTGACCACCGCGTCAGCGACGGGGCGGAGGCGGCGCAATTCATGCAGAAACTGGCGGAGTTTTTGGAAAACCCCGTGAGGATGCTGGTGTAAAAAAGCAAACTTCCGAAGTCGAAAGGCTTCGGAAGTTTTTTGACCCAATCTGCCTCGATGCAGCCGGTCAAAAATGATTAAGAGGCGTAGGACACGTTCTCTAACGTGTCCGTCGGCGCAAGCCTGCCCTGAGCCTTGCCGAAGGGAGAACGCCGAGTACACGCCAGAATTTCTAACAAATTGCGAACGAACAGTTGTCAATGCGTTTGGAGCAAGGTGCGGAGGATGCGGCGGAGAATCAGCGCAGGATACAGGATGCGTCCGCGCCAAACGCCCAGCCTGCCGCCGCCAAAATACAATCTCAGCCACCATTCGGATGGAGTAGAGAAGGTGCGGCGAAGGAATTGAATTAGCCCCACATCCTTCCAGGATGAAAAATGCTGTTGGGGCCAGCCGGCAGGATATTGATTGACACCACGCGGCGGAGGAATTTGTTGGATGGGGAGTACCGCTTTCATGTGATCAGGAAGTGGTGTGAGGCTGTAGAACACCTCGAGTTGGCTGATGAGGGTTGGATCGAGGCGCTTCAATGCAAGCCAATCCAGTGTCTCCGCATTTTGTTCGGCGAGGCTGACCATGTCTGCCATCCACTTGAGGGGCAGAGGCTTGGAGGCAGTGGCAGCGAACAGATGACGCCTGAGATGGCGGGAAAGATAGCGGAGCGTGTTCAAGGGAGCGGAAACGAAGATGGCATTCCCCACACTGCCGAGAGGCTGGGCGGCTTCGAGGTCTCCAAATTCCTCGTATGTGTGGTCGTGGGCGGCTGGAGAATGCAGCTCGACCTGCACATGGACGCCCGCTGTCAGGGGGGAGGTCAGTTTCAGTTCGCTGGGGAGCAGGTTCGAGGTCCGCGAAGCGTGAGGCGGGTGAAGGGAAAAACCCGCTTTCGTCAGGGAATCCAGAGCAGGCAATAGGTCTTCGCGTTCGAGCAGGAGGTCAATGTCGCTGACCGGACGCAGGGCGGGATCGGGATAGCATTGATGGGCAAGCGCCAGTCCCTTGAGAAGCACGGCGCGAATACCCGCCCGTTCGAATCGTGCGTTGATTTCTTTGAGCGCGGTCAGGTGGGCGTGGTTGTGCAGACGGTGACGCAGGTACAAGCCGCGCAAGGTCTGTTCGGTTTCGGCGGGGAGAGGGATGCCGGCTGTGTGCAGGTGATGCCAGAGTAAAGGCGCCATACCGTGTAGTTCGGCTTGGGCAGGCAAGGTTTGCCAGGCGTCGAAACGCTCACACTGACGGGCTAACCGCTCGTAGAAAACGGGATGCCCAACCGCGCGGGCGCACAAGGCAAGCAAGCGGTAGGTCGGGTCTATGGCTTGGAGGCGGTCTGTGTGATCCATTGCGCGACGGTTTCGAGGTCGGAGTATTCGAGGGTGTAGGCGTGGACTTGTCGGGTGAGGCGGGCGGCGGCGCTCATGCCGCCATCGGGAAAGTTACGGGAGTTGACCAGGCACTGCAACAGGCGAAACAAGGCTTCGGCTGGCGTGAGCCGCTGAGTGCGGAGAGGCGCGCCGGGTGTGTATTGGGGGAAGAGCAGGATACGCGGTGTGACGTTCGCGCAAGGGGCGGTGGGATTGAGCAAGGTTGGGGAGACCCAGGCGCTGTTATCGTCAGGATGGAATATGCTGTTTTCAGCCGTCAAATTCCGCCACACAAAGGCTGAACCCGGTTTGAGAACGATCGAACGGCAAAAACCGCTGATGTTTTCTTCGTTCACGGCAAGGGAAATCACTTCATCGGTGAGATATTGCATCCCTGCGGCAGTGAGCCATGCCGCCAGGGTGGATTTTCCGCTGCCGCTTTTTCCACACAAGATGATTCCCTGCTTGTGGTGTGCCAGAGCGGCGGCATGGAAGACAAGGTGGGTTGCCGACGCGCCGTTCAAACGGGTGAGACCGTCTTGCATGAGGAAATGCATCGCCTGCCCCAGGCTAAATTTCGACAATAAATCACTGCCGTTGACCGAAATGGAAAAGCCGGTTTGGTCAACGGCAGTGATTTTGTAGGTTGCGATTGACGGTGCGTGTTCGCCCAGGCAATGCCTAAAGTGTGTTTCGATTGCCCGGCACACCTGCGGGTCGGCAGAGGTGACCCCAATCGTATTGCCCGCAAAGTGAATGAAGTGGTCGCAGGAGGTACCGACGCTCACTTGGTCGTCAATGCGCCTTGATTGATTAACATCTGAATGGCGGCAGGGACATCGTTTTGGATGTCGTCGGCAGACTCGGGATATGCCGCGCTCAACAGTTCCACAATCGCGCCCACCGTGCGGCTGCCGTCGCACAACTGCCAGACAAGTGAGGCGGTCTGACTGCCATGAATGATGATGTTACGGACAGGGTGAAGGAGAACAATTTCACCGTTCAGCGTTTCCAACTGAAATCCTTCTTCATGCCACAGGTAAAGGTTCGGGTCCATTAACAGGCAACTACAATATCATGGTTTTGCGAAACGGAGTTCGTGCCATCCGCTGGGTTGACAAAACTCCACACGACCGTCAGAGTGCCTTCCGTACCAAAGAAGGGACTGGCAGGCAGGACGGTCACATCAATGCTTGCCTGTCCGCTCGCGTTGGTTGCTACCGTGCCGGTTGTTGGATTGGGCGAAGTAATCGCACCGGGGGCGCCTGTAGGATTATAGGAAAGGGAATATTGCAGCACAATTCCTGCCGTAGGCGGGGTAATAGCGGCTGTAAAACGGATGATGATGCCGTCCCAACAGTAGCTCTGCCCTAAGTCTATTTCTGCGGGAAGGAAAGGCGTGTTCAGGATATGAAGAAGCGAAGTCTGTGCATGGGCGGGCAAAGCGCCCACTTGTAAATCAGGTTTGCTCCAGGCAGGGGGCAGGGTGGAGAGAGCGGCGGCGCCCGTGGCGGCAGCCAGCAGTTTGAGTGCCTCGCGGCGGGAGAGTTTTTGTGCGGACATGACAGTGCCTCAAAAAAAGATGATTTGTTTTGTCAATTTTATCATACCGAATTTTTGCCCGTTACAACCTCACCTTACGCGCACCGTCCCGAAGGTTTTCGCAAATTGTGTCTATTTTCCAGCCAAACCTTCGGGACGGTGCGTAACATCAGCTCGTTATTCCAAAGCCTTGACGATCTCAGCAATGGCTTTTATCGACGGCAAATGGACGCGCAGTACTTTCCTCTTCGCTTCAATCAGCGCTTCGTAATCGCCCACTGCCTGCGCGCGGATGAGCGTGCCGAAGGTCAGACCCTGATTCGGGATGGCGATGTCCTTTTCGGGTTCGGCGGTGATGACAAGGAACAGCGCGTTCTTCGGTCCGCCTTTGTGGAACTGCCCCGTCGAGTGCTGGAAGCGCGGACCAAAGCCAGCCGTCACAGCGTTGCCCGTTTTGGCGCGGATGGCGGCGCGCATTTTTTGCAGGGCGTCCGAGTTTTCGGCGTTGCGCGGCAGGTAGGCGTTGACGGCAACATAGCCGCCCTTCTTTGCCTTCTTCAAAAAGCCGTTCAACACTGCTTTCAGCGACGCGCCCTTCACCGCCGCCGGCGAGAACACCGTCACACCGTCCTTCTTCCATGCGGGCTTGCCCTCGCGCAG
Organism: Anaerolinea sp.; assembly: GCA_020723805.1. Lineage (GTDB taxonomy): Bacteria > Chloroflexota > Anaerolineae > Anaerolineales > Villigracilaceae > Defluviilinea. Next base: position 40,162 of record DYID01000013.1, on the reverse strand, counting down.
TTTGCCCTTCTTCTGGTATTCGGCAATCTTCGCCTTGGTGATTTTCTTACTCGATTCCACGTTGGGCTGGTCGAAGGCGTTGACGCCCAAAATATGACAGGCAACGGCGGTGGCGATTTCCCAGCGGTAGATTTCGGCGCCGATGTCGTAGAAATTAGTAATTGGTAATTGGATAACGGGGTGACCGGCGGCTTGCAGTTTGGCAATCGCTTCGTCGTGTTCGCCGCTTTGGCGGAGATAGACGAAGATGCGGTCATCGCCATAGACTTCGGGATTCCCAATCGGCTCCAGCGGGACGGGCAGGATGCCTTTGCCGTTCTTGCCGCTGGACTCGGCGATGATTTGCTCGATCCAATTTGCGAATGGGGATACAGGCGCATCTGCCAGGACCGTCAACTTGTCGCGCCCGCCCAAAGCCGCCTCGCCCAGGACGGCTCCCAGCGCCAAGCCGGGGTCGCGCGCGGCGGGACAATTCTCCGAACACTGATTCCGCATCCAGTCCGCGCGGTCGAGCAGACGGGTCAAGTCCACGCCGAGCAGCGCGGCAGGGACGAGACCGAAGTCGGTCAGCGCGGAGTAGCGTCCGCCCACCATCTCATCAGCAAGGAAGATTTTGCGGAAGCCGCGTTTCCTCGCCAACGCTTCGAGCGAGGTGCCGGGGTCGGTGATGGCAGCAAAGTGCGAGCCGTCTCTTTTGCTGAGTTTCCAGAAGTATTCGAACGCCGCCATGACTTCGGCTGTGCCGCCCGATTTGCTGGCGACGATGTAGAGGGATTTTTCGGGCGGGAAGTTTTGAGCGGCTTCCGCCACTTGCGCGGGGTCGGTGGAGTCGAGGATGCCCAGGCGGAGACCCCCCTCTCGATCTCCCCCCATTTTCTCTGAAAGTGAGGGGAGAAGTAAACTGAACACTTCAGCGGTCAACGAGGAGCCGCCCATGCCGAGGACAAGCACGCGGTCAAGTTTGGCTTTTTTGATTTCTTTGGCGAACGTCTGATATTCCTTCAACTTCCTGCGCGCCTTGTCGGTGGAATCGAGCCAGCCCATGCGGATGGTCACTTCGTGCCGACCGGCTTTGTCTTTCTCCGAAGCCCACAGCGACGGGTCATGCCGCCACAGGCGGGCGGGGACCGAATCCGCCTCCAGTTGGGCAATCCGTTTGGAAACAGAATCAGCAATCGGTCCAAGAGAAGAGGCGGCGGCTTTGCGGCGTTCGTCAATGGTGGCAAGCAGTTGCGTGAAGGCGTCCGCAAAGGCTTTGACTCCCTCGTCTTCCAGTTCCTGCGTGACGACTTCCATCGAGATGCCCAGCGCTTCGAGTTGAGCGATGGCATCCCGCGCCTCATCGAGACCGCGCACGAGGGTCACTTCGGCAACGCCGTGATCTTTGAACGCTTCGAGCGTTTGCGGCGGGACGGTGTTGACGGTTTCGGGTCCGATGAGGTTGTCCACGTAGATGGTGTCGGGGTAGGCGGGATTCTTGGTGCTGGTGCTTGCCCACAGCGGACGCTGAACGCGCGCGCCTTTGACCTTGAGATTCTCCCAGCGGCGTCCTGCGAAGGTTTGCTGGTAGAGGTCGTAGGCGAGTTTGGCGTTGGCGATGGCGGCTTTGCCGCGCAGAGGCGAACCTTCGGGGAGTTTGGGGTCAATTTTGGAATCCACGCGCGAGACGAAGAACGAGGCGACCGAGGCGATATGGTCAATGGGGTGACCTGCGGCAAGGCGGTCTTCGAGTCCGCTGAGGTAGGCGTTCATCACTTCGGCATAGCGCGTCAGTGAAAAGATAAGCGTGACGTTGACGTTGACGCCTGCGGCAATCGCCTTGCGGATGGCGGGGATGCCTTCCTTTGTGGCGGGAATTTTGACCATGAGGTTCGGACGGCGGACGCGCGCCCACAGTTGCTCGGCTTGGGCGACGGTGGCGTTGGTGTCGTGCGCGATGTAGGGGCTGACCTCGAGGCTGACGTAGCCGTCGCCGCCGTTCGACTCTTCGTAGAGCGGTTGGAAGGCGTTGCAGGCGGCTTTGATGTCTTCAATGGCAAGCTGCCAGAAGATTTTTTCGGCGTCCCAGCCCGCCCAGGCAAGCGGCGTGAGGGCGGAGTCGTAGTCACTGGTTTTGGCGATGGCGTTGTTGAAGATGGCGGGGTTGGATGTGACACCGCGAATCTCGCCGCGCTCGATCATGGCTTGGAGTTCGCCGTTTTCGAGCAGGCGGCGCTGGATGTTGTCGTACCAGAGGGATTGTCCGAGTTGGGTAAGTTTGGTGATTGGGTCTGGCATTTGAACCTCTATAAAACGGATTCGCCGTTTTCCATTTTGTGTATTTTTCCTACACGTCTTGCAAGTCTTTCCCCGCCTGCCTGATTGCCTTGATACTGAGCATTTAAGAACGCAAGGATAAGCACTCTGGCAAGTTCGGGTCCGATTACGCGCCCGCCGAGACACAGCACATTCATGTCGTCGTGCATCACGCCCTGTGCGGCGGAATAGGTATCGTGACAAATGGAGGCGTACACGCCTTTCATCTTGTTGGCGGCGATACACGCGCCGATGCCCGAACCACAGCACAGGATGCCGCGTTCGGCTTCTCCGTTTTGGATGGCGCGCCCGACCTTTTCGGCGAAGTCGGGAAAGTCCACGCTTTCGGCGGAGTACGTGCCGAGGTCAATGGGTTCGTGTCCCGCCGCGCGGACGGCTTCCAGGACAACCTGTTTGAGCGGGAAACCCGCATGGTCAAAACCAACGGCAATTTTCATGATTTATTCCTCCGTAGTGATGGCTTCAGTCATCCAACAATAGCGACTGAAGTCGCTACTACGCAATTAACGCTCTCGCTTTTGCGGCAACATTCTCCACAGTGAACCCGAACTTCTCGAAGATGACTTTGTACGGAGCGGACGCGCCGTAGTGGTCAATGCCGAGGACGGACGCTGCGTATCGTTCCCAGCCGAGGCTTGCTCCCGCTTCGACGGCGAGTCTCTTCTGAATGCGTTTCGGCAAAACAGACTCGCGATATGCCTCGTCCTGCATCTCGAACAATTCCCAACTGGGGAAGGACACCACGCGCACGCCGCGCCCTTCCTCGTGCAGTTTCTGCGCCGCATCCAAAATGAGGCTGACCTCCGAGCCCGACGCCATGAGGATGATTTCAGGTTCGCCGAAGTCCTTCAACACATACGCGCCGCGTGCGAGTTGGGCGGCATTTTCGTTTTCGAGCGTCGGCACAGCCTGACGGGTGAGAGCCAGCGCGGTGGGACCGTCGCGGCGGGAGATGGCAACCTTCCACGCCTCGCGCACTTCGTTGGCATCCGCCGGGCGTATCACCACCAGGTTTGGAACCGCCCGCAGCGCGGCAAGATGTTCGATGGGCTGATGGGTGGGACCGTCTTCGCCCAGCCCCACCGAGTCGTGCGTGAAGATGAAGATGGATGGAATGTGCGACAACGCCGCGATGCGGATGGCGGGTTTCATGTAATCCGAGAAGACGAGGAACGTGCCGCCGTAGGCAATCACGCCGCCGAACAGGTTCATGCCGTTCAGCGCCGCGCCCATGGCGTGTTCGCGCACGCCAAAGTGGAAGTTGCGCCCCTCGCGCGAATCCTTCTGGAAGGCGGGGCTGCCGTCAATTTTGGTGTTGTTGGAGGGAGCCAAATCCGCCGAGCCGCCGATGAGTTCGGGCAGGACGGGCGCGAGGGCGTTGATGATTTTGCCGGAGGCGGCGCGTGTTGCCATGCCTTTGGAGTCGGCGGGGAAGGTCGGGAGGCTGGAAACCCAGCCTTCGGGAAGTTCGCCCGCGAGACGGCGCTTCAACTCCGCGCCCAGCTGCGGGTAGAGGCGGCTGTACGCTTCCAGTCTCATCTTCCAATCGGCTTCGAGTTCGCGCCCGCGCTCCACGGCTTTGCGGAAGAACGCCAGAACATCGTCGGGGATGTAAAAGCGCGGTTCGAGAACCCAGCCCAGGTTTTGTTTGGCGGCGTTGAGTTCCTCGTCGCCGAGCGGCTCGCCGTGCGCCTTGGCAGTCCCCTGCCGGTGGGGTGCGCCATATCCAATAATGGTGCGGCACATGATGATGGACGGACGCGGGTCGCGTTTGGCTTCCTGAATTGCCCTGTCAATCGCTTCCACGTCGTTGCCGTCTTCCACTTTTTGCACGTGCCAGCCGTATGCCTCGAAGCGCTTGGCGCGGTCTTCGGTGAAGGCGAGGTCGGTGGAGCCGTCAATCGAGATGTGGTTGTCGTCGTAGAGGTAGATGAGGCGTCCAAGTTGGAGATGCCCCGCCAGCGAGGCGGCTTCGGAGGCGACGCCCTCCATCAGGTCGCCGTCAGTGACGATGGCGTAGATGTAGGATTGGATGAGTTCATGCCCGGGCTTGTTGAAGAGCGCGGCGAGATGCGCCTGGGCAATCGCCATGCCCACACCGGCGGCAAATCCCTGCCCAAGCGGACCGGTGGTCATCTCCACGCCGGGGGTGAGTCCGTATTCGGGGTGACCGGGCGTGATGCTCCCCCACTGGCGAAAGTTCTTCAGGTCATCAAGGCTGACGTCGTACCCCGTCAGGTGGAGCAAAGAATAGAGGAGCATCGAACCATGCCCGCCCGAAAGGATGAAGCGGTCGCGTCCGTGCCATTTGGGGTTGCGGGGGTTGTGGCGCAGGTGACGAGTCCAGAGGGTGAACGCCATGGCGGCGGCGCCCATCGGGAGACCCGGATGTCCCGAGTTGGCTTGTTGAACGGCATCTACCGAGAGAAATCGCAGCGTATTGATGGCGCGGGTTTGAAGGCTTGCGCTGAGTGTGTCGAGGGTGTGGTCTGTCATGCGTTATACCTGATGTGGTGAGATGCACCATTTTACCATCGGTGAAGGGATATAATCGCGCAGGCAAATTCTGACTGTTGGATCTGGCAAAGCCAACAGCAACAGGTTTCAACCGTAAGATTTGGAAGGAGTAATCCAACAATACAGCATGAACTCAACCCAACGCCGCATTACCTACGCTCTCGTTCTCCTGCTCGGTCTTGCCTGGACCTTCGTCAGCGCAGACAAAACGGGCATCTCCACCGCCGGTCAAATCCCCGCGCCGCAAGCGGGGTTCCTCGCGCCCGATTTCGAGTTGAAAACGCTCGAAGGCGGGACGGTCAAACTCTCCGACCTGCGCGGGCAGGCGGTGCTGGTCAACCTGTGGGCAACGTGGTGCCCGCCCTGCCGCGCCGAGATGCCCGCCATCCAAAAAATCTACAACGAGTACAAGGAACAGGGCTTCGTCGTCCTTGCCGTCAACATGACCTATCAGGACACCTTTGCGAACATCGCCCCCTTCGTCGAGGAATACGGTCTGACCTTTCCCATCCTGCTCGACGAAACCGCCAGCGTGGGACCCGCCTATCAACTGCGCTCCCTGCCCTCCTCCTTCTTCATTGACCGCGACGGCATCATCCGCGAAGTGGTCATCGGCGGACCGATGGCGGAGGCGCTGCTCCGCACCCGTGTGGAGGAGATTTTGAAATGATCGAAGTCTTCCGCTCCCTCTTCGCCCCGCCGCGTCATTTCATCCTCCTCATTGCTGCGCTGTGGATCGGTCTTGCCCTCGCTGAAAAACGGAGCGAACGTCACGGCGTCTCCAAAGAACAGCTCAACAACCTGACGTTCAACAGCCTCATCGCCTACGTCATCGGCGGGCGTCTGCTCTTTGCGCTCTCCAACTTCTCCGCCTTTTCGCAAAGCCCGTTCAGCATCTTTTCGCCCAACCCCGACCTGTTCGACCCGATGAGCGGATTGGTCGCAGCGATTCTCGTTGGCTTGATTTACGGTCAGCGGCAGAAACTTCGCCTCTGGGGAACGCTCGACGCCCTGACCCCCATCTTCGCCATGCTTGCCATCGGTCTGCACCTTGCCCACCTCGCCGCAGGGACCGCCTTCGGCAGTCCCACCTCCCTACCCTGGGGCATTGACCTGTGGAACGCGGTGCGGCATCCGACTCAACTCTACGAACTGCTCGCTTCGCTCTTAATCTTTGGCTGGCTCTGGTCTCGAAAAGCCGATTCTCCCAGCGGGCTTCTCTTCCTGCATTTTGCCGCACTGACCGCCGGGGCGCGTCTCTTCCTCGAAGCCTTTCGCGGCGACAGCATCCTGATTCTCGGCGGGCTGCGGCTGGCGCAGATTGTGGCATGGGCAATTCTGCTTATTGTCTTCATCGCAAGCGAATCAGTTCGAAGGCAAAGCCAAAGCCTGTAAAGCAGTGCGTCGCACCATACGGGCAGATATACCCACAAAAACAATCAAAACGCGGCTTGGGGCTTTCTTTGGCGGCGAAGGTGCAACGCACCCTCAAACAAAATGAGGAGATTTTTAATTCCTCATCGCTATCGGCTTCAAATACGAGTCGAGCAGTTCATCCATCTGCTCCAGCGACTCGCATACGAACAGCATCGGGTTGAAGGCATAGACCGTCTTCGGGATGCGGGCGATGGTCTCGATATCGAACGGGGCGATGATGACCTCGCCGCCGAAGATGCCTTCCGGCTTGATGCCGAGACTCTTGTACAAGCCCAGCACCACGTTCCAGCCTTCGTCGGCGGAGGACATCTGTCCCTTTTGGTGGAGCGCGTTCACCCCGTCAATGATGCGGTGGATGTTGGTTTTGCCGGCTTGGAAGTGAGCATAGAGTTGTGGATAGATGGGCTTGGTGTAATCAATCACGTTGTCGCGCCCGAGGCGGTAGAACTCCATGATGGTGCGCGTCAACTCCTTGCGTCCCGAAATGATGCCCGCACCAAAGACCTTGAAGCGGTTGTCCTGCACGATCAGACCGAATTCCGTGCTGTACCATGCCAGCCGTTTGATGACCTCGCGTTCCTCCTGCGTGGCTTTCATGTAGGCAGGCGCGAACTTGTCTTCTATGTCGGCGTAGAACTTCTGCGTCAGGAACGGCAGATGCCCGAAGATGTCATGGAACATATCGGGTTCGGGTGTGAACTCCATCTGGTCGCGCGTGCGCAGATAGTCGGTGATGAGGAAGATGCGCTGGGCAAATTTCTTGTACCAGTCGTCGGCGGGCGTGTAGCGCACCACCGTCCGCTCGACGCGCCAGCCCGTGCGCGGCGTGATGTGTCCGTTGAGGTGCGCCACGGTCGGGATGTGATACGGGTCCAGTTCCAGCAATTCCAAGCCGCGATGATATTCATGGCAGAGATGTTCCAGCAGATACGGCTGGTGAATGCCCGCGAACAAATCCGCCCAGATCGCGTGCTGTTCGGCGGTGAAGTTGATTTCCTGATTGTCTGCGGTGTATTCCTGCGCGGGGTCAATCTGTTGTGCGGCAATATCCCCTGTGTAAATCGGAGTTTGATTCCTATCCATGGCTCACCTTTCTGTGGGTATGGGTCGAGAACTCAAAGCACCTTGCGAAGAGAATATATCACCGCGAGGCGGGAGCGTCAAGAAGACGACAATTCGCACATAATTTGTTTGAATAAGTCATGTTACGCGGTAGCGCGAGATTTATCTCGCGTTTTCAGGCGACATGAATGTCGCGGTACAAAGAAACTGCGTAAGGTGAGTGAATAACTGATGTTACGCAAAGACTGCGTCGCACTTTCGTTAGCCAAGGTAAATATCAGACGAGGATGCGTTACTTTTGTGGGTATATCAATTTGTGCGGTGCGACGCAGTACATGCGGTGAGCGAATAAGAATGCAGTAAAATCCCCTCATGCCCGAAGAACCTCTGCGCGGCAAGACCGTTCTCATCACCGGCGCCGCCCGCCGCATCGGACGCCGCTTTGCGCTGGCGTGCGCCCATGCGGGAGCGGATGTCATTATCCATCACGCGCATTCGGATTTCGACGCCGAATCCCTGCGCGCTGAAATCAACGGACTGGACCGCCGCGCCTGGGTTTTCAAAGCGGACTTGGGCGATTCATCTCAAACCGAAAGCCTGATCCCCCTCATCAACCGCATCGCCCCGCTTCATTTTCTCATCAACAACGCCGCCATCTTCGAGCCGCTCACCCTCGACTCCGCCTCCCTCGACGACTGGAGCCGTCACTTCGCCATCAACCTGACCGCGCCCTTCCTCCTCAGTCAAGCCTTTGCCCGTCAGGCAGAGGAGGTCGCGCGCATCGTCAACATCCTCGACTGGCGCGCCCTGCGCCCCGGCGCGGACCACTTCCCCTACACGGTCAGCAAAGCCGCCCTCGCCGCGATGACCCAATCGCTGGCGGCAGCGCTCGCGCCGAAGGTGACGGTCAACGGGCTGGCGCTGGGAGCCATCCTGCCGCCCGCGGATGGAAACGCCAACGCGGAAATCACAAAGAGCATCCCCATGCGGCGCTGGGCGGTGGAAGGAGAAATCGAACAGGCATTGATCTTTCTGCTCACCTGCCCCGCTTACATCACCGGCGAAATCATCCACGTGGACGGAGGCAGGCATTTGGTTTAATAGACATTATCTGAAATAATCGTCCCGAAGGTTTCTTTGGGCAAATCAAAGGGCAAATATCAGCCTTCGGGACGTTCTGCGTAGAACCTTGCATGAAAGTTATCGCCACGCCAACGCCTGTGAATTGCCGCGCCGAGTCGGTTTCAACCGGCTTTCAGGAGTGAGGCGGGGATTCATCCCCCGCCGAATCTCATGGCAAAAATTCATCGTTGACAAACCAGTATCAAGGCAATGAACGGCTGAAATCGTTGCTACATCTAAACAGTTTGCCTACACAATCAAAGCAGCGAACGACTGAAGACTGAAGTCATTACTACACAACAGGAACGACTATTGCAATTTAACCTGACAATCCTCTAGCACCGCACGGGGATTAACCCCCGTGCTATTCCTGCCAAGTCCGCTCAAGCGGACTAGCCGGCTTTCAGTCGGCTTTGTACGAATAGCACGGACGTTCACGTCCGTGCGGGCATGGCAAATACCGCAGTGGTTTTGTCAGAAGAATTGGTAAAAATACAAATGTCGTTGCTACACATCAACTGTTTGCTTATGCTATCGAGACAATGAACGACTGAAGTCGCCACTGCTTGCCTACACGCAAAACAAAAGGATACTCATCACATGGACAAAGTCATCATCAAGAACCTGCTCGCCCGCGGCATCATCGGAGTCCGCGATTGGGAACGCAAACGCCCGCAAGACATCCTCATCAACATCACCCTCTTCACCGATACCCGCCGCGCCGCCCAGACGGACGATCTCAACGATTGCGCCGATTACAGCGCCATCACGAAAAAAGTGCAGGAACATGCCGAAAGCGTCGGTCGCTTCACGGTGGAGGCGCTGGCAAACGACCTGGCGGGAATTTGCCTGGCGCAGAACAACGTTCAGCGGGTGATTGTGCGCGTGGAAAAGCCGACGGCGGTTCGCTTTGCCGAGTCGGTGGGCGTGGAGATCGAACGCAGCCGCAATGGATAGCCTGCACCTGGCATATTTGAATCTTGGGTCGAACATCCAGCCTGAGACTCATCTGGTCCGGGCAGTGGAGTTATTGCATGGCTACGGCAAGATCTTGAAGGTCTCCAGCGCGTGGGAGTCGAAATCGGTGGGCGCGGAGGGACCGAATTACCTGAATGCCTGCGTGTTGTTTCAAACAGAGTGGATGCAGGTCGAGTTGAAGGAAAACGTCATCCGTCCCATCGAGGCGCGGCTTGGCAGGCGGCGCAGTGAGAACAAGTACGCCCCCCGCACGATTGACATTGACATCGTGCTGTTCGACGACCAGCCCTATAACGATCGATTCTGGCGGTATGCCTTTGTGATCGTTCCGCTGGCAGAGATTTACCCCGAATATCAAAACCCTCTGCTCCATGAAAACATCGTGCAAACGGCAACGCGCCTCCGCTCGCAGGTGTGGATGGAGGCGCGTCCCGAAGTGTTAAGCCGGTTTCGCTGAAGCAGGCTGAAGGTCAGAATTGAAGCGGTTTTGCGCCGCGCGAGATGTTATCCAGAAATTCCTGCCGCGTCGCCAGGTTGGCGCGAAAGGCGCCGTGCATCGCGGAAGTCGTCATGCGCGCATCGTGTTTTTTGACGCCGCGCATCATCGAGCAGAGATGAACCGCCTCCACCACGACCGCCACGCCCTGCGGCTGGAGGGTCTTTTGGAGGAAGTCGGCAATCTGACGGGTCATGCGTTCCTGCACCTGCAGGCGGCGGGCGTACATATCCACGATGCGGGGGATTTTGGAAAGCCCGATCACCTTGCCCGCCGGCAGGTAGGCGACGTGCGCCCGCCCGAGAAATGGAAGCATGTGATGCTCACACAAACTGTAAAATTCGATGTCGCGCACCAGCACCATCTCGTCGTAATTGATATTGAACAGCGCTCCGTTGATGACCTGCTGCGGGTCGGTGGTGTAGCCGCTGAGTAATTCGGTGAACATGCGTGAAACGCGATGCGGCGTGTTTTTCAAGCCTTCGCGTTCGGGGTCTTCGCCCAGCGCTTTGATCAGGTCGTACATCAATCCCTTCACTTTATCCACATCCACGTTGGTGGGGGCGATTTCGACATCATCCAAATCATCATTGAATTCCATGCGCACTCCTTGAGAAACGCAGTGGCGCCGGAGCGCCACTGGTTTTCTGCCATTCTACATCCGCAGGGTTCTAACCGATAACAGGCTCGATCAAACCGTAGGTGCCGTTGCGGCGCTTATACAACACCTGTATGGAATTCTGCTCGGCGTTGAAGAAGACGAAGAAGTTATCGTGACCGAGCAGTCTCATTTGCTCCACCGCTTCTTCTTCGGTCATCGGCACCAGCACAAACTTTTTGCGTTTGGCAATCAGCGGGAGCAGTTCGCCGGTTTCGTCCACGGGCCATTCCTCTTCTTCGACCACTTCCGCCGCCGACCGCCCGTCTCCGCGTCCGCGATAGTGTTTGCCTTTGTAACGTTCGATTTGCCGCTGCATTTTGTCGAGGGCGGTGTCGAAGGCGGCGCGCACATCGTCGGCGCGCTCCTCGGTGCGCAGGATGAAGCCTTTGCCGCGCAGGGTAATCTGCGCCACCTGACGGTCACTTGCACTGCGGGCGGTCTTGACGTGCGACAACTCCACCCGCACTTCGTCAATCTCCTGTAGATAACGCTCCAACTTGGCGGCTCGTTTCTCGACATATTCGCGCGTGTTATCGGTCAGCCGCATGTTACGTGCCTGCACTTCGATTTTATTCGTCATACGGAACCTCCTTAAAGGTGTAGCAATGACGCACGTGCGCCATCGTCAAACGCGATTCAAATCATGATGAGGGAGGGCGCGGGCAATGGTAATGGCATATACTTCCCGCGCGCCGGCGGACAACAACGCTTCCGCCCCCGCCCGCATGGTGGACGCGGTGGTTGCCACATCATCCATCAACAGGACGGATTTTCGCTTCACAATCCCCGCCTTTGCCTGATACGCCTTCGAGACATTTTCCCTCCGCTGGGAAGCCGTCAACCCGACCTGCGAGCGCGTCTCACGAATTTTTCGCAGTCCTGAGGGAACATACGGCAGCCCAAGTTCATACGCCAGCGGACGCGCCGCCAGCGCAACCTGATTATACCCTCGCTCCTTCAGCCGCTTTTTGCTGAGCGGCATGGGAATGAGCATGTCCACGTCCCATTGCAAAGAGCGCACGAAGTCCGCCATCTGGCGCGCCAGCGCATCGCCCATGCCCAAGTTGCGGCGATATTTCATCGTATGCAGGGCGTTTTGCACGGGCGAATCAAAAACCGCCCAGGAACGCATCATTCGATACGCGGGCGGGTCTTCCATGCACTGATTGCACACGTCAGCATTGGTGGTGGGTATGCCACAGATACGGCAAAAGGGTTCGTGGATGAACGGTACGCGCGCCTGACAATCGGGACACCAGGCTGTGCCTTTCTTCCCGCAGCCTCCGCATTCCGGCGGAAAGAGCAGGTCAATTCCGTTCCAAGCCCATCGCCAGATACGATAAAACCATGGAATCGTATTGTTCACACAGATACAAGAGAAAAACTAACCCAAAGAATTCATAATCTGTAGAGCGGCGGGCGTGAGAATAATGATCAAAATGGTGGGGAACATGAGGAACGCCATCGGCAACACCATCTTGACCGGTGCTTTGTGCGCCTCCTCCTCCGCCCGCTGGCGGCGCTTGATTCGCATCTGGTCGGATTGAATCCGCAAAATCTTCGCCATGCTTACACCCAACTGCTCGCTCTGAATAATGGCGGCAACGAAACTGGTCATTTCCGCCACGCCGAGGCGGTCTGCCATGTCGCGCATGGCATCGCGGCGCGCTTTTCCGAGTTGAATCTCGCGGATGGTGCGGGCAAATGCCAGGGAGAGTTGGTTATCCCATTTTTCGCTGACCTTGGACATGGCGGCTTCGAAACCCAGCCCTGCTTCCACACAGATGGTCAGCAGGTCAAGAGCATCTGGCATTGCCTTGCGAATCTCCTTTTGGCGGTTCGTGATTTTGCTCGAAAGCATGAGATGCGGAAGATAGAAGCCGCCAAAGGTTGCGCCGAAGATATAAAGAGCATTATCGCTGAAATTGGACGAAGACGAAAGCATGACCATCGCCGTAACAAGACCACCCAAAGCGACTGCCAGAATGAAGCGAATGGCGAGAAATGTGGCGGCATCAATGGGCCAAGGATGTCCCGCCAGTTCCAGCCGGCGCGCCGTATCCTGAATCGCCTTTTGAGGGGTGAAGCGGGCGGAGATTTCGCCAATTTTCTTGATGATTGGTACAATGACGCGCTCGGAAAACGGCTGGGAAAGTTCGATTTCCTCCAGGGTGGCGACTTCGCCGCTCTGAAGGTACTCCGCCAGGCGCGCCTGAAGCGGGTCGTCCTCTTCCTCGGCGTTGCGCCGCAAGTTCACCGAAACGACCCCTACAATAATGAACAGGATCAGCAGGATACCAGCAATCACCAAAATCAGGGTCAGATTCATGGTTACACCTCGATATCCGCAATTTTCATCATGACAAAATAGCCAGCCACAATCAACCCCACAATTACCGTCATGGAAAGGATGCCGCACACCGGTTGAGTCATCCCCGCAAATTCTATGGGCGCAAAGAAGGCGCCGATGTATTCCGGGCTGATGAACCAAAGCGCCAAGCCTAACCCTACCGGAATCAGGGAAAGGATAAGACCAGAGGTCCTTACACTTGCGGTCATGGTGCGGATCTCGCCCTTAATGCGGACGCGCTCACGGATGGTGAATGAAATCGTGTCCAAAATTTCCGAAAGGTTGCCGCCAACTTCGCGCTGAACGTTGATTGCCGTGACGACAAAGTCCAGGTCATCGCTGGGAATGCGGCGGAGGAGGTTATCCAGCGCCTTTTCCATGGGAATGCCAATTTGCATTTCCTGAACGACTCGGCGAAATTCATCGGAAATGGGCGAGGGGAGTTCGCGGCTGACCGCCTCCATTGCCTGCATCACCGAATATCCTGCCCGCAAACCGTTCACCATGAGGTTGAGCATATCTCCCAGTTGGTCGTCGAATTTGCGGATGCGCTGGGCTTGCTGACGTTTAACGTAAAAGCGCGGAATGAAGAAACCAATCACCGCTCCGATAATAAAGGAAACCGGGTGTCCCTGAAGCAGCCAGGCAAACACGCCCACGCCTACAGTTGATATGAAAATCAGGGCATAGTATTCAGCAACCTTGAGCTTCAGGTCTGCCCGCGCCAGTTCGCGCGCGACACGGTCGCCCATGGAGGAACTGGCGACTCTTTTGTTCAGCCATTCGGTCACAAGGGAGGCTGCCGCTTCGCGCTGGGCTTCCTTGACCTGTTCGGTTTCGCCGAGCTGCCCCAGGCGTTCATCCACCAGCGAGCGTTCGCTGGTGATGGTGATGACCACCCCAACAATCAAGAGCAAGAGGATGAGCCCGCCGCCAATCAGCAAGAGATTCATAACCGTAACCTGTGTGTCATTCTAGTAGCGGCGGCGTTCGCCAATGCCAAAAATGGAGGGCGGTAAATTGATGCCCGCCGCTTCGATCTTATCCATGAATTTGGGTCTCAGCCCTGTCGGGCGCAGGCGCCCCACCACCTTGCCGGCTTCCACACCGGTCTGCTCGAAGACGAAGATGTCGGTCATGGTAATAACATCGCCTTCCATGCCGCTGACTTCTGTGATGTGTGTCACTTTGCGGGTGCCGTCGCGCATGCGTTCCTGGTGGCAAATCAGGTCAATGGCGCTGGCAGTCTGTTCACGAATGGCTCGGATGGGAAGGTCCATGCCTGCCATGAGGCACATGGTCTCGACGCGGGAAAGCGCGTCGCGCGGGGAGTTGGCATGCGCCGTGGTCATCGAACCGTCGTGACCGGTGTTCATCGCCTGGAGCATGTCGAGCGTCTCGCCGCCGCGGCACTCGCCGACGATGATGCGTTCGGGACGCATACGCAGGGAGTTGATGACCAGGTCGCGGATGGTGATTTCGCCGCGTCCTTCAATGTTGGGCGGGCGCGATTCCAGCGTGACGACATGTTCCTGCCGCAGCTGCAATTCAGCCGCGTTTTCGATGGTGATGATGCGCTCGTCGTTGGGAATGAAACCCGAAAGGATGTTGAGAAGCGTGGTTTTACCCGAGCCGGTGCCGCCCGAAATCAGGATGTTCAGGCGGGCTTCCACGCAGGCTTTCAGGAATTGAACTGCCTCCGGCGTGATGGAGCCGAATTGAATGAGCTGTTCGATAGTGATGGGGTTCTTCGAGAATTTACGAATGGTCAGAGTGGGTCCCACCAGGGAAATGGGCGGGATGACGGCATTGACGCGGGAACCGTCGGGCAGGCGCGCATCCACATACGGACTGGACTCGTCAATGCGGCGTCCCAGCGGGGCAACGATGCGGTCAATCACCCGCATGACATGGTCATTGTTTTCGAAAGTCACCGGCACACGATGTAGTTTGCCTTTTCGTTCGATGTAAACGTTCTTCGGTCCATTGACCATGATTTCGGTGATGGTGTCGTCTTCCAGCAAGGGCTGCAGGGGACCGAAACCGAGAATTTCCGCCGCTATTTGCTCGAACAGGCGGGCGCGTTCGGGACGCGAGAGGACGATGTTTTCTTCGGCGAGAATCTGCTCGAACAGGTCCTGAATGGTGCGGCGGACTTCTTCGGTCCGCGTGATGTCCATGGTGGGGTCCAGTTCGGAGAGCAGTTTGTTTTGCACGCGGGTCTTCAGGTCGAAGTAAGAACCCGCCTGCGGCGAGGTGATGGGAGCGTTCACCCTCCTCGACTGGAGAGCGGAGAGGCGAGAACCTTCTCCTTCCTGCCCGGAAGAACCTCCACCTCCCGAAGGAGACCCACCCTGCCCCTGTTCAATTCGTTTCAAGAGAGACATACTTTACATCTCCTGCAAGTCATAAGGTAAACATTACTTGCCGTTGGTTTCCTTTTCGGTCAGACGACTGCGAACCGCTTCTGCCAGGGACATAATACTGCGTGCAATGGGTTGGGCTTTGTTATCCAGCATAAAAGGCACGCCGCGGTTGACTGCTTTGACCGCCGTGGCTTCGTCAACCGGGATGGTGAGGGCGACTTCCTGCTTGAGGTTTTCGGCGACACGTTCGGGGGTGATATTCACCTTTTTGTCGAAACGGTTCATGATGAACAGAACGCGCTCGCGCCGCACACCCAGACTATTCAACAGGTCAAGAAAGAGGCGGCTGTTTTTGATGGAGGGAATGTCTTGGGTGGTGATCAGGACGATCAGGTCGCTTACGTCAATAGTCGCTAGTGTCAAGTCGTTCAAAGCGGTTGCTGTATCCACGACTACATAAGCGTAAAGGTGTGTAAGGTATTCGAGCATTTTGGAGAATTGAGCGCTCGAAACCTTTTCGGCGTATTCGGGGCGGGTGGGCGCGGCAAGGATGTGCAATCCTGACGCCGAATGTTTGACCATGACTTCTTCCACGATTTCGGCATCCAGCTCATCGGCGCGCGGCGCGAGGTCGATGACGGTATTCTTGCCGTGTTCGTTGACAAACATTGCCACGTCGCCAAATTGCAGATTGCCATCCACCAAAACGACGCGCGTATCGTCGGAATGAAGCGCCAAGGCGAGGTTGACCGCCACAGTGGTGCGCCCGGTGCCGCCCTTCGGGCTGTAAACAACGACGATTTTGCCTCGCGGACCGCCATAAGCAACCGGCACGCCCGGCACGCCTGCAATGGGCATCGCCTGCACGCGTGCGGCTTTTGCCTTTTCTGCCTGAGCCATTTCGCCGGCGCGCCGGATGGCGGAGATGAGTTCATCGCCCATGGGCGGCTTGGTGAGGAAGTCTCTGGCGCCTACCAGCATGGCGCGGCGCATGTAGTTCTGGTCGCTTTGAACCGAAAGGATGACGACTTGAACCGCCTGTTGTTTGGCGCGGATGGCTTCCGTCGCCGCAATGCCGTCCATATCCGGCATATTGATGTCCATCAGGACGACATCGGGGTTCAAATCCTGCGAGGCTTGAATGGCTTCTTTTCCGGTGCGGGCAACACCGACGACTTCGACATCCGACTCGAATTGCAGAAGTTTTTTGACGTTCTCGCGCGTTTCAGAGACATCATCTACGATCAACACACGGATTTTTTCACCCGGCATGTAGGAAAACCTCTATTGTTGTGGGGTAAGATCGTTCGGTAACACCGGAGGCTGGAGGAAGTCAATACGGGTATTTTGAGCGTATGGCAGTTTCGACGGCAGGGAAATGTTGTACTGCGTCAAAACACTGTTCAAGGTTGCCGATTGCGCCTCCACTCGGGAGGTATCGTTGGGGTTGCGCAGTGTCATGGAAAAGACTGCGCCGCTGTAAACGAAGTAATTCAGCGCCACCGAGTCCTGCGGGGAAACCATCAGAGTGATGATGTCCGGCTTGGCTTCCGGTTGAGACGCGACAGCCGGAGCATTGGGGTCCTGTGTGGGCGCTGCGACAGGCTGCGCCTGCGGCAGTTGGAAGTTGCCCAGATTCAAGACCACCACATCCTGCAGGATAATCTGACACACCAAGCGGGGGCGCTGCGTTTCGGAGGGAACCACGTAAGTCGGTTTTTGGAAAGTGGGGTCGAGTTCGGTGCGTCCCTGGCGGGCAGGAAGTTCCTGGGTGATTGGATCAATGGTAATGAAAGGACGGCTGTCTTCCGGGAAGAAAATATCCTGCATGGACGATAAGTAGTTGGGAAGCGCAGTCTGGAAGGAGGGGTCCACATCCACGAAGGTCATGCAAACGTTGACATTGATATGAGCACCGCTGTTGATGGCGTAAGCCGCCGTCGCCAAACGGTCGGTGGGAATGGAAACCGCCACCATACCCGCCGGAACTTTGTAAGACCATGCAGGCGGGGGCAGTTCGATCTTGCCGCCGATCATCGAAGATGTAATCAGCGTGCCCTGTTCCAGCGTAAAACGTGCTGTTTGGTCAACTAAATTGGCTTCCTCCCCTTCGGTGAACATGACTTCTGCCACATTTTCCGGCGGAATGGAAAACGTTCCCAGCATTTCACGGGTGATTGTCGTCCCTTGTGGGATGTTTTGAGCGGCAAAGTACACCTTCACAGATGGCGCCTGGGTGGGGATAACCGAAGGTCCGCCACCACCCAATAACTGACCTCCAAAGGCAAAATACAACATTCCCAAGCCCACAATGGCAATCAAAATGAGCAGCAATAGTATTCTTCCGCGACGCATAGGGATTTCTCCTTCCAGAATCTCCGCCTGTCCTTCCGGCAGATCAATTGGTTTGAATTATTATACAGTATAACCCTAAAACTTGAGGGCTTACTTGGTAAAAAAGTAAGGCTCTGCCGCTCGGCAGAGCCAAAATTTCATCAAATTGCAATGCACGGACTTTACGAACGGGCTGGCACAGCAAAAGTGACGCGCGTGCCTCGCCCGATGGCGCTGTCCACCTCGAAAGTGCCGCCCAGCATCTCCGCCCGTTCGCGGATCAACTTTAAGCCGAGGCTGTTTCCCTGTTGAATGGCTTCGGGATCGAAGCCCCGGCCGTTATCGTCCACACTGACGCGGACACGCTCATCGCCCATATCGAGCATCACCTTGACCTGTGAAGCCTGACTGTGGCGGGCGGCATTCCCCAATAACTCCTGAATGGCGCGGAAGATCATCACCTCCAGATAAGGCTCAAGGCGGCGTTCGTTGCCGGTAATGGTCACGTTCACATCCAGCCCCGCCTGCTCTTTGAAGGCGTCGGCATAGCGGCGCACCGTCGGCACCAGACCAAGGTCATCCAGCATCATGGGACGCAGTTCGAAGATATAGTTACGCACTTTCTGAAAGGTTCCCATGGCGGAGGTTTTGAGGTTGCTCAATTCTTCCTTTGCCTGGGCGGGGTCCATATCCAGCAGGCGCATAGCGATTTCGGTTTGCAAGATGAAGTTGGAAAGCGCTTGGGCGGGTCCATCGTGCATTTGACGGGAGAGGCGCTGGCGTTCGGTTTCCTGGGCGTTCACCAGCATTTCGACGCTCGCCATCGTGCCGCGAGCGGCGGAAGAGGCGGAGGCGGCGGAACCGGACTGGAATGTGGAAGCACGCTCCAGTATGGCTTTGAGACGTTCCAGATGGGCTTTTTCCGCCTGCAATTTTTCCAATTGACCGCGCATCACAAAGAGACGCTGCTGGGCGTCCAGCGCCGAGTCGTAGACACTGCGCAGTTCCTTTGACGAGATGGTGTCCATCTGGTTTTGCACCTGCTGAAGGTGGGCAGTGATGGCGGCATTGCGCTGGGAGAGTTTCATCAATTCGCCCTGGCTCTGTTCGATCATCAAAGTGACCTCGCGCAGGGCACGGGTGGTTTCTTCGATTTCCTTTTGAACGTCGAACGTATCGGCGGACAGATTTTCGAATGCCATGACTACTCCTGAGATTTTTCCGCCGTATCCTGCAATTTGACCCAGCCGCGTTTGAGGGCATAAACAACCGCCTGAGTGCGGTCTTCGACGCTGAATTTGCGCAGGATGGACGTGACATGATTTTTGACGGTTTGATGGCTAATGCCCAGCCGGGCGGCGATTTCCTTGTTGCTCATGCCGCGCACCACACAGGAGAGCACTTCCATCTCGCGGTCGGAAAGGGGGTGAAAGGGCGAGCCGGGTTCGCTGTAAGATTTGCGGGCGCCTTCCATCTGTTCGTCAATCCAGGCATCCAATTCGCGGCGGGTAAAGATGTTGCCGGCAATGGCGTATTTCCCTTCGGCAACGGCGCGGATGGTGCGTGAAAGCACGTCGGGCTGAATCTCCTTGGCGCAGTAGCCGGCTGCACCCGCCAGCACGGCATGGATTGCCTGTTCGACATCATCGTACCCCGTCAGCAAGACGACGCGAGTCGGCAAATGATCGGAGGTGACTCGATGCGTCACCTGCTGACCGTTCATGCCGGGCATGTTCACGTCAACGACAGCAACCATCGGTTGAAGCGCGCGAATTTGGGCGATGGCATCTTCGCCGTTCGATGCCTGGGCGATAATTCGAAAATCCTTTTCAAGCGACAAAGCATCCACTACGCCCTGGCGAAACAACGGATGGTCGTCTGCGATGAGCAATGTTATTTCTTTCATCATTAGCCTGATCCCTGGGATTGGTCTTGGCAAGAGTATAGCACACTCATCACGGACGGGCAATTTGCCGCCGCATGTCTTCCATTTCAATTTTGTGCCAGACTCATCGCCAGCGATAAACCCCCATCTTGTCATCAAATGGAAACTGTTCGATGCCCGCCTGAAAGAGGGCGGTTCTTCCCTCGACAAGTTGCGGATACCACTCTGAAAACGTAATCAGATACTCCGCTCCGCTGACGTTGAGATATTCTGCCAGGCGGGCTTCATCCCGAATGAACGGAACCACATCCGGCGTGACCAGCCCTGCCAGGTCAATCAGCGGGTTTGGGGTGAAGTAGCCGATGGCGCCGATGTCGTGGACTGCCAGCAACGCATCTGCCGGCAAGTGTTCGTTCACCCAATGCGCTGTTTCTACCATTTGGGTTTCGATGAAGGCAACGTCGCGGGCGTTTTGCGCCGCCCCCACCCATTGAAAGAGGACAACCAGGGCAGCGGTCAACACACGCCACAGGAACGAGAGATGGAGATTAGCGCGCGGCGAAGTCAGGTATGCCGCCATGCCCAGCAGACCCCACAGGTACAGGCTGGGGAACGCAGGCAGGATGTACCGTCCGTGCTGGTAGGCGGGGAGGCGCGTCAGGTAGATGCCCACGTACCCCAAAAACCAGAGAAATCCCGCCACGCCTCCCCAGTTCCGTTCACGAACCACGCGGTACACCCACAGGAACAACCCCGGCAGGACTACAACAAACGGGCTGGCAAGCATGGGAAACAGATACTCGGTCAACCGCGCGGAGAGGGGCAGAGAAAGCCATGCCGCCGCATACTCCGCCTGCTTGGCGTAGAACGTGTTTGGCATGGGCGTGCCGGAAAGCGCCAGGTTGAAGAGCAGGTAGAAGACAAACAACGCGCCAAAACCAAGCAGGACTTTCAACAACGCGCTGCCGCGTTCTCGCCAATCCGCTTCCTGCAGGAAAGCGGTGAACAGGATGGGACCGAGCAGGGTCAAGCCGTCGGGGCGCACCCAGACGCTTAAACCGGCGAGCAAGCCCAGGGTCAGGTAACGATGCGAGCGCTCGAGCAGCATCCCCAACACGGTCAGGATGAGCAGTCCGTGCAGAAGAGTCTCCATCCCCGAAACCGCCGACCAGGTGAGGTGCCAGGCAAGGGCAAGGAACAATCCCACCCAGGGAAGGCGCGGGCGATAGGAGAAAAGCACGCGGCGGGCGATGTCTTCTGCGCGGATTGCCGTGAGGCTGAGCGCCGCCCAGCCGAGAAAAAACGTCCAGAAGTAAGGGGCGAGGCGAAGAAGAAAACCAACCGCCAGCAGACCCGTCCACAGAGGCGAAGTGGAGCCGGCAGAACCCTGCCCCAGCCGAAACGACCATTCGCCGTGCAGGGCAAAGTTGCGCGCATAGGTGAGATGAATCCAGGCGTCGTCGAGGGGGAAGCCGATGCGATAGGTCAGCGCGCTGAACGCCAGAAAGAACGCCACACCCGCCAGCGAAGCCAGCGCAAGCAGAACGCGGTAATCAAGGTAGAAGGAGGCGGTAAATTTTCGCATCGCTCACTTCTCCGAGGAAGAAAAAGGACGGATGGTTTTGCGGATGGTCGTACACATCCTGAATTGCGTCGAACGTACAACTCTTTTCCAGAATGAGATACGCCGCGCCAAACGTTTCCGCCGCCTGCAGGATGGTCTCTTCGCCGCCATAAGGCAAAGCAATGGCAGGACGCCCCGAAGAGAGATAATAGCCCGGCGGATTACAAACGATCACACCGACCTCGAGGCTGGCGCCGTCTTCGAGCAGCCTTTGCTCCACCTCGGCATAGACGCGGCTCTCCGCACCCCACGCCGCCGCCACGCGCGATAAGACCAGATAGCCGGTCATCAGCGCCGCCAAAATCACCAGCATCCCAGGAAAGACCAGCCGCGCGTTTTCGTCGAACATGCCGCGCCGGCGTGCGGCAGAGATGACAGCCTCCAGCCCCACAGGCGCCGCCGCCCACCAATAAGGCTGGAATGCCGCTCCTGCGTGCAGAAAACTCCCGCGCATACCGGCAAACGGAAAGATCACCGTCATTACCGCGAAGAGAATCAGCCAGCCGCTCACGGCGAGGCGCGTGCGCAACTCTCCGCGCAGCGACCACAGCCCCATCAGGATGAAGGGCAGCAGGAAAATCCCGCCCTGCGGACCCAACAGCGTGCCGAGATTCCATTGCAGGGCAGTGAGGCGGTCTTGCAGGGCGGCAGAGAAGCCAGCCTGCAAAAATCCCTCGCGGGTGATGCTGGAAGCAGGATAACTGAAGGTCTGGTTGTAGGTTTCCAGCCAGAGCAGTCTCCCGCTGCCGGGCGGCATGAGAGAACCAAACAAAACATAATTGCGGTAATGCCATCCGCCCATGACGAGGAGATAGCCGAGCAAGACGAGCAACCCTGCCGGGATAATCTCTCGCGCAAATTTTCCCGCCCAACCATTTTCAGTGAAAGAAAGTGGAAATTTCCACCACACGGCAAGACCCGCCAGCCCCAGCCAGAGCAGACCGTCGCTGCGGGCGAGGGTCATCGCGCCAGCCAGCGCGCCGAGGACAAAGGGAAACCATTTTTGCGGGCGCGGGGCGAGGAGGAGGAAGGTCCCGCCGAGGAGCATGAAGAGAGCGTAGTTGTCCGGCACAGGCAGGAAGACGGCATAGTACATCGGGAAAACAGCGAGCAGTCCCGAGGTCAGCGCGAGGCGGGGCTGACGGGAGAGGTCGAAGGCGAGCGCCGCCGTCAGCACGGGGACAAAGGCGGAAAGCAAAATGAACGGCAGGCGCCCGGCGGCGTAGGTGGTCTGACCGCTCAGCCACATCCCCAGCGCCGAAACGATGGAGGCAAGAGGCATCCAATAGGTGTGGGAGGGATGCGGGAGTCCTTGCGGGTCGTCGAGGTAATTCCAAAGATACGGCTCAGTGAAGCCTTTGCCTTGGGCGAGTTGCAGTCCGCCGGCGAAGTAGTAGTCGGCGTCCATGTAGCCCGGCACGGATTGGAAGCGCGAAACGACCCACGGGACCAACAGCCCGGCGAGGAAGAGAACGACATAATGCCAGCGCTTCATCTTCGACCTCCAAGTTGGTCTGCCCAAATGCGCGGCGGACGCACCGCCCACCAGCGCACCCAGTATAAGCCGAGGAGGGAGGCGAGGGGCGGCAGGACGATCAACAGGTCCGCGTAGAGGCGCGGCGCGCCGGCGCTGAATTGAACGTAGAGCCAAAAGGGAACGAGAAAAACCGCCAGCAAAATCAGCGGCGGGAGCCAGCCGCGCCGGCGCGTCCAGCGTTCCCATACGAGCATGAGGATGAGGAACAAGGACGGCAGTAAAACGACATGATTGGATGGAAAAATGGCAAACCCCATCAGCGGCGTGACCGCCAGCGACAGGCAGGCAGTCCAAACGATGTGGCGAAAGTGCGCGTTGACCGCCTGAATCCATTCCCAAAAAACCAGCACGCCCAGCAGGGTGGCAGTCCA
Source organism: Anaerolinea sp. (assembly GCA_020723805.1). GTDB lineage: Bacteria > Chloroflexota > Anaerolineae > Anaerolineales > Villigracilaceae > Defluviilinea. The sequence continues at coordinate 17,106 of DYID01000013.1, read as the reverse complement.
CTGCCCGATGGAAAATTCCACATTGGGGAACCAGCGTGAAGCATACGCGCCGAAGCGCAGGGCGTCACTGCGATACCAGTCCGAGAGCACGCCGCGCAGATACGGAAGTCCCCAGCCGGGATAGGCAAGGAAAGAAACCGCCAGCAGAACGGTCAGCGTCATGCCAAAGCCTGCCAGCACCCGCCAGCGATGATTGAGAAAGACGAAGACGAGCAGGAAGAGAACGAACAGAGCGCTGACCTCCCACTGATAGAAGGTCAGGCATAGCAATGCCCCCGCGAGTTCATCGGCAGAGGAACGCAGGGCGTACAAAGCGGCAAAGAACATTGCCGCGAGGAAGACGGCGGGCGTCCCTGCACCGAAGGCAATCAGGCTGTAATAGCCGAACACGCCGCACAACAGGAGGGAAATAAAAAGCCAGCCCGGCGGCTCCCATTCCAGCGCGCGCAAAAAAGAGACCATCAGCCAAACCAGCGCAAACTGTGAGAGCAGCATCCAAATCCCGCGCGCGATGGCAAAATCGGAGAACAACGCCAGGGGGAGGTAAAGCAACACAATGGGGAACGGGTCATTCAGCGCGTAGGGATACTCGCCCGCCTGAGCCCGCCGCCCATAGATGAGGTTCTGCGTCCGCTGCGCAACTTCGGAACTGTACGGCTCGACATCCCCCAGCAAAAAGCCGCGCGCGCCGCTCCAGCGCAGGAAAAACTGTTCGCCGCCGGGCAATGTCCGTGCGAGGTAAATGTTGAGCGCCAGCAAGCCTGCCAGCAAAATCAGCGCCAGCAGGAGCAGTCCCGTCTCTTGCGGGCTCAACCGCCGGCGCGATTTTCGAATGTCCTGAAATGCCATTGATTTTATTCTCTCATGTTACGCGGTAGCGCGAGATTCTTGCCCTGAGCTGGCAGGTTGAGCCTGTCGAAACCCTGCCGAAGGGTATCTCGCGTTTTCAGGCGACATAAATGTCGCGCTACGGGGAAACTGCGTAACATCAGTTATTCTATGACAAAACGATAAATGGGACGGGTGGGTGTGCGGCGTGCCACTTCCACAAATCCCGCCTCACGGAAAAGGGACGGTGTGCCGGTGAAAATGAACGGAGGCGCGGTCTTCCCTTTGACCTCCACCGGATACCCCTCCACGATCTTTCCGCCCTGACTGCGGACATGCTCGACCGCCGCCTTCAACAACCCGAGAGCGATTCCCCGCCGCCGATGCCGCTTCGCCACGAAGAAACACGTCACCGACCAGACCGGCTGGTCATCCACCGCCTGAAGCGTACGCGAATGCGCCAGGCGTTCGTATGCGCTGCGCGGCTCCACCGCCACCCAGCCCACCACCTCCCCATCGAGGTAGGCAAGCAGACCGGTCACCGTTCCCGCATCCACGATGGATTTGTGCATCTGACGAGTGCCAAAGCCTTTCGCCTCGTCGAACGCCTTGCCGCGCAGTTTCCAGTACATGCACCAGCACCCGCCGCAGGCGCCGTTCAAGCCGAAGAGTTCCTCGAGGTCGGTCCACAAATTTCGCTTGAGGGGTTTGATGGAAAGTTCTTCGATGGTCATGGGACGAGAATGTTCAGTTTGCCGGGGAAGATTTGGTAATCGAGACGCTGCACCTGCTGCGGGAACAATTCGCCGTCGGTGTGCGCGTAAGACGGGCGGTCGAGTTGAATGGAGACCCGCGTCGAATGGACCTCGCGCATCCCCTCCAGTTCGATATAACTGCCCTTGTCTTCATTGAATGCCTTCGGCAGCGCCAGGAGCAGTCCCAGGCGGGTGGCGCGATAGCCAAAGGCGAGGGTCAACTTGCCGTCGAACGGGTCGGCGTGCGGCGTCATGAAAAAACCACCCGTCCGCCGTCCATTCCCCACCGAGACCAGCGAGAGCAGTCCCTCATACGAGCCGTCATCCCAAACCACCTGCCCGCGCCATTCGGGCTTGTCCATGATTGCCCAAATCGCCGCGACGAGATAGCGCGTGATGCCTTTGATCCAGTGAATGCGTTCGTGCTTGGTGGTTACATAAGGTTCGAGTCCGCAAGCCGAGTTGTTGATGAAATATCGCTCGTTGCATTTGCACAGGTCAATTCCCCGCACCTTTCCGCCTGCAATGACCTTCGCCGCCTCGTTCAAATCGGTGGGCAGACCGATGTTGAACGCCAAGTCGTTTGCCGAGCCCAGCGGGATGACTCCCAGCGGAATGGATAAGTTCTCCGGCGAACCTGCCGCCTTCAACATGCCATTGACCGCTTCGCCGATGGTGCCATCGCCGCCGGCGGCAATGATGGGCGAAAAGCCCGCCCGCACCGCCTCTTCTGCCAGCCCAGTGATGGCGCCTTTTCGCTCCGAAACGACCACGTCAAAGTCCACACCAGCGGCTTTGAGCGCCGCCTCCGCCTGCGACCAGCGTTTTTGTGCGTTCCAACGATTCGAGTGCGGGTTCAAAATTACCCTGGCGGTCATCTGCCCTCCACGAGGTGGTTTCGGTCAATTGTACCTGAATAATTTTTCACCTGCGAAAGCCCCACCGCCACAAAAATCAACAAACATCCAAACACCTGAATGAAGGTCAGGCGTTCGTTCAGTATGAGCCAGCCCGCCAGCACCGCAAATACCGATTCAAGGCTCAGGATGAGCGCCGCATCGGAGGGCGGGGTGTGTCGCTGCGCCCAGACCTGGAGCGTGTAACAAAGTCCCAGCGAAAGGACCGCCGTATAGACCGCCGCCCCCGCCCAGGTCCAGGAAAAGACCGGCGGCTCGATGAAGAAACCAAGCGTCAGGTTGAGCAGTCCGCAGACGAGCAGTTGTCCCACCGAAAAAGACATCGGCTCGAAACGTGACGCAAACTTGCCCAGCACGACGACATGGAATGCCCAAAACAGCGCGCCTGCCAGTTCGAGCGCGTCGCCTCTCTGGACCTCGAACCTGCCCCCCGTCGAAAGGAGGTACGCCCCCGCCCCAGCCAATCCCACCGCAACGACCGAAAGCCAGTGAGGTCGTTCACGCCAGCCCGCAAACAGCACCAGCGGGACAAGCACCACATAAAGGCTGGTAATGAAGCCTGCGTTGCCTGCCGTGGTGAATTGCATTCCCGCCTGCTGAAGCGCCGCGGCGATGAAGAGCAGAAAGCCGGCAATGAACATCCATTTGAATTGTTCGCGCGGATAGGGCGAGGCGTCCGCCCGCCGCACGAACGGAATCACCACCAAGCCCGCCAGCGTGTAACGCACGCCGTTGAAGAGATACACACTGCCGAGCTGTCCCGCCAGGCGTTGTGCCACAAATGCCGTTCCCCAAATGACGGCAATGAAGAGAAGGGTAAGGTCTGCTTTGAGGCGCATCGAAGTTCCAGATTTCAAGTGTCGGGTTTCAAAAGCGGGATGAAAACGGGTTGATTGTACTGTAAAACGATGACTCTATAGGGTTTCGCAGCCGAAGAGAGTGTCTAAAAGAATGGGCTAAAGATTTTTCTGCCACAGAGCTCACAGAGCCCCCCTGAGAAAAATCTCAAAATCTCTGCGCTCTCTGTGGCTAAGCCCACGACATTGGGCACTCCCCAGCCGAACGACTGAAGTCGTTGCTACGTTTTCATGATTTACTGAAAATCTCTGTGTTCACTGCGGCTAAGTCCACAACTGAGAGTATCTAAAAGAATGGGCTAAAGATTTTTCTGCCACAGAGCTCACAGAGACCCCCCTGAGAAAAATCTCAAAATCTCTGCGCTCTCTGTGGCTAAACCCACAACATTGGGCACTCCCCCACAACTTAGCCACTCCCCGAAAACCTGCGGGCTTGATATACTGTTTCAATGAACTTCGAATTCAGCGGCAGGATTTTTCACTGGCGCGGACCTGCCCCCTATCTCTTCGTTGCAGTTCCGCCGGAGCAAAGCGGGGAAATCAAGGCTATTTCGAGGCTGGTCACGTATGGGTGGGGCGTGATTCCGGTCCACGTGCAGATTGGCAAGACCGAGTGGCAAACCTCGCTGTTCCCCAAAGACGGCAGGTATCTCGTGCCGATACGGGTGAGCGTGCAAAGAGCAGAACATCTCCAAGAAGGCGACATCGTCACATTGCGTCTCAAAATTCACATGTAAGAGGCAGGTTGCCTCACCGCATCGAAATGGTTGTTATTGGAAGAGAGAGTACAGGAACGCCATGACCAACTTTTTTGAATCCACCCAAAGCGTCAAAACGGAATTGAACCGGCAAAAGTACATCGCATCGGATGAGATTGCCACCATCGTGTACCTGGCGCACAAACTCGGCAAGCCGCTCCTGGCGGAAGGTCCCGCCGGCGTGGGCAAGACCGAACTCGCCAAAGCCATCGCCGCAGCAACCAGGCGCGAGTTGATTCGCCTGCAATGCTACGAGGGCTTGGACGAATCGAAGGCGCTCTATGAATGGGAATATTCCAAGCAGCTGCTCTACACCCAACTCCTGCGCGACAAATTGAACGACGCCCTCGGTAAAGCGGAAACCCTCGCCGAAGCCGCCGACAAACTGGCAAGGGAGGAGGATGTCTTCTTTTCGGAGCGTTTCCTGCTTCAACGTCCGCTGTTGAAGGCAATTCTGAGCGAACAGCCCACCGTTCTGCTGATTGACGAAATTGACCGCGCCGACGCGGAATTCGAAGCCTTTCTGCTCGAAGTATTGAGCGACTTTCAAGTCTCGGTGCCAGAGTTGGGAACGCTGAGCGCCAAACACAAGCCGTTCGTCGTGCTGACATCCAACAACACACGCGAACTCTCCGAGGCGCTGAAGCGGCGATGTTTGTATCTGTTCATTGACTACCCGACCATCGAAGAGGAACTGGCGGTGGTGCGGCTGAAAGTCCCCGACCTGAATCCCAAGCTGGCGCGGCAGGCGGTGGAGTTCGTACACAAATTACGGAACGGAGACATGCGCAAGTCCCCCTCCATCAGCGAGACGCTGGACTGGGCGAACGCGCTCGTGGCGTTGAACGCCTCCAACCTGGATAAGGACGTGCTGGAGGAGACGCTCTCCGTGCTGCTCAAACACGAAGCGGATTTGCAAAAAGCGAAACGGCAAATCGTCAATCCCCCGCCGCCGAGGCAGAAACCGCCCGACGAGTTGGGAAGGTTCTACGGGAATTAGCGAAAAGGCATGTATCGAGGTAGTATAATTTTTTCATGCCCAACTGGAGTAAATTTGTACCTGCCGATTTCGAGTACGACTTCGAAAACGATGAATTGGACGTTCATCACGTCACCTTCAACGAAGCAGTGGAATGCTTCTTTTCCGATTTTGAAATACGGCGCAACAAATCATTCAAGGATCGCTATCAGTTGATTGGCAAAACCATTGGCGGACGAAGACTCAAGATCATCTTTCAACTGAAACCAGGCAACGTTGTGCGAATTATTACAGGATGGCAGATATGAGCAAAAGAAAACTTACTGAAAAAGAGATAGATCGGATTGTGGTGTCACAAGCGGATGACGATTCGGCTTGGGGGAAACCTGTGCGTGTGCGACGAACGAAACCCGCTTCGGTGTCCATTCCTGCTGAACTCGCCGCACGCGCCGCATTTTTGGCGCAGGTGCATCGAAAAAAAAGCCTCGAGGAATGGCTCAAACATATCATTGAAGAACGGATCGAGTTGGAAGAAGCCGCGTTCATCGGGGTTAAACAGGATCTATCATCCAAGGCGGGATAATGGAATCCCGCATCTTACAGTTAATTGCCGCCTTGCGCGCGAGCGGGGTGCGCGTCTCTTTGGCGGAGAGCGCCGAGGCGTTTTCTGCCGTTGACCTGATGGGGATTCAAGACCGCGAGCAGTTCCGCCTCTCCCTGCGCGCCACGCTCATCAAGGATGTGAAAGACCTCCCCGTTTTCGACAAACTCTTCCCGCTCTTCTTCGGCGCGGGACAGCCGCCGCCGATGATGGGCGGCAACCCGATGGACGACATGACGCCCGAAGAAGCGCAGATGCTTGCCGATGCGCTGCGGCAGTTCGCGCAGAATCTGCGTCAGCGTATGGAAAGGCTGATGAACGGCGAGCCGCTCTCGAGGTCCGAATTGGAGGCGCTGGCGCAGTTGGTCGGCTTGAATCAGGCGGATGACCTCCGTTATCAAAACTGGATGGCACAGCGCATGATGCGCGCGCTGGCGTTCCCCGAAGTCCGCGAGGCGCTGAAGGAGTTGATGGAGCAACTGGCGCAGATGGGCATGAGCCGCGACCGCATCGAGCAGATGCGCGAAATGATCCAGCAAAACATGCAGGGGATGCGCGAGCAAATCGAACGGTTCGCGGGCGAACGCATCGCCGAGAACTTGAGCGAAAAGCCGCGCGGCGAAAGCATGGATAACCTGCTCAACCGTCCGTTTCATGCGCTCTCGGAGGAGGAGAAAAAGATTTTACAGCGCGAGGTGAAACGGCTCGCCGCCATGCTCCGCACAAGAATCGCGCTGCGGCAGAAGCACGCCAAGAGCGGTCAACTCGACCCGAAGGCGACCATCCGCGCCAATCTCAAATATCACGGCGTGCCGATGGAGATTCGTCACAAAGACCGCGTGCGCAAGCCGAAGATTGTGGTGATTTGCGACATCAGCACTTCGATGCGGTTTTGTTCCGAGTTGATGCTGAGTTTTCTGTTTGCACTTCAAGGGCAGGTACGCAAGACGCACGCCTTCGCGTTCATTGACCATCTCGAATACATCTCGGAGGACTTCAACGGCTCGAACGCGGACGAGGCGATTGCCTCTGTTCTCTGGCGTATGCCCAGCGGACACTACAACACCGACCTCGGCTGGTCGCTGCAAAATTTTCAGGACGGCTACATGGATACGCTCAACGGGGGAACGACGCTCATCATCGTCGGTGACGGACGCAACAATTACTACGACCCGCGCCTCGACATTTTCTCCACGATGACCCGCCGCGCCGCACGGACCATTTGGCTGAATCCCGAACCCCCTCACCTTTGGCACGGCGACAGCGACATGCCCAAATACGCGCCGCTGTGCGACCACGTGTTGAAGGTGAGCAATCTGCGGGAACTGACCGAGGCGGTGGATACACTGATGGGCGGATGAGTTTTTGATGTAAAATTATTTTATGAGCGCCTTGCAAACCGCCCAGCCTCCATATTTGAACGAGGTCATTGAAAGGATTACCCGCAAGTTCAACCCCGTGCGGATCATTCTGTTCGGTTCGTGGGCGCGCGGCGAAGCGACAAAAGACAGCGACTTGGATCTGTTGGTTGTCCTGCCGAAGGTGGAGCATAAACGGAAAGCCGCGATAGAAGTATTGCGCGCGTTGAACGGCCTGCCCATCAGTAAGGATGTCATCGTTACAACCCCCGAAGAGATAAGGACTCGCGGCCGGGTCGTGGGAGATATATTACGTCCGGCTCTGATGGAGGGAAAGGTCATTTATGAAGGCAAATGAAGCAAAGGTGTGGATGAACTACGCGGAGACCGATTTGCGCGCCGCCCATGCGCTGCTGGACAGCGGTGAGTTCTTCCCGCGCCAGATTTGCTTTCTCGCCCAACAATGTGCCGAAAAAGCCATCAAAGCCATTCTGGTATTTGAAGAGGTGGATTTTCCAAAGAACCACGATCTTGACCGCTTGCGTGACTTGATTCCCAATGGCTGGAAATTCAAAGAGATGTTTCCCGACCTGGCTGAACTGACAATCTGGGCAGTTGAGTCGCGTTACCCCGGCAATACACCTGACGTGGTTGAAGCCGAAGCGCGGGAGACGCTTCAACTGGCGGAAGCCGTATTCAACGCCGTCAAAGAGGAATTGGAAAAACGATTCTGATTGGGGGCGACAGCGACATGCCAAAATACGCGCCGTTATGTGACCGTGCGTTGAAGGTGAGCAATCTGCGGGAACTGACGGAGGCGGTGGATTCTTTGATGGTAGGGTAAAATCAGTCAACGACCAACCCATGGAGCGAACACGATGAAAAAAGTAATGGTCATTGACGACGACGAGGATTTCACCAATTTATATAAGGCGGCGCTCAGGGCGGCAGGGTTCGATGCGACCGGCGTCAATCAAAGCACCTCTGCCATCGAACTGGCGTATCTTTCCAAGCCGGATGTCTTTGTGATAGACCTGATGATGCCCGACATTGACGGCTTTCAACTGTGCCGCATGATTCGCGCCGACCCCGTCCTCAAAGACATTCCCATCATCATCGTCACCGCGCTCACCGATTTGGACAGCCGCCTGATTGCCATGGGCGCCGGCGCCAATGATTACCTGACCAAGCCGTTTCAAGTGGAGGAACTAAAAAAGCGGATCAATATTCTGTTGGCCGGCTCGAGTTGACCGGGCAGGCATGACCACGCAGGACAGACTGTGACAGTCGCTCATGAAGCGGCTGTTATTTTTCAAAGGAGGAAAACCTCATGACATCTTCCGTTCTCGTTCAGCAAGACGGCTCCCTTTTGGAAATCACCCTCAACCGTCCGGAGGCGTATAACGCCTTCGACCTGGAAATGGTGACCGCGCTCAGCAAGGCATTTGCGGAGGCGGCAACCGACGATGCCGTGAAAGGCGTTTTGCTCACCGGCGCCGGCAAGGCGTTCTGCGCCGGCGGCGACCTGAAGTGGATCAGCCAACAGGCGGAGGCGGCAGGGGCGGTTTTACACCATCTGGCGCCTCAGTTTCATATCGCGATTACCGAAATCCGCCGCATGGCAAAGCCGGTTGTAGCGGCAATCAACGGCGTGGCAGCGGGCGGCGGGTTTTCGCTGGCGCTGGCTTGCGATTTCCGCGTGATGGCAGAGACGGCGGTGCTCAAACAGGGGTACACCTCCAACGGCTTGAGCATAGACGGCGGCGGGACGTTTGCCCTGCCGCGCCTGGTGGGGCTGGCGCGCGCCCTCGAGATTGCGGCGTTCGATGAGCCGATTTCGGCGGCAAAGGCTTGGGAGTGGGGGCTGGTTACTAAGGTGGCGCCGGAGTCGGAGGTCCGCAAAGAGGCGCTGGAGATGCTGGAAAGGCTGTCGCAGACGGCGCTGCATTCGTTCGGGTGGTCGAAGCGGCTGTTTTTGGAGTCCTTCCACAATACCCTGGAAACCCAGTTGGAACTGGAACGGCAGGGCATCAGCGCCTGCGCCGCTCACCCCAACGGGCAGGAAGGACTGCGCGCTTTTGTGGAGAAGCGCAAGCCGCTCTTTTAGCGTCCGTTCCGGCATTTCATGCTTGCGATATTTTCCCATTGCTTGTAAGATAAGCGGCAGCCTGGAGGCACCGAAGCGGTCATGGCAAAAATTCTGATTGTTGATGACGACGTCACCATCACGGAATTGATGAAAGCGCTGGTCTTGATGGATGGTCACGAGCCGACGATTGTCAACGACAGCCTGCTGGCGATGGAAACCGCCCGTTTGACAAACCCCGACCTGATTACGCTGGATTTGATGATGCCGGGGTTGAATGGCTTTGAGTTGTGCGAACTTTTGCGCAGCGACCCGGCATTCGTGAAAACGCCCATCATCATCATCAGCGCCAAAGATGACACGTTCAGCCGCGAACGCGCCTTTGCCGCCGGCGCGAGGGACTACCTGATCAAGCCCTTCGACGTGGATGAATTCCTGGAGAGGATCAAATTCTTTGTAACGATGTGAACCGCCTCTAAAATTTCAACGTTTCCGAAAGAAAAAAGGGTAAGGTTTCAGCGTATAATTACGACAATGACGCGCCGCAAACGCGGACGCATCGGAGAGAATCCATCACTGCCTGGGATTGTTTATGACAAAGATTATGGTCGTGGATGACGACAAAGACGCCACCGCACTGTTTGAGGAGGTTCTCAAAGCGGAAGGATATGAGCCGATTACATTGAACGACAGCGCCGCCGCAGTCGCGGTCGCCAAACGGGAGAAGCCGGATGTATTCGTGCTGGATTTGATGATGCCCGAACCGGATGGCTTCAAATTGTGCCGTATGCTCCGCAAGGAACCTGAATTTCGTTTTACCCCCATCATTATCGTCACCGCGCTCAACGATACCGACAGCCGCATTGTCGCCATTGGCGCCGGCGCCAACGATTACCTGACCAAGCCCTTCCGCCTGGACGAACTCTATTCGAGCATTCGAGAACAGCTCAACAACCGCTGATAACCGCCCTATCCGGGGCGTTTTTGTTTCAGAGGCAGTACCTTCAAAAGTTGACCGCCGTCTCCGGCGGTCAACTCGCGTCTTTCTGTTACTCGATGGAAAATTCAACTGCATTTACCAGCGTGCCGTTGAAATAGATTTCCACCTTGTACGAGCCAAGGGGCCAGCCGCCCTCCGGCGGGGGATAGTAAAAGTAGACGTTTCCGTTGAATGTCTCATCTTCGATGGTGATATCCGCTTCATCGAACATCAGGTTCGCTTCGATCCCCTCGACGTTCACCGCATACCACTTGGAGGTGACTACATTCCCCGCCTTGCCATTGGAGAGGTCGCTCAGCACATAAACGGTATCCGACGTCGAAAACACAGAGGCGGGCTGGTTGCCGTCTTGATCTTTCGCCGTGCGGACATTGTCCAGGGTCGGGTCGCCAAACGAACAGGCAAGGCTCGCAGCGACCAGCGCCAGGACAGCCAACAAAACAATCAACTTATTTTTCATTTGCATTCTCCTTTCCTTGAGTTTGGGCGAAGTATATCGCATTCGTGTCCCATACAGGCAAATTGCCGAAATGCCCCATTGTTCTTACCTCTGCCCCACAGGGCAGCGTCCTCGTACCAGAATTTAGGCTGGACTGTAAACCTCCCCGCCGACTTTCTCAGCCACCCCTGACGTGTTTTGACAATGGCGATACAATAGGCGCATGAACTCCAACATTATTGTTATTGACGGCAAGACCTACCACAGCGTGGACGAAATGCCCGCGGAGGTCCGCGCGCGGTATGAGCAGGCAGCGGCGTCCCTGCGAAGGGAGGCGCCGCAGGCATCTCAGCCTGCCCCGTCTGCCTCCATCCTGACCAGCGGCATGAAATTCGTTGTGGACGGAAAAGAATACAACCGCATCGAAGACCTGCCGCCCGAAGCCCGCGCAAAGTACGAGCAGGCGATGAGCATGTTGGATAAAAACCGCAACGGCACGCCCGATATTTTGGAGGGAATGTTGGGGATGTCTTCACCCCCTCCTGCCCAAGCAGGCACAGCCGTTTCCCCCTCACCGCGACGCGCCTCACGCCCGCCGACGCCTGCCTCTCCAGCCATTGCCCCCGATACAGCGAACGGCTGGATGCTCGTCCTGCTCGGCGGTTTTCTGGCGGTCTTATGCCTCCTGCTCGCGGCTGGCATCTGGTATTTCTTCCTGCGCTGATTGTGAATTGTCTAACAAAATTAGCGTTTGATTAGAAATCACTTCGCCGCTTGACTTCGACTTTGAATTTCTGTATAGTAATCTGGAGCGGTATCTGGCACGGATTGCCCCCCGGCAGGCGTGCCTTTTGTTTCGCATATCACCAACTTATGTTACGCGGTAGTGCGAGATTTATTTCGCATTTTCAGGCGACATGAATGTCGCGCTACGAAGTAACGGGTAAGGTGAGTTACCAAATTCTTTGATTGAGGAGAACTCATGATCCAAGTCAATGGTCTGATCAAAGACTATGGCGCCCGCCGCGCCCTCGACAGCATCACCTTCGATGCCAAACAGGGCGAAATCGTCGGCTTTCTCGGACCCAACGGCGCGGGCAAAACCACCACCATGCGCATCCTCACCGGGTACATGCCCCCCAGCGGCGGGGAAGCCATCGTGGCGGGGTATGACGTGGTGGAAGAATCGCTGGAAGTTCGCAAGCGCGTCGGCTACCTGCCGGAGACCGTCCCCCTCTACAACGACATGACGGCGCTCGAATACCTCAAATTCATGGCAGAACTGCGCCGCCTCCCCAACGCCGAAGACCGCGCCTGGGAAACGCTCGAAATGGTGGACCTCGACGAACGCGCCAACAGTTACATCGGCAACTTCTCCAAAGGGATGCGTCAGCGCGTCGGCTTGGCGCAGGCGCTTCTCCACCGCCCCGAAGTCATCATCCTCGATGAACCGACCATTGGCTTGGACCCGGCGCAGGTGGTCGAAGTCCGCAACCTGATTCGGGAAATCGGCAAAGACCGCACCGTCCTGTTCTCCACCCACATCCTCTCCGAGGCGCAGCAAATCTGCGACCGCGTGCTCATCATCAACAAGGGCAAAATCGTCGCCGAAGACACCCCCGAGAACCTGCAATCCCGCGTGCTGGGCGCCGAACGCATCCTCCTGCGCGTGCGCGGCGACGCCGACGGACTGGGCGAAGTCGTCAAACAGGTCAAAGGCACGCGCAAAGTAACAGTCAAAGACGAAGCGGCGGTGGAATTCGAACTCAGCGCCGGGCAGGACGTCCGCCCGCAGGTGGCGAAATCCGTCGTGGAAGCCGGCTACGAACTCATCGAAATGCGTCCGGTGGGCGTGAGCCTCGAAGAAATCTTCCTCGAACTGACCGACGACAAGCCGGCAAGCAAACGCTCGTGAGGGAAACCATGCGAAACATCTGGACCATAGCAAAACGCGAATACGACCAATACTTCATCAGCCCGGTGGCTTACGTGGTGGCGTTTGCCATCCTCTTCACCACCGGCGTGCTGTTTGCAATCAACTTCTACTACTATGCTCAGAATGCCTATCAGGGCTTTGGAGCCGGCGCGCCGGACTTTGCCCCCATCTCCGGCACCTTCGTCTTCCTGCTCGTGCTTTCCGCTCCCGCCCTGACCATGCGGCTGATTTCCGACGAAGCGCGGATGGGCACGCTGGAACTGCTCCTCACCGCTCCCATCCGTGACTATGAACTGGTCATCGGCAAATGGCTGGGCGCAATGCTCTACATCCTCTCCCTGCTGGTCATCACGCTGATCTATCCCATCGTCACCAGCCGCTTCGTCACCCCCGGCATTGACTGGAACGTGGTGCTGACCTCCTACCTCGGCATGATTTTGGTGGCGGGCGTCTTCCTCGCCCTCGGCACGGCAGTCTCCGCCATGTTCACCAATCAGGTCAACGCCTTCTTTGTAACGCTGGCGCTCTTCATCACCTTGTGGTGGCTGGTTGGCTTTCCTGCGGGCGTGGTGGCTGGCGAAAGCGCCCGCCTGTTCGAATATCTCGACATGAAAACACACTTCTACGGCGCGTTGGATTCGGGCGTCATCAATCTGTCTGATATCGTCTATTACCTCAGCCTGATTGCCCTGGGCTTGTTCACCGGGACCGCCGCTGTGGAAACGAGGAGATGGAAATAATGTCAAAGAAACAACAACCCGCCTGGCATGGCTATACCTTCATCGCTCTGATCGCTGCCGGGCTTGCGTTCCTCAGTACCGTTCTGTTCCTCATCACACGGGGACTGCTCAACATCGGCATGTTCAGCGGCGCCACCGCCGAGACCTTGAACCGCGGCACCCTCATCAGCCTCGGCGTGACCGTCCTGGCGCTGGCGCTCTACGCCATGCTCGAACCCGACAAAGTGCGGCAGGCGTTCACCGGTCGGCAGGCAAAGTATGGCAGCAACATCGCGGTAACCTCCCTTGCCTTTCTCGGCATCCTGTTCGTGGTGAACTGGTTTGTCTATAACAACCCCAAAAACTGGGACGTCACCCAGGATAAAGTCAACACCCTCGCCCCCGAAACGCTTCAAGCGCTCGAAACCCTGCCCCAGCCTGTCGAAGCGGTTGCCTTCTACGCCACCCTTTCCACTGAAAGCGCCACCGAGTTGCTCGACAAATTCAAAGCCAACAGCAACGGCAAGTTCACCTACCGCTTCGTCAACCCTGATACTGACCCGCTTGCCGCGCGCGAAGCGGGCATCACCGGCGACGGGAAAATCCTGCTGCGCATGGGCGACCGCAAGGAAATCGCCAATTTCGCCTCCGAAACCGAATTGACCAAGGCGCTCATCAAACTCATCAACCCCGAAGCCCGCGCCGTGTACTTCCTGACCGGTCACGGCGAGCCTTCGCTCGATACAGGCGGTGACGTCAGTCTCTCCACTGCCAAGCGCACTCTCGAAAGCAAGAACTACACCGTCAACAGCCTGAACCTGCTGGCGGAAAACAAAATCCCCGAGGACGCCCTGGCAATCATCATCGCCGGTCCCGTCAAACAGGTCTCCGAGTACGAAGTTCAACTCCTGAAGAAATACGTGGACGAGGGCGGCTCGCTCGTCGTCATGGAAGACCCGCTTCTGTTGACCGAATTTGGCGACTCACCCGATCCCCTCGCCGCCTACCTCGCCTCCGACTGGGGCATCCAACTAAACAACGACATCATCATTGACCTGAACAGCCAGCAGGCGCTGAACGCCATTTCTGCCTCCGCCAGCGAGCATCCCATCACCCGCAACTTGAGCGCCAATTACCTGATTGTCATGCCGCAGGCGCGTTCCATCACCCTGAGCACCCCGCCGGCAGATGTTACTCAAACCGCCCTGTTGTTCACCTCCCCCAACTCGTGGGGTGAAACGAACTTCACCAACGCGCAGGGCGAACAAATCTCTTTCGACGCCAACCAGGACCTGCCCGGTCCTCTCACCATGGCAGCCGCCGCCGAAAACGCGACCACCCAGGGGCGCGTAGTTGTCTTCGGCAACTCCTTCTTCGCCACCGACCAGATGTTCGATGTGTACGGCAACGGCAACTTCTTCATCAACTCGGTGGACTGGGCGGCAGAGCAGGAAAACCTCATCAACATCATACCCAACACGCCAACACAGCGCACCTTCATCCCGCCTGGTTCGTTCCAAATGCTGATTATCCTGCTGGGTTCGGTGTTGCTCCTGCCGGGGCTGGTGGTGTTCGCGGGCATTACCTCCTGGCTGGCGCGCAGGCGGCAGGGATAGGTCTATGCGGCGCTCTACCATCGTCACCCTCATTCTCTTCCTGCTCGTGCTGGGCGCGGCGTATTACTTCAACAACCGCGCCAAAACCGCCGCCGAAGCCACCCCCGAGGCAACCCTGCCGCCGGTCGAATACCTCTTCCCCCCGTCGGAGGGATTCCCCACACGTATTCGCGTCGAGTCGAAGGCGGGAGAAGTCGTCGAGGTGGCGCGTAACGAGGAAAATGCCTGGGCGTTGACTCTGCCCCAAGAGGCAGAAGCAGACCAGGCGTCCTCGGAAGCAGCGGCAACCCAGGTCACTACCATGCGCATCCTCGACCGCGTCCCCAGCCTGTCTCCCGAAGCGGTCGGGTTGGACGTTCCCGAATACAAGTTCACGTTTCAGTTCCCGGGCGGCGAGCAGACGGTGGAGGTGGGCAGTCTGACCCCCACCGAAAGCGGCTACTATGTGCGCGGCGCGGACGGCGGGATTGTGATTGTCAGTCGCAGCGCCGTGGACGCGTTGATTGGTCTGCTGACCAGCCCTCCCTACGCGCTAACGGCAACCCCGACAGCCGCCGCGCCCGCCGAAACGCCGTCTCCTCCCGCGCCTTAGCGGGTTATTACAACACAGACATTTTGCTCCGCTGAAAACGTAACATTTCGCACAAAGCAGCGTCTATAAAAGAGCAATGAAACGGTATTGCATTTTGACGCAAAAAAGCGTATTCTGATAAAAAAAGGAAAGTGGTTCAGTACAGAATGGATGTAGATAAGATTTTGATGGTGGACGAAGAGGATGAATTTCCCGCGATTGCCCGTCTGGTCGAATTAGGGCGGCAAAAGGGCTTTATCACGCTGGATGACATCATCCACTTCTTCCCCGAAGCAGAACAGGATGTCGAACAGCTGGAGGAGGCGTTCTCCGCGCTGTTGAGCGCCGGTATCCCCTTTGTGGAAGACGCCAACCTTGCCGAACCCAGCGAAGACGAGCTGGTGGCAGTGGAGGCAATCGAGGAAACCGAACCCGAGATTGACCCCTCGCTGGACGATTACCTCGCCAACATAGATACGGACGATACCATCGGTCTGTACCTCAAGGAGGTCAGCCGCGTCCCTCTGCTGACCGCCGAAGAGGAAGTGGCGCTTGCCCAGCGCATCGAACGCGGACGCATGGCGCGCGAGGAACTGGCAAAGGGCAACGCCAGCCCGCGCCGCCGCGCCGAATTGCGTAAACTCATCGAGGACGGCTGGGCGGCGCGCGAGCACCTGATTACCGCCAACTCCCGCCTGGTCATTTCGGTTGCCAAGAAATACATGGGACGCGGCGTGCCGTTCCTCGACCTGATTCAGGAAGGCAACATCGGTCTCATCCGCGCCACCAAGAAGTTCGACTACCGCCGCGGTCACAAATTCTCGACCTACGCCACCTGGTGGATCCGCCAGGCGGTCACCCGCGCCATCGCCGACCAGGGACGCACCATCCGCGTCCCGGTCCACATGGGCGACCAGATCAACAAACTCCTGCGCGTCCAGCATCAGTTGACCCAGCGTCTCGGGCGCGAGCCGAGCGTGGAAGAACTGGCAGAAGCGCTGGACGTGCCGCCCAAGAAAGTGGAAAACATGATTCAGGTGGCGCGCCGTCCGCTTTCGCTCGAAACCCCCACCGACGATGAGGAAGACTCCGTCCTCGGCGACTTCATCGAAGACGACGAAGCGCCCCCGCCCGACGACACCGCCACCTACAACCTGCTGAAGGAACACCTGGGCGAGGTGCTGAACGGCTTGCCGCCGCGCGAAGTGCGTATTTTGCAGCTGCGCTACGGCTTGCTCGACGGGCAGGCATATACCCTCGAGGAGGTCGGGCGCAAGATGGGCGTCACCCGCGAACGCGTCCGCCAAATCGAAGCGCAGGCGCTCAGCCGCCTCCGCCACCCCACCATCCGCAGGAAACTGCGGGATTATCTGGGCGAGTAAACTCAGCAACGGGACGAAATCAAATCGTCCCGTTTTGCTTTAAAATTGCAAACGCTCTCGCCATGCCAAAACTCAAAGCAACGCTCCTTCCATCCTGGAAAAATCTCAACGAAGCCTGGCGGTATGCGCTTGCCGCTTTCGTCCTCTTGCGGCTGTTCTACACAGTCTGGTCGTGGGCGCTCTTCACCTTTCAACCGCTCGCCGTTCAAAACCTTGACTTTGCGGGAGAGCCCATCCTTTCCATTTTCAGCCTGAAAGACAGCCAAGCCCGCATCTACCTTCGGGAAGTGAACGGCGAAATCCT
>DYID01000012.1 GCA_020723805.1 Anaerolinea sp. | reverse complement strand
GGGATCGGGAGAGAAAGGTATTGACCCGAAAGGCAAACAGTTATTTTGCCTATGGTCAGGTCACCTATCGCGGGGCGCAGGCGCATCTGTTTGGGCGCTGGCACATCGACAGCAAGAATGCCATGTCTTTCGGCGAGTACGGATTGGAAGGTGCGATGGAACAGGCACGCGTCACAGGTATCGGCGTGCAGGAGATGGCACGTAAATCTCCCGGCGCAGGCATCACTGCCATGCAGATGCTCACTGCCCTGCGCAACAACATCATGGTTCCGGTGCAAAAACAACAAGTCGAGGGCAGGAAGACTCTGGCGGAATTGATCCGTGCCGATCATGGCGGGCTGATCTATCAGCCCATCATCGGACTGCATGGGAATGTGGCCCAGATCGATTTCTCTTCCATGTACCCCGCAATCATGGTCAAACATAATATATCGCCGGAGACAGTTGGTCTGGAAGATGCACCCGAAGGTCTGATTCCCAAAACCCTGCGCCTCCTGTTGGAAAAGCGCTTGATGCTTAAGAACATTTTGTCCGATCTCGATCCACGGGATTGCAGAGTGGAAATCCTCAAGGCGCGAGCCTCAGCGCTTAAGTGGCTTCTGGTGGTGTGTTTTGGATATTTGGGATACAAGAACGCCCGCTTTGGAAAGATCGAATCGCATGAGGCTGTGACTGCCATGAGCCGTGAATTGATGCTGCAAGCCAAGGAGGTGGCGGAAGATATGGGCTTTACGGTTCTGCATATGTATGTCGATTGTCTGTTTGTTCAACAGGAAGGCTTTCACAGACCGTCCGACTTTACAAAACTCATGAATGCCATCGAGGAGAAAACGAGTATTCCCATTGCATTGGAAGGAGTCTTCAAGTGGGTTGCTTTCCTGGCTTCGAAGCGGGATGCACGTGTGCCTGTTCCCAACCAATACTTCGGCGCCTTCCAGGATGGCACGCTCAAATATCGCGGCATCGAGTTGCGTCGAAGGGATACGACCCTGTGGGTGAGAAAGATTCAATTGAAGGCGTTGGAGGTTCTGGCACAGGCAGACTCACCTCAGGAATTTGCAGATTATGTCCCAGAGGTGATGAAGTTCGTGGAGCATGCAAAACAGGAACTTCGATCAGGGCGAGTTCCAATAGATGAATTGATCATCCACCAGAAGTTAAGCCGGGGAGTTGAAGCATATAAGACCCCATCTCCAGCTGCACGCGCCGCCCGGCAGTTGCAAGCACACGGCAGGCAGTTCGCTCCCGGACAATCGATGGAATTCTTGTTTGCTCGTAATCTATCTGGGGTGCATGCAGTGGAATTGGGGATACCGACTGATCATCAAAGCATAAACTTCAAACGGTATTGCAGGTTGTTGGATCAAGCCATACAGTCTGTTGTATCATCATGTAAATCGACGGGTATCCACGAACAGCTATTCTTATGGGATTTTCCAAAGGTGCTCCATTCAAGACTTCCAAAATAATATGCGCTATCTAAATTGTATAAAGTTATTAAATTGGCGCTGTACATGATATGTATTCACTTACACATTTTATTTGAAGGATATGAATATGGTTAACAATGATTGGAAAAGGTGGCAGGAAAATAAACTTCGGGAGCAAAGGATTGGAGAATGGACATCGCGATTTGAAAAAGCCGATGGGAATAGCCGGGAATGGCAAAATGTCTATCGCGCCTATTTGCAATCTGATGTTTGGAAAGAAAAGCGCAGGCAGGTCTTGGATCGCGCAAATGGCAAATGTGAAAAGTGCGGGGTAATTTTGTTGGACCCCGACGTGCATCACCTGACCTATGACAGGGTGGGTGGGAATGAGCGGCTTGATGATTTAATGGTTCTCTGCTTTCCCTGTCATAGAAAGGCAGATAAACAAAGAGATAGAGAAACGGATGAACGGCGAACAGCCTCATATTATCAAGCAAGGCTGCATGGGTTTGCGACCCGGATCTATGGTGATATGTGGTGGTATGAAAAGGACCACGAAGAAGTCGAAATAGAATTTATTAAATTCCTGTATAAAAAGTATTGTGAAGAATATGGGCTCGAATTTGATCCGCATCTCGACCCAGAAAGCAACATTGATTTCATGGAGTTTTGGAATCAGGTTTTAAATGGGGAGGGGTAATATGGGTAAAATTGTTCTCGTTGGCCAGCATATAGTCACGAAGTTGGTGACAAAACATTATGAAAGCTATTGACATGTGGATCGGTTTTCCAGTTTCGGAATCATTCCCATCAGATGAATAACATCATCCGTTCCGGTATTTGTGTATCAAATATGCAGGTGTAGCAAACATATATGAATCATCCATTTCCTCCATCATTCATTACCGCTGAGTCACGCCTTTTAGATGTTTTCCATGATGAGGCTGCCGACCTTGGTATTGGCAGATTGGATTCAGAACAATTGTTGAAAAAAATACCCGCATCGGTTAGGTCTACAAAAGCTATAAAGTTTGTGTTCGATCAAGAATGGCGCTACATTTTTGGCAAACAATTCCATTTTGATGGAAATTCCCGTGGTTTTGGAGTTCCTCATCAGGCACCTCTGGTCGCAAATCTTGTACGCGCATCCGCCCTGGCAGATCGTGTTCTTACTGCTTCGCAATTCCGGCGTTGGTGGCAACAACTCGACATACCAGCAAAACACCTCGATGCAATCGTGGAAATGCTGTCTGTTTCCAACGCTGCCCTTGACCACGATCTTGCATATGAGCAATCAGGGTTGGGAATTGGTTCCCAAAAAATCGACTGGTTACTGAAACCCAAGGAAAAGGGTGGAATTTTGCTCGAAGTCAAGAATAGACCGGGGCAGATGGCGCGGGAAATGACGAGAAGAAAAGTAACTTCTCCGTCAATGCCAAGCGATCCCATTACGGATTTCCCCGCTCTCTTCAGAAGCACGACAGGCAAATTCCTTCCCTTGGAGGAAACTGAATACACCCAGGGAGTCATACTGTTTCTGGGAATTAAGGTGCCTGCGACTGCATTAGATAATTACTTCCGCAATCATCTTCAATCTCATCTTCATTTTATCGCCCTCGGCAAGGAGGATAAAGCAATGGGTATCAGTGTTAATCTTATTGTAAAATCCACTGAAGTTGCCGACCATGTCCGCTTTGCATTTAGATGGAATGAAGGTGCAGATTTGCTCTATTGAAAACTATAAGCAAAATGCGCATTATATTGAAGATTTCGTAACTGATATTTTCTGTTTGGATGAAGAAGCATTTGCAGTCCTTAGATTCTGATGGGTTCCGATGAATGAGGCAAATGATGACAGTGGAAATTATTGATTTTGACAGTATTGATGAATGGTTCGGGAGTCTTGAGGGCGTTCTGTATCCTTTAATGACGGATAAAGCGAGAAGGAAACTTGCAGGTTCAAAGTTGCAATATATAGAAGATACTCGGGGCTTATTGCTTGAACTTACAAATCACGATGCGGCGATAGACGCTGTTTTGGATTGGCTTCGTTCAAAAACATTGATGGGTTATCATGGCACTCGAACGATTGAGTCTGAAGATATTTCAATTTGGGCAAATGGATTGCTCCCACTAAGCGCCGCTGCCCGGCATGTAAGGATCAGCAGGGCGCTGACATCCCATCCAGAATGGCACGAGGTATCACAGAGGCTTGGTGAATTACTGCAATCCCACGGACCAGGTAATCGTGAAGGGAAACGGGAAGGTCAGGTGCATCTTACACTTTCAATGACCGGGTTGGTTTATGGATTCAATCATTATTTGTCTTACGGTTCTGAATTCGATCAACATGTAGCCCAAAAGCTTTTGGGACAAGATGGCATGAAACTCCTTTCGGTTGACGGTGAGCCCAAAGTGGTCAAGGTTGCCGTCCCTGGGGAGGCGGCACTAAGAGCCGCGCATCCCTTTATCAGCATGGATGATATTCGAGCCAGGGGCGATATTCCCAATATTGTTAAAGAGTTTTTGGAGGCATGGAGTTTTAAGTTATCCCATCCCAAATTTCAGTCAAGAAAATTAAAGCTCGATTGCGGCATGATTTTTTGGAATGCAATTCCCTCGAATTGGATAGTAGAAATCGAAAGGGTGGATATCCCCATCAATTGACAGGGCTTACCAACAACATATATATGAAACCACTAAAATTTTAATTGAGAGGCAAACATGAACATAACATTCGAAATAACGCTGACTGATCACGAAGGGGATCCATATACCGCCCGGGAAATTAAACCGGTAAACGACGGAGATGTATGGCGGTCATCGCCTTTGGAAGGTCAATTTAAAAGTATGTATGGTGCGCTTGCAAAATTATGTTTTATGAACCTGGAAATGGCGGGAAATACGGAAGAAATATTTTTACTGTTCAAATACTATGCTCGCCTGTATCCAGAAGCGGCTCAACGGGCAATTGATGCGGGAAATTCTTTTAATAAAGAATAATCAAATGTTGAAGTATCTCGTTTTGTTGGACAAGATTTCATATACAAGATGCCCCCAACAAAACGAGATACTCTTACTGCCTCAGACCTATTTTGTTCTCCAGTAACCTGATAATGATAATCCCGATCATCATCACAATTGATGTAATCACTGCCCCGGCCAGCCGATCTGTCCCTGTCCTTCACGCACTGCCCAATAAATGATTCCACCCCAATTCCACGAATGCTGGTATTGAGAATTGCTGATGCTTCCGGCATCATCCATGCGCCGCAGAGTCAGGTTGGTATCCCAGTAGGCGTCAGGCGTGCCATCGTTGTTGATATCCGCCATTCTCGCGGCAGGTAAATTTGCCACGGCAGACGGCGGGATCTCGCCTCCACTGGAATGATTTTTCCATTCATAGCCGGTAATGCCGCGATGCCCGGTTCCGCCACCACAGTTGTAATTGCCGTTTCCGTTTGGACCTGCAAGGCAGCCCTCGATGGCTTCATATTCCTGATAGCGTAACTCCCAGAACAACTTGTAGGGGGCGCGTCCATTGCCGACAAACAAAGGCATGTCTCCGGGGAGTTCATCCAGTCCACTGACACTGCCGGCGAGCGTGGTTGCGCCAACAGCCGGATGGGACGGTACTTCCCATTGAATGGTTTGAGATGCGCCATTGGACAACACAAGGTCCCCGATGTGCGGCAGAGTCACAAACATTGGACCTGCCGGTCGCAGGGTCAGGGTCAATCTCAAATTCTGCCAGTCACCAACCTGTGGATTGTTGGGTGAGCCTCCACCATTGGAGATGTAGTTCACGCCACCTGATCCGGAAGACTCCGGCATGCCGCCATTACGTACCATTGTCGGCCAACGCACCAATGTTGCAGGATAGGGGCGCACATCCAGATAGACCTCGGGGAAGGTGACGCGCGCGCTGACATTCCAGCCGCTGTTGGTGCAGGTGATACCGCCCGGTCCCACGGAGAAACTGGTGCATGGATGTTGGGGCGGTGAGGTGTCTGGCATTTCACAGCTCATGGTGCCAATCTGCTCCGACATGCCAATGATCTCGCCGGTACAGTTGTCCACCCGGATGGGATGGACTTTGCAGGTGCTGGTGCTTGCGTCATAATCCAGCACTCTGAATGCCAGATGGTTGCCCGGCGTACAAGCGCCGCCGCCATTGTTGTTATTGTTATTTCCACCGCCTTCCTCTCCGCCCCCTTCATTTCCTCCACCTGTGGTGCAAATGATGCTGCCATCCGGTTGAAAGGAACAGGATGGGGCAGACTGCGCCAGGACGGATAAAGGTTGAACAGAGATCAGAACGATCAGCAGAAGAAACAGACTGATACGCTTCATGGCGCAGCTCCCGATAACACGGAGAGGATATACTGCTTCTCGTTTTCATCCGTGAGAGACTGCCAGTTTTCCGGCAGCGTTTGCATGTCAAGATGATAGGTTGTGCTCAGCCATTTCGCATCCCAAGGCTGGGAGTCGTATAAGGTTGCCACGGTTAGACGGTCGCTGGCATTTTCCTTTCCATCGGTGATCTCCAATTTGGGTTCCGTCTGTGTGCCCAGCCAGACCCACTGCCCATCGCCCAGATACCCAAAGAGCAGAAAGGAACGCATGGGCGTGGCAGGCGATATGTACATGTGATCATTCAACGCATAGAGGATGTGAGTGTTCTCGGCATCCTCCACCACCAGACAGATCACAGGATACTCACCGCCCCAGGTCTCGACACGATTGCCTTTGACCGAGGATGTCTCGAAACATCCGCGCAAGGCATACGTGACTGCGGCTTCACCGTTGGCATTCAAACGCCACTCCTTGAAATCGGGATTGGGTGGGATGAAACTGACCGGTACATCCACAAGATCGTTTGCATCCCTGGGCAGGGTGACAGTTTCCATCTGGCGCATGGGCATCTCTGTGAACCCAAGCAGCTCAGTGGCTTCGGCGCGGCTGTATCCTTCACGGACTGCCAACGCCCAGGCAATGCTTTTCTCCAAACCTTGATAGACACAGGCAGGCTGGATAATCTGATAATTCTCGCTGATCATGGTCGGTGTAAAGGACCACTCCGACGAATCGGTTGGGCAGCCAAACGAATCAACGCCACCCGATGGGCTGGTCACAATGGTTTCCGTAGCCACTGGTTCCATTGTCTGTGTCGGGAGGGTGACTGCTTCCGGGGTGGCTTGTACACGGCTCATCAATAGATAGCGATTCAAGCCTGCCATCCCTCCAGCCACGAACAGCAATAATAGGATCAGCCCGGTGACAACGGTGTAAATGCGGGGTTGCCGTTTCCCGGCAAGGTCTTTATAGGTCAATCCATCCAGGATTGTTTTCCATAGCGAATTCATTCTTCTCCAAAAAAATTATTGATCTTCGCGGGTCACGCCATGCGCCAGATATCCAATGGCGCGCACGGTCACCCAGCGGGCGGGGAACAAGTACCCCGCCGATTGAACTTGAGCAGTGACATAGCAGGCTGGACGCCCTTGATGTCGCCCACAGGAAACGGAGTTGAGGTGTGCGGACCCCGGTCGCTGTGAATTGAAGTAGGCAGCGGCAATTCCGTTGCCGGCAGTGGTTGCAGTGATCGTCCCATCCGGCAAGACTGTGATCTCCTGTGCGCCGGCATGGGCGGCAAGGTCAGCGGCTGCCACGGTCTCCATCACGCGCGCATTGGTCACCATGTAATCGAGGATGCCCAACAGAAAGAGCGACATGATGGGCATCAGGATGGCGAACAAGGCGACAGATTGTCCGCGTTCTTTGAGTTTGATCTTCATCGCCACTTTGCCTTCCAGGTCTCCGAGCGCGAGATGAACCACTCACTGTTCCATCCGCTTTCACTCAAACTCAGTAGACCGTCGAACAAGGTCGGCGCTTGAAACGAGACCAGACACTGACCCGGCTCTCCCGGTCCACTGGGCGGCGAGACCTGCACCCGATATTGCACGCCCGCTGATGCGGACCAATCCGCATTCAGGGTTTGCCAGGCGACATTCACCGCATTATTTCGGGCGCGTGCGGGATCAGGCGATTGCGACAGGAACTGTGAACAGGCATAGGCAGCTGCAGTCGCCGCGGTGCGAGCCCGATGCGTTGGGATCCATGCCAGCAAACCGAATGCCATAATGACTGCCAGCATTGCGAACAAAGCCGTTTCTGCCAAGGCTTGTCCGCGTTCGCCTTTTCGGTACGGGGTTTTCATTCGAACCCTCCAGCAGGGGGCGGGCCG
The DNA here is from genome assembly GCA_020723805.1 of Anaerolinea sp. GTDB lineage: Bacteria > Chloroflexota > Anaerolineae > Anaerolineales > Villigracilaceae > Defluviilinea. Next base: position 100,814 of record DYID01000012.1, on the reverse strand, counting down.
GGATAGAAGCGCCAAAGGCGAAAGTTGGTCTCGGCCCGTTGCGCTTCGATCAGGCGAATGCCAAAGATCCAATCCCGTGAGTCCTCCACACTGATCAACGAACGCACCTGACGCGGACCGGTCTGCCCGGCATTGATCCGGTCCGCGAGATCGGGCCATAAGACATTGTCACGGGCATGTTCGGTCGCCGGTGTGTTGTATGAACCGGAAGCGACACCCGTGATGAACACGCCCCAATCCGTGGAGGCGGAACGGAAGGCATAGAACGCGGCAAAGGTCATGCCGAACATAAGCAGAATTAGAATCGGCATGACCAGGGCGAACTCTGCCATCGTTTGCCCCTTTTCCTTCCAGCGGAACATCTCTATCCGCCTCGCGCCATGCGCAGGGCTTCGATGCCGGCTTCGAAGGCGGCGATCAGTTCGTTGCGATAGCGGGCGATCACGGCAATCGCGACCACACCGATGGCGCCCAGGATCAGGGCGTATTCGGCAAAGTCCTGACCATCCTCTTCGCGGACGAAACGTTTGAACAAAGTGAACATGGAATCTCCTTTTTGAAATAAAAAATCGGCTGACAGAAGTTTCTGCCAGCCGAAATATATTGATTCGCGCCTGGGGGAGGTTGTGGTGTGTCGTTTACGTATGAAAGTTTATGTACTTCTAAATGCCTGGTTTCTATTCCTGCTTCAACAATCTCGCTGAATTTCTATGATGACAATATCGGCGATTGTGTTGCTGCAACGATCACAGAAGTAGACCCGCTTTCTGAAATTTGAGTTCAATCCTTTGGGCTAGATCATTCATGGTAACTTCCACTTGCGGAAACGAGAACCAAACGATACCGATTCCGAATATCACGCCAGTAATTAACCGCATCCACAAGTTGAAAGAACCTGATGCATCGCCTGCATAGAATGTGGCTGGGAAAATGTGATTGGTCAGTGTGGCAAGCCAGGCATTGTTGTCACGGAAACTGTTGCCAAAGTCAATAATGTCACTGATGAAGTGCGTGCCACCATCCAATGCCATAGGCAATGCTGACAAGAGAAGGGCCCGAAAAGTAAGGGTGGGTAACCGTCTACGAATATAGCTATATGTGAGCGCGGTAACCCATATGCTCCCATACCACCACGTAGTTCGCTCACACCAGGCCACTTTCCAGCCCATCTGCTGGTTACCCAAAAACTGGCGCAAGATCAGCGGATTATTGGTTGGCTGCCAGGCTGCTTGAATTTCTGCGAGTGAATAGGTCATCTTTGGCCCGAATAGAAAGTAAGATCGCTCCGGAAGTTGATGACATTCCAGCGCATAAATCAGATAAATTAACTTTGCTGCGCCTGTCCAGCCTAGCTTCATGAACACCGGTGCGAGCCAAGGCAGCCCAATCACAAGACCCCAGACCAGGCTAAAAACTAGTAACCAATTCCGGCTCAACCAATAAACTATGCGATTGGCGATCACTGCGCCAGATTTCTTACGTTTCACGACCTCTAAAGTACTTGTCTCCATTGCTCTAACTCCTCAAGCGCGTAACATCCGCAACCCACTTCCAATGACGATAAATTCGCTGATCTCGTGTCCCAGCACCGCAATCGGCAATGAAAAGACACCTGCAATCGCGCCGATGACTAGCGCGCCGATCACGATGGCCGACAGCGCCAGGTTCTGGTTCACCACCGATTGGTTGCGTTTTGCCAGCTTGAGCGCATACGCCAATTTTTCGAGATCGTCCGCCATCAATGCCACGTCAGCGGTTTCGAGCGCCACATCTGTTCCCGCCGCACCCATTGCAATTCCCACTGTTGCCTCAGCGAGTGCAGGAGCGTCATTCACGCCATCGCCGACCATCGCCACGTGTCCGTAACACTCAGCAAGTTCGCGCACCTTCGTTACTTTGTCTTCCGGTTTCAGATCAGCGTAGATTTCGTCAATACCCAGTTCACGCGCAATCGCCTGGGCAGTACGTTCGTTGTCCCCCGTCAGCATCACCACTTTTTCCACACCTGCCGTGTGGATGGCATCAATCGCCTTCGCCGCATTGGGACGGATGTTATCGCGGATGGCGATCAGGCCCCAGGGAGCTTCTTCATCACCCAGCACCACCACTGTTTTGCCCTGGCTTTGAAGCTGGTTGATATCTTCCCATACGCTGTCAAGTGCAACGTTGAAGCGGGAGTGGAACATATCTGGACTGCCGACATAGATCGTGCGTCCGTCGAGCCTGGCAGAAGCTCCGGCACCGGTCAGTGAGCGGAAGTCTGCCAATTCAGATGGCTGAATACCCTGGTCCTCCGCATACCGGACAATGGCTTGCGCCAGCGGGTGGCCGCTGCGCCGCTCGATGCCCGCCGCCAACGCCAGCAATTCCTGCTGTGAGCTCGCCATTCGATCCGCGTCCTGGCGCAGCAGAACCACATCCGTCACTTCCGGCTCGCCGCGGGTCAGCGTCCCGGTTTTGTCCAGCGCCACTACCTTGACTTTCGCCAGTTCCTCGACATACACGCCGCCTTTGATGAGCACTCCCTGCCGCGCGCCAGTACCCAAGGAAGCCACCAAAGTGATGGGGATGGAAATGACGAGCGCGCATGGAGCGGCTGCCACTATGAATACAGTTGCGCGCGTAATCCAAGTGACCCAATCCGCGCTGAAAAATAGCGGCGGCACAATCGCAATTAGAATTCCAATCGCAAGCACAGCGGGGCTGTAGCGCGCGCCGAATCTTTCAATGAACCTTTGGCTCTTGCCCTTCTTTTCCTGGGCTTCCTCAACCATATGGATGATGCGGCTGATCGTGTTATCGGCAAAGGTCTTGGTGGCGCGTACTTCCAGCGCACCCTCGCCGTTGATGCTACCGGCGAACACAGGATCGCCGGGCTGTTTTTCCACAGGCACGCTTTCACCGGTGACTGGCGCCTGATTAACACTGGAAGCACCAACAAGAATCTCGCCATCCGTTGCCATCGCCTCTCCTGGCTTGACGATGAACACATCACCAACTTCCAGTTCTTGCACAGGGATTTCGCGCTCGACTCCACCGCGGCGCACAAGCGCAACTTTTGGTGCGAGATCCATCAACGCCTTGATGGCAGCGCGCGTTTTCTCTTCGGTATAACCTTCGGCAGCTTCGCTGATCGAATAGAGGAATACCAGCATCGCGCCTTCGCCTGCCAGACCCATGATCGTAGCAACGACAGCCGCTGTGCTCATTAGCAACTCAATGCCAATTTCACGCTCGAAGATCAGTTCTTCAATCGCTTCACGTCCGAAATAGTATCCGCCAATCAGAATCGCCGCGATGTAGACGACGGTTGAGAAAATTGCGGGTACACCTGCCAGCCCAAGTAACCAGCCAATTAACAGAAACACACCTGACGCAACTGATGTTAATACCTTGGGGTTACGCCAGGGCTTTGGTTGTTCTGCCATCTCCATCCCCTTCTGCGGAGGGAAGCCGAGTGATTCCAGTTTTTCTTTCACCGCTTCGGGCTTGGTGGAGGCAGGATCATATGTGATCGCTACCTTGGCGGACTTAGGATAGATTTTCAGTTCGGCAATGCCGGGAAAGCCTTGCAGGCCGCGCTCAATGGCGGCGGCGTCATGTTCGCAATCAAGGTTGGCGACACGAAGTTCGAGTTGTTTGGTGTTCATTGGTTTACTCCTATGCAGGTAAATGTGTAAATCTAACGGAGCAACAAGTGCTCTACTTAACGTAACGAAATTACCTCGCGGTACTTGCCGCCTGGCGTTTGCTCCGGCGGTTCATCGGCGTGCTCGAGTGTAACGTGATTGAGCTTATGGTTGGCGAGCAGGCATGTGATCTCGGTATGCACCGCATCCCACACGCGATTCGGCTCGGAGTCATGTGCCAGGCGCAGGCGCACGCGCAGGCTCAACGGCGCGGTCTGCAAGACCTGGAACTGCTCGATGCCTGGGATGTGATAAATCGAGGTGCCGAACAGCAGCGGCGGAACCGTAATCCGTTCACCATGATCCGTAGGAAAGACAAGCATATCAGCGGCGCGACCTTGCACGCGGATCGCAGGCAGCGGGTTCCCGCACGGGCAAGGATCGGGGCGCTCCAGGACGCTGTCGCCGAGGTCGTAGCGCAGGATCGGTTGCACCCGGTTGGCGAGGTTGCTGACGAGAACCGTGTACGATTGTATACCGGGCGGCACAGGCTGGTAGTCAGCATCAACCGGCTCGAGCACCACCCAGTCGCTATTGACGTGCAGCCATCCGTGTTCGCAGCTATAACTCATGAAAGGGCACTCAGAGGAAGCATACATATTACCAACTTTGGCGTTGAACACACTGGCAATGCGGTCATATTCGTTCAGAGCCAGTCCTTCAGCTGTCACGATAATCAGTACCGGCTTGATGTGCAGACGGCCGGATTCTTGTTCGTTGGCAAGCAATTTCATTACAGTCCCATAACTTACGAGAATGAGGGGCTGAAATGTGTTGAGTTCAGCCACAAGATCAGATAGGGGAGCGCGTACCGACAGGGGACATAACATTCTGCCGAGCCGCGCACCGAAGTAACTAATGCCGACGCCGGTGGCGGTTGGAGTGCCCATTGCAAGAACTAATCCGATGCGTCCGCCGGCGGTGATGATCCGGAGGATGTTGCGGACACCGAGCCAGGCGTGCAACATGTTTAAGAAGAGTGGCCCGACCACGGAAAGGGATCGCCTGTCTGCAAGAAAGATACCGTGAGTCCCGGTAGTTCCAGACGTTGTTACTACAAGGTACTTGCCCAAAAATTGCTTTCCGAACAGATTGGGGTTTTCAACGAAGTGACGAGCCTTCTCAAGCGTCACCTCATGGTCGGTGACCCAGTCGTCAAAACGCGCCATCAGCTTCTTCTTGTCGGTGATCGGCAGCAAGGTTGGATCCTCGACCCGCTCAGGCAAGCCTTTGTAAAGCTCGCGATAGTAGGGTGAGTTGGCACGTGCATAGGCCACCATCTCGGCAAGGCGTTTGCGCTGCCGCTGCTTTATCGTAGCCGGCCCTTGCTGTCTGGCTTTGCGCACGTCGAGCAACAACTGTAGAGTATTCTCGCTCAAAGTCATGTCTCCTGACTTGTTTCCAATTTGAGTTTTAACTTTCGACATCATTGGCCGTTGAACATGGCCGCCTTTCAACGTATCACTCGCGGCAAGAAGCGCCCCGTCCTCTTCATATACTCGCGATACGCGTCGCCGAATTTTTCGATCATCGCGCGCTCTTCACGCTGGATGCGGAGGAGAACGATCACACATATGCTTTCACAAAGTTCGCCGTGAAAAAGTACCATGATCCATGTATGGCTTGCAGTTGAAAGCCCACCGACTCTGCCAACCGCTGCACCGTCGTTCGCGATTGATAGTGCGGGTCGGGGAAGATTTCCGTGATCGAAAGCAGACCACCGGGTTTTAGCGCCGCTTGGCATTGATGCAGCGCTGCTGCCCGGTCTGGGATTTCGCCCAACACGGTGCAGAAATAAATCACGTCAAAATAATCTGGCGGAAAATGCGATTGCGTTGCATCGCCCAGGATTGGCGTCAGGTTCGACACGCCAGCCTGTGCTGCACGCGCTTTGAGCCGTTCAATCATTCCAGGCTGGATGTCCAAGCCGATAACTTCGCCGCCGGGCAGCACTCGCCGGGCGGCAGGGATGAGCAGCCGGCCCGGGCCAGGGCCCACTTCCAATACGCGCTGTCCCGGTCGCAGCCCAATGCGATCCAGGGTTGTCTGTGTGCTTATCAGCCAGTTCATTAATGGGCTTTCCAATGCCCCGGCAAAGAAAGTCGGACAGGGCATGGAGTGGCGACGGCTTACCCACCGCCACCACAGGTTCGCCAACACTAAAACCACTAGAAGTAGACTGATGACAATGTAGAATGTCATTGGGCTGATCTCCGTGGCAAGAAACGTCCTGTCCGTTTCATGTAGCAGTCATGAACGAATGAGCGGGCTTTCTGGATTTGTACAGCGACATAGTGCCGAAAATCGTTGCATATCGAGCCGTCTCCGTGACATCCTGAAAATCAGCTTTGTTAAAAAACACCGGCAGCAGCCCATTCACGTTGTCAGAAGTTGTACTGAAACCGTCCAAAAATTGCACCAGAAAGAAAGCCAGCCGCATTTTCACACTATTTGCCTTTCCCCAGTCTGCTACATGTAATTCACCGCCAGGTCGCAGGACTCGATATACTTCTTTTAAAGTGCGCTCCTTATCCTCACGCGTCAGGTGATGGAAGAGCAAACCAGAAAACACACGATCAAACGAGTTGTCGGGATATGGCAGATCAAATGCCATACCTTCGTCGAGAGTAATGTTTAGACCAGATCTGGAAATCTTCTCTTTCGCGATTCCAAGGGCCTTGGGATCACCATCCAAGCCAGTCACTTCCGTATTGGGGAAAGATTGCTTGATGATGAGCGTAAGTGTTGCTGTTCCGCAACCCAAATCCAGAACGCGATGATTTTTAGCAAGCCGAGCCTGACGAACAAGAGCTTGCTTGAACTCAGTTTCATGCATTAACTTGTCCATCACAGTGTCATAGAGACCAGTCAGCCATTCATATCGCAGGGCAGGAATATAGTTGGTGCGATCATCGTTCATGTTCTATTCTCCTTATCAGATAAAATCGTAAAATTGTTTTGATAACCAACAAACAATCGGCGGGACTTGGCCCACTTTCATTCTCGACCCCGTCATGTGAAAGATTCTTCACCCACAAGAGCATCATCGCGGCTTTGTTTGGAAATTGTCAGCATCAAGAGAGAGACGCCGAGCACGATAAAACCATCTGCCAGGTTGAAAGTCGGCCAGCGAGCCGCGCTCCAGCCCATATCCAGAAAGTCTGTGACGCGGCCATCGGGTAGGCGATCTACAAAGTTGGCTACTGCGCCACCGAGAATCATCCCAATGGGAAAGGCTGCAACAGGCGGAATCTCACCCGCACGCAGCGCGCGCACCATCCAAACTGCCAGGACGATAATGATGAGTCCCGTGAGTATCAGTGGTCCAATCCCGCCATTCGCGAACAATCCAAATGCCACACCTGTGTTGTAGCCCAACGTCAAACGAAAGAATTGTCCGATGAGAGGGATGGGGGTATAAAGCGACAGAGTCCTTTCGGCCCAGGTTTTGGTCAGCCCATCAACTGCAAGAGCAATAAGTAGTGCAATGAGAAAACGAAGTTGCAGTTTCATATCTACTTGCGACTTTCTGTCCGCGGGATGTTGTAACGAGTACATTCATAGACCCCGCGCGCGACATCCGCCAGAAGCGATTCAGCCAGAGCCAACAGTTCACCCACTCGATCATCGCTCAAATGATAGGTGACATAGCGGCCCTCCTGCTCAGCGACCACAAGGCCGCAGTCGCGCAAACAGCCCAGATGGTTCGAGACATTAGGCTGCGAGAGGCCGGTCGCCTCGACGATTTCGCTCACCGTGAGTGGGCCATTGCGTAGCGCATCGAGAATTCCCAGACGAGACGGATCGCCGAAGCCGCGGAATAGTTTGGCTTGGAGGTCGGTTTTGGAAGGTGCAGAGATCATAATCATAGTTCCTCATATCATTATATCAGTACTTAATGATATTTTACCCCGAGAGGAGAAACTGTCAAGGATTTATACGGCTTTTTCACTTGTTCTACACAACTTCTATATATCTGGGGATTATCCTGTGCGTAACTTCACAAACAGGAGATGCCCCATGAAATTCGTAAAAATCCTTCTCGGACTGGTCGCGGCTGGAACCGTACTGGTGGGCGGGTTCATGGCAGGAACTTTCATCACACAGATGCGCGCCATCAGCGCCCCAGTGCAACAATTTGCCCAACCGACATTCGTTCCACAACAGATTCAACCGACGATAGTTCCGCAACAATTCCAAGCAACATCCATTCCACAAGCGACACCGCCCGCCATTCCTCCGCAGGGACAGTGGAGACCAGGCTGGTGGATGATGAGTCCAGAGGGAGAATGGGAGCATGGTTGGATGACGAATCCGAACTACTCACAACAGGGACAACAAGGCTGGGGCATGATGCACGATTGGAACGACAATAACTGGAGTGGTATGCATGGCGGCATGATGAACGGAAATGGCAGTGGCTGGCAGGCTAACCCTAACTGGAACCTTACGCCGACTGTGCGAAACAGTTCACCGACTTCTCCCACTCCCTCAATATCCATTTCATTCAGAGATAACGTTCAGCCCATCTTTGTAGCGCGATGTGTCGCCTGTCACGGCGGGACGAACGGCTTGTATCTCGATACATATGAGAACGCACTGAAAGGCGGCGCCAGTGGCGCAGTCATTATCCCTGGCGATGTATACAACAGCCGCCTTGCTTACTACGTGTACAGTGGCTACATGCCTTTCCGCAGCGCGCCCCTCACTCCAGCAGAAATCCAAACCATTTTGGATTGGATCGCAGCGGGCGCTCAAAACAACTAACCATTTCAAAAATAAACAACAATAAGGAGATGATACAATGAAAAACATTACACTCTGGATCGTGATCGGCGTAGTCGCCCTGTTTGCTCTTGGCTTGGTTGGCGGCATGTTCATGCCCTTTGGATGGAACAATTCCGCCTATGGTTATGGCTGTGACGGCTGGAACGGCTACGGAAACATGATGGGTTATCGCGGGTACATGCCGATGATGATGGGCGGTTGGGGAATGCCTTTTGGATTTCTCGGCATGGCGTTCATGTGGCTCGTTCCACTTGGCGTGCTTGCGCTCATCGTCGGAGGCATTTTTTGGCTGGTACGCACACTAACGCAAAAGCAGTCTTCCCCTTCCTAGGCATGCTCGAATAGCAGGAGATTGGTTTTGGCAGACAAAATCTTGGTCGTTGAAGACGAAGCGCAAATCACCCGCACCTTGCGGTTGTATCTCGAACAGGCTGGCTACCAGGTTGTCATCATCTCTGATGGCGCACAGGCAATGCCAGCCTTTCGGCATGAAAAGCCCGATCTTGTCATCCTGGATTTGCACCTTCCGCACGTGGATGGCTGGGAGGTCTGCCGCCAGATCCGCCGCGAAACGGATACACCTATCATCATGCTTACTGCCCGCAGTGAGGAGAGCGATAAACTGATCGGGCTGGAGTTGGGCGCGGATGATTATGTCACCAAGCCGTTCAGTCCGCGCGAAGTGACGGCGCGCGTGCGCGTCGTTCTGCGCCGAAGCCGGGGACAGGTGCAGCCGCCGCCCATCCTGCGCGCCGATACACTCGTTCTGGACCTCGAAGCGCATACCGCGACCAAGGATGACCAGCTCCTCGATCTGACTCCAACCGAATTCGAGATTCTTGCCGCGTTCATGCGTCATCCAGGGCAGGCATTCACCCGATTACAGTTGGTCGAAGCCGCACAGGGCGTGGCTTATGAAGGGTATGAGCGTGTGATGGATCAGCACATCAAAAACTTGCGCGCCAAACTGGGTGACGACGCCCGCGCGCCGCGCTTCATTGAAACAGTGTTCGGTGTGGGTTATCGGTTTTCTGCGGAGTTTCGCCATGATGCGTAGTTTGTGGCTCAAGCTAATGGGTGCATTTTTATTGGTGGTTGTGGTCGGCGGCGGCATTGACACCTACCTGGTCAGCCGTTCGACGCAGACACAATTCAGCCAATACATCGATCAAAATGGACGGGTGTTTGCGCAGCAACTTGCCCCCACTCTTGCCCAGTATTACAGTCGTCAGGGGAATTGGCAGGGTGTGGAGAACTTGCTCAATAATCCCTGGGGAACATCCATGATGAATGATGGCATGGGGATGATGGGAGAGGACAACTGGGGCATGTGGCAGGAAGGAAATGGAATGGAAATGGGCGGCGATATGATGGGTTCTGCCTCCAATCCCTGGAACATGATGGGATTGCGTCTCCTGCTTGCCGACGCGCAGGGGACGATTATCGCCGATAGCGCCGCGCAGGATGTTGGAAAGAGTCTTTCATCAGCGGATTTAGCAGCAGGTGTGCCTGTCATTGCAGGAAATCAGCAGGTGGGAACGCTTCGGCCTGTTTATGCGAGTCCAAATGCAACCAGCCCCGCTGGGGAATTTGTCTCATCGGTCAATCGGTCCACATGGTGGGCGGGTATCATCGCCGCGGTTGTTGCGTTGCTGCTTGGCTCATTGCTTTTCTTTCATATCGTTGCGCCTATACAACGACTAACCTCCGCCGCTCAAAAAATCGCGGCGGGAGATTTGCATCAACGTATTCCGACACAAGCGCAGGATGAAATTGGTACGCTGGCAACTGCGTTCAATCAAATGGCGGACTCGCTTGCACAACATGAAGAATTGCGCCGCAATCTGATCGCGGATGTCGCCCATGAACTGCGCACTCCGCTTACGGTGATTCAGGGGAATCTGGAAGCCATGTTGGATGGAGTCCTGCCCGCCAGTCCACAAGAAATTGCTACACTGCGGGATGAAGCAGCATTATTGACTCGTCTCGTTTCGGATTTAAGATTGCTTTCGCTGGCGGAAGCGGGTCAATTGAAGCTGGAACGCGTGAAGATCGATCCCGCTGAACTCATTATGCGGGCAGTCGAGCCGTTCCGTTTGCAGGCACAATCCAGCCAGATTGAACTCGCATTGGAACTTGCGCCCAACTTGCCATCTATTAGTGTGGACGCGGATCGTATCGCCCAGGTAATTCGCAATCTGCTCAGTAATGCTTTGCGTCACACACCTGCAGGGGGACGGGTTACAGTGACATGCAGAAACGATAAAACCCAGAGCCTCCTCATCACGGTATCTGATACAGGTGAGGGCATTCCACCTGATGATCTGCCCTTTGTCTTTGACCGCTTCTATCGCGCTGACAAATCCCGTTCACGCGCCAGCGGCGGATCGGGGATTGGGCTGGCGATTGTAAAACAATTAGTAGAGGCGCACGGCGGGAAAGTACGGGCGGAAAGTCAGTCAGGGCAGGGAACAACGTTTGGGTTCACCCTGCCATCTTGACGAATCTTCAAGCAGGGGGTATGATTGCAAATAGTTGAGCAACTATTCAACTATTTAGAGATGTCTATGGATACCTTCTTGAAAATCTTTCTCCCCGTTTACTTCCTGCTGTTCTTTGGACTCGCCATGTTCTGGCGCTCGTATATTGCCTGGAAACGAACAGGCATCAACCCCTACAAACTTGGCAATGGCGATACCGTTCATGACTTCGTTGGCAAACTATTCCGCCTGACCCTGATTGCCACCGCGCTGATCGTGTTCGTGTTTTCCTTCCTTGAAGGGTACTATCACTGGCTGTCCCCAATCACATGGATGAATTCCTCCGTGCTGATGATCATCGGGATCATATTGCTCATATTGGCTTTGATCTGGGTGTTGGTCGCCCAAATCCAAATGGGCGACTCGTGGCGGATCGGCATTGACGAAGAAAGCAAATCCACTTTGGTTCAGCATGGCTTGTTCGGCGTTTCGCGCAATCCCATCTTCCTGGGGATGCTGATTATGCTGGTGGGGCTGCTATTGTTATTGCCCACTGCAGCCACCCTGACCGTTTCCGTACTTGGTTTTGTCCTGATCCATGTTCAAGTGCGGCTGGAGGAAGCATTCCTCACAGAGAAATATGGCGAGGACTACCGCAAGTACCAGATGAGTGTTCGCCGCTGGATCTAATCGTGGCAAAGGATAAGGTCACCCCTGCAGTCGCCTCCGATCTCGCCAACCTGTTCGATGCGTTGAGCGACCCGACGCGCATTCTCATCATCAGCGCTTTGCTCGATGGGGAAGTCGGCGTCAGTGAACTTGTGGAGCGCCTGGGGCTGACCAAGTCCGCGGTCTCGCACCAGTTGCGTGGACTGCGTGACAAGCGGCTTATTCGCACCCGCAAACAGGGACGTAATGTATTCGTTTGTCTCGATGACGATCATGTGATCGAACTGTTCAAGCGCGGACTTGATCACGTCCTGCATGGTTAATTATGAAGAACACCATTCAACGAGTTGTGCTAACCCTCCTACTCCTCCTGATCCTGATCGGGATGGCAGGGCATTGGGTGAACACTGCCAAAATCACGGCTCACGCTTCCAGTGAGTCGGTCTGTGTCATCCATGCCGGCATTCTCCTGCCAGAACAGCCCAAGTCATCACAAACCAAACCTGATGTCTCCGTAATGCCAACGCCGGATCAGATTATTCCCTGGTGTTTGCACGAAAATATTTCCCACCCACCAACAGTTTAATTTTGACCTTTCAGTCTGTTGCCCTGCCTTTTCAAGGCGAGGGCTATTAACCATTTCCCGTACCTGCTAGTTGAAAAGGACATACCTTATGGAAAAAACAATCGAATTGGAAATACCCCTGCTTTTGCCCAATGTGAAGGATGAGCAGGATGAATGCCTCAACCGTCTCGAAGTCTCTCTACAGAATCAAAGGGGCATCCTGCGCGCCCATCTCGAGCGCGAGAAAACGCCCGTGGATCTGTGCCTGCATTACGATCCCAACCTGCTGACCCTCGAACAGGTGAAGCGATTGGCACAGCGTGCAGGAGCTGGTATTGCCAACCGTTACCATCACCTTTTCACGCCCATCGAGGGCATGGATTGTTCGGACTGCGTGACGGTCATCGAACATGGTCTTGGTCGCATGGACGGCGTACTGGCAGTAAATGTCAACTATGCCGCCGCAAGTTTACGCGTGGAATATGACAAGCATAAGGTAGATCGTCCTGCCATTGAAAAGCGCGTTCAATCCCTGGGCTATGAAATTCCCGCAGAAGGATTCCGCAGTTGGTATAAAGAGAATCGTGAAATTGTATTCAGTCTCACAGCAGGATTGCTCCTAATAATCGGCTGGCTTGGGGAAACCTTTTTCGGTCTGCCCGCATGGATCGCAACCACGCTCTACATTGGCGGATATGTCTTCGGCGGTTGGGATATTTCGCAACACGCCTGGCACGCGATCAAAGAGAAACATTTCGACACCGACCTGCTGATGGTCATGGCGGCGCTCGGCGCGGCGTTTCTCGGCGAGTTTGCCGAAGGCGCGTTGCTTCTGTTCCTCTTCAGCCTCGGTCATGCACTGGAGGAACGGGCATTGGATCGCGCCCGCGCCGCTGTGCGTGCGTTGGCAGACCTCGCACCGAAGACCGCTCTTGTCCGCCGTGATGGAAAAGAGCAGGAACTTCCCGTCGAATCCTTGCAATTGGAAGATATTGTGATTGTCCGCCCTGGCGTGCGTATTCCTGTGGATGGTGTCATCCTGATAGGAAACTCTGGCGTGGATCAAGCATCGGTCACAGGCGAATCTCTCCCAGTGGATAAAGTTCCGGGCGATCAGGTTTTTGCGGGCACGGTCAACGGTGAAGGCGCGTTGGAAGTAAAAGTGACACGGCTTGCCAAAGACTCCACGCTTGCGCGTGTCATGAAAATGGTGGAAGAGGCGCAGGCGCAAAAATCACCCACCCAGCAAACGGTTGAAAAATTCGAGCGCGTCTTTGTTCCCGCTGTGTTGATCGTTACGGCGTTGGTCATTATCGTGCCTCCAATGTTTGGCTTCCCTTTCCACGAATCATTTCTTCGCGCGATGACCCTCCTCGTCGCGGCTTCCCCCTGCGCCCTCGCGCTTGGCACGCCTGCTACAATCCTTGCAGGTGTGGCGCAAGCTGCGCGTAACGGCGTGCTGGTCAAGGGCGGAGCGCATCTCGAAAATCTTGGTCGCCTCAAAGCCATCGCCTTCGATAAAACAGGCACGGTGACTCATGGTCGGCCTGAGGTGACGGATTTGGTCGTGTTCCCAGACTCGGGGTGGAAAGAAGATGATGTGGTGTCGCTTGTTGCGGGAGCGGAGTCTCGTTCCGCCCATCCGCTTGCACAGGCAGTCGTCCGTTCGGCTCAGGGTCTGCCCGTTTCCGTCATGGACGAAGTCGAGTCGCTGACGGGACGCGGTTTGCGCGCCGTCACGAACGGCAAAACGATCTGGATCGGCAATCGCAAATTGATGGATGAGGCGATGGTGACGATTCCCTCCGATGCCCTGCAAAAAGCCGACGCCTTGCAACAATCAGGCAAGACCCTGATGTGGATCGCCGAGGATAAAACCGTCATTGGTTTGATTGCTCTCGCCGATACGTTGCGCCGCGAAGCTGCCCCAACGATGAAAGCCCTCAAGGGCGCAGGCGTGGCGCATACCATCATGCTTACAGGCGATAACACGCGTTCCGCCTCCGCCATTGCCCATGAAATCGGCTTGACCGAATATCGCGCTGACCTCATGCCGGAAGATAAACTGACGGTCATTCGAGATTTGGTGAAGGAGTATGGTCAGGTTGCCATGATCGGTGATGGCGTGAACGACGCGCCAGCGCTGGCAAATGCCACGGTCGGCATTGCGATGGGCGGCGCGGGCACGGACGTTGCGCTTGAAACCGCCGATGTTGCCCTGATGGGTGATGATCTGAGCAAGTTGCCTTTTGCAGTAGGATTGGGTCGCGCCACGCGTGCGATTATCGTTCAGAACCTCTTCATCTCGCTAGGTGTGATCGCCCTGCTCATCATCACCTCCCTAACAGGCATCGTTAGCATCGGAATTGCCATCATCTTCCACGAAGGCAGTACGTTGGTCGTTGTGGCAAATGCGTTGAGATTGTTGGGTTATTCCTCCTCAAAGGTGTAGGCAATGCAAGTTCAGATCTCGACCATCCTTAAAAGCGCGCCTGATCGAATCTGGCAGGAGGTGCAGACCTCGAGGTTGTTGCAATACATCTCACAACCCCTACTTGTGTTCACGCCCGTCTCACCTTCTGCCTTTCCCGAAACCTGGGGAAACGGCAACTATCAAGTGCGTATGTGGCTGTTTGGCGTACTTCCCCTCGGCACTCAGTGGATCGTGATTCGGCACATCGCATCATCGGAAGGTTATGACCTCCTCGACGACGGTCATGGCAACCTCATCACCCGCTGGCAACATCTCATCTCTTTGCGTCCTACACCGGGAGGTTTCACACTTTACACCGATACAGTCAACATAGACGCACGTTGGCTGACGTTTGGCGTATGGCTTTTCGCAAACATCTTTTATCGTTACAGGCAAAGCCGGTGGCGTCGTCTTGTTCGAAGGAATTTCAATTATGACCAGTTCTAACCTGGACATTCTCATTATCGGAGCCGGACAGGCGGGTCTGGCTTTGGGCTATCATCTACGGCAGACGTCCTGGCACTTTCAGCTAGTGGACGGTCATGGCCGAATCGGTGATAGTTGGCGAAATCGGTATGCTTCGTTGCGTTTGTTTACCCCGAGGTCATACAGTTCCCTCCCTGGTATGGAACTGTCTGGTGATCCGGCGGGGTATGCCGGGAGGATCGAGTTCGCCGACTATCTGGAGGTGTATGCCAGGCACTTTGCGCTGCCCGTTGTTATGAACACAACTATTCAAAAGCTCGATCGCGCGAATGATTGTTTTCGTGCCTCCACCGAATCCGGGCAAATTATTACCACTCGGTCAGTCGTGCTGGCAACGGGTGCATTTCAACAACCGATCATCCCTGCCTTCTCGAAATCCTTTTCCGCGGGTACATTGCAGTTTTCACCGGCTACCTATCGCAACCCCGGGGAAATTCCAGCCGGGGTTGTATTGGTAGTAGGTGACGGAGCAACTGGAAGGGATATTGCAGCAGAACTGGCAGACTCTCACCGTGTTCTGCTTGCCGCTGGTCGCTCACGACGATTGGTGCCAGATTACATCCTGGGTCGGAGCGCTTGGTGGTGGTTTGATAAATTTGGTTTTTTGCGCGTTTCTCCTGGCACTCCGCTGGGACGGTATCTCCGACGATCCGATCCCTTTCCTGGCCGCGGTAAAGGGCTTAAGCAGTTGGCTCTCAAAGGAGTGAGAGTGATGTCTCGGCTTGTAAATGTGATGGGCAGAAGGGTTACCTTCTCGGATGGAGAATCCGCCGAGGTGGATATCGTGATTTGGACAACAGGATATCGAGATCGGAGTGATTGGGTGGATATCCCTGAAGTCAAGGATGCCCAGGGACAATTTCTCCAACAGAGCGGGATATCCTCTGTGGCGGGACTGTATTTCATCGGTCGCCCCTGGCAGACAAATCGCGGATCGGCTTTGATACTGGGTGTTGGCGCAGATGCCGAAGATTTGGCCAGGAAGATTACCACCCATTTGCAGGCTGCCAGTGTTATACCCTGAACAGATGTTTTTATCGCGACTTTCAAGAATTGGACGACATGTAAACTATAATCACCGGTTTTATCAAGTTCCAAATCGCTTGGTGTGACAGCCAATGCAGCTACTTCAATAAATCATTCCGTTGCTTCATTCTCAAGACAACGGTGATGAGCTGCCACCAACCAGGGAACAGTCTTCAAGTTAAATCCAATTTCAGTAAATCACGAGTTTGATTCTAACCTCAGCATAACCCGTCATTGCGAGCGTTCTGTGCGAAGCGATCTTACATTCTTGAGTGATTTTACGTCTGAGGCACAAGATTGCTTCGTCCGGAAAGACCCTCCTCGCAATTACGGAAAAGCTGTGATGTACTGAATTTATTAAAAGGAGAATTTCATGAACAAGAAAAAGTTATGGATGGCAGGTTTGATTTCCATCACTGCCCTCATGCTGAATTTCCAATTGACGCTGGCGCATGAGCATGTAACTATTGGCGATTATGAAATCGAGTATGGCTGGCTTGAAGAGCCAGCGATTGTCGGACAGCAGAACGCCATTATCGTCAACGTCTCCAACACCAGCAGTGGAGAAGCACAGCCTGTGGAAGATGTTTCCTCCCTGTCTGTCACCGTTTCGTACGGCGGGCAAAGCAAAACGCTTACACTCCAGCCCCTGGGGGAGGATACCCATAGTCAGTTTGTTGCGCCCATTCTGCCCACGGTAGCGGGCACATATACACTCATCTTCGGCGGCAGGTTAGGCGATGCAGATGTAAACGCGGAGGTTGAACCCGAGGAAGTGGAAGGCGCAGATATACTCCAATTTCCCAGTATTGAGTCTGCACAACAAGGTTCTGGCTCCGGCATGACCAATTGGCTCGTTTATCTCAGTCTGTTGATTGGACTGATCGCCCTAAGTCTGGGAGTGATGGCGCGGCGCAAGCCTCGTTGATAGGTACAAGTAATAGCACTTGCTTCTAGCCGAGTTCACGTGAAAATAAAAAATCGTTCGATCTGGTTGATCTTTCTTATCCTCGCATATAGCGCATGGGTAGTCACTCCAGTGTCTGCTCACACCCTATTATTGCGTTCCACACCCGAGGCGAATGCCGTTTTGGAGAAATCCCCTGCCCAAGTGGAACTCATCTTCAGTGAACCGCTTGAACCGGAATTAAGTTCAATCACGGTGTATGACTCGAACAATCTCATCGTTGACGCAGGAGACGTGCGCGTCGATCCCTCAAACATTTATCGGGATTGTTTATCTTTGGCGCTGTGGCAGGCAGCGCGGCGCTTTCACTGATAAGCGGAGCTTTGCTTGCGGGCGTGATTGCTTTCGGAGCGGCGGCGTTGCTCTTTCTAGTAACGGAGGAATTACTCACCGAAGCCCATGAGGTGGCGGAAAATCCGCTGTTGACCTCCGCTTTTTTTGTTGGCTTTCTGGCAGTCTTCCTGCTTGAATTGTTGAGTTGATTCGACCATCCAATGGACCTCGAAGCCGTTACGAACTTGATTATTGTCATGGGCGCAATTGCCCTGGGGCTTGCCGTCGTTATGAGTTGGCTGGGCAGTATCCATCACCTGGATGCGCCGCGTTTGATTTCGAGCGGGTGGTTTGCCTTGCCTGCCTGGGCGCAGGTCGTCTTCGGATTTGCGGCGATTGCCTTTTTTATCTGGTTTGGATTTCTGCTGTGGATTCCTCTTCCATTGCGATTGCCCGAACCTGTAATATCGCTCGCGCGTCCCCTTGGGCTGATCATCTTTCTCGTCGGGCTGTGTCTCACCCTGCGGGCTCGCCGGGCATTGGGCGCGATGTATGGTGTGAGCACAGGTTCGTCCGCACCGTTGCAGGAGAGGCATCGCCTCGTCCAGCGCGGACCATACGGTTTCATCCGCCATCCCATGTATCTCGGCTACTGGCTGGTGATGTTCGGAATCCTGTTGACATATCTCACATGGACGCCGTTGGTGTTGTTGATAATGACCGTGCCTTCGTTCTCTCGTCGAGCACGGCGCGAAGAGAGTTCGCTGGAAGAGAGATTCGGCGCGGAGTGGCAAGTCTACGCGGCACGGGTACCAAGGTTCCTGCCACATTTGAAATTAAAAGTGAAGGAGAAAAACATTGATAACACGAATGGGTACCAACATTGATTAAGTGGCATTGGATTGTCTTGCTTGTCGGGTTTGGGCTGTATGTGCTCGTTCCGATCCCAGGAATTTTGCCGCACTCCGTGGATGTTGTGGTGATGATATTGTCGGGGATCAGCCTGCTTTCCGTCGCCATATTTGGGTTTGATACAGTTCATGTGGAGGGAGGTCTGGCAATCTCAGTGGTCACCCTTAGCCTGCTCATGCTTATCGTAGGCATCGTACTGGCGTGGCAGGGTCATGGATATATCTTGTTCCTGCTTGCCGCGCCAGCCCTTGGGCTTGGGATGTTTGGCGCGAGAAAATTAATGGATAAAAGAGAGAAACATGATTAAGAAGAATCCGTATTTTGTGCTGTTGATCGCGACAGCAGTCATTGGGCTGACGATGCTTGTGGAATTTGTCTTCAGAAAACCTTATTCCTTTCACGGCACGGTGATCAACCCTCCTTTGCCTGTGACAGACTTTTCCCTCCAGACTGCCAACGAAGAAGTGTTTCGTCTGAGCGAACAAAAAGGCAAAATCGTATTGCTATTTTTTGGATACACCAGTTGTCCCGATGTTTGTCCTGTCACCCTAGCAACCTTCAAACAGGTCAATGATAACCTGGGGGAGGATGCGCAAAAGGTTCGTTTCGTGATGATTACCGCCGACCCGGACCGTGATACGCCTGATAAAGTTGCTGAATATGCCGCGCGATTCAATCCTGAATTCATAGGACTGAGTGGCGATATGACAGCGCTTGCTTCAATCTGGAAGGAGTTGGGAGTTTTTGTTGAGAAGCAGGAATCAGATAGCGCAGCTGGTTATCTGGTAAGCCACACGGCAAGTGTGTATGTTCTGAATCAGAGTGGCAGTCTGTTCATGACCTTCCCGTATGGTACGACTGCCACAGAGATTGCAGATGATATTCGACAGATCTTGAAAGATTCAAAATAGCAATCTTCGGTCTGGTAATACAATCTTAAAGTTAAATGATTAAGAGGACCCCGATGCAACCCAAAAACAAGAAATCCATTTCCACAAAAAAGGTAGCACGCCAAGCGGAACGCCGCCTGAAGTTGCGTAATGGCATCATCTCCGGCAGTTTGGCCTTCGCGGCGATTATCGCGATTTTTCTCATGTTCAACGCCAGGGAGCAGGGAAAACAACAGATCGAGGGAGTTACGGAATACACCGCTCTTAGCCGGGATCATGTCAGTGAAACCGTAAGTTACGACCAGACTCCGCCTGTTGGGGGAGCCCACAATCCTGTCTGGCAAAATTGTGGTGTGTATACCGAGACCATCGCGAATGAAAATGGAGTTCACTCCCTTGAACATGGCGCGGTCTGGATCACCTATCGACCTGACCTGCCTGACTTGGAAGTTCGGACATTACAGGCACTCACCCGTCAAAGCGGTTTTCGCTTGCTGAGTCCATACCCTGATCTGCCCAGCCCGATTGTAATTTCCGCCTGGGGATACCAACTTCAGGTGGAGCAGGCTGATGATCCCAGGATAAAGGACTTTATTGAACAATACGAACTGAGCCCACAAGGACCTGAGCCTGGAGCACCTTGCACGGGTGGAGTGGGGCAACCAGGCTAGGAGACATGATGATGACCGAAGAATTACCGCCTGAGACGTCCTTGCCCCGCGCGGTGCACAAGTTAGATGTTCTCATGCTCTTATCATTCGCTGTATTGTTGGTGAGTGTGGCAGTGCTTGCCTTCTGGCTGGGCACACGGCAGTTCTCTGCGCCTGGCGAAAACTCTCCTGAGGCAGGCTTTGCCAGGGACATGATGATGCACCACGCACAAGCTGTGGATATGGCTACACTGCTTCGTGACCGGACAGAAGACCCGGAAATGCGACAGCTTGCCCTGGACATTATGCTGACACAACAAGCGCAGATTGGTCAGATGCAGGGGTGGCTGGCCGTATGGCAATATCCAATTGCCAGCACCGACCCGGCTATGATGTGGATGGACATGCCGGTCAATGGTGGAATGCCTGGGATGGCCACCCAGGTGCAGTTGAATGAATTACGCGAATTGCAGGGTGTGAAAGCCGATGGATTATTCCTGCAATTGATGATTGTCCACCACCGTGGTGGAGTGCTCATGGGGGAGGCGGCGCTGGAGAGCGCCAAAAGCCCCGAAGTGTTGGCATTAGCACAATCCATCGTCAATGCACAAACAAGCGAAATTGCCGCCATGCAGGACCTTCTGGCTCGTAAAGGGTTTCCGCCTGTAATGGACGAACCGAAAGAAACGAATCATGAGGGGATGTCGCCTTGATGAGGTTGTCATTGACAAAAAAACGACTGAACAATACTGGTTTATCCAGGCATCTTGCTGCGAACCAAAGGTTCAAAGCAGACGATGAAAGTCAAATTCTATTTTCAAGAAGGACACATATGAAAAACAAACTTTTGATTTCTACAATCCTGCTGGCAACATTGTTGGTCAGTGGATGTGCAAGGTCGGGTGAATTCAAGGTAATGGATGCCTGGGCTCGCCCTGCCGCTTCGGGCAATAACGGCGCGGTATATTTCATTATCAGTAATGCGACCGACGCGGATGATACATTGCTCAGCGCCAGCACGGACGTCGCATCTGCTGCCGAGGTACACATGAGTATGATGGATGACAATGGCGTGATGTCCATGCAAATGCAGGAGGCTTTGCCTATCCCTGCGCAACAGGAGATCATTTTCAAGCCTGGCGGCTTGCACGTCATGCTCGTTGGTTTGACGCAGGATTTGAAGGTTGGCGATACGATTACCATGACACTTAACTTTGAAAAAGCAGGAGACTGGACAATCGAAGTTCCGATACGCGAACCCTAAACAAACTTTCATCTTTGAGATTGCCGTCCAAAGTATAATGTTCCTTCGGAAGGCAATTTCATTGTAAAGTATGAATGGATCTCATCGTGTTCTCCTGATTGTGACACTGGCTTTTCTTCTGGTGGGGTTGTCTGCACATTTGTTTCCAGCCGCATCCCTGTGCGAATGCTTGTCACAGTCACAGGAAGATGCCAGGGCAACCAACCTGGATCTTTGCCTGATATGTCAGTTGCAAACAGGAATTCATTCTGCGCCGTGCCCAACAGATCCGAACCATGAAATCATACAGCAAGTGAATATACGGATCAATTTGCATTCATTGGAACGCGCCTTTCCCATTTTACGTCCCCCCATCGCTTAAGCTTTCAACCGTATATTTCGCTTGATTACAGCGTCCCCTTCGATGTCCGTAAAGGTCACATCGATGGTTTAACTTTAGCCCGAGTTACTTATGGAGTTTAGATGAAGAAAAGAAAGAATCAAAAGTCCCCTGTTCCGCTCTTTCTCGCACTTGGCGGCGGACTCCTATTGATTGCCGCCGCGATCCTGTGGGCAAATCAAAACGTTCCCGCCACCCCGACGTCTGTTACATCCCATGAAGAGGAGACGTACCCGGATATTCCACGTGTAAGCCTGCCCGACGCCAAGGCTGCGTTGGAGGAAGGCGCCGCTATCGTAGTGGATGTACGTTCCGTGGAAGCGTATCAAGCCGCCCATGTTGCCGGTGCGATCAACATTCCACTTGCCGAACTTGAAACGCGTCTGGCGGAGTTGGATAAAGCACAATGGATCATTACCTACTGTACCTGACCAAGCGAAGAATCGAGCGCCCGTGCGGCGTCCATACTGCTTGAAAATGACTTCAGTAAGGTTACCCCAATGCTCGGCGGTTTTGAAGCCTGGATGACTGCCGGTTATCCCGTCGAGCCATGAAAGAAAGAAACACATTAGGAGACGCAATGTTTGCACGATTAAATGTATGCCTGGTACTGATTGGCATCGGTTTGTTTTCGCTTGTGGCTTGCCAGCCACAGGAACAGATCGGTATCCAGGCTGAAATGAATGGCATTCCTTATCGAGTGGTATCTGTGCAGGAATTACAGACCATGCTGGAAGACAAGGATTTCACCATGATCAATGTTCATACCCCTTGGGAGGGAGACATCCCGGATACGGATGTTCGTCTGGCGTATGATCAGATCGAACAAAACACGGTTAAATTACCAGCCGAGAAGGATGCTAAGATCCTTGTCTACTGCTTGACATCCGGCATGGCAAAAAAAGCGGTTGCTACACTATTAGTCCAGGGATACACAAATGTCTGGATGCTGGAGGGAGGCACAACCGCCTGGCAAGAGGCTGGTCTCATGTTGGAGAGCCAGCCATAGGCATCAAGGAACATAAAACAAAGACGGGAGAGTAAAACTCTCCCGTCTTTGTTGAACTTTCAGATATCTCTATTTGACAACTTCGAGCGTTCCAACCATGCCTGCCTGCAAATGCCCTGGCATCCCACAGACAATCTGGTAGGTACCCGGTTGGTCGGGCGCTGTGAAACTTAGTTCCACGCTCTCGTCTGGTTGGGCATCCACCTCCCAGTACGCATTGGCAATATCCTCTTCATCAAACATATCACCGACATCCACGCCATATTGCATGATATAAAAGTTATGCTCCACGGTGCCGTTGTTGACAACCTTGATCTGGATTTCTGCACCGGCTGGCACGGACAGCTGATTGGGGGTAATTGCAAAATCGCTCAATTCCACTGTGAGTTTGGTGGACGGTCCGCCGGACTGACAGGCTGACAGGAAAACCAATATTAAAAGGAAAATACTTTTCTTCAACATACAACTCTCTTAACCAGGATAGTCAACAAATATCTTACCGGTAATATTTAGTCCAAGAACGCTGACCTTTGCACCGGACTTCACGGTCAGATTGTGATCGAACGATGAATAGTCAACGATCACGATCTGTGCGCCGGGAAGGAGTCCAAGATCTTCAAGATGGCGGAGCAATTCCGCATCTGCATTCTTTACACATTGGATCTTCGCCTTTTGTTTCGGGCGCAGTGCGGAGAGAGGGGTCGAATCCTCCAATGGCATGACCAGATCGGCAGTGGGAATTAACTCCCCGTGCGGGTCGCGCAGGGGATGTCCCATTGCCGCTGCCATCCGCCGTTCAAAATCCTCCGAAATGACGTGCTCAAGGCGTTCTGCCTCCTCATGGACTTCATCCCACGAATAGCCCAACGTCTTTACCAGCCAGGCTTCCAGGAGACGATGATGCCGGATAACCTCCAAGGCGGCTTTCCTGCCCTCTTTGGTCAGCGTGACGCCCTGATGCTTTTGGTATTCGACCAGGGCGGGCTGCGCGGCGGCAAGTTTTTGAACCATGTTCGTCACGGATGCCGGCTTGACGTTGAGCCGTTCGGAAAGGGCATTCGTGCTGGCATTCTGACCGCCTTCCGTCAACTCGTAAATATGTTTCAGGTAATCCTGAATGGATATGGTCAGAGACGATTCCATTGGAAGGCTCCTATTTGATCAACAACCCGGTGACCCACAACATCATCATACCGGTCAGGACTCCGCTAAAGACAATCATGGGCATGGCTTCACGCTGTGTATCCTTTTGAATCAGTTTGGCGATTTCGTAGATCACCTGGAAAATCGCGCCTGCGCCGATGGCCAGGAACAGCACCGTCAGGAAGGGCGAGGGGGTGTATCCTCCGATCCAGGCTCCCAGAAT
Source organism: Anaerolinea sp. (assembly GCA_020723805.1). Lineage (GTDB taxonomy): Bacteria > Chloroflexota > Anaerolineae > Anaerolineales > Villigracilaceae > Defluviilinea. The sequence continues at coordinate 76,928 of DYID01000012.1, read as the reverse complement.
GGCAGGCGCTCCACCGACCAACCCCATGATCGCGAGCCTGCCGACCCCGGGTCTATCACGCAGGACTGGCGCAATGATGCCCAATCCTTCAGTAATGTTCTGGATGATGAAACCCACCACCAGGAAAGTGCCCAGAGCAATTTCGCCGACGTTATAAGCAGCGCCTATTGCCAGCCCTTCTCCAAGGTTGTGAATGCCGATGCCGACCGCGATCACAAAGGCGATAGCCAGCCGCTTATCCGCTTCGTTGCCGGTGATTTCAGACTGGCGTTTCGAGATCGCCTCCAACAACAGGAAGGTTGCCACTCCACCGATTCCGATCAAGCCGATCCCCTGAAAGGAGGAAGGGATCTTCCCGGCAAACTCCAGCGCTTCTGCGACCGTGTCCAGCCCAAGAAAGACCAGCAGACCCGCCGTTGCCGCCATCAGGAAGGTCATGGTCCGGCGTCCCATTTGTCGCAACGCCGGAAACCAGAAGATTCCCAGAAAGACCGGGATTACGCCGACATACAAACCGATGAGTGTGAATCCCCAGAAGGTGGCGGTGTCCGGTTGAGGCGTTTCGAACGCAACCGGGATGTCCACTGTGAAGGGAATGGCATTTCCGGTAAAGATGATCAAGCCATATGCCTCACCATACGACCACGGATAAGCGATGGTAATGGTGGCACGCTCCAATCGAGGGACGACTGCATCTGGATACACCTCGAATGGCATGACCGCATCATTCACAATGACCTGGGCGATGGTAATTTCCTCCGGACTCGTGTTGCGCACCTGCAATTCGATGCTGCCTTGTTTGAGAACATACCGCTCGATATCCAGATTCTCAACCGGCGCGGCAGAGTCGAGATTCAATCCTCCCCCTGTGGAAAGGAAGAGGACGATCACGCCGACGAGAAGAATGATCGGGATGAGCAGCAGGATAAAGGTCCGGAAGGTGAAGCGATTGGATGGACTTTGAGTCATGACATACCTCTAAACTATTCGGTTACTTCGAACATGCCGTTCCAGCCCAATTCGGCAAATTCGGTTACGTGAGCATGAAACATGTACATGCCGGGATATTTGTATGAGAACTCCAGTATCCCGCGTTGGGCTTGACCTTGAATGATCGTGTCCGTGAACTCGGAGGGGGTCAGGCTGGTACCTGTTGGGTAGTAATGGAAGAAATTGGCATGCAGGTGGAAGGAATTGAGCAGATCAAATTCCAGGATGTTCACAAGATAGATGCGGATCTTCTCGCCGACTTTGATCTGGATCGGATGATTCTGATAGTAAAAGGGAATGGCATTGACGGCATAGAAATCGTTGACATCATCGAAATCCACATCGAAGCCGCTCATGACCATGACCATTTCACGATCCACGGGTGAGCGACCTTCCTTGGGATCCACAATGAACGTGCCATATAAACCCTTGGCAATATGGCGCGCCAGCGGAAAGACATGACAATGATAGAGATGCAGACCGAATGGCTCCGCATCAAACTCGTAGGTAAAACTGTCGCCGGGTTCGACATATCCGCCTGGTCCCGAACCGGGCACGCCATCCATGTTGCCCGGGTGGAAACCGTGAAAGTGCATGCTATGAGGATGGTTGCTTCCGTTGGTCATCGTGATGCGGATCAAGTCGCCTTCCGTGCAACGAATGGTCGGTCCCGGAATGCGCCCGTTATACGTCCAGGCGGGGTATTCGATGCCAGGCACAACTTCTATGTTCTTGTTGATGACCGTGATTTCATATTCACGCAGGGTTCTGCCATCGGGAAGAATGGATACTTTTCCATAGTCGAAGTCAGTGAGTATGTCTCCCGGATTAAAGCCGTTTTTTTCATGGTCCACATCCCCCGTACCAGGAATGACACCGCCCCCATGATCCATGTCTTGCATGGGAGGGAGGTTATGGCGTGAGTGGGATTTACCTTTGGACTGCATGATGGCAGTTGCGCCTCCAGCCCCGATCACACCAAAAGCCCCCAGTTTCAGGAAATCCCGCCGACTTAGTTGGTTTTTCATACATGCCTCCAATACAGATAAAGCCGATAAATTTAGTCTAATCTAAATTGTATTTTAGAACAGGAATAATTAAAAGTCAAGCATTTTCTCAAATAAAAATGGGCTTTGAATTTCTCCCTTCGAACGCTCCGACGGATACGGGGCGTTTTTGTTTTTAGAACCAGTGGATGGGCTAATACCCGCTCGGGACTCTGCCTACCCAATCCTCTCCAAGTCGGATCTCCATATCCACTGTGGACGCTGGATTAGGCTGGATGGTGATCTGCTGACTTCCCACCCCAAGGAGTTCCGTCAAATACCGCAGGGCATATAACTTTGAAGAGTAAAGAATTATTTTCGTGGTGTTTGATGCGCCGGTTGGCACGCCATATTCCACCACCTGCATACCTTGCGCGGTCAGGAGGGTGGCTGTGCGTTGCTCCAAACCGGCAGTATAGGTGTTATTGATAATCCTGACCTTCGCCTGATCAGATTGCATCAGCGCCACTGGATCACCTTGCGCCATTGGGCTAAGTGGACCGCCTGGGACAAAGATTTCATCCCTCAGGATGCGAATAAGATCCGGGACTGGACGCAGGACGTTTGCCTGCACACCGTTGATGGTTGTATCCGCCGGGTTCGCCATCGTCGAATCGATCACGCCTCTCTTGATGTCATCCACCCGAATGTCTTTCGCCAACACTGCCAGTTGGATTGCATCCTCCAGTGACAGGTTGGTGTGGATGCCTGATGAAAATTCTGCATACAACTGCGGTGCCTGGGTAATCAAGGTAGCAAAGGTTTCCCCTTCCAGTACCTTGTCACGGATCGCAAGGATGACCTGTTGCTGGCGTTTGGCACGACCCACATCCCCGCCCGAACAGCCCTGTGATTCATGCCGGCAGCGTGCATATGCCAGGGCGCGCGGTCCGGTCAGGTGGCGATAATCTCCCGGCTTCAATACAAAATGATCCTGTCCCGCGCCGAGCGGATCGAGCACCATACGTTCCTCGACATACACATCGATGCCGCCGATCAGATTGATGAACGACACAAACGTCCCAAAATCCACCTGCACATAGTAATGAATTGGCACGCCGATGAATTGCGAGACGGTCTGCATTGCAAGTTGTGGTCCACCGCCTGGAAGTTTGGCATTCTCGCCAATTGCCCAAGCGGTGTTGATGCGGCTGTATCCTGCGCCGGGAATGTTGACCCACATATCACGTGGGATGGACAACATGCCGGCAGTTTTTGTGACGGGGTCCACGGTCAAAACCATGATCGTATCGGTGCAGGTCGGGCAGCCTTCCCCTTGTCCATCGTCGCCACGCAAACCAAAGAAAGCGATGTTGATCCGGCTGGCGCCGTCCCATTTGGGCAATTCCATTTCCGGTGCGGATAATTCGACTGGAAGATTGTTTGCAGTAGCAGGATCGGGCAGCGCCGGCAGATCGGAAGATGACTGGTTTTGGAAGGCGCACTCTGCAGGTGGTACACCAGGCAGGGCAGTCAGGGTCCAACAGAGAGTCAGTTTGCGGACGATGAAAAACGCAGCGAGCATAGCCGCTGTGACGAAGATCCAGTAGGCAAGTGAACGCCAGAAGGGATGATACATATTCGGAGTTCGTGAACCTGGCATTACATCAATCCCGAACCCATAAACGGCGCGATGATCGCCAACACCAAACCCAACACTGCCATCACACCAAACAAGCCGGCGCGCTGGCGCACCAAAGCCGCGCGTTCTTCAGTGGACTCCACCACGGAACGATGTACCGACTCCTGCAAACCCTGCACGCTGGACAAGACCGGACGATTGTTGGCGAAGAAGTCATAGATGTCGCGCAGGAAGAGATTTGCCTCCACATCCTTCGGATCAGGCAGGTGGGCGCGTGTGACATCAATGGCTTTGGTAAAGTCCTCCACTTCCATACGTGCCACCAGTAAACCCAATAGATTACAAAACGGACCACCCACAGTCGAGGCGCGGCGCAAGGCTTCCTGCACACCCACACCAGAGGACAACAACGAACTCAACACAGATAAACCGATCAACATGTTATTGCGCAGCGACTCAGCGCGTTTCTTTGCCAGAGTCTTCAAGCGTACATAGGGTCGGCGCAGTCCAAGCAGAATGAAGATCATGGCGATCACCGGCGCGGCAACAATGATGTTCATGGCAGCTAAAGCGCCCGCCAACATCCCGCCCACGAGCAGGAAGGTCGAGAAATCGCGGATCGCCACGGCATAGAATTCACCGGGGGTGTCGTAGGGATAGCCGGCACGACGAAGCAGGCTGATCACATCCCCCATGTTCTTTGCCTGATCCGGATCGAAGCGTCCAGGCAATACTGCCACCAACAAAGCCTCCCAGGTGGAACGCCGTTTGGCTTGGGGTTGTGAAGTGTATTGGCTCAGGCGATTACCGCCAAAGGTGCTGAAGGCATTCTGGAACACGTTCAGCAGTTCAAATGCGAGCACGCTCAAACTAAGCGCGCCGAGAAAGGCAAAAAAGGTCATCGAGGTTCTCCTTGTAGAATATCGAGCCGGAAGTCTAATAACTTCTGCAAGGGGGTCTCGCCCGGCTGTCGCCCGCGAAATTTTTTGCTGTACAACCCACGGCGCAAGGCTTGCATGTGTTGTTCATCCCGGATGACCTGATGAGGTGGTCGCGGTTCGGCAAATCTCAAAGCGCCGCTGCCGCTTTCCCAGCTTTCGCCGCCAAATTCCCATGGCCAGAGCGGATGGGCGTACATGTCCCAATCCCTCGGCAAGCGGTTGTTCTTCCTTGCGCGATGCCATGCCCAAAAGGCTTCGAAGCGCGGACCCCAAAGTCCCCAGACCAGATCAAGTTGCAACGACTCATCCCGCAACAGGTTCAAGGTTTCAGTGCAGTGATGACAGATCGGGATGGCGTTTTCCGGTCGCTGGTAACGCCACAGAATTTCCACTGGTGCGTTCGGTGTGGGATTGAGGATCGGTCGCCAGGAAGCGGACTTGCCGCAACGCATACAGTGATTGGGAAACTCGTGCCGCCAGGGGATGCCGGCGACGGAGGCTGCCACGATCTCATCGAGATATGGTTCCTCCGCTTTCAGGACGGAGTAGGATAACTTCACCGCGCCATCCGGCAGATTCCAGGCACGCGAAAAATCCAGGAGGAACCCGGCGGAACTCACGATCTGCCCGCGTTCCCAGGCTTCGAACCGGTGTCGTTGGATTTCGGGGCGCACCTCACCGCGATGGGCATCGCGAATACGGCGGATGTCGGCGACGGCTTCCGCCAGCAATGCAAACAACAAACTGTCCATGCGCAGGCTTGGATCCATTGAGCCCAACTGCGGCAGGTCCGGCGCAACGGATAAGACCGTCTGGAGATACGGGCGATAGTCCACCTTCGGACCGGTCTCGATCACGTATCGACAAACGGGCAACTTCACCCAGCGCCATTTGGTGATGACTTCATCGAACACCACCTGTCCATCCGCGCCGAGCGCAATGATGCGCATGGGCGGACAGAAGAAGGTATGGAAGGTGCGCCTGCCATCCGTGGGATAGATGAACGCCAGCACCGTGTCATTCAACGACTCCATGAACATGGCGCCGGAGGCGCGTTGTTCGGAGGTGATCAGAAACTGTAGTTGCATGTTATTCACTGGCTCCTTCGCCAAAGAGGATTTCGCGCACAATGGGGAGCCTTGGATTGTTGGAACCCATCGCCTTTTTCCAGGCGTGCGCGAGGGGATGTTCAATTTTTGTGGGCAGTTCATAGCCCCCCGTGGGGGTGGAGTCGATCAACGCCAGCAACTCCTTCGGTGTCAGGTCGGCGAATTGGCGAAAGACTCCGCGCGCTTCACGCAGGGGATGCTCGCGCAATCGGCTGATGGCATAGCCCAGGGGATCGGAAAGATTCCCACTTTGCGGGCTGGCGACATACAGCACCCACGAGACAAAGGCATGCACGGAGGCTTGAACTTCGAGCAGTTCCTTTTGGACTTTGGGATGCACATCATTCTGTTGCAGAAGAGCTTCGAGTTCCCAAAAATCAGGAGCGACCGCCTCCGCCGGATTTTTTTCGCCGCAGGCGTGCTGGGTGGTGGAAGTGTTTTTCTTGTCGGTGTTTAAGGGGTGTTTAAAAGAGTTTAAATCACTCCCATTTGCGTCCACCATATGACTCCCATTTGCGTCTGCTAATGCTCCCATTTGCGTCCAGCTATTACTCCCATCTGCGTCTGCCATATGACTCCCATTTGCGTCCACCTTATTCCTCCCATCTGCGTCCAGCGGTTCGTCCAGCAATACCCGAAAGGCACGCGACATCGACTCCACGCGCAGGTCGGCGTAGGTCTTTGAATCAGGCAGGTCGATTTCCTGCAGAAAGCGGGAGAGGTTGCCCCCGCGTTGTTGCGAAGTCCAATGCAGATGGAGCCAGGCTTGCACGGTCTTGTAACGGGTGGAGCCGATCAACTCCGCCATCTCCTGGTATCCGCACTTGAATGTCACTGTATCCCGGCGCTCGCCAGTGCGGGTATTGATGAATGCCATATCGCGCGCGACCGTGATCAGCCAGGCTTGTGCGGGTGTCAGGTTGTAGCGGTGGATGGTTTCCGTGATGAAGTAGTGCGGGATGTGGATGTCACCGAGGCAGTTGATGATCCTACGATGCAGTTCCTGCGCCAGACGCTCGATTTCAGGTGAAAAGTTTTCACCTGTTTCCCGCTTCACCATATCCATCACCGTGTTCAATGGGGGATGGGATAACTTCACGTCCAACGGATCGAGGAGTTCCATGACATCTTCGACTGCCAGCATTTCCTGCAAGGCGCTGGTAATGGAATTGTGTTTTTCGATCAATGCCTTCAATCGCAGATGCACCGCAGTGGCGTCGGCGCGTGTCAGGCGCGGAGTCATGAAAACCTGGTAGCAGATCGGCGCACGATGCGGACGTCCGTCCCTTCCGCGTCGGAAACGGCGCGCATCCTGGGAATCGACCCGTTGCACGAGTCCGGTCAGGTGTGCTTGAATGCCGGCGTGTTTCAATAAGCGCCAGAAGGCGCCATTGCTCATGGCGCTGAAACGCATCACCTCACGGCTGTATAGCGGCTTTCCAGATGGACCATTCTGATCCTGCACCCGCCATGCCGCTTGATGGAATCCCACATACAACCAGACCGCCTTGGGTCCGATCTCCATCCCCAGTCTTCGCAGATAGCCTTTCACCACGATCTGCTTGTGCGGCTGGACGATGCGGTCATAATCCAGCCACTGCACAGGCTCGATGTTTAATTCCGATTCTTCCATCTCATCCGCTTCGGTCTCCATCTCCATCTCTTCACGTGACTCATCGCCGACAACGAACTTCACAGAGACGGAACGATTTAACACGCCGACCAGTAATCTCTGCACTGTGCTGGTCAGTCTTGACTCCAGCCAGTCACGGGCATAGGCATTGCGTGTGGAAACAAGCAGCACATCGTTTTGCAATTCCAGGGCTTGCGTGCCCAGCACCCAGGTTTCATACGAGGCGCGCGGCATGTCCATCTGTAGTTGAGTCAACACGGAACTCCAGGCTTGTTGAAGTTCGCTCATGCAGGACCTCCCCGCGAAACAAGCCTGTTTTTTTCCACAGGTCTCACAGATCGTTCGCACAGGATTTCATGCATCCCAGCCCTTCCTGTGCGTTCAACGTAGGCGGCAACGTAGGCGGATGCGTGGGCGGAACGTGGACAGGACGCAGGCGGCACGTTGTCCATGCCGCCTGCGTTCCTCATCTCATTCCATTGAAAAAGGTTTTTTTGGTGGAACTTCATCATTTGCCTTTGTGCGCTAAAGTGAATGTGGTGGATTTCGGTTTGGGTTCAAGCACCAACAATCCGGTTTCATACGCTTTCAGACCAAAGCGCAGCAGGGCTGTGATCAATTCCCCGATGGGTACATGCAAGCCATCGTCGGATGCCAGCGCTGCCAGTTCCTGTTTGAGTTCAGGAGAGATGCCACGCCAGGTGGTGATGACCTTCCACAAGGCTTCCGGTTGTTTTTGTTTGGGAGTACGTTGAGGTCTGTTGATCGAATGTGAGGAGTCGCTTCGAGGGAAGAGCGTCATGCGCATGCGTTCCGGATTGGGTCGCGGATGGAGATCGAAATCCCCGCGTTCATAGGAACGCAGGGCATGGTCGAGCACCACACATGCCACCTCACCGGAGGGAACCAGCAGGTCATCAGCAATTGCCTTGACCTTCAATGCCAGCTTGGGATCAATGCCGCGATAGACGACCTTGCGGCTTTGTTGTCCTTTTTCCCACTGCCGGTTGCGCTTGCGCGGCGCTGCCACACGCAGGGAGTCGTAGAGATTGGGAACTGCCGGGACGGTTGGAGCAGGCTCGGCAGTCTCAAAGGGATCACGTCGTTGATTCATCTCCGCCTCCTAGAACTTCATGACATGCTGGGCCAGCGCCTGGTACTCCTTGGCAGCCCGGCACAATGGATCGAACTCAAAAATGGTTTTCCCTTCGGCGGCACATTCCCGCAGCAGGGTCGAACGATGGATGGGCTGCAACATGCTGGCGTCGAACTTTTCCTGCAGATTCTCCATCGTGGCTTTGCTCTCGCGGGTTTGTTCATCGAAGAAGGTCGGCAGGATTCCCAGCAGATTGCCCCGCCAGTTCTTCCTTTCCTGCAGGATGCTCATCATGTGCAGCACCTTGCCGAGCCCGTCTGCGGAGAGGAATTCGGTGGCAGTCGGCACGATCACCAGATCGGAAGCCCAGACCGCCCGTTCCTGGATGCCGCCCACGCTGGGCGCTGTATCGAAGATGATGTAGTGCAGTCCCTCCCTGAAAAAACGACTGACCGATTGTCGGATGGCGGAGATGGGTTTATCCTGTGCGTTGAGCACGGTCTGGGCTGCCATTGTCTGCTGGTCCCCCGGAAACAAATACAGACCTTCGCGTCCGGACAACCGCACCCAGGATTTCAGGAAGGCGGTCTCCTGCAGCGTATGTCCCATCGTGAGCAGGTAGAACACGCCTGGCTCGGGACTGCGCCCCAGAGCGGTGGCACATTGTCCCTGCGGATCCAGGTCGATCAACAGAACCTGTTTTCCTTTTTGGGTCAAGCCATGCGCCAGCGAAACGGCAGTGGTGGTCTTGCCGACCCCGCCCTTCTGGTTCGCGATACAAATGATCCTGGTGCTCATGAGGACCCCTCCTGGTCCTTGTGCCGGATATGGCGTTTCAAACAATCCCGCAGGAGGAAATAAATGATCCCGCCCCCCCAGCATGGAAAGGAAAACAAGCAGAACCCCTGATAACACGGCGCTGATGGCGTCAAACATGATCGTCCCCCTTGTGCGTTCCGGGCTGGAGTCGAATCCCATTGCACTCTGTTGTCATGACCGGAGAGACAGTCCATGCCCCTCCAACAACAGGGTAACTGTGCTTGATGGTTGCGGAAGAGGTTGAACATCTCATGGTTGCACCTCCGCCGGTTGTCCTTCCGGTCGCTCTATCTCCTGTATTTTTTCCTGTTCAGGCAGCATGCCCAGCCGGGTCAATTCCCGGCGAATGATCAGGGCTGCCTGGGCACGCGGCACACGCATTTCACGCTGTGCAAGTTGTTGCAGCGCCTCGCGTTCCTGTTCGCCCAGATACACGATTATCTTTGCCATAGTGTTCCCTTCAGATGCTGAAAAAAATGAGCCGCTTTGTCGGCGGCTCATTAGTAGCATCTGGGAGTACGGGAATTGTACGGTTTGGATTACGGGATATCTACGGAAATTATTTTCCTCTTGATCTGGCTCCGACGGGCTGGTTACGAGGGTGTTTCTGTCAGGGTTTTCCTTTGTTTTTCCTCTATTTCCTTTAATACGTTGCGCCGCCAGTCATAAAACGTGGAGGTGGGTACCAGCAGCACACCATCCGGTCCACAGCCAAATTCCTCTTCGAGAAACTCCTCCAGGGTTCTGGCGGAGAAGGATGGATCGCGCCGTTCCCAGCGCAGTACCACCCTGCGGATTCTGTCTTCCGGGTAGCGGGTTTGTTTTCCACGGCGCTTGCGGTTTCCGGATGAGATCAGATCCTGTAGATCGTCATGGTCGTCCCGGGTATCTTGTTGGATGGTTTCATTTTGGGGTGCCACGGGGTTTGATTGGGAAGAACCGGATTGATAGAATTCGATCCCGAACATTTCAAAGACAACCTGTTTTCCATCCCCCTGCGTTCTTCTTTCTGATTCGTCCCGGACAAAACGATGAAGTGTATAGGCGTAATTGCCGCCCCGGATTCCAAGGATGATGATCCCAATGGATATGACGACCAGGGCCACGAGGGCATCCTCGGGTCCGTAGTATCGATGAATTAGCCTGTAGATCCAGGAGATGGGGAAAATCAGGATGGTAATCACGATCACCAGCGCCAGATAATGACCCCACATCCTTTTGAAGTGGTTCATTATGGTTGACCTCAAAACTAAACGTCAAAAGCGGGATATTTTAGTACCGGTTCTGCGAATCTCAAATGACATTTGTTACCCTATTTGTACGATTTAGTCATTTGTTTGGGCATGACTCCCCTTAAAAATGCAAATTGAAAGGTCTTTGCAAATTGGAATCATTTGGCGGAATTTCGATGGACAGGTTGTGTGCTTGTTCCTTCCTTCTGATCGCACAACCTGTGTATGTTCTCGATTGCATGATTATGCCGGCGCTGGACTCTGTGGAGCATCGGCTGCGCGCTCGGATCTTCCCTGGTCACCATCAACATTTCCTGATGGCAGTTGTGGATTGGCAGCTGCATTCTTTTGGACCAATCGTTTTCGTGCAATGTCCATCAGGTAGCTGTAGACCCGACCCAGTGCCTTTCTCTGTTCCGGGGTCAGGTCTGGCTTTGTTTCCTCAGAGGGAGTTGCCACGGTCATGCAGATTCTCCTGCCTGGATGAACTGCAATTTTCTTTGACGTTGTAACGGCATCGCCCTGTAATGGGCATGGAATATTTTCTTGTGCATAGTTTCCTTTCACTGCAATGAAAAATAAGAGTTGCCTTGCGGCAACCCTTAAGTAGCATTCCCCAGTACGGAAACTCTACGGTTTGGAATACGAAACTCCCTACGGGATTATCCAGGAGTTGATGGTGTGGGTGGATGACCTTGAATCAGGTTGTAAAAAAACCGGAACCTTCTTTCCGTTATGCTCTCCTCTTATTCGTTCATATTGTGAAGTCATACAATTCTCGGACTTTATTCCGTAGAGTAACCGTAGTCCTGGATGCTATACCCCGCTTCAGAACATTTACATCCGGGACACCAGTTCCAAATTCCCCGTTCACAACGTTATAATATCGTTTGGAGACGCGAACATCTATGGAAGATTGGCTGACAACATATGAGGCCGTGCAGATCAGTGGATATGAATTGGATTACATCCGCAAATTGGTGCGCGCCAAAAAGATCACAGGTCGCAAGTGGGGGCAATCCTGGCAGGTCAGCCGCAAATCCCTGCAGGAATTCCTGAAGAGCAGGGATCAGCACGGAGAGAAGCGCGGTCGTAAACCCAAACGAAATAAGGCATAACAACATAGCCATAACGTGATTGATGACGGGGACTTGTCAACCGTAAAACCTGTGCTATAATTTCATTGCTGGCAATGAAATTCACAGCCAGAATAACGGGTCGTACTGGTGTTCGTAGCACCAATACGACCCTCACCCAACCCACCGGCTAGAGCGGAGGGAGGGCTGGTTTTATTATACAGCCCCTTTGATTCGCCCTGGTGGGATTCCATCAGGGCGATTTGTATTCCAGCCGGGGAATACAGGTCGCCCAACCCCAAAAGGAGAATCACATGTTTCAACCCCCTTCCACACAACGATTTCAACTGGTAGGCACGCTCACGCGCATCCGTCAGGAATGGCAGGATGCTGCCGGAAGTTCCAGTCTGATCGAGGTTGAAGGCAACATGGGAATGTTGCTTGCCGACCTGATCAATGGCGTAGGTCTTGGAATTGATGAGCAGATCCAGGTGCTGGGTCCCGAACTTTTTCACGAGATGAAGGATTTCCTCAAATCCCCTGTCCAGAATTGATTGACTGCTGCCAGCCGGACCGGCCCGGCTGGCATTTTGACAAATGCCAACAAGGAAACCATTCATGAATAAGCGTTCGGTTATTTACGCCAGAGTCAGTACGGATGAACAGACCAAGGGCTACAGTTTAAACACCCAGGTCGATGCCTGCAAGCAATATGCTGCCGATTGCGGTTATGTCCTTTTAATGACATTCTCCGAGGATTACAGCGGTGCAACCATTGATCGCCCTCAACTTAATGCCTTGCGGGATTTTGCTGCCCAGGAACCCATTGATGTCATTATCGTGTACGACATTGATCGCCTTGCCCGAAAAAGCGTTTATCAGGCGCTGATCGAGGAGGAGTTCCTGCGATTGGGAGTCACGGTTGAATATGTGATTGGTCAATATGACAATAGCGATGAAGGCCGGCTCCAAAAACAGATTCGTGCCAGTATTGCTGAATATGAAAAGGCAAAGATTCTGGAACGAAGCAAGCGGGGAAAACGTGGCAAGGCGCAAAGTGGGTTTGTGATTGTCGGGTCACGTCCACCTTACGGATATAAAACAATTACTGAGCCGCACAAGTCCTGGCTTGAAGTGGATGAAGAGGAGGCGCAGATTGTTGTCAATGTTTTCAATTGGTATTTGAGAGGAGATGGCGATAGTGGTCCGATGTCCATGAATGCCATTGCCAAAAAATTGACCGAAATGAGGGTCATCACCCGGGGCGATAAACATGGACACATCTACAAGAAATATGAGCCTGGGTCGTGGGCGCCTGAAATGATAAGGCACATCTTGAAAAACGAGACGTATACTGGCACCTGGCATTATGGCAAGACGAAGGTAATCGATGATGGAAAGGTAAGACCTGCCAGGCCAAAATGTGGATTTGGCAAACAGGTACCTCGTTCACGGGATGAATGGGTGGGCGTCCCTGTACCTGTAATCATTGATAAGGAGACTTTCAATTTGGCGCAGGCGCGAATGAAATTCAATCTTGCACAGGCAGATCGACACTTAAAGCATGAATATCTTTTAGCGAGAAGATTAAGGTGTGCCAAGTGCGGCTTTACTTATCAGGGTCGCGCAAGAAAGAAGAATACCTATTACTACTGCAAAGCGACAGAAAGACGACCTATCAAGAGATGTGATATGCCCATGTTTCGTGGAAGGGATGTTGATGATGCGGTATGGGCATGGCTTGTCAACATCATTCAGCATCCGGAATACATTGTTGCCGGTTTACAGGATCGACAGGAGGAACAAGGCAGGAGCAATCAGGCTTTGACAGCCCGGTTGGAGTTGATAGAAGGTCATATAGCTGAGAATGAAAAGCAATTAAATAAGTTGCTGGACCTGTACCTGTCAGGAGATTTTGAACGTGAGATGCTTTCAGAAAGACGTGCGAGACTTGAAGAAAATATAGGGAATCTCCGAAAGGAACAGGCGGAAATTGCCTCGTTTCTTGAACAATTGGTTTTGTCTGATGCCCAAGTGGAAGACATAAGATTGTTTTGTGAGACGATCAAAGATGTGTTGGATACTGCAACGTTCGAACAAAAACGGCAGGTGCTGGAGATGCTAGATGTTCGTGGTACACTAGCGATTGAAGATAATGAAAGGGTCATTTACGTCAAATGTCTAGTAACCCCACAGCAACGGCTGTCGCTTTTGCCAACATCGCCTTTATCAAATATTGGGGCAACCGCGATCACGCGCTGCGTCTCCCGATGAACGGTTCGATTTCGATGAACCTCGACGGGCTGTTCACGCGCACGACGGTCAGTTTTCAGCCGTCGCTGCCGTTCGACGAACTGGTCATCAACGGGCGCGAGGTGACCGGTCCCGGTTTGGAGCGCGTCTCAGCCATTCTCGACCTCATCCGCGGGATGGCGGGCATCGGGGAACGGGCGGAGGTCATCACCGAAAACAATTTTCCCTCCGGGGCGGGGATTGCCTCCTCTGCTTCGGCGTTTGCGGCGCTGGCGCTGGCGGGGAGCCGCGCGGCCGGGCTAACCTTGAGCGAAGCCGAACTCTCGCGCCTTGCCCGCCGCGGCTCCGGTTCTGCCGCCCGCTCCATCCCCAGCGGGTTTGTGGAATGGCAGGCAGGGACGGGCGATGAGGACTCGTTCGCTTTTTCCATTGCCCCGCCCGAACACTGGCAGCTAGTGGACTGCATTGCCATCGTCAGCGCGGCGCACAAGAAGACCGGCTCCACCGAGGGACACGCCCTCGCGCCGACCAGTCCGCTTCAAGCCGCGCGGGTGGCGGATGCGCCCCGCCGCCTCGACCTGTGCCGGAGCGCTATCCTCAACCGCGACTTCGACGCCTTCGCCGCCATCGTGGAACTCGACTCGGACATGATGCACGCCGTGATGATGACCTCCTCGCCCGCTTTGCATTACTGGCAGCCCGCCTCGTTGAGCGTGATGCAGGCGGTGCGTCAATGGCGGGGCGAGGGGCTTCCCGTTTGCTACACGGTGGATGCGGGTCCGAACGTGCATGTGTTGTGTCCGCAGACAGAAGCGCAGGTTGTGGAAAGGAAATTGCGGGAGATTGCGGGCGTATCTAATGTGCTGGTGGCAAAAGTCGGCGGCGCGGCAAAGATCGTAAATGGCGAAAAATAAATTTCAGCCACGGATTTTCACTGATCTCTAAAAACAGTGGTCGGACAGGGCTTTACCTGTCCGACCACTTAACTGATGTTACGCACCGTCCCGAAGGTTTGGCTGGAAAATAGGCGCAATTTGCGAGAACCTTCGGGACGTTTCGCGTAAGGTGAGCACTTAAAATTAACAGTGCTTACGCAGTACCTGATTTTATTCCGCCAATCTTCGCTAATCTGTTCAAAATTCGCGAAGATTGGCGCAGATTAGTGGACAAGAAAGCCTGATTGTGTAAGTCCTTACGTGGTTAAAGATTATTCCACCGAAATCAGGAACTGATAGTGGGGTTGTCCGCCCTCCTGCACTTCCACTTCTGCAGAAGGATATTTTTCCCGCACCACATCGGCAATGCGATTTGCCTCCGCATGCGGCATATCCTGACCGTAAAAGAGCGTGATGAGTTCATGCTCGCCTGCTTCCGCTTTTTCGAGCAGGCGCAGCACGCCGTCCTCGATGGTCTCGGCAGAGGCGACCAGTTTGCCGTCCAGCAGGGCAATGACCTGTCCCTCTTTCACGTCCACGCCGTCAATCTCCACGTTGCGCACGGCGACCGTGATCTCGCCGCTCTTGACCAGGCTCAGGGCTTTGGTCATCTTCTCGGCGACGGCATTCAACTCCCCGTCGGGTTGAAGCGCGAGCATGGCGGCGAGCCCCTGCGGGACGGTCTTGCTCGGCACCACCGCCACCTGCTTCACGGTCACTTCCTTCGCCTGATTCGCCGCCATGATGATGTTCTTGTTGTTCGGCAGGATGATGACCTTGTCGGTCGGCAGGTTTTCGAAGGCGGCGAGGATGTCCTGCGTGGAGGGGTTCATCGTTTGCCCGCCCGCCACCACCGCCGCCGCGCCGAGGCTGGCAAAGATGCGGCTCAGTCCGTTGCCCGGCGAAACCACCACCACCGCAATCTGTCCCGGCTCCACCGCCGTAAAGTTAATGGTCTGCTGTTTGCTCTTTTGGATGTCGTCCATCTGCGCGAGCAGGTTTTCCATCGCCACTTTGGTGATGGTGCCGATGCCCATGATGTAATCAATCGGCTCGTAGCGTTTTTCCAGCGGCACGTGGATGTGCATGCGGTACATGCCTTCGCCCTCTCCCACCTGAATGGACGTGCCCATCTCTTCCAGCCGCCGGTAGAATGATTGCAATTCGAATTTTTCGCCGGGGAAGAAATCCACCACCACTTCGTAATCCTGTCCCTCTTCCACTTCCTGCAGAGCGTTCTCGAAATTCATCGCCGAAAGCGGCTGGACGCTCGCCAGCGGCGTATCCAGCGGCTCGCCATAGACGTGCCGCAGCATTCCCTCCAGGATGAAGAACAGTCCCTTGCCGCCCGAATCCACCACGCCCGCCTGTTTGAGGACGGGAAGCAATTCCGGAGTCTGGGCGACGGTTTCATCTGCCGCCCGCACGACCTCCTCCAGGATGCCAATCGCGTCTTTGCCGGACCTCAAGCCTGCTTCTGCGCCCGCTGCCGCTCCCTTGGCGACGGTGAGTATCGTCCCCTCCACCGGCTTGACCACGCCCTTATACGCCGTATCGCGCGCCTCAGCAAATGCCTTGACCATTGTCTCGGCGTCGAGCGTTTCGTGATCCTGCACGCCGCGCGCAAAGCCGCGCCACAATTGCGAAAGGATGACGCCCGAGTTGCCGCGCGCCCCCATCAGCGCGCCCTTGGCGACCATTGCCGCCATCTTCCCGAAGTGCCTCTCGCCCGAGTCTTTGACTTCGTTGTATGCCGAGGTCAGCGTGAGGAGCATGTTGGTGCCGGTATCCCCATCGGGGACGGGGAAAACGTTGAGCGAGTTGACAATCTGCTGGTTGGTGCGCAGCCAGAGCATGCCCGCTTCCACCAGCCGTTTCAGCGATTGACCGTCAATACTTGCCTTGCGAAGTTTTTCCACGCGTGCGGGATTCACTGCCATTTCGTTTTGTCGTCTCCTAGTCGTTGTTGCTGATGCGCAATCCCGCCACATGCACGTCCACGCGATTCACCTTGAGCCCCAGCGCCTTTTCCACATGATAGCGAACGGTGTTCTTCACGCTTTCTGCCACACTGTTGATGCGCGTGCCGTATTCGACGATGATATGCACCTCGATGTTGATATTCTCGCCGTCGTATTCCACTTTGACGCCCTTCGACGGCTCGCGAGTGATGGACTTGACGATGCCGTCCGCCAAATTCATCGGCGCCAGCCCCACCACACCATAGGATTCGAGCACGGCATGGTAGGCAATGGTCGCCACTGCTTGCGGGGAGACGTGAATCCCGCCCAGGTTGGTCGTTTCTTCGCCCATGGATTCCTCTTTGTGGGGTGTCATGCCAGCCGCCGCAGAGCGCCTGCCATGACATCGTTTTGCACTATTTTAACATCTTGCCTGCCAAAAGGTCACGTGATAAAATGTCGTGCCTTCACGGAAGGCGTCGTACTGGAATTATAGCAAGAAAGGAAGTTATCACAATGGCTAAATGCGCACACTGTGGAAAATCCACCACCTTTGGGCACAACCGCTCCTTCTCTCAGCGTGCCACCAACCGCACGTTCAAGCCGAACCTGCAAAAAACGCTGGTGTTCGAAAAGGGACGCAAGGTGCATAAACTGCTCTGCACCAAGTGCATCAAGGCGCTGGCAAAATCCGCCGCGTAAGGATTTCCCGCCTCAACAAGAGTCACGGCGCGAAGCGTGCCGTGATTTTTGTTTAATCACTCGCCTTACGCGAAACGTCCCGAAGGTTCTCGCAGTTTGCGTCTATTTTTCAGCCAAACCTTCGGGACGGTGCATAACATTAGTTAATCACACACTGCACTACGAATTACGAATCGCATCCTTTAGGGCTTTCACGCCCGCCGAGGTCCCTTGCGGATGTTTGAAGACGGCGGTTGCCGCCACAAAAGCGGTTGCCCCAGCCTCGCGGAGTTTGCCTGCATTCTCCGCTGTGACGCCGCCGTCCACCTCCAGCCAAGCGGAGGAGCCGATAGCATCCAAGCGGCGGCGGATTTCCGCCACCCGCCCCACCGACTGCGGGATGAACGCCTGCCCCGAAAACCCCGGGTTGACACTCATCACCAACACCAAATCTGCATCTTCCAAAACAGCCTCCAGCGCCCCCACAGGGGTGCCCGGATTCAACACCACGCCTGCTTTGCATCCCAGCGATTTGATTTGCTGCAGGGTGCGGTGCAAATGCGGACAGGTCTCCACGTGGACGGTGAGGATGGATGCGCCGGCTCTGGCAAACGCCTCGAGGTGACGTTCCGGCTGTTCGATCATCAAATGCACGTCCAGCGGCAGCGCAGTGATGCGTTTGCAGGTCTCGACGATGAACGGTCCCATGGTGATGTTCGGGACGAAGTGACCGTCCATCACGTCCACGTGAATCCAGTCTGCGCCGGCGGCTTCGCAGGCGCGAATCTCCTCGCCGAGGCGGGCAAAGTCGGCGGAGAGGATGGAGGGGGCGAGAATGGCAGAGGTCATGGAAGAAGCGGGGAAAAGGTCAGCGCGGGTTGTAGAGGATGAAGATCCAAATCCAGAACGGAATCAAGCCGAGGACGGCGATGAGCGCCAGTAGACTCAGTCCGATGGTCGCCCAGTCTATTTCGGGGATATAGACTTCGGGGATTTCGATTTCGGGCAGGGTGATGGCGGGTTTGGAATTGAGCGGAGCGGGCGGAGGCTGGGAGACCGGCTCTTTGAAAGCGGTGACCGCCTCCGGGGTCAGGCTGAGCGCCGGGGCAGGCGGCGTCTCGCGCTGAGTGCCGAAGCGCAGGAGGACGCGCCCCAGTTGGTCTGCGGTGCGGTAGCGGGCGGAGGGTTCCTTGGAGAGGACTTTGAGGATGATTTCTTCGAGGGCGGGGGGAATATCGGGGACGTATTCGTGCGGGGGGATGGGTTGACTCTCGAGATGCAGACGGGCGAGCTCCTGACTGGTGGAGGCGTTGAAGGGGAGCGCGCCGGTAATCATTTCGTAGAGAACGATGCCGAGCGAATAGACATCGGAGGCGGGCGAGGGGGCTTCGCCGGCGGCTTGTTCCGGCGAGAAGTATTGCGGCGAGCCCCAAACCACGTCGGCGCGTTCGTCGGGGTGAATGGTGGAGAGGGCGCGGGCGATTCCGAAGTCGGTGACTTTGAGCCGTCCGTCGGGGGTGACGATCATGTTGTGCGGTTTGATGTCGCAGTGGACCAGCCCGGCGCGGTGGGCGTAGCCGATGCCGGCACATGCCTGAACGATGAGGGGAATGGCTTCGTCTACTGGGTAACGCCCGCGCTGGCGCAGGACGGTCTTGAGGTCCTTGCCGGGGATGTGCTCCATGACGATGTAGAGTTGGTCATGGTCGAAGCCGAAATCATGGACGGTGACAATGTTGGGGTGCGAGAGGTTCGCGGCGGCGCGCGCCTCCTGTTTGAAGCGTTCCTGGAAGCCTTTTTCGGCGGAGTAATGCTCGTGCAGGACTTTGATGGCGACAGTGCGTTCGAGCATGAGGTCGCGCGCGCGGAACACGTCTGCCATGCCGCCGGTGCCGATGCGTTCGAGCAATTGATAGCGGTTGTTGAGGACTGCGCCTTCTTCCATGATGGGAGGATTATATCATTTGCGCAGGTTATAATCCCTCGTATGCGAAGCGCAGTCATCATCTATAACCCTGCGGCGGGACGGTTCAACGTCAAGCCGTTCATCAAGTCTGCTGTGCGGGCGCTGGAATCGGCCGGCTGGCAAGTGGACGCGGCGGAAACGCTCAGCGGCGCACACACCATCGAGTTGGCGAAGCAGGCGGCGGCGGAGAAAAGAGATGCGGTCTTTGCCGTCGGCGGCGATGGCACCATTGGCAACGTGGTCAACGGTTTGAGCGGCAGCGAGACCGCGCTGGGCGTCCTGCCTGCGGGCACGGCGAACGTGTGGAGCATCGAACTCGGTCTGCGTCCTTTCGCGTGGACGCATCCCTGGGTGTTGAAGCAGAACGCCGCCCTGCTCGCCAACGCGCCCATCTACTCGATTGATGTCGGCGCGTGCAACCAGTATTCGTTCATGATGTGGGCGGGCATCGGGCTGGATGCGCTGACCGTTCACAACATCGAGCCGCGCATCCGCCTCGAAAAGTTCTTCACCCTGCCCGAATACGCGGCGAAGACCATCTGGCAGGCGCTGCAGTGGAACGGCGTGGAGTTGCGCCTGTGGGCAGACGGCGCGGAGGTGGAGGGGCATTACATCGTGGCGGTCGCCACCAACATCCGGCATTACCTCGGCGGGCTGGCGGAACTTTCGCCCGACGCCTACCTCGACGACGGTCTGCTCGACATCTGGCTCTTCAGCGGGAACCATTTGGGCGACGCGCTGCGTCATGCCTACAACATGTGGCGCGGGCAGCACATCAGCGCGCAGGACGTTCGCCGCATCACATTCAACAGTCTGCGCATCGAGAGCGCCTCGCCGTTCTGGATTCAAACCGACGGCGAGCCGCGCGGCTCCGCTCAAAGCGTCGAAATCAAAATCCACACACGCGCCCTGCGGATGCTCATGCCGCCGCGCGGCTTGGAACTCTTGAAACACAGGTAAACATGGACGTTCGTCAACTGTTCAACAAATGGGTCATCTTCGGAGCGCTGGCTCTCGCGGGACTGCTGCTGCTCATTACCATTCTTTCCATCGGATGGACCACCCCGCCTCAATCCCCCGACGTGGGGTTTGCTCCTGCTCACCTGACCATTATCCCCGCCCCAACCGCCACCCCCAACGTCACGCCGACAGCGACCATTGACCCCTTTGCCCCCTCCGCCACGCCGACCGGACTTACGGTGGGCGGCTATGCTCAAATCAGCGGTACCGGCGGCGACGGTCTGCGCATCCGTTCTGCGCCCGGCTTGACCGGCGAGCCGGTCTTCCTCGGCTTGGATTCGGAAGTCTTCCTCGTGAAAGACGGTCCGCGCGAGGCGGATGGGTATGTGTGGTGGTACATCGTGGCTCCCTACGACGAGACTCGCGCCGGGTGGGCGGCGGCGGATTTTCTCACCTTCATCCCCGCGCCGTAAGTGTGTAATTGATATTACATACTTTTCTCGTAGCGCGACACATTGTCCCCGAATGGGGATTCATCTCGCCTGAAAACGCGAGATAAATCTCGCGCTACCGCATAAGGTCAGTGTGTAATTGACGTTCTCTAACGTCAATAAGCGGACGCGCAAGAGAACGTGCGTTATGCCAATTCAAAGCGATTTGTGGTAAAAGAATCGTATGCGATGGATTGATAACATTCCCGTCTGGGGCGAGCCGGTGGACGAGGGCGCACTGAAGCAGATCAAAACCTGCGCCCGCACTGCCGACGCCGCCGCGCTGATGGCAGACCATCACAAGGGCTATGCGGTCCCTATCGGCGGGGTGGTGGCGTATAAAGACAGCATCAGCCCGTCGGGGGTCGGCTTCGATATTGCCTGCGGAAACAAGGCGGTACGCCTCGACATCCCCGCTTCGGAGGTGCGCGCCAACATCCGCCGCATCATGGACGACATCTGGAACAATCTCTCGTTCGGCATCGGTCTCAAGAACAAACAGCGCGTGGATCACGAACTCTTCGACGATCCCGCCTGGTCGCTGCCCATGATGCGCCCGCTGAAGGACATGGCGCGCGCCCAACTGGGAACCATCGGCTCCGGCAACCATTACGTGGACCTGCTGGAAGACGAGCAAGGGCGCATCTGGGTGGGCGTCCACTTCGGTTCGCGCGGACTGGGCTACAAGACGGCGACGTTTTTCCTGCACGCCGGCGGCGCAAAGGACGGCATGGATGTGGACCCGCTGGTCATCCCGGTGCGGTCGAGTTTGGGGGCGGATTATCTTGCCTGTATGCAGTTGGCGGGACGCTATGCCTACGCCGGGCGCGACTGGGTATGCAGTGAAGTGGCGCGCATGTTGGGCGCTCACATTTTGGAGGAAGTGCATAATCACCATAACTACGCCTGGCGCGAGACACACGGCGGCGAGGAACTGTGGGTGGTGCGTAAAGGAGCGACACCCGCCTTTCCCGGTCAGAAGGGTTTTGTGGGCGGCTCGATGGGCGATATTTCGGTGATTTTGGAAGGAGTGGAATCGGAGGAGGCGAAGCACGCGCTGTATTCCACCGTCCACGGCGCGGGACGGGTGATGAGCCGCAACGCGGCGCGCGGCAAGATCAACCGCAAGACCGGCAAGGTCATTACGCCCGGCGCGGTCACGCGCGAGATGATGATGGAGTGGATACGCAAGCAAGGGGTGGAGTTGCGGGGCGCCGGCACCGACGAGTCGCCGCATTGTTACAAACGCCTGCCCGAAGTGTTGGGCTTCCATGCGCCCACCATCCGCATTCTGCATACGCTCAAGCCCATCGGTGTGGCGATGGCGGGCGAGAATGAGTTCGACCCGTATAAGGATTAGGGGAGGGGGTGAGAAGTAGAAAGTAGAAAGTAGAGAGTAGAGAGTAGAGAGTGGGAAGTGGAGGGCGCGCAGGAGGCACTCTCTAGCGTCTGTGTAGATTGAACCGTTGGCGCAATAAAATAAGGAAAGAAGGAAAGAGGAAAGAAGAGGCATTGATGAACGAAAAACCGACTGACATTACCGTTCGTAAAAAGACAAAAGAATTTCAAGTCACATGGAGCGATGGGCATGTGAGCATCTATCCGTTCGAGTTGCTGCGGGCGGCGTGTCCATGCGCTTCGTGCCGCGGCGGACACGAGAACATGAAGTCCGAACCCGATGCGGATGTGTTCGAGAAGCATTTGGGCGACACTCCTGCCACGCGCATCGCCAATGTGGTTGCCGTCGGCTCTTACGCGCTGACCATCGTCTGGGAGGACGGTCACGATTACGGCATCTTCAACTGGCATTACCTGCGGGCGCTGTGTCCGTGCGAGGATGATCGCAAGAGGTTTGGGAGGGGATAACGCGGGGGGCAACAGCCAAAATGAAACGTCCCGAAGGTTTCTTTTGAGCCTTCGGGACGTTTTGCGTTACGGTGTCGGCGTGCGGGTGGCGGTTGGGGTTGATGGGGCGGGTGTGGGAGTCCGCGTGGGGGTGGCGGTGACGGAGCGGGCTGGGGTTGGGGTGCGCGTGGGGGAAGAGGCAGGGGTGGCGGTGCGAAGGGCGGCGAGTTTCTTTTGCGCCTCTGCGCGCATGGCGGCGGTCATCGAATCTTCGGGCAGGTCGAGCAGGAGCGCCCAGTATTCGGCGGCGCGGCGCGGTTCTTCGCGTTTTTCGTATACCGTTGCCGCCCAGTAGTAAGCGAGGGCTTTTTGCTTGTCGTCGGCGGCGAGGGCGAGGGTTTTCTCCAGCGCAAGGAAGGCGTTGCCTTCACGTCCATTGAGCAGTTCGGCGCGGACGATGCCGAGGTTGGCTTCGAAGAGGTCGGGGTAGGAGGAGCGCACGCGGGCGAGGTCTGCGTTGGCGGCGGCGGCGTTCCCCAGTTCCACGTTGGAGAGGAAGCGGTAGAGGATGGCTTCGCGGCGGTTGGGGTCGGTGCGCAGCGCTTCATCCATGGCGCGGACTGCCGCCTCGTATTCCGCATGGTCGTAGTGCAGTTTGCCCAGTTCGATGAAAGCGGCGAGGTCCTGCGGTTCGTATTGCAGGTAGGTGTCGTAGAACTCGACGGCGTCGTTGTAATTGCCCAGCGCGGCGTGGATTTGAGCGAGCAGAAGGTAGGTGGGCAGGGATGTCACGTCCCGTTCGAGCGCCTGACGGGCAATTTCGAGCGCGAGGGAGGGGTCGCCCTGTTTGAGCCATGCCCGCGCCAAGTGGTAGTACACCAGCGGAGAGCCGGGCAGGAGTTGATCGGCTTTTTGCAGGTCGGAGACGGCGCCCACGAGGTCGTTATCGCGGAGTTTGACCTGCGCCCGCTCCAAGTATGCCTCGCCGAAGTCCGGCGCGTTTTGCACTGCCTGGTCGAGCAGAGGCAGGACGTTGGCATTGGGGTCAATGAACAGATAGGTACGCGCCATGCCCACATAGGCTGGACCGAAGTCCGGCTGGCGGTTGATGACTTCGTTGTAGTATTGCTGGGCGCGAATCGCATCGCCTTTGAGGCGGTAGGACTCGCCGAGGTAGTAATAGGCGGAGATGAGGTTGGGGTCGAGTTTGATTACCTCTTCGAGCGCGGCAATCGCCTGATCCCAGTTGCCCTGTTTGTAGGCGTTCTCGAATTGCAGCAGGTAATCGGAGGTGACGGGCGAACGTTCCACCGTGACGTAGAGCGGCGTGGGAGTGTAGGGAACTTCCGGTTGAGCCGGTCCGCGCGCGGTGGCAGCCGCCTGCGGTTTCGCGCCGATGGCGGTGGGCGTGGGAGTAAAGGTCAGCACAGGACCGGCGGTGGGCAGGGCGCGGGTGGTGTTGGACGCGGCGTTGGGAATGACCAGCCCGAAGACAACTCCGCTGGCAACGACGCCGATGAGCAGGATCACCAGTCCCAGGCGAAAGACGGGGCTGGCGCGCACCGCCGCCCAGCCTTTGGGCTTCGGTCTTTCGTGTGCGAGCAGGAGTTTTTCCTCCCAGGCGCGCGTGCGGCTGAGGGCGAAGGGTTGGACGGATTCGTCGGCGGGGAGGGCTCCGAGCAGGATCAAGCCTCGTTTGGCGGCGGCGTGTTCGGGGTCCAGTTTGAGCGCGGTCTGGAGGCAGTAGATGCGCTCCTTGGGGGTTTCCATGGCGGCGCTCAGCCAGGTCCAGTATTCGGCGTTGGTCTGATTTTCTTTGATGAGGTTCGTGAACAGTTCACGGGCGCGGGCTTTGTTTCCCCCGCGCAGGGCATCCACCGCCTCCTGAAAGGCGACATCGTTTGCCCCGCTGGTTTCACGAGCAGGAGAATTGACGGGAGTGGGCTCAGCCATGCGATGATTTTACCCTACTCGTGAAATTCTTCGACTTGATAGGTCATCACGTCGAGGTGTTTGCGCCGCCAGAGATCGGGGCTGGCGCCCATTTTGTAACACAAGTTATCGAGGAACTCGGCGGGGTTGGGGATTTTTTCCCACACTTGCGGCAGGAAGGTGGCGCGGCGGAAGCCGTCGCGCAGGATGACGCCATCCACGCCGGGGCGCAGTTTGGAGAGGATGTCGGCGGCGTCTTTGTAGTCGAGGGGAAGCGGACGCGTCAGCCTCGAGACCTCGACCTGAATGCGGCTCAATTCGTCTTCTCTCACCGGCGGGAAGCGCGGGTCTTGCAGGGCGGCGGCAATGGCATGTTCACGCACGTCCGCGGCAAGCGGTTGATATGCCTCGAGCGTGCCGATGCAGCCGCGCAATTGTCCCTCGATGGTCAGTGTGACGAAGGAAGCGCCCGGTTCGCGCAGACGGGGAGACAGGCTGGCGAGGTCGAGGGGTGGAAGTTTTTCGCCTCGCACGGCATGTTCCATCGCTTCGCGCGCCAGGCGAAGCAGGGTCTTTTGTTCTTCGGCGGTCAGTTTTTCGTTCATGGCGGATACGCTCCACACCCCTCCCGTTGGGGCTGCCTGGTAACTCGCCTTACGCGAAACGTCCCGAAGGTTCTCGCAAATTGCACCTATTTTCCAGCCAAACCTTCGGGACGGTGCGTAACATCAGTTTGTAAGTTTCCAATACACTCTATTATGATACACCAAAGGCTCGCCTTCGCCTTCTCCTTTTGCGGCAATGACCTCGGCAATGAAAAGTGTGTTTTCCCCGACGGGAATGGATTGCACCACACGGCAGTTGAAATATGCCACGCCGCCTTTGATGAGGGGCGCTTCTAACAGGAGGCGTTCCGTCTCCACGCCTGCGAACCGGTCAGCGATGTCCGCTATCTTGCCGGCGAAACGCTCGGAAAGATTGTCTTGATTGGCGGAGAGGATGGTAACGGCAAATTCGCCGGATTGTTCCACTAGTGTGTACGTATGTGTGAGCCGTCTGAGCGCCACCGAAATCAGCGGCGGGTCGAGCGAAATGGAAGTGAACGAGTTGACGGTCATGCCGTAGCGTTGACCGCCGTGCGCGGCGGTGACGATGGTCACGCCGGTCGTCCAGGCGCGCATGGCGCGGCGAAGGGTTTCGGGGTCGAGGGTCATAAGTTCTCCAATGCGGGCGTCATCATACTTGGCGGGCGGGGATGCGTCAAGCGAAATACCCCGCCCGCAATTTTCCAGCGATGGAATGAAGGCGCTCAAGCGCGGAGTATTGTACAACCGGAAATATCATCCACGAATGTACGCTAAGGTGTGTATGTAAATTCAAAAGGTGGTCTCGATACGGCGGCGGTCGAGTAGCCCGAAGGGCGTATCGAGACGCCGCCTACTCGACCACCCTGCAAAGCATTTTGCATACAGACCCTAATTTGTGCTAACCATTCAAATTTCGTGAAGATTAGCGTAGATTAGCGGACATCCCCGATCCCGTTTCGTGAAGTCTTGTCTCCAAAACCGAGCCGCCAAACTCTTGCCTCCTGCCCGTTTCAAAGGTACCATCTGGAGCAGCATGGAAACCGCATCTCATCCCCGCCCGCCCCGGCGGCAAGGCGCGAGCCGGAGCACGCTTCGCATTCTGCAATCCGTTTTTGGCATTGCCGTTCTGCTGGCGACCCTGTTCACCGCCTTTCCCTCGCGCGGACTGGTCTCCGGCGATTTTTACAGCCGCCTGAGCGTCATCCTCACCCCCCGCCCGGTGGATGGAGCCGCGCCCGCCTCCCAGCCGCAACTGCGCATTGGCATCGTCGCCGGACACGCCGGCAATGACCCTGGCGCCGTGTGCGTGGACGGAAACGGTCAGGTCACGCTTACAGAGGCGGATGTCAACCTCAAGATTGCGGCAATCGTCCAACAGAAATTGATCGAAGCGGGCTATCAGGTGGACCTGCTGCGTGAGTTCGACTCCCGTCTCAACGGCTACCGCGCCCTCGCCATTGTTTCCATCCACAACGATTCCTGCGAATACATCAACGACGAAGCCACCGGCTTCAAAGTTGCCGCGGCGCTCAACACCACCGACCCCAACCGCGCCAACCGTCTCACCGCCTGCCTGGTGGACCGCTACCAGCGCGCCACGAACCTCACCTTCCACGCCGGCAGCATCACCAGCGACATGCGCGAGTATCACGCCTTCCGCGAAATTGACCCCAGCACCATCGCCGCCATCATCGAGACCGGCTTCCTCAACCTCGACCGCGAAATCCTCACCAAGCAGACAGACCGCGTCGCCGCCGGCATCGTGGACGGCATCCTGTGCTTTGCCAACAACGAGAACATCGAACCGACGCCCGTCCCTGGAACCGCGCCATGAAATCTCGCCGCTTCTTTCTCCGCCTGAGCCTGCTCCTGGCATTCGGAGGCATTCTCCTCGCCGCATTCTGGTTCGCCGTCCCTTACGTGCAGGCATATTTTGTCCCGCCGCCTGCGCCTGTGCAGGAATATATCTGGTCGTATGTCGAAATCCCCAAGCCGGCGCGCACAACGATTGCCCTCCTGCCTGGAACGCAAATCGAATCGACGGCGTCCATAACGGCAGAGCCGCCCACGCCCCTGCCCGCCGACACCCCTACGCCCCTTCCCACCGAGACGCCCGCCCTGCTCTCCATGGAAGTGCTGGCGGATACCCCCACGCCGCAATACGTTGCGCCTCAGCCGGCGGCTGTCTCCTACGGCGGTTCGAAATACATCCTCGTGGACATTTCCGAACAGCACATGTACGTCTATGAGGACGACGTGCTGATTTACAGTTTCGTCGCTTCCACCGGCATGAACAACGCCACCCGCGTCGGGACATTTGCCGTGCAAAGCAAAATCCCCAACGCCTACGGCTCCACTTGGGACATCTGGATGCCAAACTGGCTTGGCATCTACTGGGCGGGCGGGCTGGAGAATGGAATCCACGCTCTGCCCATCCTGCCCAACGGCGCCACCCTCTGGGAAGGCTACCTGGGCAGACCCGTCTCTTACGGCTGTGTGGTGCTGGGAACCTACGAATCGAAACTGCTCTACGACTGGGCGGAGATCGGCACGCCCGTGGAAATCCGCTGGTGACAACATCGGTTCAAAACTTTCGTGAAGATTAGCGTAGATTAGCGGAAAGCGGCACACTACGCCATGTTCTTTTAGAGGAGCGAGGTGACATCATGAAAACAGGCAAATCATCAAAGTCTTCGCGGCTGTATCTCCTGTGGGGCGCATTGAGCATGTTTCTCTGCCTGGCGGTGATTGGCGCCGCCGCATGGACGGCATTCAACACCCCTGTCTTTGCCTCGGTACTCAACCCTCAGCCGGCGGCGGTCTCTGCTCAAGAAGAAATCCTCTGGGCGCAGGTGGAAATTGCCAAACCTGCCCTCGCGCCGGTTGGCGCGGGTATTCTCAACGTCCAGCCCATTGACCTGCCTGCCCCGGCGCTCGAACCTTCGCCCTTCCCCAGCCTCACTCCCGCTCCCACCGATACCCCCACCGAAGCGCCCACCTCCACCCCCGAACCCACCGAAACCCCCGCGC
The DNA here is from genome assembly GCA_020723805.1 of Anaerolinea sp. Taxonomy (GTDB): domain Bacteria; phylum Chloroflexota; class Anaerolineae; order Anaerolineales; family Villigracilaceae; genus Defluviilinea. Next base: position 48,763 of record DYID01000012.1, on the reverse strand, counting down.
CGTTGTCCATGGAAATCCTCGCGGATACGCCCACGCCGCAATACGTTCCGCCCACACTTTCCCCGCAAAAACCGAGCGTTGCCAGCGCCGGCAACGGCGTCCGCTGGATTGACGTGGACCTGACCCGCCAGATGGTCTTTGCCTATGAAGGCGATGTGGTCGTAAACTCTTTTGTCGTTTCCACCGGCACATGGCGCACTCCCACCGTGACCGGTCAATACAAAATCTACGTCAAGATTCGCTCTGCCCGCATGTCCGGTCCCGGCTACTCCCTGCCCAACGTCCCCTACATCATGTACTTCTACAAGGGCTATGGCTTGCACGGCACCTACTGGCACAACAACTTTGGCACGCCCATGAGTCACGGCTGTGTCAACCTGCGCACCGAAGACGCCGAATGGCTGTTCAACTGGGCATCGGTTGGCACGCTCGTCAACATCCATTACTAGGCTTTGTCTCCCGTCTTCTCCCGCAAGGGAAGGACGCATTCGACCATGAGCAAGCCCCCCATCTCCCGGCGCGACTTTCTCAAACTCAGCGGCTATGGCTTGATGGGGCTTCTCTTGCCCAGCCTGTCCCTCCACCCGTTCGCCGATTCTTTCGATGCCCTCCAGGGGCGCGTCCTCGACCGCACGCTCTGGTCGTATGAAGAACCGAACCGCAAAACCAAAAAGAAAAAAACTCTACTGGCGCGATCTCATCCTCCGAATCACCAACACTGCTCTCAGTGACGACGAAACGGCATACAACCGCGTGTGGTACGAACTCGAAGAGGGCGGATACGTCTATTCGGGGAGCGTCCAGCCTGTCCGCACGGTCCTGAACGAACCGCAGCCCATCCCTCCGCGCGGCGCGTTGGGCGAGGTCAGCGTCCCCTTCACCGACGCGCACCTCGAAGCGAATCCCGAATCCGATGTAATCTATCGTCTCTATTACGAGACCGTCCACTGGGTGACCGCCAGCGCCGTCTTGGCGGATGGAAGCGTCTGGTATGCCTTGCTGGACGACAAATACAACCAGCAATACTTCGTGCGCGGGGAACACATCCGCCTCATCCCCGACGGGGAACTGGCTCCTCTTTCTCCCGACCTTTCCCTCCGCGAAAAGCGCATCGAAGTGCGCCTCGAAGAGCAGCTGGTGCTTGCCTACGAAAAAGACAACCTGGTCTTTGCCACCCGCGCCGCCACCGGCGGACGCCGTTCCAGCGGCGCATACACCACGCCCGTCGGCGAATACATCACCTACCACAAACGTCCCACGCGCCACATGGCAACCGGCGACCTCGCCTCCAACGGCTTCGACCTGCCCGGCGTGCCTTGGGTGATGTACATCAAGGAAAACGGCATTGCTCTGCACGGCACCTACTGGCACAACGACTTCGGGCGTCCGCGCAGTCACGGGTGCATCAACCTCACGCCGCAAGCCGCCAAATGGCTCTACCGCTGGACGCTTCCCCCCGTCCCGCCGGAAAAGCCGCTCGTCTATGGCTTTACAGGCACAAAGGTGGTTGTGAGTCTATAACTCACCTTACGCGAAGCGTCCCGAAGGTTCTCGCAAATTGCGTCTATTTTTCAGCCAAACCTTCGGGACGGTGCGTAAAGGTGATTGTGCGTCTATAAGAATTCAGTGATAAAGCCCGAAAAATTCATCTTCTGCGTTACACTTATCCCATGCTCAACCCTCAAATTTCCCGCCGCGAATTTCTCAAACTGGCAGCCGCTGGTTCGCTTGCCTTTGCCCTGCGCGACCTGAAACTCGACCGCGCCCTCGCCGCCTCTGCTTTCAAACAAGGGTGCATGACCATCAGCGGCATTCCGCTCTACGATGCACCCTCCTTCAACGCCAACAAAATTCATTTCTTCGGCAAAGACAAGGTGGTGGACATCACCGCCATCGAGGAAAACGGCGACGAGGGGAATCCCTTCAACCGTGTGTGGTATCAAATCAACAACGAGGGCTACACCTACTCCGGCTGGGTGCTCCCCGTGGAAACCCGCTACCAGAAACCGCAGTTCGACGTTCCCGAAAAGGGACGGGTGGGTGAAATCACCATTCCCTTTGTGGATACGAAGAAGTCGCCCTACGTCTATGCCGAGCGCGGATACCGCGTCTATTATGGAAGCACGCATTGGGTGAAACGGGTCGTCGTGACGCGCGAAGAAAAGAGCATCTGGTATGAAATCTACGACAGCGAAATCAAACGCGAGTTGTATGTTCCTTCGTATGCCATGCGGCTCGTGCCTTACGACGAGTTGACCCTGCTCTCGCCCGAAGTGCCGAACGAGGAAAAATTGATTGTCATTGAACTAGAGACCCAGATGGTCACCGCCTTCGAAGGGGAAAAATTGGTCTTCTCTCAGCGTTGTTCCTCCGGTGCGCCGGGCACCGAAACCCCGCGCGGCGAGTTTCGTACGTATCACAAAGGTCCCGCCGTGCATATGACCAATCAGGGCGACGCGCTGGAAAACATCTATAACCTGCCTGGCGTGCCGTGGTGTTCGTTCTTCACCGGCGCTGGTCATGCCTTGCACGGCGCATACTGGCATAACGATTATGGTCGTCCGCGCAGTCACGGCTGCGTGAATCTGCCGTCAGAGGCGGCAAAGTTCTTGTATCGCTGGACCCTGCCCAACGTCCCGGTGGATGCGTCTTACATCCACATGCCGGGCGAAGGCACGCGCGTTCAGGTGGTCTAACAAAGACGCGGAGGAAAGGAGAAGTCGCTGGAGACAAGTAGGAGATAAGAAGATAGGAGTTAGGAGATGGAAGATAAACAAACGGCGCTGAGCCATCATTTTCTGAAGTTCGAGGATTGGGAGAAAACAGTCTCTTCGTACTTCAAGAATGATCCGTTATGGGATTCTTTGTATTACCGTGTCGCCTTGTTTCTCTCCGACCTTGTTTGGGATGATTGCGAATTCTTGCAAAAAGATTTTCGCGCCAGGCATTACGTTTCTCAAATTATGCACAGCTCGGGAAGCGTCAGCGCAAACATGGAAGAGGCGTTTGGACGCGGCGTTGGGACGCCGGACTATGTGCGGATTCTGAAAATCAGCCTGGGTGAAGCCCGGGAAACGCGCGGTTGGTACTACCGTTCTCGTCATGCCTTGCCGGCCGACCTGCTCGAGCATCGTTATAAGGTGATTGACCACCTGATCTCGCTTATTACCAATCTCCTCAATTCCCACAAACGAAACTTGGGAAGGAAGTAATCCACCATGAACCTTTTGCTCCTAAGTCCGTATCTCTTATCCTCCTATCTCCTATCCTCCTATCTCCTATCCTCCTATCTCCTATCCTCGCATCGCCTGCCTTTGCATCGAGTAACCCCATGACACGGTCTCCCCTCTTCGCCGGTCTCGTCTTCGATGAAGCCGACCGTCTTGTCGAAACCGCTTTAGTGGGCGACGAGCCCTGCTATGTGGTGGACGATGCAGGCTTTCGCCGCCACATTCCCTCGGAGCAGGTGGACCGGCAGGTGCTCGGTCATATTGCCGAACTGATGAAAGGCAGTGAAGACCTGATTTCTCAGGAAACCGCCAAAATGCTGGGGCAGGAAGATGTGTTCACCAAAGCCGCCATCGAACAGCAGTTGAAGAACATTGACAAGCAGTTCGACCAGTTGATGGAAATGGGCATCCCCGAGGATGTGCGCGCGTATCTGGGGATGATGGGATTCAAGGTCACCATCAACGTGCATGGCGAGGTGTTGAGCATCAATCAGCCGGGCATCGCGTCTGATGATGAGGAATGAAAGAGGGGGGATTTTTGCCGATTTGCAAGGTTGGCGGGCGTAGCCGTTGTGGAATTCACTCAACAGGCGTACAATAACCGCCGCAAGGAACCGTGATGTTTACGAACGAAAGCACTTCAGGAAATACCGAGAGCCAGCCGCCCAGTACGGACGGAGTTTACGCATTGCGACATCCATGACATCACGCAGATGAGCCATGCCTCTGCGTGATGATCTCACGCAAGGAGGCATTCATGCTCACCATTTACAAAACCACCGAGCGGGGAATCGAACAACTGGACTCGATGGTGAACGGCGCATGGGTCAAGGTTGTGGACCCCACGCCGGAAGAGATCGAGCAACTGGTCAACTGGGGTGTGGATATTGACTATATCAATTATTCCCTCGACCTCGATGAAATGCCGCGCATCGAACGCGATGAAGATTACACCTTCATCCTGCTTCGCGTCCCTCACCGCCAATTGGAAAGCGACCCTCCCTACATCACCATCCCGCTCGGCATCATGATTCTCGGCAACATGATTGTCACCATTTGCAAGTACGACAAGGAAATGTTCAAAGTGCTTGCCAACGGCAAGTATCGTATGTTGAAGACCGGCAAACGCTATCGTTTTGCCCTGTATATCTTTCTCGAAACCGCCACACGCTACCTGACTCATCTGCGTGAAATCAACCGCACGACCGAGGCAATCGAAGATCAGTTGCAAAAATCGCAGCGCAACCGCGAATTGCTGGAACTGCTCAAATACCAGAAGAGCCTCACCTATTTTGCAACCGCCCTGCGCTCGAACGAAGTGATGATGGAACGTGTCCAGCGGATGCAGATTTTCAACTATTACGAAGAAGACCAGGACCTGCTCGAAGACGTGCTGACCGAAAACCAGCAAGCCATTCAGATGACCAACATCAACACCGAAATTCTCGCCTCCATGATGGACGCCTTTGCCTCCATCATCTCGAACAACCTGAACGTGGTGATGAAAGCCCTCGCCGCGCTCACCATCATCCTCAACCTGCCGACCATTGTCGCATCCTTTTACGGCATGAACGTCAGCCTGCCTGCCCAGGACCATCCGCTTGCCTTTTTGTTCATTATCGGCGTGACGGTTGGAGTGACGGCGGTTGCCACCTACATCTTCTATAAACGCGACTGGTTTTGATCTCCGCCTTCACCCGATTTTGGTGACGATGGTGCTTTTCGCCCCCGCCTCTTTCAGCGACCTGACGACTGCTTCGGCATCCGACGGCTCGACCAGGGCGATCATGTTGCCGCCGCGCCCGCCTCCGCTGAGTTTTGCCCCCAGCGCCCCCGCCTTTCGCGCCGCTTCGACCAGCCTGTCCAGTTCGGGCGAGGAGACGGTCATCTGTTGTAACAGGGCGTGATTGTCGTTCATCAAACCGCCCAACTCTTTCCACTTTCCTCTTTCTATTTGTTTTCGTGCCTCTTTCACAATCCTGCCAATCCGATCGAACACCTCCTCCCACTTTTCCTTATCAGCCTCCCATAATTTCCTCACATCGCCCACCGATTCTTTCGTCGGCGCGGGGATACCCGTATCGCCAATGACCAGAGTAAACGGCTGACCGACGGTGAACGTTTCGATGGGCTGACCTCGCACAAAATAGACTGGCTTTGCATATGTGATGACGGTGTTGTCAATGCCCGAGGGCGTGCCGTGATGGATTTTTTCGATCTCGTAGGCAAAGGCGTTGACCTCTTCGTCCGTCATCGGGAAGTTGAAGTGAACCGCCAGCGCCCGCACCAGGGCAACAGTCACTGCCGCGCCGGAGCCGAGACCGGAGGCAACAGGAATGGTGGATGAAATGTGAATCTTCAACGGCGGAAAGGGGGAAACGCGCGCGAGAAAGAAAAAGTTATGTATAACTGCAGCAATCGGATGGTCGGAGGGAAGCGAGTTGAGTTCCGAGCGGAGGGAAATGCCCGGGGCGTGAATCCAGATGCCGGGGCGGTCTGAAGCGGCGATGTCCACATCCGCGTGAACCTGCGTGACCGGCACGGCAAGCGCCGGTCGTCCGTACACGACGGCATGTTCGCCAAAGAGGATGATTTTGCCGGGGGCGGAGGCTGTGGTCATTCCGCCTTATGTCAGGTAGAAGATGGCAATCACTGTCAGCCCCCACAACAACACCGTGACTTGCAAAGGACGGTCGGTGAGCGCCACTTCTTCGGGGGAGCCGCCGGCGTTGCCGATTTGAATGAGCTGCAGGTAGCGGAAGATGCCATATACCACGAAGGGAATGGTCAGCATCATGCTGTGGTTTTCGGGCAGGTTGGGCGCGGAGAACGTGTAGAGCGAGTAGGCGACGATGGTGGTGCCGGAAACAATGGTGATGTACTGGTCGAGCAGGGGCAGGGTGTAGCCGTCCAGCACTTTGCGGTGCGCGCCGGCGCCTTGCGCCAGCAGGCTTATTTCGGCGCGGCGTTTGCCCAGCCCGAGGTAAAGGGAAAACAGCACGGTAATCATGTAGAGCCAGGGCGAGAAGCGCTCCACGGTAATCAACATCACGCCAGCCGCCACACGCAGGACGAACCCCGCCGCGATGATCAACACGTCGAGAATGGGAATGTGTTTGAGCCAGCGCGAATACAGCAGGTTGATGACAAAGTAGGCTGCCAGCACTCCTGCAAACGCTGGCGCGAGCCAATATCCGAATGCCAGCGCCGCCAGCGCCAGAATCACAGCGGCGGCAAACGCAACGCTTATGGGCAGTTTCCCCGCCGCCAGCGGGCGGTGTCTCTTTTCCGGGTGGATGCGGTCGGCTTCGATATCTGCGATGTCGTTGAACAGATACACCGCGCTGGAAATCAAACAAAACAAAACGAACCCCTCCAGTGTTCGCAGGAACGGCTCTGTCTGAAACAATTGTTTGTCGAAGATCAGCGCAAAAAAGACGAAGCCGTTCTTGATCCACTGACGGGGGCGCATGGTTTTGAGCAGATGTTTGAGCATGAAGTAATTTTACCTTTTTTGCCCGCAAGCAGTACAATACCAACACCATGACAAAAGTACGCTTGGATGTGTTACTGGTGGAGCGCGGACTCGCCGAATCGCGCGCCAAGGCGCAGGCGCTCATCATGGCAGGACAGGTGCGCGTCGCCGGTCAGACCGCCCTGAAGCCTGCCACAACCGTGGACGCCTCTGCCCCGCTGACAGTGGAATCTGGTCCGCGCTTTGTTTCGCGCGGCGGCGAAAAACTGGATGCCGCCCTCGAAGCCTTTGCCCTCGATGTGCGCGGGCTGGTCTGCGCCGATGTGGGCGCCTCCACCGGCGGTTTTACTGACTGTCTGCTACAGCGCGGCGCGGCGAAGGTCTATGCCATTGACGTGGGGAAGGGCATTCTGCACTGGAAACTGCGCAACGACCCGCGCGTGGTGGTGATGGAAGAGACCAACGCACGCTATGTCGAGTCGTTGCCGGAGCCGGTCTCGCTGGTGACGGTGGATGCGTCGTTTATTTCGCTGAAGTTGCTGCTGCCAGTGGTGAAAAAGTGGCTTGGACCTAACCCCCCCGTCCCCCCTTCCCTGAGAGGGAAGGGGGGCGCAGGGGGGTTAGGTATCATTGCCCTCATCAAGCCCCAATTCGAAGCCGGGCGAAAAGATGTTTCGCGCGGCGATGGCGTGATCCGCGACCCGCAGATTCACCGGCAGGTGCTGATGGATGTGCTGTCGTTCGCGCAGGGCGAGGGGTTCAGTGTTCGCGGGCTGATCAAGAGTCCGCTGTTGGGACCGAAGGGGAATGCCGAGTTTCTCGTCTGGCTGAGCCTGGTTGAGGGCGGGGGGGGAGGCGGGGAAATCGGTCCGATGGTGGAGCGGGCGCTCTCCCGATAAGGAGTGCCTAATCTCGCGGGCTTGCAAAAGATTTAACCACGGAGCGCACAAAAATCACGGAGAAAATCTCTTTGAAAAACCTCCGTGGACTCTGTGTTCTCTGTGGCGAATTTCTTTAGCCCAGCCTTTTAGACACTCTCCCCGATGAAACTTCCGAAGTCGTTGTTTGCCGTCTGGTATAATTTCAGCATGTCTTCCTCATCTGTCAATTCAGAGTTCAATTTGCATCATCCCCAGCCGCTGTTGATCGTCATTTCGGGTCCTTCGGGCGTTGGCAAGGATACCGTTATGCAGCGGATGAAAGAACGCGGCATGCCGTTTCATTTCGTGGTCACCGCCACCACACGTCCGCGGCGCGCCAACGAAGTTCACGGCAAGGATTATTTCTTTGTCACGAAGGACGAGTTCGCCCGCATGATTGACGAGGACGAACTGATCGAACATGCCATCGTGTACGGCGATTACAAGGGCATTCCGAAACAGCAGGTGCGCGAGGCGCTGGAAAGCGGCAAGGACGTGGTGATGCGCCTCGATGTGCAGGGCGCGGAAACGGTGCGTAAACTTGCGCCGGATGCGCTCCTGATTTTCATTACCACTGAAAGCGAAGAGGAATTGGTGCATCGCCTCGAAACGCGCAAGACCGAAACCGCCGATTCACTCGCCATCCGCATTGCCACGGCGCGCAAGGAATTGAAACGGGTGGAGGCGTTCGATTACGTCATCATCAACCGCGACTTTCAACTCGACGAAACAGTGGATGTCATCCGCGCCATCATTACGGCGGAACATCACCGCGTGAAGCCGCGAAAGGTTTCCCTATGAATTACGAGACGCCTCCCGCCGCGCCGGAGGCTGTTCCACAACCCGTTCGTGTGACTCTACCGCAAGCCGTCCCGTATGTGACCTATGCCATCATCGGCGTGACGGTGCTGGCGTATCTCCTGCAGGTTGCCAGCGTTTTGTTGTTCGGGTATCCGACCTCCTTTTCCAACATTGACTGGCTGTCGCTGTACGGCGCGCGCATCAATGAATTCATCCAGGCGGGGCAGGTCTGGCGGTTGCTCACCCCCGTTTTGCTGCACGGTTCGTTGACGCATATTTTCTTCAACATGTATGCCCTGCTTTCGTTTGGGAGCGCACTAGAGCAGTTTTTCGGGCGCGGCAGGTTTCTCGCGCTGTACCTCTTGGGCGCGTTTGCAGGAAATGTCACCTCGTTTTTGCTGACCGGCGGCTACTCGGTGGGCGCGTCCACGGCGGTGTTTGGGCTGGTGGGGGCGGAGGCGGTTTTTCTCTATCGCAACCGCCGCCTGCTGGCAGGGCAGTTCCGCAGCGCCATCGGGAATGTGCTTTTCATCATCGCGATTAATCTGTTCCTGGGGGCGTCGCTGCCCGGCATTGACAACTGGGGGCACATCGGTGGGCTGCTCGGCGGGTTGATGTTCACCTGGTTTGCCAGTCCGCTGTGGGAGATCGAGGGGATGGCTCCCATGCTGTATGTGACAGACCGCCGCTCGCTGGGCGAGGTGGTGACCGGCGCGGCGCTGGTGCTGGCGGTCTTCGGGGCGCTGGCAGTGTGGGGGATGGTGAGATAGAAAGTGGGGAGTGGAAAGTGGGGAGTAGGGAGTGAGAGGTTGTAAGAAAAAATTCAAGCCACGGATTACACGGATTTTCACGGATGATTCATTCCGTGTCAATCGGTGTAATCCGTGGCTGATTCTTTTACGGTTCGATTTTGAAGAGCATCCCTGCGCTCGTTCCCTGCACGTCGGGGAAGAAGGCTTGCCAGGCATGGGCGGGAAGGACCTGGAATTCGCCCGCCTGCACGGGGATGAGGGTGTAGGTCAGCACGTAGGAGCCGGCGGGGAGATAATCGGCAGTGAAGAGGATGCCCTCATCGTGAATCTGCGGTTCGTTGAACAGCCACCAGCCCCAGCCTTCGGCGAAGGGGTCTTCGTCCTTGAATTGAACCTTCACGCCGGTGGTGTCTGCGCCCAACTGGCTGGTTTTGAGATTGCGGTTCAGGATTTCCATGCCGGCCGGGATGTGGTCTTCGACCATGACGTAGTAGGCGTCGTGAGGTAGAGTCAGCGTCAGCCGGGCGGTGACCGGTTGGTCAGGAGCAAGTTTCAGGGCGGTGAGAGGCGTGCAGTCCTTCGATTTGGCGAGGCAGTACACACGTTCGATTCCCATTCCCGCGTTGAGCGGCTGAACATCCTGCACCGGGCGGTTGACCTTCAGGACGACGTTGTAGAACAGACGCCCCAGTCCGTCTTCACGCTGGATGGTGAGCAGGTTGGGCGAGTGAGGCGAGAGGAATTCGAGCGCGACGTTCGCCTTGAGCGGTTCGAGCTGGATGCCGTTCACGTCGCCGCTGGTGAGCGGATTGCCGTTGAGCGTGGCGCTGTAGGAGAAGTCGGAGCGCAGGTCGCCGATGCCGACCATCGCCTCGTTGAGTGCGATCATCGCCCAGGCGTTTTCGTGAGCGGCGCTCCACAAGCCGCGCGCGTTGCGGTGCGCGTTGAGGTAGCGGACGGCATCGAGCAGGACCTGATTGGCGGGGTCGAGTTGAGCAAGGACGTACACGACCACCGAGGTGGTGTAAATGGGCGAGCCGCGGCGCAGGATGTTTTGCGGCGGAGTCTCCCAGTGCGCGCTGGAGGCGGTGCGGATGGCTTCTGCGGTGAGGTTGTTGAGCAGTTCACTCACGCGCGGGTCGGCGGGGTTGATGGTGTGGATGATGGAGGCGAGCAGGGCGCGGCTGGCGGGGCTCATGCGGTCGCGCGCCGCATAGAGGGTGTCGGTGCGGCTGGGATCGGTACTACCTGCCTGACTTAAAGCGAATTGGACGAAGACGGCTTCATCGAGGTCGGCGCCGCTGGTGGTTGCGGTGATTTCCGCCTGCGTCTTTTGCAGGTAGGTCACTGCGCGGGTCAACGCCTCCTGATTGACCGAGGCGCCAACCTGCTGCGCGCGCAGCAAGCCAAACAGCACATACGCGGAAATATACGGCTCGGACCCCCCTGCTGTCCCCTCAACTTGGGGGGACGCCTGCCCCCACCAACTCCAGCCGCCGTCTGCGTTTTGCAAAGACAGGATGCGGCTCACACTGGCGTTGAGATTCTTTTCGATTCTTTGCGAGAGTTCGGGGTCGCTCAAGCCGGCGTTGTTCAAGGCGCGGTGGACTTCGACGTTGGGAAGCAGATAGGAAAGAGTCGCCTCTGCGCTGACGGAATAGGGCGGGACCTCCACCGCTTCCAGCGCGGACAACAAACTGCCAGCCAGCGAGGGGCTGAGTTCCACTTCCAAGCCGCTTCCGGGACCGGGCGCGAACGTGCGCGGCAGGGAGATGACTTCCTGCTGTGCCGAGGCGCCGCGCAAAAATCCGCCCGTGACGAACGCCTGCGGCGAGACATATTGCAAGATGGGCAGTTTGCCCCAGACCGGTCGCGCCGCATCCTGCAGGGAGGGCGTCCCGTTCGTGGTGACGGAGAAGACCAAGTCCGCCTCCTTCGCCAGCCCCGCCACGCCCCACCACTCGACGCGCGCCTGCGCATAGGGCGAAATTTCGAAGGTGCGCGTAGCGGAGGCGGGGTTATCCAGCACGAAGCCCTCGCTCTGAAGATTGACCGAAACATTCAGGCGGTTGCCGGTGTTGTTGTGAACGACCGCCGCCATCAGCACATGGTCGCCGCTGACGAGGAACCTCGGCGTGACCGGGCGGATGAGCAAAGGTTTGGTAGAGACGATTTGCGTCTGCGCCTGACCGACTTTGGTATCCACCGTAAGACCGCGCACGTCCACCTGCCAGGTGGTGAGCGAGTCGGGCAGGGTGAGGGTCACCTGTCCGCGCCCCTCGGCGTTGGTGATGAGCGACGGGTTCCAGTAGGCGGTGTCGGGGAAGTCTTCGCGAATGAACGAGCCTTCATCTCCACCTCCGCCGCCCAGCCCGCCGGGTTCGAGGAAGTTGCGCCCGCCATACATCGCCAGCGAGAGGGCGGTCTCGATGCCGAGCGGCTGATTGCCGTAGAAGGCGGGCAGGATGTCCTCCACGTTGGAATCCGCCAGTTTCAAGGTGGCGAGGTCCACCACAGAGAGCGAGAACTCGCCCTGCACAGGCTGATCCTGCTGATCGGTGACAACCACATCGAAGGTGACCTGATCGCGCGGACCCGCCTCGGGCGGATTGGCAAACAACTGCACCTTCAACGCTTTCGCATCGGGCGCGACGGGGAGGTTGACCAGCCCATGACGGAAGTCGTTGCCCTGTCCCAGCACCGTTGCGCTGACGTACACGTTTGGCGCGTCGTCGTCGCTGAGCGGGATGGCATACTCGACGCCGCTCCCGCTGACGGGGAGAACTGCCGCCTTCGAGATGCGCCCGCGTTCGACCGTCACCAGCGCAAGGGCATTGGTGGGGAAGGGGTTGGGGATGAAGACGGCGGCGGTCTCGCCGGGTTTGTAGGAATCTTTGTCGGCGGTTAGTTGGAGGCGCTGGTTGGGCAGGTCGGGCCAGGCGGAGGCGCCCTCGCCTCCGACCCACACGAGCACTTGAGTCCGCGCGCTGCCGCTGCTGACATCGAGCATGTAGGTGCCGGCGGCAGGCGGGGTAAACGAAACCCGCGCTTTGCCGTCTGCGCCGGTGGCGGGGTTGACGCTGGCAACTGTGGTGTAAACAGGAGTGTATTGGGGGTAGCCGTTTTCGTCCAGCGAGGTTTCCCAGCGCACTTGTTTGAATTCGGCGGCAAGGCGTTTCTCGCCGGTGGGATTGCGCTCCCAGTCCACCGTGTAGAGTTCGAAGCCGAGTTCGGCTTTTGCCGTTCCCACCCAGCGGTCGGGGCGGACGCCGATGTAGAAGTCGGCGGGATGGAGGGTCAGTTCGCTGCGGGCGCTGACGGGCAGTCCGCTTTCGTCGGTGGCGGTCACTTCGAGGGTGAGGCGGCGGGGCGTGTCCGCTTTGGGGAGGGCGGTCAGGCTGATGGCGAGGGTCCCGCCGGGGGAAGTTTGAGCCGAGCCTTCTTTGAGGAATTTCCCGAAGTAGCGGGAGTCTGCCCCGGCGGGGATGCGGAAGGCATCCAGCCAGTCAAAATCAATCGGTCCCGTTTGATAGCCGGGCAGTGAAAAATAATCCGGTGTGGAATACAGCGCCCAGCGCACATCCACGTTCGCGGCGGGCGCGTCGAAGAAGTAGCGGGCGCTGACCTCTGCCTGCGTGGAGCCATCCTGCTGAATCTGGTCGTTGAGAAATGTGACGTTGAGGTCAATTTCGGGTTTGCGGTATTCCGCCACCTCGAAGTAGAAGAAGAAATTGAGGGCGCTGTTTTGGAAAATGTAGTGGCCCGGCACGGCTTCCTGCGAGAGTTCGAATTGACCGTTGAAAGTGCCGTAGGGGGAGAGTTGCGCATTGATGGACGCCAGCTGCGTGCCTTGCGCGTCGGTCAGGAAGATGGGGACGGAGGTGACGGCGGGCAGTTCGTAGCGTCCGTTGAACGCCTCGCGGACAATGCCGCGATAGTACACTGTTTGCCCGGGGCGGTAGATGGGGCGGTCGGTGTAAAAATAGATTTGGGTGTGCGGCGGCTGGATGTTCTGTTCGTAGCCAAAGTCCCAGGCATTGAGACCGCTGTTCCAAGTGTTGGCGGCGAGGGCGAAGTTGGGGTCGCCGGGCGCGGCGAGCATGGCATAGACCTGCCCTGTGACCGGGGAGACGGCGCCCTGCCAGAGTCCGTTCGCATCGGTGACGCCGCTGGCTAGGACGTTCCCCCCTTCATCGTAAAGGGTCACCGCTGCGCCGGCGACCGGCGTCTGCGAGGACAAATCCACCGCCCAGACGAGCGCATCTGCCGCGCCGAGTTTGAACGTGAGATTGACTTGACTGGAGGCAACGAACTGGATGAGTTGGGATTTCGATTGGAGTTGCGGTGAGGCGACGTTCACGTAGTACAAGCCGGGCGGCAGTTGGGTGTTCGGTTCTGCCAGACGCAATTTCACATTGCTTTGAAGGTTGGGGGTGAGGGTGAAGGTTTGAGATGAGGTGGCTGGGTTTTGCGGCGCGTAGGTCTGCCGCAGGTCGGGGGAGGCTTGAAGTGTGAAAAAGTCCTGCACCGTCAGCGGCGCGACGGTCACGTCCGCGCTTTGGATGTTGACGGCGCTGGCGGAGAGCAGGGGTTCGTCCGGGCGGACGAACAGGGTGGACGAGAAGGGGGTAATCCACAGGCTGGGGGTGAGGGGGGGCGTTTGCACCTCGATGCGGTAGGGTGAGCCAAGCGATTGCCCCCACAGGTCGCTGATTTGCGCGGAGAGTTCAATCAGATAGGTGGTGCCAGGCTGGAGGTTGTAAAGGTAAAGGGTCGAATCGTCGGCAGTGACAGAGATGTTTTCCACCGCCGGCGAGATGCTCACCAGCTTGTCGTAGTTGGTGTTTGCCAGCGGCGCGGTGAAGCGAAAGTTGATGCCGCTGATGCTGGTTTCGGTGGTACGCACGGCGAGGTTTTCATAGGTGCGCAAAGAGGCGTTGTAATCGCTCTTCAGCGTCACGCCGCCCTGCGATGTCGCCGCCGCGTTCAACTTCAACGTATATGCCGTGCCGCGCGCCAGCGGCGATTTTGGGATGAAGGAAAAACCCGAACTGTCGTCCAGCCATTCGAAGGTTCCGCTCACCGCGCCGGCGGGTCCGTTCAGTGAGAAGTTTGCCTCCACGCTCTGGCGGTTCATCGGTTGATTGAAGGTGACTTCGATGCGGGCGTCGGGCGGGATGAAGTCGTCGGGGGATGGATTCACTTCAACGACGCGCGGACGCGCCGTGACGAACTTCCAGGCGTTGACGACGGTTCGATCCAAGCCGACGCCTGTTGCGGTTTTCAAAGCATCGTTCACGCTGACAGTGTATTCCGTGCCGCCGAGCAGGGCGGTTTGCGGATGGAAGATGTAAGTGCTGGTGTTGATCCATTCCCCGCGTCCCTGCACGGCGGGGGTGATGACGAACGCAGGCGGGAGGGAGGAAGCCTCTGCGCCGAGCGGCACCACCGGCTGGTTGAACGAGACGGCGATGGCGGCGTCCACGTTCACATCGGTGGTGTTGGGCTTGGGGAGCAGGTTGACCGGGCGCAGGTAGTCGGCGACGGTGAAGGAGATGGATTGCGGCGCGAGGGCGGCAAATCCGCCGGCGGATTGGATGGTTTGGGCAATTTCAAGGTTCAGAGGGGAATCGGGCGGATAGGGTTGGGCGGGGGTGAAGACGAGGGTGGCATCGTCGCTCCAGGTGAAAACGCCGTCGGGCAGTCCGTGGATGGCATCCTCGAGGGAGGCGCGGTTCATCGGCTGGTTGAAGTAGAAGGTGATGGGGGAAAGATGTCCGATGACGGTGCCGGCGGGCGGGTCGGTTTCGACGAGGGCTGGCGGGTAGGTCTGTTGCGCGGCAGAGGCTTGTGGGGCAGGGGTGGGAGAAGCGGCGATGAGTTGCGGAAGTTGGGGCAGGGTGGGGACGCCTCCGCAAGAGGCGAGGAGCAGGCTGAGGAGGATGAGGCAGTGCAAGGCGAGGGAGAAGCGGGTTTTCATCATGAGTCCTCATAAAAGTTCATGTGCAGCGTGACACGCCTGACGCTGGAGAGCGCCTATTACGCGCCGGAAGGGGCGCGCAGCGAACGTTCTCTAACGTTCGCATGAGAAAAAATCATCGTCCGCTGTCATTATAACGCTTGAACCCGGCGGGGAATCAAAAAGGGACGCGGCAAGCGCGTCCCTCTTTTGTGGGGTATGGAAGTTATTCGCCTGTGCCGGCGATGGCATCCACCGCCACGGCAATTTCCTGAAAAGTGGGGACTTTGCCTGGCTGACCGACCTGAACGCCGTTGACGAAGGCGCTGGGCGTGCCGCTGACGCCGAGTTCTTCGCCGCGGTCGAAGTCTGCTTGGATGTCGGCTTTGTATTTGTTGGCGTCGAAGCAGGCGTTGAAGGCGTTCATGTCGAGGTGGATGGCTTCCGCCATGGCGGTGAGGCGGCGGTTGCTGAGGTTGCCCTGGTTTTCGCCGTTCCAGTTGGCAAAGATGACGGCTTTCATTTCCCAGAACTTGCCTTGTTCGTTGGCGCACATGGATGCGTTGGCGGCTTGATCCGATTCACCGCCGTTGCTTGCGCCGGGTCCGTCAATGAAGGGGTAGTGGCGGTAAACCAGGCGGGCTTTGCCGGTCTCGACGAGATATTGGATGATGAGGGGCTCGATGTTCTCGGAGAAGTATTGGCAGGCGGGACATTGGAAATCCTCGAAGATTTCGATGACAGCGGGGGCGTTGGGATCGCCGAGACTCAGTCCGTCGGGGTTGGGAAGAGTCTTTGCTTCGGGGACGATGAGGTCGTCAATGGTGGTGAACTGGGGCCAGATGACGGCAAGCACCACCAGCAATGCGCCGGCGGTGATCAAGCCAATGACGGCAAGGCGGTTCTTCATGGCGTCTTTGCGCAGTTTCTCGCGCCGTTCCAAGCGTTTGCTTTTCTTCTCGATGGACATGCAGCATGCTCCTTTTGCTAATATTGGTTTCAGATTTTCCCATGCCAAAAAGGTTTTGTCTAGGAAAAGGTTAGGGAGGATTAAGGAGGGCGTAGGGCAATCGTTGATTGACGTATACAAAAAAGACCATAGAATTTTTCTTGTTTGCAGCCTTGGAAAGTGAAAAGCAAGGAGATTTTATGCCGCCTTTTCCAAAAATCATCACCATCTTGATTGCTGACGATCATCCCGGCTGGATCGAAGGAGTTCGTACCATTATCAACAAGGCTTCCGATATGCAGGTTGTTGGCGAAGTGCAGGATGGCAATCAGATCAAACAAAAGGTTGCTGAATTGCAGCCCGATGTTCTGCTATTGGATTTGGTGATGCCCAATCATAACCCCATCGAACTTGAAAAATGGGTGAGGAACAATTATCCTGAAACCATCACGCTGGTGTTGACCGCCCACCACCGGGATGCGTACCTGGCAGATATGATGGATGCTGGCGCGACAGGTTATTTGGACAAAAAACTAAAAGGCAACGACCTGCTCAATGCCATTCGGCGGGCAGCGCGAGGCGAATGGTTGTATGATAAAGAGCAAATGGAACGGGCGCGGCTCTGGAGGGAAGAGGTGGGCAGAAAGTGGGAAAGTCTGTCACTCCGCGAGCGGGAGGTGTTGAAACTGCTGACGAACGGTGCAGATAACAAAGAGATTGCCGCTTCGTTGAATGTATCAATCAATACTGTGGAGAAGCATTTGAAGAACATTTATAAGAAATTGGGGGTAACTTCGAGGTCTGAAGCCATTTTGTGGTGGGTGGAACAAGGTACGGATTTCCGTACTTGAAATGGAATTATTGCATCTGCTATAGTGCGTTGCAGAATTACAAACATAAGGAGAAAATGATGCAAAAGTTAAAACCTGTTTTGATTCTGCTGCTCACGATCTTGTTTGTGCTGGCAGGCAGTTTTCCGCTTGCTTCGGTTGTTTTGGCGGCAACCTGCAGCGGCACAGGGTGTAACGGCTCGTTTGCCAGTTCTACAGGTTGTGGTGATTCTGTCACGAATGTAAAAACGATATATCCCGCAAGTAGCAGAGTTGATTTGCGGTATTCGACCAATTGTTATACGCTCTGGGCGAAGACCACAAATACGGATGGGCTGGGAAGGTCTTTTTATGCAAATGCAACCCTGTGGTTTCAGAGTTCGCCCTATTACTATTCGGTCTCTTCGGGCGGCAAGATAGCAGTCAATAAGGCTGTAGTCAGCCAGCAGAGATATTCTGGGATAGCCAATCCGCCCGGATGGCTGGCGTGTGGGCATATATCTGCCAATCCCATTTCAGCCCCTGTTGGATCGCCGTGCACACCTTGATTTTAGATAAGGAGATGAAAATGTTTCGCAAATATTTCGATATTGCCTTGATTGCGCTCTTGATCACCGGCGCCTTGAGCGCTGCGGTCATTGTGATCGTTGCAAATCGTCCCGCTTCCGCAGCGGCGATGCCGGTCGAGAAGGCGTTGATCCTCCAGACCAATAATTCTCAAAATCCTCCTGCCAGTGCAGATAATCCTTTGGCAAATACTGCCGCTTTGCCAAAGAACGCCTATCCGATGGTGCAGACAAAAAACAATATAAAAATCGAGTTGCTGGGTGTAAAATTGGACGCCGGCTTTTTATATGCCGACCTTTGCTTTGACTTCCCATCCGATAACCCCGCTTGGGAACTGGGAGGACCTGATTATTTGAAATTGAGCAATGGTGTGGCAGAGATTGGGGTCTATTCCATTGAAATGATTCCAGATCCACAGACCGGTTTGTTGAAAAAGGACGATCAAGGCAGGTTTGCCGGGCGGTGCGACCATGTAGGGTTCCCGTTGCCGCAGGGGTTTGCGCTTGAAAACTTGAAAATCTCGATAGAGAAATTGGTAACCGCCATGCCGGAAAACCCCGATTGCAGCCAGGCACAGGCAAAGTTGGATGCGAAAAACCTGGGCATAAAAATCAAATGCCCCACCGAGCCAGGTTTGAGCGGGGTCGAGATGATTGCCAAGCCCAACGGCATGGATCAGGCGCTGGCGCAAAAGATGGTCATGGAAGCCATGGTCGAAAGCAGGGAAGGTCCGTGGGAATTTGAGATTGCCGCTCCGTAAAGCAAAGCGTTTTTTTCCTTATATTCCGAACTGACGTTTATTGTGCGACTTCCAAACAAGGAAGCAAGTTTGAGATGATGTTTTGCGTCATGGTTTCACAGAAAGGAGAAAAAATGAAAATTAAAACGTGGCTATTCCTGTGTGGTTGCATTGTATTGGCCGGTTTGGTTATAACACAAATTAACCTAGCAGGAGCGAAGAAAAGTGTTCTGAAGGATACTCTCAAATACGATTCTTCGGTTCCAATGACTTCTGATACGGCTATCCCGAATGATTCAAATTCAATTCCGCTGGGGGGTAATGAAAGATTAAAAAGCGACGATGTATTGAAGGATGCTGAGAGGTTGATTCGCAACACTGAGAGTGTATATCTTACGGCGGGCTGGCTGCATATTTCTTCCCAAACAGAATCTTTTATATCAGCGTCAACGGTAATGCCCGACGGTTCTCCCGTGCCAGCCAAATGGACGGATGATTTGTGGGTGTATCTCGATGAAAATGGGAATGCGATCAAGGCTGTTTCAATACAAGATACGGGTAGTCAATCCACCTCCCAAATCAGTGTTTTTGAAAAAGGCATCTGGACAAATCTTTCGTTGGGCATTTCGTCTTCTGAACCTGAAACTTACAAGCCCGGATTAGATAGCGGTTTCTTTGGTACAGTCCTTCCGTATAAAGACTCTGTAAACCTTGACGAATACCAGGAAGTCATGAATGGGCAGAATGTCGTTATTTTTATGGTTACTGAAAGATATGAAAAACCTGTCAAAATCCTGAAAGACACGCAAGAAAAAAAAGCCAGAGAAATAAGTGGTGTGGTTTTTAAGTATTACTTTTCTCTCGACACTGGCCTGCCTGTACAAATAGAGGATTATTTTTTGGGTCTTGATGGAAATATGGAGATCTCACAACGTATCTCGAATATTCGTGTTGAGAAGATTGATCGTCCATCCGATTTAATCCTGAACTATTTCAGCAATTAGGAGATCAATTATGAAAAAGCCGCATCGCTTTCCGTTTGGGCTCTTTCTTGTCATCGTGACATTGATTGTCACAACCACTGTAGCTTTTGCTGCGTCCAAAAACTATCACTCTTTGACGACTATTTATTACACCAATAACATTTATGATAATGGGAGTTGTTGCTGGAATCCAAATTATAACGACTGGACCAGTCCCTCTTTCAGCATGGATCAATTCGGAGTGACCGTGTGGCAGACCTACGTAAGTTGTAACTATACAATACAAAACAACACCTATGTTCAGTATCAATTCCCTCCGAATTCCTTTTTGATGCACTATAACGTGACAACAAGCTGGGACACAATGGCACAAACCAAAGTGAGCTGCCCTGCCGGACAGACGCGACGGTTGCATAATTATGTTCAGCATTGGTGGCAGGACGGCGGCTATGCAGGTGATGGAGGTACGATTAATCAGGTGGTTGTAAAGTGATCGATACCCATGAGTTGAAAAACCGTATCTTTTCTCTCGTGGTGGTTCCATCCTCAGAGATAAAAAGTGCGCTTGAATAATCTCAAGCGCACTTTTTTCAAATGCTCAAATCTGCCCATGTGTTGCTTTGGCAAATGACGAACTTTTGTCGTATGAAGTTTTATTTTTCCCACCTCGCAAACACCGCCTGCGAGAGCAGCCTCCCCGCGCTTTGCTCGCGCGTGACCAGCTCCCCGCTTTCCACTTTTCCACCAAACCCCTTCATCATTTCATCCAGCGCCTGCGCTGCATGGATCGCCGAAGCGCGCACCGCGTAAACAGTCACCACCACGAAGAGGGGATGGTCGCTCAAACACGCCCGGCAGGCTTCGAGCAGATTCGGCAGAGACTTGTACACCTCCCACACCTCGCCTTTCGGTCCGCGCCCAAACTTGGGCGGGTCGAGGATGATGCCGTCGTACTTGACTCCGCGTCTCGCCTCGCGTTGAACGAACTTGAGCGCGTCGTCCACGATCCAGCGGATGGGGCGCTCTGTCAGATTGGATAATGCCTGGTTTTCACGCGCCCAGCCTACGGCTTTTTTCGAAGCGTCCACGTGCGTGACTTTGGCGCCGGCGGAGGCGGCGGCAAGGGTGGCGAGTCCCGTGTATCCGAACAGGTTCAAGACATTGACTTCTTTGTGCCCTTCGTGTACTTCGTGGTGAATCAGGTTTGAGAACCAATCCCAGTGCGCCGCCACTTCAGGGAAAACGCCCAGGTGCCGCCCCGGCGTGGTCATTGCCCAGAACCTCAATTCTCCTCTCCCTGTGGGAGAGGGGACAGGGGTGAGGGTATATCTCATCTCCCATCTCTCCTCCACCTTCCTCTTGAAATCCCAATGACCGCCGCTTTCCTCGCCGGTGGGGACGAACACCGCGTCGGTGTTCGTCCACTTCGATTCGGGCAGGGCGCGTTTCCACATCGCCTGCGCTTCGGGGCGCACAAAGACGTATCTGCCGAAACGTTCGAGTTTCAGCCCGTCGCCGCTGTCGAGCAGGGCATAATCTTCCCAGCGGGGGGATTCGAGGAAAGTGAAGGGAGGAGGGGTCATGGCAGGTAGGACATTGGAGGGATGGGAAAAATGGGCATCGCTACTTGATTTTTCCCTCGAAAAGGTTATAATGTGGTAAGAAGTGGTAGAAAGTGGTAAGCCTTAGCAGGACGCCGGTTGCGCCGGCGTTCATCCGTTAAAAGGTAGTATAGCACAAATGTTCTTGGGACAGTACCAGCACAGCCTCGATGACAAAGGACGCCTGATGGTTCCGGCGCGTTATCGTGACTTGCTGGCGGCTGGCGCCTACATTACGCAGGGGTTCGACAAGTGCCTGATGGTAATGACCGAAGCCCACTTCAACGAGGTTTATGCCATCCTCAACGGATTGAACATGGCAGACCCCTCCGCGCGCATGTTGCGCCGCCTCATCCTTTCCAATGCGTACCCGGTGGAGGTGGATAAAGTCGGGCGCATCCTCGTCCCGCAGAACCTGCGTGAATTCCTCGGTGTCACGAACGGTGAATTGATTGTAGCGGGGCAGGGCGAATATTTCGAAGTGTGGACTCCCGCCGAATGGCAGGCGCAAATGAACAACCTGCACGACGTGGAAGCCAACGCCCAACGCTTCGCCACACTTAATCTGGCGAAAAGCAATAACCCGTAGTAACGACTTCAGTCGTGACGGCTGAAGCCATCAAAATGAACACCTCACCGCACCAACCCGTACTTTACAAAGAGATTATACACGCGTTGCAGCCCAAGCCAGGCGGGCGCTATGTGGATGGAACTCTGGGCGCGGGCGGGCATGCCCGCGGCATCTTGGAGGCGTGTGCGCCAGATGGACAGCTGCTGGGTCTCGATGTGGACCCGCAGGCGCTGGAGATCGCTCGTAAGACCTTGGCTCCTTACGAGGGTCGCGTTCATCTGGCGCAAGCCTCCTATACGACTCTTTCCACCCAATTGGCGCGCCTCGGCTGGGAAGCAGTGGACGGTATCCTGCTCGACCTGGGCGCCTCCTCGATGCAGTTTGATACGCCCGAGCGCGGCTTCTCCTTCCAGCACGATGCCCCGCTCGACATGCGCTTCGACCCGCGCGCTCCGCAAACCGCCGCCGACATCGTGAACGGTTATTCGGAACGGGAACTGGCTGACCTGATTTACGAATACGGCGAGGAACGGAACGCCCGCAAAATTGCCCGCGCCATCGTCCGCGCGAGACCGCTTCACACCACCCGGCAACTGGTCGCTGTCATCGAAGCCGTCTCTCCCCGCTCCTTCGACAGGCTCAGGACGGCGCGCGGGAACCGCCTCCACCCCGCCACGCGGACGTTCCAGGCGCTGCGGATTGCCGTCAACGACGAACTGGCATCGGTGAGGGCAGTGCTTCCGCAGGCGGTGGCAGGCTTGAGGTCCGCAGGAAGAATCGCCGTCATCTCCTTTCACTCGCTGGAAGACCGTATCATCAAGGAATTCTTCCGCGAACAAAGCCGCGACCTCGTCAACCCGCCGTATGAAAGAATCTATGAAGAGGAACGCAAGGCAACGCTGAAAGAAATCACTCGAAAACCAATCACGCCTTCGGAGGAAGAGATTCGGAACAATCCGAGAGCGCGCAGTGCGAAACTCCGCATTGCCGAAAAACTGTAGTGGCGGCTTATGTCGTCGCTGCGCGACCCATCGCCCAAATAGAAAAGGTCGTCATGCAGGCTACGCAGATCATCCACGCATATAGACAGGCGCCCTGGCGGGTACAACGCCAGTATGTTGGCGCGTTCCTGTTGACCGTGGTAGTGCTGGCGCTGGTGGCGGCTTTGTACCTCGATGTGACTTCGCGCACTGCGCTGGCTGGACGTGAGATTCAAGAACTGCGCGCAGAGATTGCCGCCCTCCAGCGCTCCAATGCCGACCTGGAGACCGAACTTGCCAATATCACCTCCTCGGCAGTGATGCAGAGACGCGCCCTCGAACTGGGCTACCGCCCCGTTCAGCCCGGCGAGTTGGATTATGTCTTTGTGCCCGGTTACGTTGCTCCCGAACCGCCCATTCTGCTGGCGGCGGCGGATTCACCTCTTCATCAGCAAACGCTCCCCGAGGAGTATTCCCAGTCTCTGTTGGAATGGCTGGATGAATGGCTTCACAGCGGCGGAGGTCTCCCATGAGACAGCAATACGCCATCCGTTCGCTGGTGGTCATGGCGGGGCTGATGTTCGTTGGGGTTGCCATTATCGTGCAGATACTGCGCATCCAAAACAGCGAACAAGCCAAGATTTTTCTCGCCAACGGCGACATCTACGCCGGCGAATTCCGCACCTTCTACCCCGAACGCGGCGAAATCTACGACCGCAACGGACATTTGCTGGCGGGCAACCGCACGGTCTATGAAGTGGGCGTCAGTCTGACGGAGATGAAGGACGTGGATGCGATGGCATACGTCCTGAGCGTGTACCTGAACATGACCCAGGAAGAAATCAAGGAAAAATTGCTCAACGCCCCCGAAACCTGGACGTACATCGTCGTCAAGGACTATGTGGACGCCGGCGCCGTTTCCGCCTTGCAGCAAGTGCTCAAACAGTTGGATGAGGCGGGAGACAACCGCCTGAACGGTTTGGGTTTCAAGCCGCATTTCACGCGCAGTTATCCTGAAAAGAACCTCGCCTCCAATGTACTGGGCTTTGTCACACGCGACGGGCGCGGCTACTTTGGCGTGGAGGAGAAATACAACGACCTGCTGGCGGGCAACCCCGTGCAGATGTGGGTGCCGCGCGACCCCAACAAAGCCCTCGACATTCCCAAGGTCCCCAACGGCACCACCCTCGTCCTCACCCTCCACCGCGACCTGCAGGCGAAAGTCGAAGGCATCCTCGATGAAGCGCTCGTCGAATACGGCGCGAAGAATGGCGCCATCATCGTCATGGACCCGAAGAGCGGCGAAATCCTCGCCATGGCGTCCACCCCGCGCATGGACTTGAACAACTACACCGACTACTTCCAAATCTTCGACAACGGCAGCGCCTACAACCGCTCCATCGGCATGGCATACGAAGCCGGCTCGGTGGTCAAAATCCTCACCATGGCGGCGGCGCTCGACGCCGGCGTCGTCACCCCCGAAACCACCTACATTGACACCGGTTCCATCACCGTGGGCGGCATCACCATCCAAAACTGGAACCGCCAGCCCTGGGGTCAGCGCAACATGACCGAATGCCTCCAACACTCGCTCAACGTCTGCCTGGCATGGGTTGCCACCCAAATGGGCTCGCCCACCTTCTATTCCTACATGGACCGCTTCGGGCTGGGTCATCGCACCGGCGTGGACCTGGCTGACGAAGCGATGGGCAGGCTCAAGGTCCCCGGCGACTCGGACTGGTATCCTGTGGACCTCGGCACGAACGCCTTCGGGCAGGGCGTCACCGTCACGCCTTTGCAGATGATGATGGCGGCGACCGCCATCGCCAACGACGGGCAGATGGTCACCCCGCACGTGCTGTACGCCATGATCCGCGACGGGCATCAATACAACGTCCCCTCGCAATACGCCGGCTCGCCCATCAAACCCGAAACCGCCCGGACGCTCAACGAAATGCTCGCTGTGTCCCTGCAAAACGAATCCGCCAGCGCGCTCCTGCCGGGCTACCGCGTGGCAGGCAAAACCGGCACTGCCCAAATCCCCACCCCCCAAGGCTACGACCCCAACCACACCAACGTTTCCTTCGTTGGCTGGGGTCCGGTGGATGACCCCCAGTTTATGATTTACGTCTGGCTCCAGGAACCCACCACCTCCATCTGGAGTTCGGAGACCGCCGCCCCTGTCTTTTCACGAGTTGCCGAACAGACCGTCATCGCCCTCAACATCCCGCCCGATCTTGTTCGCCTCCAATACGGATCCCGCTGATGCTCACCCTTGCCGACGCCCTCGAAGCCCTGACGACCTTCCGTCCGCCAGCCGCCTCGGTCATCACCGAAGCGGTGATTGACTCGCGGCAGGTCATTCCCGGCTCGCTCTTCGTCGCCATCCCCGGCGAAAAAGTGGACGGGCATAACTTCGTTGGCGAGGCGTTCCGGCGGGGGGCGTCGTTCGCTTTAATCCAGCGGGAAGTAAGCGCTTCTTTCCGGACCCTCGACCTGCGTGCCGTTTCCTCAGCCGACTCCTACGCCGGCTTCGACTTCTCCCCGCCCCTCTGCCTGCGGGTGGATAACACCGTCTCTGCCCTTCAGCAGATTGCCCGCTTCTGGCGGCGCAAACTGAACCTGCGCGTCATCGGCATTACCGGCAGTGTGGGCAAATCCACCACCAAAGAGATGGTGGCAGAGGTGTTGAGTACGCGCTTCCACACCCTCAAAAGCCCGGGCAACCTCAACAACGAAATCGGTCTCCCGCTGACGGTGACGCGCCTGAGTTCCGGCTACCAGCACGCCGTGATGGAGATGGGCTTCTACGTCCCCGGCGAAATCGCCTTCCTGTGCGATATTGCCCTGCCGCAAGTGGGCGTAGTGACCAACGTTGGCACCGTCCATGCCGAACGCGCCGGTTCGCAGGAAGCCATCGCCCGCGGCAAAGCGGAATTGGTGCAGGCGCTGCCTCCGGCGCCCGAAGGCGTCGCCATCCTCAACTTCGACGACCCCTGGGTACGCAAAATGGAAGAAAAGACCCGCGCGCGCGTCTTCTTCTACGGCTTGTCGCCGGAGGCGCATCTTTGGGCAGACCGCGTTGAAGGCTTGGGCTTGGACGGCATCCGTTTTCGCCTGCACTATCAGGGCGAGACGCTCTACGCCAAAATTCCGCTGATTGGGCGTCACTCCGTGCATACGGCTTTGCGCGCCGCCGCCGTCGGTTTGGTGGAGGGCATGAACTGGCAGGAAATCCTCGAAGGCTTGAGCCAGGGACACACCCAATTGCGCCTCGTCGCCGTTCGCAGTGAGAGCGGTGCACTGCTGCTCGACGACACCTACAACGCCTCTCCCGAATCCATGCTCGCCGCCCTCAACCTGCTCGACGAACTGGAAGGTCGCAAGGTGGCGGTGCTGGGCGACATGCTCGAACTCGGTCCCTACGAGCGCGGCGGACACGAAATGGTCGGTCTGCGCGCCGGGCAGGTGGCGGATGTGCTGCTCACCCTGGGCGAACGCGCCCGCATCATTGCCGAAGCCGCCCGCCGCGGCAACGGCAAGAAAAAAATCATCATCGAATTCGATTCCCAGGAGCCGCTGTTGGACTGGCTGAAGAACAACCTTACCGCGAAGGACGTGGTGCTTATCAAAGGTTCGCATGGTCTGCGCATGGATCGCATTACCAGCGCCCTGGAGGTGCAATCGTGACGCAAAACAGTGCCTTTGTGCTGGGGCTTGCCATGCTCTCCTTCGTAATGACGGTCATTTGGGGACCGCCTCTATTGCGCGTCCTGCGGCATTTTCGCATCGGCAAACTGATTCGCGTCGAGGAGCCGGGGCAGCACCGCGTCAAAATGGGAACGCCCACCATGGGCGGCATCCTCTTCATCATCCCCATCCTGCTGTTGACGGGCTTGCTGAACGCCGCCAACTTCATTGGCTTGGATGTCATTGGCAGTTCGGTGCTGGTGCCGCTCATCGTGCTGGTGGCATACGGCGTGCTGGGCGCCATTGACGACTGGGAGGGCATCCGCGGCAAACGCAAAGGCGAAGGCATGCGCGCCCGCACGAAGTTTGCCGCCCAAGTGGTGCTGGCGCTGGGAACAGCCTACGTGCTGAAGGTCTTTTTGGATGTGCCGGAACTCATCCTGCCGGGCATCAAAGGAGAAATCGAACTGGGCTGGTGGTACATTCCCGTGGCGGCGTTCATCATCGTTAGCGAATCGAATGCCGTCAACTTCACCGATGGTTTGGATGGTCTCGCCGGGTTGATTGCGGCAACCGCGTTTGTGGCGTTTGGCGGCATCGCCCTTTTGCAGGGGCAGATCTTCCTGGCGCGTTTCTGCTTCACGGTGGTGGGCGCGCTTTTCGGCTTTTTGTGGTTCAACGTGCATCCCGCCGAGTTGTTCATGGGCGATACCGGCTCGCTGGCGCTCGGTTCCACGCTGGCGGTCGTTGCCCTGATGACCGGGCAATGGCCCCTTCTGCTCATCATCGGCATCATCCCGTTGAGCGAGGCGCTGAGTGTGGTCATTCAGGTCGCTTACTTCAAACTGACCGGCGGCAAACGCTTCTTCAAAATGGCGCCCATCCA
This sequence comes from Anaerolinea sp., assembly GCA_020723805.1. Taxonomy (GTDB): domain Bacteria; phylum Chloroflexota; class Anaerolineae; order Anaerolineales; family Villigracilaceae; genus Defluviilinea. Next base: position 21,830 of record DYID01000012.1, on the reverse strand, counting down.
CCTGCATTTCGAACTGCTCGGCTGGAGCGAGACGCAGGTCGTTCAACGCTTTTGGTTGATTGCCCTGCTGGCTGGCATGGCTGGCATCGGGCTGGCGCTTGTTTGAAAGGTAATTCGTAATTGGTAATTACCGTTTGCCAATTACTTTTATAAAACGATGAAAACGAACTGGAAAGACAAACGTGTACTCATCCTCGGAGCCGCCCGTCAGGGACTTGCCCTGGCGCGCTGGCTTTCGATTCACGGCGCGCGTGTCACGCTGAGCGACATGCGCGGCGAGGAGGAGTTGCGCGCCGCTAAAGAGTCGCTTGCCGGTTTCGGGATTACCTGGGCGCTGGGCGGGCATCCGCTCGAACTGCTGGATGCCGCCGATTTGCTTTGTCTTTCGGGAGGCGTTCCGCTCACGCTCCCGATTGTGGCTGAGGCGGTTGCGAGGGGCATTCCGCTCTCGAACGATTCGCAAATCTTTATGGAAGTGGTCCCGTGCAAGACCATCGGCATCACCGGTTCGGCGGGCAAAACGACGACGACCACGCTCGTGGGGGACATGGCAAAACGAGCCTATCAGGATGGTCAAAGAAAGACGAAAGATGAAAGCGCTGGAGCAAATATTCATCCTTCTGCGTTTGTCGGCGGCAACATCGGTGACCCCCTGTTGAATTATGTGGATGACATGAAGCCCGAAGACATTGCCATCCTCGAACTCTCCTCCTTTCAATTGGAGCAGATGACTCTTTCGCCAAACATCGCCGCCATTCTCAACATCACGCCCAACCATCTCGACCGTCACGGCACGATGGAGGCATACACCGCCGCCAAGGCGCGCATCCTGGAGTTTCAATCGAAACAGGATACTGCCGTCCTCAGTCATGACGACCCGGGGGCGTGGAATCTGCGAAGCCGCGTGCGCGGCAGACTGCTCACCTTCAGCATGAACGAACTGGTTGAAGGCTTGGACGGCGCTTACTTGCACGACGGTTTGTTGAACCTGCGCGAGGGGAACGCCTACCTGCCCCTGCTCCTGCGCGAAAAGATTCAACTGCGCGGCGACCATAACGTGCAAAACGTGCTGGCGGCGTTTGCCATCGGTCATGCGGCGGGGTTTCCGCTGGATGCGATGCTCGAAGCGGTGGAGGAGTTTCGCGGCGTGCCGCACCGCCTGGAACTGGTGCGCGAATGGAACGGCGTGCGCTGGTACAACGATTCGATTGCCACTGCGCCGGAGCGCAGTATGGCGGCAATTCGCTCGTTCGAGGAGCCCATCGTCCTTTTGCTCGGCGGGCGCGACAAAGACCTGCCCTGGGAAGACCTGCTCCGCCTGGCGAACGAGCGCGTGGATCACATCGTGCTGTTTGGCGAGGCGGCGGAAAAGATCGAGAAAACAGCGGCAGGCTTGGGGTCCGGACAGAGGCGTTTTTCGCTGACGCGGGCGGGCGGTCTGCGGGAGGCAGTCCATAAGGCGGCGGAGATCGCCGAGCCGGGCGATGTCGTCCTGCTTTCGCCGGGCGGCACGAGTTTCGATGAGTTCAAGGATTTCGCCGAGCGCGGAGAGAGGTTTACAGCATGGGTGCAGGAACTTTCGTAAATGAGCGCGTGATGCCTGCGGTGGAGCGTCGCCGGCGGCGCGGCGTGGATGTGCCGCTGCTGTTGGCGGTGATTGCGCTGGTGGTGTTTGGCTTGATCATGCTGTATTCGGCTTCGTTCGATTTTTCGTTCAAGGAGTATGGCTCGGCGACCTACATGTTCAACCGTCAGTTGCGCTGGCTGGCGCTGGGCGGGCTGGCGGCGTTCGTACTTTCCTTGTTTGATTATCATCACTGGCGGCGCATGGTTTTGCCGGCGATGCTTGCCACCATCGGTTTGCTGGTTAGTGTGCTGGTGGTGAATGAAATTCGCCTGGGCGCTTCGCGCACTCTCGTCAATGGTTCGTACCAGCCTTCGGAACTTGCCAAACTGATGGCGGTGATTTATCTTGCTGTGTGGCTGTATGCCAAGCGGCAATTCCTGCACGATGTGACTATCGGATTGATTCCGTTGGGCGTGATTTTGGGTATCATCGGCGGCTTGATTTACCTGCAGCCCGATTTGAGCGCGGCGGGAACCGTGCTCATCCTCGGCGGGTTGCTGTTCTTCCTGGCAGGCGCAGACCTGAAGCAGATTGCCTTTCTGCTCCTCCTGGCGGTGGTCATCGGCTGGGTGGTGGTGCAGTTCAGCGCGACGGGTCAGGACCGTGTGGAAAAATTCCTGGCTGGCTTGCAAGACCCGACCAACGCCTCATACCACGTGCAAAGGTCGTTCGAGGCAATCATCAAAGGCGGCATCTTTGGTGTGGGGCTGGGGCAGGCGGATACCAAGTTGACCGGTTTGCCCTTTGCTCCCACCGACAGCATCTTTGCGGTGGTGGTGGAAGAACTGGGGTTGTTCGGTGCGGTCTTGCTCATTTCGCTCTATGCCGTGCTGGTCTGGCGTGGACTCGTCATTGCCCGCCGTGCGCCCGACATGCTCGGCACACTGCTCGCTTCGGGCGTGACCTTTTGGATTGGCATCGAGGCGCTCATCAACATGTCGGTGATGGTGGGGCTGATGCCGTTTGCCGGCAACGCCCTGCCGTTCATCAGCGCCGGCGGCTCGAACCTGGTCTCGACGCTCTCCGCCATCGGCATCATGCTGAACATTTCGCGGCAGAGCAGCGAGCAGATTCTGCTCGAAGAAAACGAATGGAGGTCCTTCGGTGCGGTTATTGATTTGCGCCGGTGGAACGGGAGGCGGCGTGTATCCCGCTCTCGCCGTCCACAGCGCGCTCAGCGCTAGACTGCGCGATGTAGATACGCTGTGGGTGGGCGGCGAAGGCGGCATGGAAGAGGCGCTGGTCAAACGCCAGGGCATCGCCTTCCAGAGCATCCCCGCCGCCGGTCTGCATGGCGTGGGTCTCGTTCGCCTGCCGCGCAACCTGCTCAAACTGGCGCGCGGAGTCTTTGCCGCACGGAAAATCCTCATGGACTTTCAGCCGGACGTTCTGTTTTTTACAGGTGGATACGTGGCAGTGCCGGTGGCGCTCGCCGGACGTTCCATCCCCAGCCTGCTCTACGTGCCGGATATCGAGCCAGGCATGGCGCTCAAATCGCTGGCAGGCTTTGCCGATGCGATTGCCGTCACGACGGAACAATCGCAGCGCTACTTCAAGAAAAAAGTGATTCCGACCGGCTATCCGCTTCGCCCCGACCTGGCGCTGTGGGACCGCGAAACCGCCCATCGCCACCTCGGCATTAGCGGCAAACTGCCCGTCCTGCTGGTACTGGGCGGGAGCAAGGGCGCGCGTTCGATCAACCTGGCGGTGCTGAATCACCTGCGCGAACTGCTCGAACGCTTCGAACTTATTCACTTGTGCGGCGAGACGGACTGGAACTACGTCCGCCATCACCGCGAGCAGTTGCCGGTGGAACTCGCCGCCCGCTACCACGCCATGCCCTACCTGCATGAGATGGGAGCGGCGCTGGCGGCAACCGATCTGGTCATTTCGCGGGCGGGCGCCTCCTGTTTGGGAGAATATCCGCTCTTCGGTCTGCCCGCTATTCTTGTGCCGTATCCGCATGCCTGGCGCTATCAGAAAGTCAATGCCGATTACCTGACCAACCGCGGCGCGGCGGTCATCCTGGAAGATCAGGTTTTGAACGACGAACTGATGAACACGTTGAACGTGCTGATGGAAAACCCGAACAAACTGCGCTCCATGCGCGCCGCCATGTTCGAACTTTCTCATCCGCGTGCGGCGGAAAAAATCGCCGCCATGCTGGTGGAACTGGCAGGAGTGTAAAGCCTATGATGAGCATCATTTATCTCTTTTGGATGTACGTCATCCTGTTTGGCGTCATCGGCGCCATGCGCGGCTGGGCAAAGGAACTGCTGGTTTCCTTCAGCGTGATACTTTCTCTGGCGGTCACCCATGTCCTCCGCAAGTATGTTCCGCTGGCGCGCGATCTTCCCGATACCGATACCACCCTCTTCTGGGTGCGGGTGATCATTTTGCTGGTGCTGGTCTATTTCGGCTATCAGACGGTGATCAGCATTCCGCGCCTTGCCTCCCGTGCGGCGCGCGAACGCCTGGAAGATACGCTCTTCGGCGGTATCTTGGGAGGCATCAATGGCTATTTGATTGCCGGTTCGATCCTGTACTACATCAACGTCGCCGATTATCCCTTCGAGCATGTCATCTCCAAGCCCACCGACCCGAACGTCCTGGCGGCGGTCACTCAAATGATGCAATACATGCCGCCCCAACTGCTCGGCGAACCCGGCATCTACTTCGCCATCATCCTGGCATTCGTCTTCGTACTGGTTGTTTACATCTAAAATCGCAAATCCAAAATCGAAAATCGCAAATCCAAAATCGCAAATCGCAAATCTAAAATCTAAAATCGCAAATCGCAAATCTAAAATCTCATGACACACGTCCATTTCATCGGCATCGGGGGAAGCGGTCTTTCCGCCATCGCCCGCCTCCTGCTGGAGAGCGGCTACGAGGTGAGCGGCTCTGACCGCGCGTTGACTCCCTTTGCCGAAGAAGTCCGCAAGGCAGGCGCACAGGTGTACATCGGGCATCACCCGCGCAACATCGGCGGCGCGGACTGGGTGGTGCGTTCCTCTGCCGTGCCGGATGACAACCCCGAGGTCCAGGCGGCGAAGCGGGCGGGCATCCCCGTCTATAAACGCGCCGACTTCCTCGGTCGCCTCATGGAAGACAAGACCGGCATCGCCATCGCCGGCACGCACGGCAAGACCACCACCACCGCCATGACCGCCTGGGCGCTCAGCAAACTGGGGCGCGACCCGTCCTTCATTGTTGGCGGCGTGCTGAACGACTTGGGCGTCAACGCCCGCGCCGGCAAGGGCAAACTCTTCGTCATCGAAGCGGACGAGTACGATTACATGTTCCTCGGGCTGAAGCCGCAGATCGCCGTCGTCACCAGCATCGAGCATGACCATCCCGACCTCTTCCCCACGCTCGAAGCGATGTACCTCGCCTTCGAAAAATTCGTGGACCTGCTCCCCGAAGACGGCACGCTCATCGTCTGCGCCGAAGACCCCGGCGCGGCGGCGCTCATCCCGCATGCCCGCCAAAGCGGCAGAAACGTCATCTCCTACGGCATGCAAAGCGAGATGACCATCAACGCGCCCTTCTGGGTGCAGGCGCGCGATGTGCAGCCCAACGGGCGCGGCGGCTTCGATTTCACCGTCACCTCCAACCTCGGCGGCAAGACCTCCAACTTTGCGCGGGTTTCCCTGCAGGTGCCGGGCGAGCACAATGTCCGCAATGCGCTGGCGGTCTTTGCCATCAGCGGCGTGCTGGGGCTTTCCTGGACGAAGACCGCCGAAGCCCTCGCCGAGTTCAGCGGCACGGGGCGGCGCTTCCAACTGCGCGGCGAAGTGAACGGCATCAGCATCTTCGACGACTACGCCCATCATCCCACCGAGATCCGCGCCACGCTGGCAGGCGCACGCGCCCGTTTTCCGGGTCGGCGCATTTGGGCGGTCTGGCAGCCGCACACCTACTCGCGCACCCAAACCCTCTTCCTCGAATTCTCGCGCGCCTTCAAAGATGCCGACGAAGTCATCGTCACCGAAGTCTATGCCGCGCGCGAACCCAAACAGGATTTCACCTCGGCGGAAATCGTCAGCGCCATGCCGCATCTCTCCGCCCGCTACATCGCCACCCTGCCCGAGGTGACCCGCCACCTCATCGAAAACCTGCGCCCCGGCGATGTTGTCCTCGTCCTCTCCGCCGGCGATGCCGACCAGGTCAGCGGCGACGTGCTCAAAGGACTTCAGGAAAGGCAGGCGAAACATGCTGAATAAAACTACGCTTCGGACTCACCCTTCTCTGTTCCCGCTTCGAGCGGCTTTGACCCTCGCTGAAAGCGGAGTCCCCTCCCGCCCGCGCCGCATGAACGCCGACGAACGTCTTGCCATGCAGTTGATTGCCCGTATGCAAGCCCGCTACAAAAAGACCAAACCCTTCGTCACACCGCGTAGCGGCAAAGCAGGGCGCTATGAACGCTGACACGAAACCCCGCCGCCGCGAGGTCACTTTCCTGCCGCCGCTGAGCATGACACTGACTTTTTTGGATGACATTTTTCGGGCGCGCCGTAAAGCGGAAGAGCCCGAAGACCGGAAGAAGATGGATGAGAAAGTCATCGCCAAACTGATCGAGAAACTGAGTGAAAAAGAAGAATAAACCTGCCATGATTGTATCTGCCCGTCCCGTTGATGTGCTGCGCGCCAAATTCGGCGATAAAGTGAGGGAGAACGTCCCTCTTGCGCCGTTTACCTCGGCGCGCATCGGCGGTCCTGCCGATATTCTCCTCACGGCAGATACCTCCGCCGAACTGGCGCGCATGGTCAAACTGCTGTGGAAGCAGGACATGCCGTTCGTCATTCTGGGCGGCGGCTCGAATGTCCTCGTCAGTGACCGCGGCGTGCGCGGCGTGGTCATCCTGAACCGGGCGAAGGGCGTCAAATTCCATTTGGGCGACCAGCCGTCCGTTACGGTAGAGTCGGGAGTCGTCTTCAGCAATCTTGCCAACCGCTGCGCCTCCAAAGGTCTGGCAGGGCTCGAATGGGCGGCGACCGTCCCCGGCACAGTGGGAGGCGCGGTCTATGGCAACGCTGGTGCGTTCGGCGGCGACGTGGCTGGCAACCTCATCCGCGCCGAATTGCTGACCGAAAACGGCAAGGAAATTTTCACCGTCGAACAGATGGGATACGGCTACCGCACGAGCGTCTTGAAACGCGGCGAAGTGAAAGCGGTAGTACTTTCGGCTGAGTTGGCGTTAAAGAATTCAACCAAAGAGGAAGTGACCGTTAAAATCCAGCAATTCAGCGCACACCGCAAAGCCACCCAGCCGCCCGGCGCAAGCATGGGCTCCATGTTCAAGAACCCGCCCGGCGACTATGCCGGCAGGTTGATCGAAGCGGCGGGCTTGAAAGGCGCTCGCATCGGCAACGCGGAAATCAGCCCCCTGCACGGCAACTTCTTCATCAATCACGCGGACACCAAAGCGGAAGACATCCGCGCCCTGATCGAACTGGCGCAAAAGACAGTGAAGGAGAAATTGGGCGTCGAGTTGGAATTGGAGATTGAGTTGATTGGCGAGTGGTAATTACCATTTACGAATTACTACGAACCAGAAGATAGAGATTGATTTTGATGACAGAGAACAAACTTCGCGTGGCAGTACTCTTTGGCGGTCGTTCCGGCGAGCATGAGGTTTCGCTCATGTCTGCGCGGAATGTGCTCGCGGCGCTCGACCCGGCAAAATACGAGGTGACGCAAATCGGCATCACGCACGACGGCGTCTGGCTGACCGGCGAGGATGTGATCGGCAAATTCGAGCGCGGCGAACTCCGCGACCTCGAACAGGCGATTCTCGCCCCCGACCCTACCTTGAGCGGCGTGTACGTGGTGCGCAATACCAATCACGTGAAAGCGGCTGACATTGACGTGTACTTCCCCGTCCTGCACGGAACCTTCGGCGAGGACGGCACCATCCAGGGTTTATTCGAACTGGCAAACGCCGCCTATGTGGGGGCGGGCGTGGTCGGTTCGGCGGTTGGCATGGACAAGGGCATCTTCAAGGATGTAATGATTGCCAACGGCATCCCCGTTGTGGATACATTGGTGGTGCGCCGCATCGAAATCGAGCAGGATATGGCTTCCGTCATCGCAAGAGCCGAGGCGCTCAGCGAATATCCGCTCTTCACCAAGCCCGCCAACCTCGGTTCTTCCGTCGGTGTGACCAAGTGCAACAACCGCTCCGATTTGGAGGAAGGCTTGCTGGAAGCCGCCTCCTTCGACCGCCGTGTGCTGATTCAAAAAGGCATCCGCAACCCCCGCGAAATCGAGGTCAGCGTGCTGGGCAACGACGAGCCGATTGCCTCCGTCCCCGGTGAAGTTCTGCCGAGCCGCGAGTTCTATTCCTACGAATCCAAATACATTGACGGGACTTCCGGGCTGGTCATCCCCGCTTCGCTGCCGCACGAAGTCGCCGAACAAGTCCGCGAATATGCTGTCCGCGCCTACCGCGCCATTGACTGCGCCGGCATGGCGCGCGTGGATTTCTTCGTCGAAAAGGATACGCACCGCATCTACCTGAACGAACTGAACTCACTGCCCGGCTTCACCAAAATCAGCATGTACCCCAAACTTTGGGAAGCCAGCGGATTGCCCTACAAGCAGCTGGTGGACCGGCTCATCGAACTGGCGCTGGAACGCAAAGCGGAACGCGCCCGCACCTCGCACACCTACCGGAGGCGCACATGAGCGGCAAACCGGAACCTACCCGCGCTGAACTCGTCCGCATGCGCCGCGAACAGGAACGCGCAAAGCACCTGCAGCGCGCCTCGAAAGTGGCGGAGCGCCCTGTGGTGGTCACACGCGCCCGCAAGGACATCACCAAGCCGGTCCGCAAACCTGCACGGAACGCCCGCCGCCGCTTCCAGATTGCCATTCCCCATCTGCCGCGCGCCGCAGCCCCTGCGTTCAGCCTGCCCCGCCCGCGCATGGGGTGGCGGTGGTTCTCGTTCCTGCTGACGGCTGTGCTGGGCAGCCTGCTCTATCTCGCTTTCACTCGTCCCGAACTGCGCGTGACCGAGGCGCAATTGACCGGCAGCCGCATCGTCACCCAAGCCGAACTGAACGCCGTCTTGGGCGTTTCAGGACAACCCATCTTCCTGCTCGACCCGTCGGATTTGGAGACCCGCCTCCGCCTTGCCTTCCCCGAATTTGTCTCCGTCCGTGTGAGCGTTTCTCTGCCCAATCTGATTTCGGTCAGCGTGACGGAACGTCAGCCGCTCATCCGCTGGGAGCAGGGCGGCGGCTACACCTGGATTGCGGAAGATGGCGTTGCCTTCCGTCCGCGCGGCGAGTTGGACGGTTTGATTTCCGTTGTGGCGCTCTCTGCCCCGCCGGCTCAGGAAGCCAACGCCTCCGACCCTCTTACCCCCGCGCCGTTCATTTCGGCGGAGATGATCCGGGCATTGAAGGCTCTGGCGGCGCACGTTCCAGCGGGGACGCCCATTCTCTATGAAAGAGAATCAGGCTTCGGCTGGAATGATCCGCGCGGCTGGCGGGTGTATTTCGGTGTGAGCGCCGGCGATGTCGAGTTAAAGGTGCGCGTGTACGAGGCGATGGTCAATGCGTTGACCCAGAAGGGCATCCGCCCGGCGTTGGTCAACGTCGTGTACCCAACCGCGCCCTATTACAGATTGAGCGAATAAGGATTTATGGAAGAAATCATCGTAGGCATAGATGTAGGCACGACCAAAGTCTGCACACTGGTGGGGCGGGTGGAGGACGACAAGTCCATCCGCATCCTCGGTGTGGGCATCGAACCTTCGGACGGCATCCGCAAGGGCGTCATTGTGGACCTGGCGGCGGCGTCGCAGGCAATTACCCGTTCGGTGAAGAAAGCCGAATCCACCTCGGGCATGGAGATTACCTCGGCGCTGGTGAGCATTGCCGGCGCACATGTCTCCTCGGTCAACAGCCGGGGTGCGGCGGCGGTGAACGGCAACGTCATCGAGCAATACGACATCGAACGCGCTCTCGAGCAGGCGCAGGCGGTGGCGATCCCGTATGACCGCGAGATCATTCACGTCATCCAGCGCGGCTTTTCAGTGGATGGGCAGGACGGCATCCGCAACCCGAAGGGGATGCACGGCTACCGCCTGGAGGTCGAAGCGCACATCATTACCGCCTCCGCTGCTTCGGTGGATAACCTGCGTCAGTGTGTGGGGGCGGCGGGCGTGGAGGTGCAGCAATTCGTGTTGAACCCGCTTGCCTCCGCCGAGACCGTGCTGACCGAGCAGGAACGTCAGATGGGAGTGGCGGTCTGCGATATCGGCGGCGGCACCACCGACCTTGCCATCTACGTCAACGGCGATGTGTGGCACACGATGGTGCTGGCGGTGGGCGGCAACCACGTTACCCAGGATATTGCTCACGGTTTGCGCCTGCCGCTGGCGCAGGCGGAAGATGTGAAAAAACAGCAGGGTCACGCCGTGCGCGCTGAGGTAGGCGCGGAGGAATATTTCTCCATCCGCCCGTTCGGCGAGGAACGCCCGGTGCAAATCAACCGCAAGGAACTGGCGGAAATCATCGAGGCGCGCGTGGAGGAAATTTTCGCCCTGACCCTGCAGGAGATCAAACGTTCCGGTTACGACGGTCTCCTGCCGGCGGGAATGGTGTTGACCGGCGGCGCCTCGGCTCTGCCCGGCATCAAGCGGCTTGCTTCGCGGGTGCTGAACATGCCCGTCCGCACGGCACAGCCGGAAAACCTGCTGGGGTTGGTGGATCGTTTGAATTCCCCTGCCTATTCCACCAGCGTGGGCTTGCTGCGGTGGCTCATGTCCATGCAGGAGCAGGACCTTGGCATTGGGCGTGAACGCCGCCTGAAAGGAGAGAGACGTGTGGGCTTGAATTTCGTCAAAAAAATCATCGGCAGAATATTGCCCTAGGGCGCGTGGAAGACGTTCTCTAACGCCTTGGCACCATCTGCCGGCGCAATGCAAACACATTAAAAAACGACATTGCCGACTCAAAAGCAAGTATCATCAGACCAATGTTTGAACGGAGGCAGCCATGGACTCGACTTATAGAAACAATGCAGAACAGCAAACAGAAACATACGCCCGCATCAAAGTAATCGGCGTGGGAGGCGGCGGCTCGAACGCCGTCAACCGCATGATTGACGAAGGAATTCAAGGCGTGGAATTCATCGTCGCCAACACCGACGCGCAGGCTTTGATGCTCACCAAAGCCCCCACGCGCGTGCGCCTGGGCGATAAACTCACGCGCGGACTGGGCGCCGGCGGCGACCCGGAAGTGGGGCGCAAAGCCGCCGAAGAATCCTCGGACGAACTCTACAACGTGCTGAAAGGCGCGGATATGGTCTTCGTCACGGCGGGCATGGGCGGCGGCACCGGCACCGGCGCGGCGCCCATCGTGGCGCAAATCGCCAAGGAGAGCGGTGCGCTCACCATCGGCGTCGTCACGCGTCCCTTCACCTTCGAAGGCATGCGCCGTATGCAGGCGGCTGAAATCGGCATCGGCAAATTCAAGGAACACGCCGACACCCTCATCGCCATCCCCAACGACCGCCTCCTGCAAATCGCCGACAAACGCGCCTCTCTGCAGGATGCCTTCCGCCTGGCGGATGACGTTTTGCACCAGGGCATTCAGGGCATCTCCGAATTGATCACCACACCCGGCCTCATCAACCTCGACTTTGCCGACGTGCGTGCCATCATGTCTGAAGGCGGCGCGGCGCTCATGGCGGTGGGCAAAGGCTCCGGCGACGACCGCGCCAAGAAAGCCGCCGAAGACGCCATCTCCAGCAAACTGCTCGACATCACCATTGACGGCGCGCGCGGCGTGCTCTTCAACGTCACCGGCGGTCCGTCCATGACCCTCTTCGAGGTCAACCAGGCGGCGGCAATCATCCGCGAAACCGCTCATCCTGACGTGAACATGATCTTCGGCGCCGTCATTGATCCGAACATGGGCGACGACATCCGCGTCACCGTCATTGCCACCGGCTTCGAGCGCAGTTCCATGCCGCGTCGTCTGCTGGAGCGTCAGCCGCGTACCGAAAGCCGACGCCCGGAAGCCCCGTCCTACTTCCGCCCGTCCGAACCCGTTTCGGTTCCCGCCGACCTTCAGCCTGGTGAAACGAAACCCGCCTCTTCCCAGCCCCTCCTCAACACCGACGACCTCGACGTCCCGACCTTTTTGCGGAATCGAAGATAAGCGTGGCGTTCCCGTAGGGCGACATTTGTGTCGCCTGAAAACGCGAGATACCCCTCGACAGGCTCAACCTGCCAGCTCAGGGCAAGAATCTCGCCCTACCGCGTAAGGTAAATTAATAAGTCAGTCCAGTTCCCTCTTTGCCGGAGCGGTTCTGTGCGCCTGGGCGAGGCGTGCGGAACCGCTCTGTGCGTTTTCGCCGTTTATTTCATTGACACCCTGCCCGCCTCATGTTATCCTTGCGGGCGTAGGATACCAGTAGTTGCTTTGGAAGTACCAGGTCGGCTCACGGTGAATCCGTGAGCCGATTTTGTTTCACCGCCGTTGAGGCGGCTCCGATGCAATACCCAATGAGTACCCTCCAAAATTTTTTTCTTGCCAAGGAGGCAAAACATGTCGGATCGTATCAACGGTACAGTCAAGTGGTTCAACGGAACGAAGGGCTACGGATTCATCGAACGCGAAGGCGGACCTGATGTCTTCGTCCACTTCTCCGCCATCGAAGGTGATGGTTTCAAGAACCTGCAGGAAGGTCAGAAAGTCCAGTTCAAAGTCGAACAGGGACCGAAAGGCTTGCAAGCCGCCAATGTCACCGTCATTGGTTGATTGACTGAATCCTGATCAGACGAAAAGTCCCCGCAGCATTCGTTGTGGGGACTTTTTGATTCGCGTGCCGTTATCCGTATCGCTGCATGAAGCGTTCCATGCGATGCAGGGCTTCCTCGATTTTGCTGTATTCGGTGGCGTAGCACATGCGCGCGAAGCCCTCCCCGCCGGGACCGAAGGCATTGCCCGGCACCACCGCCACCCGTTCTTCGCGCAGAAGTTTCTCGGCGAAAGTTTCGTCGTCCATGCCGGAGGCGCGGATGTTGGGAAAGGCATAGAAAGCGCCGCGCGGCTCGAAGGTCCGCAGACCGAGGCGGTTGAGTCCCGCCACCAGCAGTTTGCGGCGGCGGTCGTATTCCGCCACCATTTCCTGTACATAGGGCTCGCCGCTCTTCAACGCCTCGAGGGCGGCATCCTGTGCGGTGGTCGGCGCGGACATGATGGTGTATTGGTGGATGCGCACCAGTCCCTGGATGATGTCGGCGGGACCGCAGGCATAGCCGATGCGCCAGCCGGTCATGGCGTAGTCTTTCGAGAAGCCGCCAAGCAATACGGTGCGATTCTTGAGGCTTTCATCGAGGGAGGGGAAGCAGACGTGCTTGAAATCGTACACCAGGCGGTCGTAGATTTCGTCCGAGACAACCAGCAGATCGTACTCTTCAGCGATTTTGGCAATCTCCAGCAGTACCTCGCGCGTGGCGACGGCGCCCGTCGGGTTCGAGGGATAACCGATAAAGATGCACTTGGTGCGCGGGGTGACCGCCCGGCGGATGTCGTCGGGGTCCACCATGAAGTTGTTTTCCTCGCGCGCCACCACTTCCACCGGCACGCCGCCCGCCATGATGACCTCCGCCTGGTAGGAGACGAAACACGGCGTCGGGATGATGACCTCGTCGCCGGGGTCGAGGATGGCGGTGAAGGTGAGATACAACGCCTCCGAGACGCCCACCGTGGCGACGATTTCGTTAGCCGGGTCATACTTCACGTTGTAGAGCCGCATCAGGTTTTCTGCAATTGCCTGCCGCAATTCCAACCTGCCCCAGTTGGATGTGTAGTGCGTCTCGCCGTTTTGCAGCGAGCGGATGCCCGCTTCGAGGATGGGCTTGGGCGTGGTGAAATCGGGTTCGCCGATGCCGAGCGAGATGACATCCTTCATTGTGGCGGCAATGTCGAAAAACTTGCGGATGCCCGAAGGCTTGAGCCCCGCCACACGTTTTGAAAGACGACTGACGTTGGTTACTTCCTGCATTGAACCTCCATGAATTTAGATGGGTTGAACATGCCATTCATCGGGGATTTCCCGATAAGTAATTTCAAAAGCCTGCCCGTCGGTGGTTTTGACGCGGAAGCCGCGCTCGGCGGGTCCGCGCCAGCGGGCAAAGATTTCCGCAATTTCGTAGCGGCATCCCTGCCAGGTGAGGGAGAGCGGGCGTTCGGCAAAGGTGGAATCGGAGCGGCACTCGACGGTGTTCATTTTATTTCGATACCACCGAACTGTCGTCGCCGATGTTCAAAATCAGCGGTTCTTCCTTGTTCGGTTGTCCTTCCACATAACAATTGCGTCCAATCAGCGAACGGGTCAGCGCCGTGCGTTTGATGGTTGTGCCTGCCTCGATGATGCTTTCCTGAATGACCGCCTGGCTGATCTTGCAGTTGGGTCCAATGGAGGCAAAGGGACCGATGACCGCCTGTTCGATCTCGGCGCTGGGATGGACAAAGGAGGGGGCGTTGATCAGCACAGTACCGCGCTGCTCATCCTGCGTGACGTTTGCCGCGCCGCGTTCGAGGAGGATTTTGTTGGTCTCCAGCGTGGCTTCGATGGTGCCGGTGTCCAGCCAGGTGTCAATCTCATGGACACGAATCTTTGCCCCGCGTTCGACCATGATGGTCATGGCGTCGGCGAGGAAGTATTCGTTCTTGAGCATGTGATTGCGGCGGAATTGTTCCTCGATGGCGGCAATCAGTTCCTGCCCCTCGCGGAAGTAGTAACAGCCGGCAATGACCAGGTTGTTTTCCATCGTCTGGGGTTTTTCGATGAAGCGTTTGACGTAACCGTCTTCGCCCACCTCCGCCACCCCAAAGCGGCGCGGATCGGGGACCGGCATGACCCAGGCGACCGAATCGGCGGTCTCGTGCGCGAGGAACGAAAAGTCCGTCTCGATGAGGGTATCCGAAAAGACCATTTGCATCGGTCCGTGCAGGTATTCGCGCGCCAGCCACAGGGCATGGGATTGTCCCTTCATCTCGTGCTGGACCACATAGTGCGCCTTGATGTGCGGATATTTTTCCTTGATGAAGGCGGGGATTTGCGTCTCGCCGAGGAAGGGACCCACGATGAACACATATTCCAAGTTTTCGGGGTTCGGCATGGTGTTGAACATGTCGAGCAGGTGTTCGAGGGTGGTTTTCCCTGCCACGCTGACGAGCGGTTTGGGCTTGCTGTACGTGTGGGGTCTCATGCGCGTTCCCCAGCCTGCCATGGGGATGGCGATTTTGAAGGTTTCAGTCAACGTTCGGCTCCGTTTTCGGTGATTTGCCCTGCTATTGTACCAATGAAAAGACGGGGAAAAGCAGATAAAGTTAACCACAAAGGCTTGCGCTGAGCCTGTCGAAGGGTATCTCACGTTTTCAGGCGACATAAATGTCGCGCTACGAAGGAACTGCGTAAGGTGAGGTTTTAATCCTTTGTGACCTTTGTGGTGAAAAGCTACGAATGCCCCAGCACCGGATGCGGTTTGTAGGGTTCTTCGAGCCGCTTTACTTCCTCGTCGGTCAACCGAATATCGAGCGCGGCAATCGCCTGGTCGAGGTGTTCCATTTTGGTCGCGCCGATGATGGGAGCGGTGATGTGCGGCTTGTTCAACAGCCATGCCAGCGCAATCTGTGGACCCGTCACGCCGCGTTCCTTTGCCACTTCTGCCACGCGCTCTGCCACCACGAAATCATCCTCGCGGAAATACAGGTTGTTGGCAAAGGGGTCATTCCTGGCGCGGACCGTCTCGCCGCCGCCTCCGCGTTTGCGGTTTCCAGCGAAGAACCCGCGCGCCATGGGACTCCAGGGGATGAGCCCCACGCCCTGATCGAGACACAGCGGAATCATCTCGCGTTCCTCCTCGCGATAGACGAGGTTGTAGTGATTTTGCATCGAGACGAAGCGCGTCCAGCCGTGACTTTGGGCAGTGTACTGCGCCTTGGCAAACTGCCACGCGAACATGGACGATGCGCCGATGTACCGCGCCTTGCCCGCCCGCACTACGTCGTTGAGCGCTTCCATCGTTTCCTCGATGGGAGTCTGGTAGTCCCAGCGGTGGATTTGGTACAAGTCCACGTAGTCCATGCCGAGGCGCTGGAGGGATTTGTCAATCGAATCCAGGATGTGCTTGCGCGAGAGTCCGCGGTCGTTGACGTCGTCGCTCATCTGCCCGTGAACCTTGGTGGCGACGATGACGTTTTCGCGCTTCACGCCGAACTCGCGGAGCAGTTTGCCGGTGATGCGTTCGCTTTCACTGGTGGAATAAACATCCGCTGTGTCGAAGAAGTTGATACCTGCCTCCAGCGCGCGGCGCACGAAGGGCTTGGCTTCCTCTTCCTCCAACACCCATTCGCGCCAGCGCTTGGAGCCGTAACTCATCATGCCCAGGCACAGCCGCGAGACCTTCATTCCCGTTTTGCCGAGGTTGACGTATTGCATGACATCCTCCTGTTGGTTGTCGGTTGCAGCGGATTATACGACCGATGAAAAGAAAAAACCGCCGGGGAGGCGGCAGGGCTTGGGGATGATGGAGCAGGTTGAAGGTCAGGGTTGAGGCGGCGGGCGCAGGGCAAACAGGATGTTCTCGCGCAGGTCGGTGAAAAATCCGAGCGGGAGGCGGAGCGGAGCGACATCCCCGCTTCCATCCAATGGGATGTAGTACAACTCCGTGCGGCTGTCTGCCCCTTTGTCAATATCCTGAAAGGCGAAGAGGAGGTAGGTGCCATCGGGGCTGAAGGTGGCGCCGCGGTAACAACATTTGCCTTGCACGGGGTCGAGCAGGGTCTCCTGCGTGGAGGATGTATCGTACAGGTAGAGCGCGCCGTAGCCGCCGTTGCGGATGAAGGTATTGAAGAGGAAACGGCTGCCGCCATCCCAGTGATAGGACGGGATGAGGGGGTATTTGGTGTAGCCTTCGGGGATAAAGCGCCTGCCGGGAAACTCGTCAATCACCAGCGGGTTCACGTCGCTGCATCGTTGCAGGTCCACCTGCAGGATGCGCACGGTGTTACCAATCCCCTGACCGATGGCGCTTTGGTAGAGCAGCGCCAGGCGTGTGCCGTCTGCCGACCATTGTGTGCTTTTGACCGCCACATCGAGATAATTGATGCAGGTCTCTGGCAGGCGCTGGAGTTCAAATGCGGACGGGGCAGCTGCCAGACGGGCGGGGTCGTAGGGGAGGACGAGGAGCCGCCGTTCGATGCTGATGGCGGCATAGCGACCATCGGGCGAGAGGCGGAAGCCCTCGAAGTATTCGGCGTTGAAGCAGAAGAGGCGTTCGGGTTGAGGCTGAGCCGCGTCCGCGTCCACTTGATAGATGCATTTGCCCTCGCCGTAGAGCAGTTTGTTCGCGCCGGGCAGCCATTGCAGGTCGAATTTGGGGAGGCGGGTGTTGGTCAGTTGTTTGAAGGTTTTGCCCTCGATGTCCATCAGGTACACCTCGCGGTTGGAGGTGAATGCCAGCCCCACTGCGCCGCCGGGCGCAGCGACGGGGACGGCAGTAGGCGAAGGGACGAGGGTCGCTGTGGGGGTGATCGTTGCCGAGGTGGTGGGGGAAGGCGTCGGGGAGAGAGGGCTGTTCGTGACGGCGACAGTGACCGGGTCGGAGGGCGAGGCGGGCGGGACGTTGGTTGGAGAGCTGAGAGATGCCCACAGTCCCAAGAGGAGGATTGCCAAGGCGGCGATGCCCGTCATCATCCAACGGTTCTTGCTGGACCTGCGGGCTGGTTCTGCCGCCGGAGCCTGGGTGGGCGCCTCAGAGCGGCGCGGCGGGGGCGTGCGCGGCGGCAGGGGGGTGAGGAGTTTGGCGTTGGGGGCGGCGTTGGCGGGCAATGCCTCGAGGAAAGCGTTTGCGAATTCGGCGCAGGTGTCGTAACGGTCATCCGGCTCTTTCGCCATGGCTTTTTTGAGGATGGCGCTCAACGCCGGGGGAAGGCTGGGGTTGACGGTGAGCAGGTCGGGCGGGGGCTGGGTGGCGTGTTTGAAGGCGAGGGCGAGGGGGGTGGTGGCTTCGAAGGGGGCTTTGCCGCTCAGGATTTCGAAGAGCAACACGGCGAGGCTGTAGAGGTCGCTGCGCCCGTCGGTCTCTTCGCCGCGCGCCTGTTCGGGGCTCATGTAGCGCGGGGTGCCGATGATGCCGGAGTGGGTGATGCGGGTTGCCGCCTGGGCAAATTTGGCGATGCCAAAATCGGAGATGAAGGCGTTGCCGACCTCGTCGAAGAGGATGTTGGCGGGCTTGAGGTCGCGGTGGACGATGCCTTTGCGGTGGGCGTAGTCGAGGGCGTCGGCGAGGCGCAGGAGGATATGGGCGGTCTGGTCGAGGTCGAGGGTGCCGGCGGCGATGCGGTCGGAGAGGGAGCCGCCGCTCATGTAGCGCATGACGTAGAACAATTGCTCGTTGTCGTGACCCACGTCATAGACGGGGACGATGGCGGCATGTTCGAGTTTGGCGATGATTTTGGTTTCGCGCGTGAAGCGTTCGCGCAGTTCGGGGTCTTCGAGCAGTTCGCGTTTGAGGACTTTGAGCGCCACTTCGCGCTCGAAGAGCGGGTCGTAGGCGCGATAGACGGTCGCCATGCCTCCGACGCCCAGTTCGGCGAGAATTTCGTAACGGTTGAACTTCTGTTGGGGTGCGTTCACTTGCGCTCCAGTGCCTGAAGTCTAGTATAACGAGGCGGCTGGAGCGCAAGCGATACATTTGGATTGCAGAAATGGCGGTACGATGCCCGGGACGAACGGGAGAGGGGAGTGTCTAAAAGAATGGGCTAAAGATTTTTCTGCCACGAGAGATCTGAGAAAAATCTCAAAATCTCTGCGCTCTCTGTGGCTAAACCCACAACATTGGACACTCCCCGGGAGAGGGGCTCAAGGATGCAGTTACGATTTGGCGTATAATTATGTTGGAACACCAACACAATCATGGACTCTGGACTCGAAATTCTCAGCGAGATTACAGATGTTAAAACGGTTGCCATTGGACGTTCGATTCGTGAACTTGATCGTCTGCAAAGGATGTATGGCAGGGGACGCTGGAGAAAACTGAAAGGCGTCGCTACAGTCCGCCTGGCAGATGACACAATTGTCTTTGCTGAGATTCATTGGTATGAAGCACATGGAATTGGCAGGAAAGATTTCAAGATCAAACGTATTCTAGGGAAATGATTATGGCTAAAGGAACTCCCCAATTTGTGGTCTGCATCAACAATGAAGGCTATCAGGCTTCTCTGGAGCCGCGCAAGATTTATCGAGTCATTCCCGATAAAGAAGCGGAAAGTCACAAAATGCTTCGCGTTGTTGACGAATCAGGCGAGGATTATCTGTTTCCTGCCAGTTGCTTCTCGCCAATCTCGTTACCGCAAACGCTGATTAAGGAATTGGCTTTGGCGACCTAAATGCTTTGGTTTAGACCCAAATTAGCCAAAGGCTGGGAACGCTTCCAGCCTTTGGTATTTAATGTCACATTGCAGTTAGATCTTCCAGCACATGCATGCTTCCTTTTGAAAACAGAAGTCTCCCGTATCTAAAAACAATACAGCGCTTTATCGCTGCATCCTCTCCCATTCGTTCAACTTCTCATCCATCTCCCTTTGAACACGCTCATATTCCATCCCCAGTTTGGCGACCTCCTGCGGCTTGACAAACGGACTCTCCAACTGCGCGGTGAGATTCGCCAGCGCCGCTTCGAGTTCGGCAATCGTATTTTCCAACTCCTGTAACTGCGCGATCTTTCTTCTTTCCTCTTTCGTTTCTTTGTTCTTTGCGTTCTTCGCCGTACGCGCATTCGTAATGGGTAATGGGGGATTGGTAATTTGGCGCGCCGCTTCCTTCTCGCGTTCCTCTTTCATCTGCGAGTAGGTGCCTTTGAAGACCGTCAACTGTGATTCGTCGGGGTTGATTTCCCAGATTTGAGTGGCGAGCGCGTCAATCAGATAACGGTCATGGCTGACGAGCAGGATTGTGCCCTGGTAATTATCCAGCACCGATTGCAGCACCTCCTGCGAAGGGATGTCGAGATGGTTGGTGGGTTCGTCGAGCAGGAGCAGGTTGGTATCCTGCAGGGCAAGTTTGGCGAGGGCAAGGCGTCCGCGTTCGCCGCCGGAGAGCATGGAGACTTTCTTGAAAGCGTCGTCGCCGGAGAAGAGATATTTACCGAGGTAGTCGCGCGCCTGATAGGGGAGCATCCCCGACGCCGACATGATTTCCTCCAGCACGGTCTTCTCGGGGTCGAGCCCTTCGTGCGCCTGCGCAAAATAGCCGACGTGCAGACTCGCTCCCAGAATCACCTCCCCAGCCAGAGGGGAGAGAGAGCCGAGGATGGTCTTCAGGAAGGTGGACTTGCCCGCGCCGTTCGGTCCGATCAATGCGGCGCAGTCGAGGCGTCTCAATTCGAGGTCGGGGCAGGAGAACAAAACCTTTTCGGGCAGTCCGTTTTCGGGCGGATAGCCCACCACGAGATTCTTCGTGCGCAGGACCAGGTCGCCGGAGCGGCTTGCCGTGCGCAGATGCAGATGCAGGTCGGGCAGGGTGCGCTGGGGCGGACGCAAAGCGCGCACGCGCCGCTCGGCTTCCTCCACGCTGAACGGGCTGGTGGTGGTCTCCACATCCAATTGCGACCAGTTCTGGTTGAGCGCTTCCAGCCCCACCTGTTCGATTGCCTGCACGATGCGCGTCAGCCGTTTGAGTTTGCCTTTCGCCTGCAGCGTGTTCTGCCCCGAAATGTTTTTCTTGATGTACTCCACTTCCTTGAGCAGTTTTTCTTTTTCGCTTTCGAAAATCTCGAAGCGATGCGCCCAGCGGATTTCGCGCTCGTTCAAGTAAGTGGTGTAGTTGCCGCGGTAATATTCCGCGCCATTGACCGCCATTTCCAGCAGGGCGTTGCAGGTGTGATCCAAAAAGTAACGGTCGTGCGAGACGATGATCGCCGCGCCCTCCCACTGCGTGAGATACCCTTCGAGCCACTCCACGGCGTGAATGTCGAGATGATTGGTCGGTTCGTCGAGCAAAAGCAAATCGGGGTTCGAGAGCAGCAGACGCGCCAAATGTGCGCGCGTGCGCTGCCCTCCCGACAAGTGATCGAGCGACATGTGGAAATCGGATTCGTCGAATCCCAAGCCTGTCAGGACTTGCTTGATGCGCACGGGATAGGTGTATCCGCCGCGCCGTTCGAACTCGTGCTGTACGCTTCCATACCGGACCAAAGCCTGGTCCCGTTTAATCGGGTCTGACATTTCCACTTCGAGTTTTTCCAACTCCCCCTGCATACGGATGAGGTCCGCGAACGGCTCGAGGCACACGTCCCACAACACGCCTTGCAATTCGAAATCTGCCTCCTGCGAGAGGTAGCCGATGCGCAGATTCTTCGCGCGCGTCACCGTCCCTGAAGAGGGTTCTTCCTGCCCGATGAGGATGCGCAGCAGAGTCGTCTTGCCGATGCCGTTGGGACCGACAATCGCCAGCCGCGCACCCTTCGCTACCGAAAAGGTGACGTTCTTGAAAAGGTCTTCTGCGCCGAAGGATTTAGAGAGGGAACTTGCAGTGATGAGGGACATGGGGGAAAGTAACCAGTGGAAAGTGAGCAGTAATCAGTAATCGGTAATCGGTAATCGGTGAGGGAGTGTTGTGTACTGAGTAATTGGTAAATGGTAATTGGTAACTGCGCCCCGAATTATAAAACGGAAATTGCAGATTGCCTTTTGCCATCCGTTTGTGCAATAATGCTTCCATGCAGTAATTTACAGGTTTCAAGGAGACGAAAATGAACGCTCAACAAGATCGTAAGACCGCCTTTCTGGCAACGGTCAGCCTGATATTGGGAATCCTGTCGTTTGGGCTGGTTCTGGTTGCAATGGGCATCTTGATAAGGGTAAGACTCCCCGGCGGACCCACCGACGATGCCCCGCTCTTAGCGCTCGGATTTTTGGCTGTGTTCCTCATGCTGGGCGGTTTGGTGCTGGGCATCCCTGGCTGGCTGATTGCCGCCGTTGCCCGCCACAGAAACAACACAGAAGGCAATGATCAGAAGACTCGAAAAACCGCCGCCGCTGGTTTGATCTTGAACGGTTCGGGCGTTGCCGCAGTGGTGCTTCTGTTTGGCATTGCATGGCTCTTTGGACCCAACACCGCGCCGCCTATCCCGCTTACGCCTGTCCCTTCGACTGCCAGCCCATAAGACA
>DYID01000011.1 GCA_020723805.1 Anaerolinea sp. | reverse complement strand
TTGTGTTGTCAATGTTCTATTTTCTCAACTGCGTAAGTACTGTCAGTTATCAGTGTCGTCATCGCCTGGGTCGGCGAAGTATTCGGCTTGCTCTTCGCGCACGGAGCGAGGAGGGTCGCCGCAGAATAGCTCCGCTTTGTCCATCATTCCACCCAACATACGACCGATTTCAAGGCATTTCTCAATCAATTGCGCGCTTGTCTTTTGATCAATATACTCGCACTCTAAGGCAGTCTCGATCCAATGCTGGGTTTCCATCTGTTCCCCGTCCGAATCCGTCAGTTTGCTGACGAAATGTTTTTCATATCGCCGTTTTGCCCATGCCTCTGTGATATTTGCGCCGATGGCTCGGGAAGACCGACGGATCTGATCGGTCAATGAAAACATCTCTTCTTTCGGAAACGATTTCGTGAGTTTCAGAATCTCGCGTTGCAGTTGGCGGCTTTTCTGATACACAATCAAATCGCGAAAACTGTCTGCATGTTTCAATTCGCTCATTTTCTTCTCCTTCACTGTCCACTGTCCACCGATCACTGATCACTGATTACTGATCACTGATTACTGATTACTGCTCACTGTTCACTGCTCACTGATGACTGATGACTGCTCACTGCTCACTTCACCGCCGGAAACCTCCCCGGCTCCACCTCGCGCATCATCTCATACACCGCATCGAAAATCGTTTCAGCATTAGGCTTGCTCCAGTAATCGCCGTCTGAACCATACGCGGGACGATGCGCCGCGCCGCTCAGGGTCTTCGGCTCGGAGTCGAGGTGATAATATCCCCCCTGCTTCTCGATGACCTCCTGCATCATGTACGCCGTCGTCCCGCCGGGGACATCCTCGTCCACGAACAGAATGCGGTTGGTCTTCTTCAGCGACTCGACGATGCGACCATGAATGTCGAACGGCAAAAGCGACTGCACGTCAATCACCTCTGTCTCGATGCCGACCTTGCTCAACTTCTGCGCCGCGTCGAGGGCAATGCGGCAGCACGCGCCGTATGTCACCAGCGTCACATCGTTCCCCTCGCGGATGACCTCCGGCACGCCCAGCGGCACGGTCATCTCGCCGATGTTATCGGGCAGGCGTTCCTTCACGCGGTAACCGTTCAACACCTCCACCACCACCGCCGGCTCGTCGCACTTCAACAGCGTGTTATAGAACCCTGCGGCGCGGGTCATATCGCGCGGCACAAGCACGTTCATCCCGCGCACGAGATGGATGATGCCCGCCATCAGCGACCCCGAATGCCACACGCCCTCCAGCCGATGCCCGCGCGTGCGGACGATGACCGGCGCCGCCTGTCCGCCCGCCGTGCGCCAGTGCAGGGTCGCCAAATCGTCGGACATGAGTTGCAGGGCGTAGAGCAGATAATCGAGATATTGAATTTCGGCAATCGGTCTCAGCCCGCGCATCGCCATTCCAATCGCCTGTCCCAAAATCGTCGCCTCGCGGATGCCCGTATCCGTCACGCGGAACTCGCCGTATTTTTCCTGCAAGCCCTTGAAGCCCTGGTTTACATCGCCCAGCCTGCCTACGTCCTCGCCAAAGGCAATCACGCGCGGATCGCGCGCCAGCATCGCGTCGAACGCGGCGTTCATCACCTCGAAGCCGAACACCGTCGGCGATGACTCGGAATACGCGGGCTTGACCTCCCTCACCTTCAACGCGCTGCCCGAATACAGATGCGAACCGTACCGCTCCAGATTGACCGCGTCCTGCTCATGCTTCCATTGGATGAGGACCTGCTTGGACGGATGCTCCTCGTCGCGCAGGATTCGCAGCGCCTCGTGCGCCGCGGCGTGAATATCCCGCCTCGCCACCGACGGGAGGTTTGCCAGCCGTTCCCGAACATTTGCCAACTCTGACGCATGACTCGATGTCGCAGCGATTTCGTCCAGCATGTCCATCACCTGCGCGCGCTCCTCGAGAATCGGGTTGAAGTACGCCTCCCACGCCAGTTTGCGGATTCCCTCCACAGCCTCGTAGTCGGCTTTTTCGAGCGCGGCAAGTTCCGGGTCCGAAATGACGCGGTTCTCGATCATCCACGCGCGCATCTTGCGGATGCAGTCGAATTCCTCCTCGAACTTCAACCGTTCGGGAGTCTTGTAGCGTTCGTGGCTTCCCGATGTGGAATGTCCCTGCGGCTGTGTGACCTCGATGACATGCACCAGCGCGGGGATGTGATATTCGCGGGCGGTTTCGGCGGCGGCGGCGTAAGTTTCGAGCAGAGCGGGGTAGTCCCAGCCGCGCACCTGATAGAGGTCGTAGCCGTGCAGGCATTCGGGTTCGGGGCAGGGTTCGCGCTGAAAGCCGCTCAGGATGGCGTAGATGTTTTCCTTGACCATCTGAAACTGGTTGGGGACCGAGATGCCGTAGCCGTCGTCATAGACCGTGATGACGGCGGGCGCTTTCAACACGCCGATGGCGTTGACGCTTTCCCAGAACATGCCCTCGGCGGTGGAGGCGTTGCCGATGCTGGCAAAAGCGACCTCGTTCCCGCCGCGCGAAAATTGCGTGAAGCCCTTGAGTTCTTCCAGTTGACGATACACCACCGAGGCGTATGCCAGCCCCACCGTGCGCGGCATCTGCGTGCCGGTCGGCGAAACGTCGGCGGCGGAGTTGAACATCTCGGTTTGGTTCTTCCACGTGCCGTCGGGGTTGATGTAGCGCGAGGCAAAATGCGCGTTCATCATACGCCCGCCCGAATTGGAGTCGTGGGCTGTGTCGGCGTGGGCGTAGAGTTGGGCAAAAAATTCCTGGATGCTCATCACCCCCAGCATGAACATCCAGGTCTGGTCGCGGTAATAGCCTGAGCGCCAGTCGCCTTTGCGGAAGGCGCGGGCAATGGCGAGGTTGGCGAGTTCCTTACCGTCGCCGAAGATGCCGAACTTCGCCTTGCCGCTCAACACCTCGCGCCGACCGATGAGCGAAGCCTGCCGCGATTGGTAGGCGAGGCGGTAGTCTTTGATGATTTCTTCTTTTTCGAGGGGAAGCGCAAGAGAACCCTTCTTATGAGGCATGAAGTCTCTCTCCTTGTAGATTGGTCTTTAAAAGTTAAAAGCTACACCGCTCGCGAAGATTCTGTAGCGCGACATTTATGTCGCCTTTGGGCTGCGACTTGAAAGTCGCGTTACGAGTGGATGAGGCGATTATAACAAAAGCGAGTCTTTGTAACTCACCTTACGCGAAACGTCCCGAAGGCTCTCGCAAATTGTGCCTATTTTCCAGTCAAACCTTCGGGACGGTGCGTAACATCAGTTTGCAACTCCAAAACCTGCGGTTGCGGCTATAATTCCCTCGATGAGTTCTGTCACCATCCCGGTCAAGACGAAAGAGCCGCATCCGCACCTGCGCGCGATGAACATGTTCCGCGACCTGTCTGCCGTCGCCGACCTGATCGAAGTGTGCTTTGCCGACACGATGGACAATGACGGTCAGCGCTACATCGCCGACATGCGCCGCGCCAGCCGCGACAACGGCTTCCTTCAATGGGCGTCGCACATGACCGAAAACGCCACCCTCCCGCTGACGGGGTTTGTGTGGGAGGAAGAAGGGCGCATTGTGGGCAACGCCAGCCTCATCCCATTCCGTGAGGGAGGCAGGCGCATCTTTCTCATCGCCAACATTGCCGTCCACCCCGAATATCGGCGGCGCGGCATTGCCCGTCTTCTCACCCAGCGCGCCATGAAATACGGCTGGGACAGAAAAGCCGCCGCCCTCTGGCTTCACGTGCGGGATGACAACCCCGGCGCTCTTCACCTCTATCAGGAACTTGGCTTCGAAGAGGTCGCCCGCCGCACTACCTGGGTGGCGAAACCTGACCCGCACCTTCCTCAACCTTTTTCGGATGTTCAAATCGTCCCGCGTCATCCGCGCTTCTGGATTCAACAGCAGGACTGGCTTCGCCGCCTCCACCCCGACGCTCTAGCCTGGTACCGCTCCTTCAACTTCAACTCCCTCCGCCCCGGTCTCATGAACTGGCTCTACCTGTTCTTCGTGGACGTGAACATCAGACAATGGGCGGCAGTGCGCGGCGATACCTTGCTCGCCACACTCTCCTGGGTTCCGCAGGGAGGCAGAGCGGAGCCGTTGATTGCGGCAACAGGCGAAAGGTCCGGCGCGGAGGCGCTGGCGCAGTTGCTCATCCACGCCCGCCGCACCTTGACAGGTCCATCCCGCCTCTCGCTCGAACATCCCGCCGGCGAGATGACCGAAGCCTTCCTCGCCGCCGGCTTCACGGAACGCCGCACGCTGATTTGGATGCGTGCCGAGCCTGCAACCGCCAGCCGCCTTCCTCGTACTTAACGGTAGCACACTTCACGAGGAGTAAAAATGACAAGATTTATCCTGCGATTACTGATCAACGCCGTCGCGCTGTACCTTGCCGTGCTGATCGTCCCCGGTCTCGACCTGCAAAGCAACATGGTCTCGCTGGTCTGGCTGGCGTTGATCTTTGGCGTCATCAATGCCCTGTTTCGTCCCCTGCTGAAATTCCTCACCTGCCCGTTGATTTTACTGACGCTCGGTTTGTTCACGCTGGTTATCAACACCTTCCTGTTCTGGCTGACGAGCGTAGTCGGTCGGTGGTTTGGTATTGCGCTGGTCATCAGCGAGCCGGTCTGGTGGAACGCCTTCCTCGGCGGGTTGATCGTCAGCGTTGTGAGCGTGGTCATGACGATGATCCTGAAGGACGAGTTGAAGGGCAGGCGAAGGTAAGCATTAAAAGAGACGGCTCTTGTGAGCCGTCTCTTTTTTTTCGGTTTTCAATTACCAACTCTCGCCTTACGCGAAACGTCCCGAAGGTTCTCGCAAATTGCGCCTGTTTTCCAGCCAAACCTTCGGCACGGTGCGTAACATCAGTTACCAATCACCAATTACTCTTGCAGCAACCCCGGCAACCCTCCTGCCGGTTTTGCCATCCGCACTGCGCGCAAGATTGCTTCCGCCAGCGCTTCCGCCGCAAACGCGCCCACAGTCGTCACGTCTGCACGGCGCGCGCCGGTCGAGAGCGCAAAGATCACATCGCCGTCGAGCATGGTGTGCGCCGGGCGGATGGCGCGGGCAATGCCGTCCTGCGCCATCTGCGCCACTTTGGTCGCCTGCGCTTTGGTCAGCCGCGCATTCGTCGCCACCACGCCGATGACCGTGTTGGCGCGCGTTGCCAGTCCCAGCAGGGCGCGCCCGAGCGGTTTCTTCATCATCGCCAGCGTATCGGCAAAGTATTCCTTCCCGCCCACACGCAGCGGACCGACCTTCCCCGAGCGCAGCCCGGCGACGATTTCACCCGTTTGCGGATTTACCACATCGCCCCAGGCGTTGACGGCGACCAGCGCCCCCACCACCACACCTCCGCCAATCGCCAGGGACGCGCTTCCGACTCCGCTCTTGGTTGCGAGGCTTACCCCGAACATTTTCCCCACCGACGCCCCCGTCCCTGCACCGACGTTCCCTTCGGCGGGCGGGAGGGAGGAGGCTGAGGCGGCGGCGCGGTATCCCATGGCGGCATCCGGTCGAACGTCGGCGCGACCGAGGTTCAGGTCAAAGAGAATCGCGGAAGGGACAATGGGGACTTTCGCCGCGCCGGTGTTGAATCCGATGTTCTGTTCTTCGAGGAATTTCATCACACCGCCAGCGGCATCCAACCCAAACGCCGACCCGCCCGACAGCACAACCGCGTGAACTTTCTCCACCAGGTTAACGGGATCGAGCAGGTCGGTTTCGCGTGTGCCGGGCGCACTGCCGCGCA
Source organism: Anaerolinea sp. (assembly GCA_020723805.1). GTDB lineage: Bacteria > Chloroflexota > Anaerolineae > Anaerolineales > Villigracilaceae > Defluviilinea. The sequence goes on along the minus strand of DYID01000011.1, from coordinate 104,069 downwards.
CATCCACGCCCGCCACTGCTCCCTTGCGGCAGAGGATGACGGTGCAGCCGGTGAGCGCCTCGTCATTTTGCGCGTGTCCTACTTCGATGCCGCGCACGTCTGTGATGGCATTATGAAGGGTCATACGTCAGGAGGGTGATGCACTGGCGTCCCCTATGCCAGGCTGCGGACGAGTTCCAGGAACTCCTGCCATTCCTCCTCGAAGAAATGCACAGTGACGTTATTCAATTCGATGTGGTAGGTGGTCTCGCCGTCGGGCTCTTCGGCTTTCCAGGCAAAGTAGTTATCGGTCTCGGCGATGGTTTCTGTTTTGGGCTCATTGTGATTGCTGCTCATTGGGCTTCTCCTTTTTAGGGTCTTGTACGGATTTGTTTTTTGCAAACCGCAGTTTGAAAGACTGCAGGGCGTTCTTGATCAATTCGGTGATGCTGGGCGGAGGCGGCGGCGTCTCTTTTTCGGGCCAGGGGTCGAGATCGAACATTTTACGCATCACGTACCTGCCCAGCAGCAGGAAGGTGGCAAGGAACGGCGCGGCAATGACCACGCCCAGCAGTCCCAGCAGGTTGGCGGCGATGAGGGCGGCAACCAGCACAGCGGCGGGATGCACCTTCAATGTCCGCGCCATGATGCGCGGGGTGATGAAGTTGTCCATGAACCAGTCAATGACCGAGGTGCTGATGACCACAATCAGCATGTAGGTCAGGGCGTTTTCCTGCAAGCCAAACGGTTTTTCCGGCTGGAAATACGTAACCAGCGCCATGATGATCCACGTCACAGCGGGACCGATATAGGGCAGAAATTTTGCCAGCCCCGCCAGAAAGGCAATGCCGATGGCATACCGAACCCCCAGGGCGGGCAGCAAAATGGAATAGATGACCAGCGCCAGCAGAAAGATGATGATTTGCCCGCGCAGGAAGGCATTCCAAATGCGGCTGAGTTCGTCGCCCAGCCTTCTCAGGTCTTCTGTGTAGCCGGGGATGTCAATCTTCAGGATGTTTTCGCGCAAGCCGCTACTCTCCGACATGACAAAGTACGAGACGGTCAGGACGAAAAGCGTCCATCCGATGGTGGTTGCCGCTCCTCCCGCAACCACACCGACCAGACCGCCCGCCTGACCGAGCAAGGAACGCAGCACGGGAAGCACCTGCTGACTGAGGGCGTTGAGATCGAAATTTCGCATGTCCAGTTGAAACGGACCGATGACAAACACCTGCGTGGAAAGTTCGGAAATGTATCTTGGCAGGTCGCGGATGAGCCCCTGAATCGAATTGACCAGGCTTTGCACCTGTCCGACCAGCCCCACGCCTCCCCATGTAAGCAAGCCAATCAAAACAGAAAGAATCAGCAAATAGACGATGTTGACCGCCAGTTTCCAGGGGATATGCAGTCCATTTGCCAGCGCGGCGATCAGCGGGTGGAGCAGGTAAGTGATGATAAGAATCATCAACAGCGGCGGGATGAGATTGGAAAAACGATAAATCAGAAATGCGGCAATGCCAAACATTGCCAACCCGACAAGCAGTTTGGTGGTCGCGCTCCAGCGCGGTGATGCAGTTACAGTTTGCGACATTGAAGGAGTCTCCGCTTGCTTCTATTCTAGTCAAGAGCAGGGGGTTTGGCAACCATGAAACAAAAATCCCCGCAGGGCGCACTGCCTTGCGGGGACATCCCCTCGAAACAATCAGCACCCGCCCAGGAAGGGGAAGAACGTACACCACAGGTAATTGGCGTCAATGTACCAGAGGAAGCCGACGCACAAACAAATGACGAACAGCACCGCCACAGCAATGATGATGGGCAAAACATTCACCCGCCGGGCGGGCGCAGGTGTAGATACCGGCGTGGACACAGATGGCGCGGGGCTGGCAGGCACGCTCCCCACATAATCGGCAGGCGGAGGCGGCGGGGCAACGGGCCGCGAAACCGAAGGTGCCCCCGCGGCGCGCGGCGAGACCATCGTTGCGCCGGGGTCATTGGTCGTTACCTCATACACCAGCACGATCTGCTCGCCCAGCGAAACGACCTCACCCGCCTTCAGGACGCGCGGTCCTGCCAGACGCTGACCGTTGACAAACGTCCCGTTGGTCGAGCCGAGGTCCTCCAGCACATACTTCCCGCCCTGAAACGTCAGGCGGGCGTGGCGGCGCGAGACCTCCGCATCGTTGATGACGATCTCGTTGGACGAGTCGCGCCCGATGTTCAGTTGACTCCCTTCGAGGAGGAACGTCGCACCGGGAGTTGGTCCCTGCCGCATAATCAGTTGAAATTGAGACGCCATAATTTCTCCTTGCAGTAAATAAGAGTAACATGAGTCTAAAGGTATCAGTCAAAAAAGTCAACGGCGCGGTAGTACACTTGACACGAAAATACACGGGGATACAATCAATGCGGAGAACCTATGAACAATCTTTCCCTCCCCGATTTTTTCGACGCCGCCAAAGTCGGGACCGTCTGGCGGGTTCCCTACGAAGAACGCGCCGGACAAGCGCGCGGCTGGGCGCGTCAACACGGACTTCAGCCTGCCGCCTCCGACCGGACTCGTACCTGGCTGCTGCTGATTGACCTGCAAAATACCTTCTGCATCCCCGGCTTCGAGCTCTTCGTCGGCGGGCGGAGCGGGCGCGGCGCGGTGGACGATAACACCCGCCTGTGCGAATTCATTTACCGCAATCTGGGCAGCATCACGCACATCACCGCCACGATGGACACGCACAAGACCCTGCAGGTCTTCCATGCCATCTTCTTCGTGGATGCCGATGGGAATCACCCTGCCCCATACAGCGACATTCACGTCGCTGATTTGCAGAGCGGCAAGTGGAGATTCAACCCTGCGCTTGCGCCGCAATTTGGCATTGCCCCCGAATACGGTCAGCAGATGATGATTCACTATGCCGAGCAACTGGAGAAGAAAGGCAAATACGCCCTCACCATCTGGCCCTACCATGCCATGCTGGGCGGCATTGGTCACGCGCTGGTTTCCTCGGTGGAGGAGGCGCTCTTCTTCCACTCCATCGCCCGCGCCGCACAGTATGACATCGAAATCAAAGGCGACAAGCCCTTCACCGAAAACTACTCCGCCATCGGTCCCGAAGTGTTGACCGGTCCGATGGGCGAGACGCTCGGCGTGCGCAATACCAAATTCATCGAGCAGTTACAGCAGTTCGACCGGCTCATCATCGCCGGGCAGGCAAAATCCCACTGCGTGGCATGGACGGTCTCCGACCTGCTCGAAGACATTCAGGCAACCGACCCCGCGCTGGCGAAGAAGGTTTACCTGCTCGAAGACTGCGCCTCGCCGGTGGTCGTGCCCGCCGTGGTGGATCACACCGAGGCGGCGAACGCGGCGTATCAGCGCTTTGCAGAAGCGGGCATGAATATCGTCAAGTCAACGGATGGGTTTTTGTAGTACAGAGGTACACAGGTAAACAAGTAGACACGTATACAGGTAGACAGGTACACAACTTCACATGAGCATCTTCGACCACAAACGCCTCACCAACGAAACTTTCAAACTCGACATCGAGCGCATGCGCCGCGGCTGGTATTCGGATAAATACTTCGAAAACATCGGACGCATGCTCACCGCCCTCGCCGCGGAGGGATACACCTATTCCGGCAAACATCACAACCTGCCGCCGGGCATGTCGCCGGAAGACATCGCCGTCGGCAACATCGAAGTGGAGATGCAATGGTTCACCCGCCGCGCCGGCAAGACCATCGTCGTCGGCGTGGACAAGGCGCTCGCCATGCTGCGTCACTGCACCGGCTATTGGGACGGCGACACGTTTGTAGATACTTCTGACCGGCTGGAAGTGTGGGCGGTTCACGATGGCACCATCGTCGAATCGGATGGCAACCCTCTGCACGTGCAGCCGGTCATCAAAGTGCGCGGACGTTACCGCGATTTTGCCCTGCTCGAAACCCCCACGCTCGGCATCCTCACCCGTTCCAGCCGCGTGGCGACCAACGTGTACGAAACGCTCGTGGCGGCGCACGGCAAGCCGGTGCTCTTCTTCCCGGCACGCTTCGACCTGCACGAAGTGCAAGCCGCCGATGGCTATGCCTACAACATCGCCGTCCAGCGTTTCAACCGCGACTATGCTCATGAACTGGGTCCCTTCGTCTCGACCGACGCTCAAGGCGACTGGTGGGGCGGCGCGGGCGGCGGGACGGTGGCGCACGCCGCCATCGCCTCCTTTCTCGGCGACACAGCCGAAGCCATGATGCAGTTTGCACGCATCCTGCCGGCGCGCATCCCGCGCATTGCCCTGGTGGATTTCAACAACGACTCCGTGAGAGACTCCTTGCGCGTGTTGGAGACGATGTTCATGAAATATAGGGAATTGAAAGACGCGGGGGATGAAGCCGAAGCCGCCAAGTATGTGTTATACGGCGTGCGGCTGGACACCAGCGGAAGCGTGCGTGATGTGTCGGTGGCGCCGTTGGGCGACCCGGCGCTCGACCTCGGCGTCAACCCGCGGCTGGTGTTCAACGTCCGTCAGGCGTTGGATTCGGCTTGGGAATCGTGGCGCCTGCCCGAGGTCTGGAAAGAGGCGGCGCGTTCATATTGCCGCAATGTGAAGATTGTCGTCTCCGGCGGGTTCAATCCCGAAAAGATTCGCAAGTTCGAAAAGTTGGGGGTGCCGGCGGATATTTACGCCGTCGGTTCGTGGCTGTTCAACAACAACGGCTCGACCGTGACCGATTTCACCGCCGATGTGGTGCGCGTGAAGGTTCACGGCGAATGGGTGAATATGGCAAAGGTGGGGCGCAAACCGCTCGATAACCCGAACTTGGAGAGGGTGTGGTAAATCGCTTGTCGTAAAAAGCGGAGTTGCTTGAAAGGAAAGAGGAAAGAAGAAAGAATCTTTCCTCTTTCTTCTTTCCTCTTAGATTTTTATTCTCTCCACCTTGAACGGGGTGGCATCCATTTTTTCTTCATCGAACTCCCGCGCGGCGAGGTGACCGGCAAACACCGCCTGCGCGATGATGCCAGGGGCTTCGGCGTCGCCGATGAGCCGCAGCGAGTGGATTCTGCCCTCGTTGAGCGCGGGCTTGAGGGCGGAATACAGCGCATCGTTGGGGGCTCTGTCGCTCACCAACACCACCCCCGTGCGCGGAATTTCGGACTCTTCGCCCGAAATCGTGTTGGTGAGTTTCACCGCGTCGTTCTGAATTTCGCTCAGCACAGTTTGCGGATACAACCTGACGCCGAGTTTCATCAGCCTTGCCTGAATCTTTTCCTGTTCGAGGGTGAATTGCGCCCAATAGGAAATCATCGGCGCGGGTGTGACCAAGGAGACTTTGCAACCGTTCAGGGCAAGCAATTCCGCCAGCACGCCGCCCATGTAGTAGTGGTCATCGTCGTAAATGACCCAATCACCAATTACTAACTTGCCAATTATGCCCTCCATCAAGTCATCAGGCGTCAACACATTCTCCAACTCGTGTCCCATGATCGGCTTCCACAGCGTGCGCCCCACGCCGTCGCGCCGCCATGTTGCGCCGGTGGCAAGGATGATGTTCTGCGTGCCCGTTTCGAGAATTTCCTCCGCCGTCATCGGGCTGGAGAGATAGAGCGAGACATTCTTCATTTTTCGGATTTGAGTCAGCCGCCAATCCACGACCCGCCGCCACTCGTTCAGACCCGGCAGCGCCGACTCGCGCAAGACGCGCCCGCCCGCTTCCCGTCGCGCCTCCAGCAGTGAGACCCGATACCCGCGCTGACCCAGCGCCCGCGCACATTCCAGCCCTGCAGGTCCCGCCCCGATGATCATGACCTCTTTATCGCTTTTCTTCGGCGCAATCATTTCGGGATGCCAGCCGCGCCGCCACTCCTCGCCCATGGTGGGGTTTTGTGTGCAGCGAATGGGGACATAGCGCGTATCGCCCGTGACGCAGATGTTACAGCCAATGCACTCGCGGATGTCCTCGATGCGCCCCTCTTTGATTTTCGCCGGCAGGAACGGGTCGGCAATGGACGGACGCGCCGCGCCGATGAAATCCATCACGCCGCGGCGGATGGCGGAGACCATCGCATCGGGCGAAGTGTAACGCCCCACCCCCACGACCGGCTTGGTGGTCAACTGTTTGACGAATGCGATGTACTTTTCCTGATGCCCCTCCTTCTCGAAGCGCGAGGTCGCCGAGTCGTGGTTCCAGCCGCTGATGTTCACATCCCACAAATCGGGCAGTTCTGCGAGCGTGGCAATCACGTCATGCCCCTCGCCCTGATGGGTGATACCGTCCTCACCGAGCAGTTCGTCCACGGCAAAGCGCACTGCCACCGCACAGCGGTCGCCTACTGCCTCTTTTGTGTCTTCAATCAACTCACGCAGGAAGCGCACGCGGTTTTCCAGCGAGCCGCCGTATTCGTCGGCGCGGTCATTGTAACGTTTGACGATGAATTGCATTGCCGCCGTCATGCCGTGACCGGCGTAACAGTATACAATGTCGAAGCCCGCACGTTTTGCCCGCAGCGCGGCATCACGATGCCATTTGCGCACATTGCGAATATCCTCTTTGTCCATGCGGCGGGTTTGAACGGGTTCATAACCCGACCCGCCCAGCGTCCCCATCGAACGCGGCGCCAGCGGCGGCACGCGCGAATACAGATTCACGGCGTCAATGCCGTTGTAGGAAAGTTCGATGCCTGCCAGCGCGCCGTGACGATGTACCGCTTCTGTCATCAACTGCAAAGCGGGGATATCGTCATCGCTCCAAAGACGCCCCTCGAAGTAGGGGGAAAGGTCGCTGGTGTGGTGAATTTCCGTCTCCTCGGTGCAGATCACTCCCCAGCCGCCCTCCGCCTTCATGCCGCGCATGGCGGCGAGTCCGTGCGGCATGCGGTGTCCGAATCCGTTGCAGTGCGGCACCTGATAAAAACGGTTCGGAGCCGTTACTGGACCAATCCGAACCGTTTCAAAAAGGATGTCATATGGACTATTCATTGGGCTTTTTCTCCATTCAGGATTCTGGGGATGACTTCCAGCATCTCGCTTCGCACTCGACGAAAGACCTGCATCACCTCGTCGTCCGTTCCCTGCGCCTTGGCGGGATCCACGAAACTGTGGTGGGCGCGTCTGCCTGCCTTGCCATGCCACACGGGACATTCCTCCGCCGCCGAATCGCAGACGGTGACGACGAGGTCGAAGTCTTTCGTGGGGAGGTCGTCTATGTGTTTCGATTTGCCCACGTGAGCGATGCCGATTTCGTTGAGCGCTTGAATTGCCTTGAGATGCACATAGCCGGCAGGTTTTGTGCCGGCGGAGTATGCCTTCCACTCACTGCCATAGTGCGCGTTGACGATGGCTTCCGCCATTTGCGAGCGGCAGGAGTTGCCGGTGCAGAGAAAGAGAACGGTTTTGGTCATAGGGGAAATCTGTGCGAAAGAGGACGCACCGCCTGTTTACCTGTCTACCTGTGTACCTGTGTACTCCCTGCCTGCCTGTTTCCTTACCCAAATCTTCCGGTGATGTAATCTTCAGTCCGTTTGTCCTTGGGGGCAGTGAAGATGACGCTGCCTTCGCCATACTCGACGAGTTCGCCCTGTAAAAAGAAGGCGGCGTAGTCTGCAGTGCGCCCCGCCTGTTGAACCGAATGCGGCACGAGGATGATGGTGTAGTCCTTTTTCAGTTCCTGCAATGCCGCTTCAACCTTGCCGGTGGAGAGGGGGTCCAGACCGGAGGTTGGCTCATCGAGCAGAATGATTTCAGGCTGCAGAGCCAGCGCGCGGGCAAGGCAGAGGCGCTGCTGCTGTCCGCCGGAAAGCGCGATGGCGGGGTCATCGAGGCGGTCTTTGACCTCGTCCCAAATGGCGGCGAGTTTCAAACTGCGTTCCACTGCTTCGTCCAGTTTCGAGCGGCGTTTCTCCCCTGCCAGTTCCAAGCCGTAGGTCAGGTTGGCGCGAATGCTCATCGGCAGGACGACCGGACGCGCAAAGACCATCCCCACTTTGCGGCGCAGGGCGATGACATCCGTTTTGGGGTCTAGGATGTTTTCGCCGTCAATGATGACTTTGCCGTCCACAACTTCCACGTCTGCCAGGTCGTTGAGGCGGTTGAGACAGCGCAAAAGTGTGGACTTGCCGCCGCCCGCCGGACCGAACAGCACCGTGATGGCGTTGGCGGGAATCTCCATGCTGACGTTGCGCAGCGACTCGGTGCCGTCGGAGTATTGCAGGGAAAGGTTTTCGATGACGATCTTGTTCATGGTTTCTTTTCAGGCGGTACGGAAGACGCAGAGCGGTTTGTACTGCTCATGGCAGGGGATTACCATTGGCGCTTTGCCCTTGCCCGCGAACGGATGAATGTGGCGATGACGTTCATCGTCAACACGAACACCAGCAAGACCAGCGCCGTGCCGTATTGGATTTGGATGGGCATTTCGGGAACCTGGGTGGAGATGACGAAGAGGTGATAGGGCAGAGCCATGGTCGCATCGAAGGGCGAGCCGGGCAGACGCGGCAGGAAGAATGCCGCGCCGGTGAACAGAATGGGAGCGGTTTCGCCGGCGGCGCGTTCCAGCCCCAGGATGACGCCGGTGATGATGCCCGGCAGCGCCTCCTTCAAAACGATGCGGCGGATGGTCTGCCAGCGGGTGGCTCCGAGCGAGATACTGACCGTGCGGAACGCCTGCGGCACTGAACGCAGCGCCTCTTCTGCCGTGCTGATGATGACGGGCAGCGTCATGATGGAGAGGGTCAGGGAAGCCGCGAGGATGGAGGTGCCGAACCTGAGGAAGAGGACGAACAAGCCTAATCCGAACAGTCCATACACCACCGAAGGAATCCCCGCGAGATTGATGATGGCAATGCGGATCGTGCGGGTGAGCGGCGTATCTGCGGCATATTCGGAGAGATAAATCGCGGCGGCAATGCCAAGGGGGACGGAGAAGATGGCGGTGCCGATGGTCAGATAGAGTGTGCCGATAATGGCTGGCAGGATTCCGCCTTCGCGCATACCGCCGCGCGGAAACCCGCTGAGAAACTCCCATGAAATGGCGGGTGCGCCCTGCACAACGATATAGACGACCACAGCCACAATCGGCAGGACCGTGAGGAATGCCATCACCGTAAGCCCGGCAAAGCCGAGGCGCTGGACGAGGTGGCGGTTGAGGGAGAAAGTGGGTTTCATCATGGTTGAAAGGATTTCTTTCGTCTTTCCTCTTTCATTGTGAAGGAAAGACGAAAGAAGGAAAGATGAAGACGCTTACGAAAGGATTCTCTCTGCGCGTTTTTTGGCGCGAAAGACGACCGAGGAAGCGGCGATGTTCACGCCCAGCGAGATGAGGAACAGGACGATGCCGATGAAGAACAGCACATGGTAATGTGTGCTTCCGTTGGCAACCTCGCCCATTTCGGCGGCGATGGTGGCGGTCATGGTGCGGACGGGGGAAAAGAGACTGCCGAGTTTCAACGCAAGGACGGGGGCGTTGCCGGTCACCATCATCACGGTCATGGTTTCGCCGATGGCGCGCCCGATACCGAGCATCACGGCGGTCAGGACGCCGGATCTGGCGGCAGGCAGGGTCACGCGCCAGATGGTTTGCCAGCGGGTGGCGCCCAGCGCCCAAGCGCCCTCGCGGTAGGCGCGGGGCACGGCGTCGAGCGCATCTTCCGCCACCGAAACAACAGTGGGGACGGCGATGCCGCCGAGGAGGAGAGAGCCGGTAAAGGCGGTCAGACCCGTCGGCAGGTCCAGAAAGACGCGCAGGAAGGGGGAGAGAACGAGGATGCCGAGAAAGCCCAGCACGACGGAGGGCAGTCCGCCCAACAGTTCGACGAGCGGTTTGAGAATCTCGCGCACCCAGCGGGGGGCAATCTCGGAGATGAAAACGGCGGTGCCGATGCCAAACGGCACGGCAATCAGCGCCGCGCCGATGGTGACGATGATCGAGCCGGTGATGAGCGGCAGGATGCCAAACATCTCTTCAATGGGATACCAGCGGATGCTGAGCAGATTGCCTGCCTCCACTTCGCCGAGCGCGGGCAAGCCTTCGCGCATGAGGAAGACAAAGATGAGCAGGACAAAGACGATGGCGGAATATCCGCTCGCTTTGATGGCTCGTGTGATGACAAATTCGCGCCAGTTCAACGATTTTTCCATACGAGTTCTCCCGCCTCTCTTACGGAGAGGGGTTGGAGGTGATGACAGGCACAAAACCCAAATCCGCCACAATCTGCTGCGCTTCGGCGGAAAGAATCCAATCGAGATACGCTTTCGCAACGCCTGCCGGCTCTCCGTTGGTGTACATATACAGGTCGCGCGCAATCGGGTAACTCTTGTCATTCACCGTGGCGATGGACGGCAGGACATACGCGCCGCCCGCTTCTTTTGCAATGGCAATCACCTTCAGGTCGGGAGGCACATATCCCAAGCCGTCATAGCCGATGGCGTTGGGGTTCTGACGCACCTCCGTGATGATGCCCTCGGAGGAGGGCAGGAGGAGCGTATCCATCGAGAAGAGAGTCTTGTTTTCCTTTTGTCCCAGCCGCAGGACGGTTTCGAGAAAATACACATGCGTGCCGGAATTGGTCTCGCGTGAGAGGCGCACAATTGGGCGGTCTTCGCCGCCGACTTCCTTCCAGTTGTTGATTTTCCCGCTGTAAATGTCGGAGACCTGCTGTAAGGTCAATTGGCTGACCGGGTTTGCCGGGTTGACGATGACGGCAATCGCATCGCGCGCCACGATGAATTCGACCGGGTTCCCGCCGTTGGCTCTGGCTTCTTCGATTTCCTCCTGCTTGATCTGACGGGAAGCGTTGGCAATGTCCACAGTGCCGTTGATGAGGGCGGCAATGCCCGTCCCCGAGCCTCCGCCCGTCACCGAAATGCGGACATCCGGATGCGCATCCTGATATGCCTCCGCCCACGCCAGCGCGAGGTTGACCATCGTGTCGGAGCCTTTGTTTTGAATATATGCGGTGGGAGACTGGGGCGCGGCTTGCGCAGGGGATGGAGAATTACATGAGGAAAGAAGGAAAGAGAAAAAAAGGAAAGAGGAAAGAAGAACAGATTTGATAGTGTGATTCATCGAGGGGAATTATAGTCGAAAGTATTCGGCGCTGACATGATAAAATCGCTTCATGCCCGACCTGCAACCTGTTTTCTCCGTCCAAAGCCTCGACTTCTACTACGACAATACCAAGAAGGCGCTCTCGAACATCAACCTTGAGATTGCGCCGCGCAAGGTTACTGCGCTCATCGGTCCATCGGGATGCGGCAAGTCCACGTTTCTGCGCTGTCTGAACCGCATGAACGACACCATCCCCGGCACGCGCGTGGAAGGAAAAATCCTGTTGAATGGCAAGAACATCTACGACCCCGACATGGATGTCGTCCATCTGCGCCAGCGAGTGGGGATGGTGTTTCAGAAGCCCAACCCTTTCCCGCAGTCCATTTACGACAATGTGGCGTTTGGTCCGCGCGTGATGGGCTTGAAGGTCAACCTGAACGAAGTGGTGGAACGCAGTCTGCGTGCCGCGGCGCTGTGGGACGAGGTGAAGGATAACCTGAAGAAAGATGCGCTTGGGTTGTCGCTGGGGCAGCAGCAAAGATTGTGCATTGCCCGAGTGGTTGCTGTCCAGCCGGAGGTCATCCTGATGGATGAGTCCACTTCTGCACTCGACCCCATCGCCACGCTGCGCATCGAGGAATTGATTGCCGAACTGAAACAGGCATACACGATTGTCATCGTCACGCATAACATGCAGCAGGCGGCGCGCGTATCGGATTACACCGGTCTCTTCTGGCTGGGGGAACTGGTGGAATTTTCGGAGACGAACGCAATGTTCACCCGCCCCAAACAGGAATTGACCGAGGCATATATCACGGGGAGGATGGGGTAGTTTGAAATCTGATGGTCTGATAGTCGGATAGTTGGGGAAGCGGTTAAATGAACGAGTGAATGAGAGACATCTCATCCACTCGTTTTTCATTGCCAATTACCAATCACCAATCACTGATCACTGATCACTAATCACTGGTTACCGATCACTGGTTACTGATTACTCTCCCACCCCTCACTTCTTCTGACCTTTCCAAAACTCATCGTCTGTGGCTTTGATTTCTTCCATTTCGCCCGTGACAATGAAAATGGTGCGCTCGCAGATGTTGGTGACGCGGTCGGCGACGCGCTCGAGGTTGTGCGCCACCCACAGGAGCCAGTTGGCGCGTTCGATGGTTGTGGGGTCCTGGATGACAAAGGTCATCAGTTCACGATAGACCTGGTTGTAGAGGGCGTCCACTTCGTCATCTTCGATGGGAATCGCCTTTGCCATTTCGGCGTCCTCATTGACGAAGGCTGTCAGGGCGCGGTGCAGCATGTCCACGCCCTTTTGCGCCATGCGGGGAATGTCAATGAGCGGCTTAAGCAGGGGTTCGTCTCCCATGCGGATGTTGATGTTGGCGATACCCTTGGCGTAATCGCCCATGCGCTCGAGCTCAGAGATGATTTCCATGCACGAAGCCAGCAGACGCAGGTCGCGCGCCATCGGCTGCTGGGTGGCAATCAGCACCATCAACTTGTTTTCGATTTCGAAACGCTTCTTGTTGATTTCCAAGTCTTCCGCAAAAATCTTCTCGGATGCCTTGATATCGCGTTTTTTTAACGCCTCGACAGAATCGAGTACTGCTTGCTCGACCATGCTGCCCAGCATCAGCACTTCATCCTTGACCTGCTGAATTTCGGCTTCAAATGTTTTCCGGATCATGTTTTCCTCTTTGGCGTCGTTTCAATGGCATTATTGTACTATCAGCGGTATTCTTTTGGGGTAATGTTTTGCCCGTTTAGCCACAGCCGCAGGCGTGTTTCGATCTGATCACGCACACGCCGCGTGACTTCGAGGCGGTCTTCGTCGCCCGATTTCGCGGGGTCATCGAAGGGCCAGTGTTCGTGAATGCCCATATTCAGGAACACAGCAGGGCATTTTTCCTCGGCATCTGCACAGACGGTGATCACATGTGTGAAAACGGCTTTGCCGAGATATTCAGTGACGGATTTGGACCACTGTCCTGAAATGTCAATACCGACTTCACGCATCGCCTCGCGGACCTCCGGCAGGATACTGCCCTTCGGCTCTGTACCTGCGCTGAAAACATCGAATTGTTCCCCTGCCATTGCGCGGAGTAATCCCTCCGCCATTTGGCTGCGTGCGGAGTTGCCTGTACACAAGAATAAGACCTTTGCCTTGTTCATGATTAGCCAAACCTTCCTGTTACATACTCTTCAGTGCGTTTATCTTTCGGGCGGGTAAAGATGGTCTTGGTCTCATCGTATTCTATGACCGTGCCGGAGCGGGTGTTTTCGTAGAGCATCATCATGGCGGTATAGTCGGAGACGCGCGCCGCCTGCTGCATATTGTGTGTAACGATAATGATGGTGTAGTTCTTTTTCAGTTCCTGCATCAATTCTTCGATACGCAAGGTCGAGATTGGGTCGAGCGCCGAGGCGGGTTCATCCATCAAAATGATTTCGGGCTGAATGGCAATGGCGCGGGCGATACATAATCGTTGTTGTTGTCCACCGGAAAGAGCATAGGCGCTTTGTTTGAGTTTGTCCTTCACTTCATCCCATAATGCGGCGCCGCGTAGAGATTGTTCGACCAAATCGTCCATGTTGCCCTTGAAGCCATTGATGCGCGCACCCCAGGCGATGTTCTCATAAATGGACTTTGGGAAAGGATTGGGTTTTTGAAAGACCATGCCAATACGGCGGCGCACTTCCACAGGGTCAATTTCTTTGCCATACAAATTGGTGCCATGAAGCAAAATTTCTCCGCTCACCCGGCTGGTCGGCACGAAATCGTTCATGCGGTTGAAAGCGCGCAGGAGAGTGGATTTGCCGCATCCCGAAGGACCAATAATGGCGGTGATTTTCTGCTTTTGGATTTGCAGATTGACATCCTTTACCGCTTCGAAGGAGCCATAAAAGATGCTCAAGTTGCGGGTTTCGATGGCGTATGGGGAATTTTCAGTTTGCATGTTTCCGACTTTCCTTGCAGATTGAAATGAATTCGGCACTACCAACGCCGCTGAAAGCGGTTGCGCAGCAATATGGCGGTGGCGTTGAAGGTTAACAGCAGAACAAGCAGGACAATGATCGCCGCCGCCGCAATGGCGTGAAATTCATCCTGCGGGCGTGCTGTCCATTGATAAATCTGGATGGGCAGAACGGTGAACTTTGTAAACGGGCTTTGCGGATCAACCGTGACAAAAGTCGAAGCGCCGACGATGATCAGCGGCGCAGTCTCACCAATGGCGCGCGACATCGCCAGGATGCTGCCGGTCAGAATGCCGGGCAGGGCATTGGGCAGAACATGACTCCAGATGCTCTGCCATCGGGTTGCCCCCACGCCAAAAGCCGCCTGACGGATCGAATCTGGGACGGCTTTGATGGCTTCCTGTGCGTTGATCACCACTAACGGCAGGACAAGAATACCCATGGTGAGCCCCGCAGACATGAGAGTGCGCCCGTTGGTATCGGTGATGCCAAACATGGCTCCGCTGGTGAATGCTTCCATGGCGCGTACAAAAATCGCCAACCCAAGCATGCCATACACAATGGATGGAACGCCTGCCAGGTTGTTGATATTGGTCTGGATGATGCGGTTAACCATGCTCTTCCGGTCAGCATACTCTTGCAAATAAATTGCCGCACCTACTCCTACCGGGAGGGCAAAGGCAATAGCGATTCCCACCAGCCACATTGACCCGAGCAGGGCAGTCCGCACCCCGGCAAATTCTGCCCGGCTGGACATGGGCGTTGTTAGAAAGGCGGGCGAAAGCCAGGAGCGAAACTCGAGACGTGCATTGGGGTACTTCTCGCGCACTTCGGCTTCGATGGCAGACTTCTCGAAAAGGGAGCGGAATAAGGGATAGGTCTCAAGTGTTTTGATCTGGATGATGCGTTCGATAATGAGGTTGTAAAGTTCGCCCTCACTGCGGGCGGCAAGGGGAGTTTCTTTTTCCAGCTTGTTGTACGCGCCTCTGGAAAGGTTTGCCTGCAAAACGGCGATCAATTCATCTTTGCTCAATTCTTCGAGAGGCTTTTCACTGATGGTAAGGGGGTCCTTCTTGAACTCATATGCCACATAGCCAAATGCGCCATCCACAACATTTAGCAGGAGCGCCGAAAGGCTGACAATGGCGATGAGCAAGGCGGATAGAAAGAGCAACTGCCATATCCAGGCGGTGCGATATCGAAGCGCCACAAAACGTTCAAGATCTTGCTGTTCAGGATAGGTGTACTTTATCATGGTCACTACTCGTATTGTTCGCGAAACTTCGTCACAATCCATTGACTGACGATGTTCAATGCCAGCGTTACGAGGAAGAGCATCAGGGCGATGGCAAAGAGGCTGTTGTAGTCCACCGTACCGTAAGGCAGGTCGCCACCGCTGATGCGGGCAATGTGGGCGGTCATCGTTTCTGCGGCTTTCAGAGGGTTGAAGGTAAATTCAGAGGTCGCCCCGGATGCAATTGCCACGATCATAGTTTCACCCACGGCGCGCGAAATTCCCACAATAACAGCGGCGCCAATGCCGGAAAGCGCCGCCGGAAGAACCACCTGAGTACTGGCTTCAAAGGGTGTGGCGCCCATGGCGTATGCCGCCTCCCGCAGGGAATTGGGTACAGCGCTTAGAGCATCCTCACTCATGGAGGAAATGAGCGGCAGAATCATGATGCCCATTACCAACCCGGCCGACAGCATGTTGTAAACGCCTATGCGCTCCGAGCCGATTAGTTCACGCAGTAGCGGCGTGACGAAGAGCAAGGCAAAATATCCATACACCACTGTTGGAATGCCCGCGAGAATTTCCAATACCGGCTTGAGAACGGCACGGGCACGGTGGCTGGCATATTCACTCAGGTAAATGGCAGCACTCAACCCAAGCGGTACAGCCACCAGAATGGCAATTGCGCTGGTCGTTAGCGTGGCGCTCACCAGCGCCCAAATGCCGAATTCACCGATGGCAGGAACCCATTTGGTTGACATAAAGAACTCCGCCAGCGTTACTTCAGGGTCGAGAAAGAATAACAACGCCTGGTCTCCTAACACAATGACGATGCTCACCGTCACAAAAATGGTCAGGAAACCTACAATGAACAATCCCGCCTCAATGGCACTTTCTCCCAAGCGGAGTTTACGTTTTAATATCTTTGGACGAAACGTTGTGTTTACAGTTTCTTGTTTGGCGGCTGCTTGCATATATTGCCTCTCCCATTGCATTTGTTTTTTCATACACTGAGCCCGCTGCAAAAAAACCATTTCCAAACACGAAGGACAAAGGTCGCAAAGTTTTCGACCGTTTCAGATGTATTCCAAGAACTTTGCCTTCTAAAATTTCTTTGAGTGCTTCGCTCTTTTGTAGTTAATGGCTTATTTGCAGTGGAGTCGTACATTCAGAAAACGACAAATTTGGGCTGGTCATCTCCAATCGAACAGGATAGACCAGCCCATGGGATATTTTGTTGATTACCGCTTACTTGGTGGCACTGAGCCAGGCGCCCCAGGAGGCATCAATGGCGGATTGGGGGGCTGGGAAGTAACCCACATCTACGATGTTGTCTTCCAGGTTGTTGAGGTAAAAGGCAATGAAGGCGGCAACTTGCGGTTTTTCCTGCATAATCTTGGCGTCTGAGTAGATGAACAGGGGGCGGGCGAGCGGATAAGTGCCGTTATCTACATTTGCCTGGTTGGGTTCGACGCCGTTGATGCTCACGGCTTTCAGGCGGCCCTGCTCTTCCACATAGTAAGCATAGCCAAAGTAGCCGATGGCGTACTTGTCGCCTTCCACACCCTGCACCAGCACATTGTCATCTTCCGAGAACTGCGCGCCTTCCAGCCCCAGCAGGGCGGCTTCACCCAGCGCCACGTCGGCTTTGCCTTCGGCGTTCTTGGTTACCGGTGCGACTACCGCTTCGATGAAGTAATCGAAGGTGCCCGAGTCAGCCCCGGGGGAGTAGATCTTGATTGCTTCCGCCGGGAATGACGGGTCTACCTGATTCCACATTTTGTACTCGCCGGAAAAGATCTTGCCGAGTTGTTCGAGGGTCAGGCTGGTGACAAAGTCGTTTTCAGGGTTGACCACCACAGCCAGGGCGTCGGTGCCAACGCGGAACTCCAGAGGCTGACGTCCAATTGCCTGGCAGGCTTCCACTTCGCTGGACTTGATGGGACGCGAAGCGTTGGAAATGTCGGTTTCTCCGCTTTTGCAGAAGCGTTCAAAACCCGCGCCCGTGCCGATGCTGTCCACTGTGATGTTGCCGGTATAACCTTCCTGCTGGAACAATTCCGCCATGCGCTCGGAGAGCGGGAAGACCGTGGACGAACCGGCAGTGATGATGTCGCCGCTGACCGCATCAGCGTTTACTTCAACGCCGCCGACTGCCGTGAGCCAGGCGCCCCAGGAGGCATCAATGGCAGGTTTGGGGGCGGGGAAGTAACCCACATCTACGATGTTGTCTTCCAGGTTGTTGAGGTAAAAGGCAATGAAGGCGGCAACTTGCGGTTTTTCCTGCATAATCTTGGCGTCTGAGTAGATGAACAGGGGGCGGGCGAGCGGATAAGTGCCGTTATCTACATTTGCCTGGTTGGGTTCGACGCCGTTGATGCTCACGGCTTTCAGGCGGCCCTGCTCTTCCACATAGTAAGCATAGCCAAAGTAGCCGATGGCGTACTTGTCGCCTTCCACACCCTGCACCAGCACATTGTCATCTTCCGAGAACTGCGCGCCTTCCAGCCCCAGCAGGGCGGCTTCACCCAGCGCCACGTCGGCTTTGCCTTCGGCGTTCTTGGTTACCGGTGCGACTACCGCTTCGATGAAGTAATCGAAGGTGCCCGAGTCAGCCCCGGGGGAGTAGATCTTGATTGCTTCCGCCGGGAATGACGGGTCTACCTGATTCCACATTTTGTACTCGCCGGAAAAGATCTTGCCGAGTTGTTCGAGGGTCAGGCTGGTGACAAAGTCGTTTTCAGGGTTGACCACCACAGCCAGGGCGTCGGTGCCAACGCGGAACTCCAGAGGCTGACGTCCAATTGCCTGGCAGGCTTCCACTTCGCTGGACTTGATGGGACGCGAAGCGTTGGAAATGTCGGTTTCTCCGCTTTTGCAGAAGCGTTCAAAACCCGCGCCCGTGCCGATGCTGTCCACTGTGATGTTGCCGGTATAACCTTCCTGCTGGAACAATTCCGCCATGCGCTCGGAGAGCGGGAAGACCGTGGACGAACCGGCAGTGATGATGTCGCCGGTCACATCGGCGGGTTCGGGAATTTCAGGAAGAACGACGGGCATCATAGGGACATCAGTGGGCGTAGCCGCAACAGCCTGAGTAGGAACAGATGTGGCGGAAGCCTTTGTCGGCGCAGAAGTGGCTGGAGCCTGAGTGGCAGCGCCCCCGCCGCACGCAGCAAGCACGAGGCTCGCCAGGACGAAAACGAACAATAAGGAACGAACTGTTTTGGTCATTTCTTTTCTCCTTTGATTTTGTAACAAGGGGATGATAACAACCGGCTTTTAATGGAAATGGAAGGATGGGTTAACATCTGGTTAAGAGAGTGTTTTCAAAGTTCTTTCCATTTGCTTATCCTGCGTAGCCTCTCTAGCGCATTGGTCTGCGACGTTACACCTGCTCTGGCGGGCGGCGTCAGGGGGAACGTCCGCTGCGCCATCGCAAAAGAGACGTCGGACTTTGCGCTGTGATACGAAGCACCTGCGAATTAAAAACGTATCTTACACGGTGGTGCGAGATTCTTGCCCTGAGCTGGCAGGTTGAGCCTGTCGAAACCCTGCCGAAGGGTATCTCGCATTTTCGGGCGGCATGAACCCCCATTCGGGGTCAATGTGTCGCGCTACAAGAAAACTGTAAGGTGAGTTAAAAAGTGATGTTACGCGGTAGCGCGAGATTCATCTCGCGTTTTCAGGAGACATAAATGTCGCGCTACGAAGGAACTGCATAAGGTGAGTTAAAAAATTACTGTCCGCCGGTGCCGCGGCGGACAGTATGTCTCCCGCAGGAGACAACACAAGGAGGAGAAGTTCAATCACTGCGAAACAGGGTTAGTTTATTGTCCGATTCGAGCAGTGTTGATTCATAGGGCGAAACCTCCCAGCGCCAGGTGTTCAGGTCGGTGAGGGCGCGGTAGGCGGTCAGGTCGAGTTGAAGCGGGGTGACGGAGACAAAACCCTCCGCCAGTGCGCCCACGTCGGTGCCGCGTTCGGGGACGCCGGTCGGCGCGTCGCCGCCGATCCAGTAGTAGGGTTTGCCGCGCGGGTCAATGCGCTCGTCGAGGCGGCTGTGATAGACGCGCAATCCCTGGCGGGTGAGGAGGATGCCGCGAATTCTGTCGTCGGGGAGGGAAGGCACGTTGATGTTGAGCAGGATTTCGTGAGAAAGACCGTTTTCGATCACCTGACGGACGATCTTCGATGCGGCGCGGGCGGCGGGACCGTAGTCAATATCTCCAATATGGTCGTCCACTGTTTCGAGCGAGACGGCGATGCCGGGGATGCCGGCAATCACGGCTTCCATTGCGGCGGTGACGGTGCCGGAGTAGGTGACATCGTGTCCGAGATTGGCGCCCGCATTCACGCCCGAGACGACGAGGTCAATCGGTTCTTTGAAGAAGCCCAGCGTGGCAAGCGCGACGCAATCGGAGGGCGCGCCGTCGGATGCAAATGCCTGGGTGCCGTCTGCAAGGCGGACTTCCCGGACGCGCAGGGCGCGGTCGAGCGTTTTGACGTGTCCGCCGCCGGACCAGTTTCGGTCTGGCGCGAGCACCGAGACTTTTCCCAGCCGGCGCATTTCGCGCACAAGCGCCAGAAGCCCCGGCGCGAGGACGCCGTCATCGTTGGTGACGAGGATGTGCTTGGTCATTGGTGTTTGCCGCTTTTCAGGTCGTTTTGCCGCTTTTGGAATGTGTCCAGAGCAAAGACCATTATTAGACTGAGGATCATGAGGGAAAGGAAGATTGTTTCCATGTGTTTACTCCCATACGGACGCCCTATCCATGCGCCCCTGCCAGGCGGAGGAGGGCGCTGCCGACGTAGTTTGCCGCCCAACTGCTGAGGATGCGGGCGGGAGTCCATTCGGCTTGTTTGCGGATGCGGACGCTGCCATTTTTCAGGGCGGCGATGAGGTCGTTTGCGGTATGTCCGTCGAATTCGGTTGCGCCGAGACCGATGGCTTCCACGACGTGCGCGTCACTGCTGGCGGTTTGGGCGATGTGCAGTCGTTCCGCCAGGATGCGGGCGTAGCGGTTGCTCATTCGGTCCAAGGTGGTGGCGTTGTAGGTTTCGATGGCGAGAAGAATGCCGGGGACATCCGCATGGCGGAGGGCTTTCAAGATCGAGTAGGCGCTCAGGCTTTTCATGCCAAGCCCGCCTGCCATGGGATGCGGCGCGATGCAAAAGCCGCCCAGTTCTCCCACGCGCAGGATGGTTTCGACCAGCGGCTGGGCGGGCGGGATTTTCTCCGTAACATTGAGCGCCAGCAGGTCGCCTTCGGAGGTGGTCACTTCGGTAGCAGGGATGACTTCGATCCCATAAGCAGGGGCAAGTTCCAGCGCCTTGAGGGCGCCGGCAATTTCATCGTGGTCGGTGACGGCAACCACGTCCAGCCCGCTCTGCCGCGCGCGCTTCAAGACGGCAGGGACGGAAGCGGTGCCGTCGTAACTGTAAAGGGTGTGGATGTGCAGGTCGGCAAGTCCCATAATTGCTCCTTTGATTTCCCCATCAGTGTAGCAAAGGGCGTTTAAGAACGGTTCAAGGATGGTTTAAGAGTGGGTTAACGATTAAGACACAAGAGCCCGGGAGGAGAACCGGGCTCTGTGTAGAGGAGAGATGTAGTCTTTTTTGGAGTGGTTCAGGAGCGCTTTTGCACGTCTTCCTGCTGGCACAAGAAGGCGAGCCGCTTCTGTCTCACGTCCATGGAGAGGACCACAAGCAAACCCAAAACCAACATCATAAGGAGGAGAGTTGCCACGCCCGTAGGATAGCATGGAGTCCGGAATCCGTGCTTTACAGAAGGTTTGCCGATGCAAAACAATTATGCAAAGCCTGTTTTAGGCTGCGTCATTGGGAAATTTTTCGTTTACATCCCGTTAACCCGATTTTCCCGCCGTGTTAATCGAGGGGTGTACAATTAACAACATCAAAATGTCTGCGCCGGCATGATTGACCAGCCTGCCTTCTGGTTATATGATGCAACCCAAGTGAAAAAAACTTCTCCTGTGAGCGCCCATGTTGAAAATTGCCGCCGTTGATGTCGGTTCGAATGCCATGCGGATGGCAATAGGGGAAGTGGACGAACGCTGGCAGGTGCAGGTCATCGAAAATGTACGCCTGCCTGTGCGCCTGGGCGGAGATGTGTTCGGGACGGGGGTTCTGCAAAGCCGAACCATTCGGCAGACGGAGGAGGCATTCCTGCGCTTCAAACATCTGGCGGAAACGCACGGCGTTCAGCGCCTGCGGGCGGTGGCGACCAGCGCCGCGCGCGAAGCCGCCAACGGCAGCCTGTTGATAGATCGCGTCCGCCGCACGAGCGGCATCGAACTGGAAATCATCAGCGGGGAGGAGGAAGCGCGGCTGATCCACCGCGCGGTGATCCATGCCCTCGGCTCGAAGAAAAAACGCACCCTTCTGTTGATTGACATTGGGGGAGGCAGTGTCGAAGTCACGGTTTCGAACGGACAGAGCATCCTCTCCACTGAAAGTTACAACATCGGCACGGTGCGCCTGCTCGAAAAACTGGACGATGTGAAAAAATCCCGTCAGTCGTTCGGAAAACTGGTGCGCGAATATGCTGAAGCGGCGCGCTACCGTATCGAACGCGACCTCGGAGACGAGAAGATTCAAGTCTGTGCTGGGACAGGCGGAAACGTGGAAGAGATCGGGCATTTGCGCCAGAAACTGTTCAAAGGCGAGAGCGACCGCCTCATTACCCTGCCCGAGCTGGAAAAACTGATCGAACGCCTTGGCGCGATGAGCGTTGCGGAGCGGATCCACAAACTGGACCTCCGTCCTGACCGCGCCGATGTCATCCTGCCAGCCGCCATCGTCCTGCACATGGTTGCCAAAGAGGCGGGCATCAAGCAAATCGTCATTCCAAACGTGGGCTTGAAGGACGGCATTCTGCTCGACTTGGCGGATGAACTTGCAAAGAAGCCGCGTTTCCCGCGCCGCGAACAAGCCTGGGAATCGGCTTTGCATCTCGGGCGCAAATACCGCTTCGACGAACGGCACGCCCGGCTGACCGCCCGGCTGGCAGCGCGTCTCTTCGAGCAGACCCGTCCGCTTCACGACCTGCCGGATGACGACCTGCTCCCCCTCGAAATCGGCGCGCTCCTGCATGATATTGGTCACTTCATCAACTCGGTGGATCACGACAAACACGGCTTCTACCTGCTGAATGCCACGCGGCTGATTGGGTTGAGCCAGCGCGAGCAGAACATCGCCGCCAGCCTCGTCCGCTATCACCGCAAACGGACGCCCGCCGCCGACGACGAACACTTCAAAGCCCTGCCTCCCAAAGACCGTGGGGTCGTTCTCAAACTGTGCGCCTTATTGCGCCTCGCCGATTCGCTGGATGTCAGCCATACCGCCAAAGTGAACGATGTCATCCTGCGGGAAACCCCATCGGGCTGGCGCATGCGCATCCTTGGCAAGGACGAACTCCTGCTCGAACACTGGTCGCTCGAAAAGCGCAAGGCGCTCTTCGAGGAAACGTTCGGCGTTACTTTGGAATTGGAGTAACCGCACCGCATGACCGCCCCCAGCCAACTCCTGCTCGACGCGCTCGAAAAACGCTGGAAGACCTATCTGGCGGAACGCAAACGCTGCCGCACAGAATTTTCCAACGAAGCCGTCCACGACCTGCGCGTGGCGCTGCGCCGCCTGCTCTCGCTCATCCAACTGCTCAACTCGGTCGAGCCGCGCCCGCGCCTGTGCAAGTTGAGCCGCGCCCTCAAGAATCAACTCGACGACTTCGACGAATTGCGCGACACCCAGGTGATGCTGGCGGAAATCTCCGAGACCATCCACGACCTGCCCGTGCTGGAACCTCTGCAACACCACCTCGAACGGAAGGAACGACGCCTGCTCAAAGACCTGCGCAAGCAACTCAAAAACCTCGACCTGAAAGAAATCGCCCGCCGCATCCGCAAAACGCGCGATGCACTCACAGCGCAGGAAAAGGCGGATTGGGGCGCGCCCCTCCTGCGGTCGGTGGATGACGCGTTTCAAATCGTCCGGCAAAGGCTCATGCTGGTGGAGCCCGCCCAGCCAGCCACCATCCACCGCGTGCGCATCGCTTTCAAAAAATTCCGTTACATGGTCGAAATCATTCATCCTCTGCTGGAGGACTTCCCCGAAGAGAACCTCAGGCGCATGAACGAATATCAAACGTTGATGGGCGAAATTCAGGATGCGGAGGTCTTTCTGCAAACCTTGGCGGATTTCGAGACAAGCGCCTCTTCCACCGACCTTGAACCTGTGCGCCGCCACTACGCAGCCCGCCACGCTGACGCCGTTTCTGCCTACCTCCAAACCAAGGACATGCTTCACACCTTCTGGCGTACCGCGCCCGAAGAACCTTTCCCCTGGGAGAAGACAAAATGAAACTCTACCTCGTCCGACACGCCATTGCCGAAGACTCCGCCGAGTATGAAGATGACAGTCTGCGCCCGCTCACCGAAAAGGGACGCGACAAGATGAAAAAGATCGCCGCCGCTTTACGGGAACTGGGCGTTGCGCCCGACCTGATCGTCTCCAGCCCCTATCTGCGCGCCAGCCAGACCGCCGCAATCCTGGCAAAGGAACTCAAATACAAGGAGGAACTGACGTATAGCGAAGCCCTCACGCCCATGAGCGAACCCGATGTTATGATTGGCGAAATCAACGAAAAATACACGGTGGACGAATTGATGCTCGTCGGTCATGAACCCAGTCTGAGCGCCCTGGCAGGCGTTTTGTTGACGGGCAGCGCCGAAATTGCCATCAACCTCAAAAAGGGCGGCGTGTGCTGTCTCTCGGCAGACAACCTGCGCCATGATCGCAAAGCCGCGCTGGAGTGGCTGATCACGCCGAAGATCTCGACCCGCATACCTGTGTAGTGCAAGCCTCAATCTTGCGCTGCACTTGCTAACGTATGAGCAAGGAACCCTCTCTCTCCAACCCCGATCTTTTCCTCAACCGCGAACTCAGCCTGCTGGAATTTCAGCACCGCGTGCTCGAGGAAGCGTTGGACGAAAACAACCCGCTCCTCGAACGAGTCAAATTCCTTGCCATTTTCGGCTCCAACATGGACGAGTTCTTCATGGTGCGCGTCTCGGGTTTACGTAAGCAGGTGGAGGCGGGCATCATCGAGGTCTCGCCCGATGGTCTCACCCCGCGCGAACAACTTGCCGCCATCCGCAAACGCGCCATCGAACTGTTCGATACTGCCAATCAATGTTTCCAACGCAAACTCCTGCCCAAACTGCACAAGGCAGGCATTCACATTCTCGAGTACGACAAACTGACCAAAGCCCAAAAAGAAAAAGCGGATGCCTATTTTCGCGAGACCGTGTACCCGGTACTCACGCCTCTCGCCCTCGACCTGGCGCACCCCTTCCCTCACATTTCGAATCTCAGCCTGAACCTTGCCGTCGTCATCCGCGACCCAAAGGGAAACGAAAAACTTGCCCGTCTCAAAGTGCCGGGTACCCTGCCGCGCCTGGTACCTATCAAGCGGTCCTCCGGCGGCACCCGCAAAGACGGGACAATTCCCTATCATCATTATTTCGTCTGGCTCGAACAAGTCATTGCCGCCAACATCAACCTGCTCTTTCCCGGCATGGAGGTCGTCTCCGTGTATCCCTTCCGCATTGTGCGCGACGCCGACACTGAAATTCAGGAAATCGAAGCAGACGATCTGCTCGAAACGATGGAACAGACCATCCGTCAGCGCAAGTTTGGGTCGGTGGCAAAGGTCAGCGTGTATGACAAATTGCCGCCCAGCGTCTGCGAGGTGTTGATCGAAAATTTGGAAATCAAACCCAGCGACATCTTCATTCAGCGCAAGCCGCTGGGACTAGCAAACCTGTGGCAGATTTACAACAGCGTCGAACGGCACGACTTGAAATACCCCATATACAAACCGCGCCTCCCGGCGGCATTCAAAAATGCAGAGACGACGGAAGATATTTTCGAAGCCATCCGCCAGAAAAACATCCTGCTCCACCACCCCTACGACTCCTTCAGCCCGGTGGTGGACTTTCTCAACGCCGCCGCCCGCGACCCGAACGTGCTTGCCATCAAACAGACCCTCTACCGTGTCGGGCGCGACTCACCGGTTGTACATGCCCTGCTCGAAGCGCGCGAACGCGACAAGCAGGTCGCCGTTCTTCTCGAACTCAAAGCCCGCTTCGATGAAGAGAGCAATATCGGCTGGGCACGCAAATTGGAAGAAGCCGGAGTACATGTCGTCTATGGGCTGGTGGGGCTGAAGACGCATTCCAAAATCTGCATGGTCGTCCGTCAGGAAGGCGACGGTATCCGCCGCTACGTCCACCTTGCTACCGGCAACTATAACCACCTCACATCCAGCCTGTACGAAGACATCGGCATGTTTACCTGCGACGAAGCCATCGGCGCGGATGCGACCGACCTGTTCAACTTCCTAACCGGCTATTCCGCCCAGGTTGAATACCGAAAATTGCTGGTTGCGCCGGTCAACCTGCGCCAGAAACTGGAGGCTTTAATCCGGCGCGAAATCGAACATGCGAAGAAAGGCAGCAAGGCGCATCTGATCCTCAAGATGAATTCGCTCGTGGACCCGCAGATGATCCAACTGCTTTATGCTGCTTCGCAGGCAGGAGTGAGGGTGGATTTATTGGTGCGCGGTATGTGCTGTCTGCGCCCCGGTTTGAAGGGCATAAGCGAAAACATCCGTGTGGTCAGCATTGTGGGGCGCTACCTCGAACACAGCCGTATCTTTTACTTCCACAACGACGGGCGGGAGGAAATCTATCTCGGTTCCGCCGACCTGATGCAGAGGAACCTCGATCACCGCGTGGAGGTGATCTTTCCCGTTGAACAGCCCGATCATGTCAACTACCTGCGCGACCACGTTCTGGCTGCATACCTGCGGGACAACACCCGCGCGCGCCTGATGCAGCCCGACGGGACCTATATCCGCATGAAGCCGAAGGAAAAGGAAGAAAAACTGGACATCCAGGACTGGTTGATGAGCCGCCAATACACAAAGGATTAAGTCGCCGGGCGTTGCTCCTTTGCTGCTTTACCCAAACTGACCGATCGCCCCCGCGATCAGACCGATCTGCCCGAGGTGATACAGGGCGATATTGATGATGCGTCCGTTACGGATGGGGGCGACGAACTTGTTCCACGCCAGGACAATATCTGAAAGATAGAAAAGGAACGCGCCGCCGCTCACCAGCAGGGAAGCGCCCGCCTTCCAGGCAGGGTTCGAGAGGGTGGTCATCGCGGCGTAGAGCATGGCGGTGATGACCGCCGCGTAGAGGACGACCGGCGCGACCAGGCGGCTCTGTCCGCCGGCGCGCATGGAGGGGATGAGCCGCCGCATCACCCGCACCCCGCCCACCGAGAGGATGGCGAGCAGCACCGCCTGCCAAAAACCGAATTGCCGCAATTCGTTCTGGAACCCGGCGAGGTAGGCAATGTGCGCCAGCAAAAAAGCAACCAGCCCATACAGAAACCAGCGCTCTTGGGGGAACATCAGGAACACATCCCCCGCCAGCGAAAACAGCACCCCCAGCCCAAACCAGAACGCCAGCCCCTGCAAACCTGTGACCGTGGACAGCCAGAGGAACAGGCAAACCATCACGGCGGGTTTGGTCAGGTATTCCAGCCTGCCCAATCCTTTCCATAAAACCATCACCTGCAGCGCGGCAAAGACAAACGCCAGAATGAGCCAGAGATTCATTTTGTGCCTCCCGAAAAAGCCATGCCGCTTGAGCGCCCGCTGCGCCCCGCCTGCAATGACATTACTTTCTCACCTTACGTAGTTTTCTCGTAGCGCGACATTAATGTCGCCCGAAAGCGCGAGATACCCTTCGGCAGGGTTTCGACAGGCTCAACCTGCCAGCTCAGGGCAAGAATCTCGCGCTACCGCGTAACATGAATTACTTCTTCTTGATTCGATACCCGAACCTTTGCAAAGCGTTCTCGTCGTTCCGCCAGTCCTTCAGCACCTTGACGCGCAGTTCCAAAAACACGGGGCGTCCGCCCATCGCTTCGATTTCGCGGCGTGCGTCGCTCCCGATGCGCTTGAGCATCCTGCCTCCCTCGCCAATGACAATTCCCTTCTGCGAGTCGCGCTCCACGAAAATCGTTGCGGCAATGTATGCCATGCCGTTCTCACGCTCCTTGAACTCGTCAATGCGCACGCCCACGCTGTGCGGCACCTCGTCGCGCAAATTGTTCAGGCACGCCTCACGGATCAGGTCGGCGGCGATGTCGCGTTCGTAGGCGTCTGTGATTTGATCCTCGTCGAAGTCTGGAGGACGGACTGGACTGAGGGAAATCAGCAGATCGAGCAGCGTATCGAGATTCTTCCCCTGCAGCGCAGACAGGGAAACGACGTGCGCTTCTTTCTTAACCGACGCCTGATACGCTTCGAGATGGCGGGTCAACGCCTCAGCCTGGACCAGGTCCATTTTGTTGGCGGCAAGCACGAGCGGAGTCCGATGCGGCAGGTCGTCGAGCAGAGAGGTGATCAGGCGGTCCTCCTCCGTCGGCAGGACGGATGCGTCCACCAGCCACAAGACAACGTCCACGCCTTCGAGCGCCTCCTGCGCCTCTTGGTTGAGGAAACGTCCGAGTTTGTGACGGGGGTTGTGAATGCCGGGCGTATCCACAAAGACGAGTTGATGCGTCTCGGCGGTGAGAATGCCGAGTTGACGTTTGCGCGTGGTCTGCGGCTTGGGCGAAACCGCCGCAATTTTCTGCCCCAGCAGGGCATTGATGAGCGTGGATTTGCCAACGTTTGGGCGACCAACGACGGCGATATACCCTGTGCGGAAGTCGTTCATGGAATCCTTTCGTAGATGCGGATGGCGGGGTTGATGAACTCGAAGCGGACCTGCGGCAGGTAGGGCGGCAGGGTGTATTTGAATTCGGCGATGAGTTTATAGTGGTCGGAGCCGCCGCTTTCCAGTTGCTTGAAGAACTCACATTCGGCTGGCATGGATTGGCAATAGTGAGGGTCGCCGAAGCGTTCGGAGGTGAAACTATCCACCACGAAGTAGTCCGTCTGGCGCTTCACAAGCCCCGCTTCGCCGGCGTTGAATTCGAGTTTGTCGCCCGCCGGCACGGGTTCACTCCCTTTGACAAAATAAATCGGGTAGTTGTGTTCGCGTTCGAAGCGGCTGCCGTCATAGGTTGGCGGATAGTAGGTATGTTCGAGCGATTTGCTCGACGGGAGTGTGTCCATAAATGCGGAAGCGGGGATGCGCGCGTCGTTCATCACCAGCAGCATCAGACTGAGCAGGCGGGCGAATGAATACAGAACAATGCCCGCCACTGTCAAATGAATCGCCAGCGGATAGAGAGCCTTGCCGCTGGCTTTGGCTCTTGCATGTATCTCCGCAACGAAAAACGCGGCGAGGATCGAAAGGAAGGGCATCAGCGTCAGGAAGTAGCGCAGTTGGTAGTTGTAGGAAATCGTCATCGGCAGGTCGAGGACGAAAACCGCCAGCAGAAGGACGGCAAAGGATTTCCCCTGCGGGTCTCCGTTTTGCCGCAGGCGGATGACCTTCCAAACCGCCCAGATCAGCGCCATGCCAAACAACAGGACAAGCGCGAGTCCCAGTCCGTTTACCAGGACGCCGTATTGACCGAAGATGCCGCGCACGCTGCCGGGCTGGTGACCGTAGTTTGCCTGCCATTGCAGGGTGGTGAACAAACGCTTGAAGTAGAACGCCATCCAGGTCAATGCCTTGGGGGTGCCGAGGGCAAAACCGAGGAAAGCGAGCGTAACGCCGATGAACAGGGTCTCTGCAATGGCAAGCCAGTTTTTGCGGATGCCTCGCCGCTGTTCGAGGAGGTACACGGTCAGCGGGGCAAGGATGAGGCTCCCGCCGATGTACTTGCTCGAAGCCGCCATGCCTACGGTCAGGAAAGAGGCGTAGAGGCAGGCTTTACGTTTTTCCACAGCGGCGGCTTCGGCTGCTTCAGGGTAACGACTGAAGTCGTTGCCACCCTTGATGTATGAAAGCAGACAAAACACGGAAAGCGTGGTGAAAAAGAGCAGGTAGGTGTCGTTGTGGGCAAAGCGCCCATTGTGCGACATTTCGCTGACGCAGATAAGGAACAATCCGCTCAAGCCGGCGACCGTGACACTGCCTCCGATGCGGCGGGCGATGAGGTAGGTGAGGACGACCGTCAGCCCGGCAAGGACCGCCGAAAGGACGCGCGCGGCGATGAGCATTTCCGTTACCGAATACCCCAAGGCAAAGACAATCTTCCCGAGATAGTACATCGCGTACTGCGGCAGGTCGGGATAGTCGAAGTTGGTCTCGCTGAATTGGTAGCCGCTGGTCAGGGCGTTGATGGAGCGGACGACGATCTCGTCCGGGTGCCAGACGGACGGCGCACCCCACGAGATGCCGGGCAGAGTGAAGGCAAGGAAGAGGAGAAACAATCCCAGCGGAAGGATGAACTCGTATTTTTGCAGGATGGTTTGTAATTTCTTTGTCATTTGTCAATGATGCCTGTCAGGACGATTCGGAAAAGACCTCCGAGAGTTGGTGTATCCCGGAGGTCTTATGGTATCACGCCATCACCGCGCCTTCCATTTTCAGCAGCCATTCCTTGGTGGGCAATCCCTGCCCGTTGTAAAGCTTTCAATCGAAAAATCCCAAACTTTGCCGCGCTGTTTTACGGAAACTTTTGCATATCTTGAACGCGCTTTTTGCCAACTCAAGGTCGGCAGATGCGCCAGGATATCGAAACTCCACCGCATAGTCTGTAAGCAGGCGGAATTCCTGTTCATACGATGTCCAAAGCGGTTCTGTTTTTGCTGCCAGTCCGAGCAAATAGGTCAGGTCGTGGGCTTTTTTGAAGTATATGCCTGCTTCTGCCAAGCGCGCCTTGAGATATTTTTCCACGCATTGCTGGGCGAAGAAACACGCCGCATCGTAGTTCGGATTCTTGCGGGCGCGAATCTCGCGAAGCAATGATCCCCAGTCCTTTTCGGCTTTTTCGACCCATTCACGCGTGAGAGGCTTCATAAAGCGCGATGCCTTTTTCTGTGATCTCTCGGAAGAAGCAGTCCCCCATTTTTAGGCGCTCTTTTATTTCCGCCGGTTTGCGGACCATGATATCAATGGGGAATTCCGGTTTGGTCGCCATCCAGATTTCCGTCGCTTTTTCGGGGTTGCGTCCCTTGAAAGACATGACGATCAAAATATCCACATCGGAATCTTCGGTTGGGCTGCCGTAGGCATACGAGCCAAACAGAATGATCTTGTGTGGGTTGAATTTTTTAGCGACTTGCCTCGCAAATTTCCGAATCTTCGGTCTGGAAATGGTGGACATAAACCCATTATATCTGATTGTATAGGTGAGCCTTATGCCATCACTGCGCCTTCCAATAGTAGCAGCCACTCTTTCGTAGGCAGTCCATCTCCTCCTCCGTAGCCGTGGAGTTTGCCGTCCGCGCCGATGACACGGTGACAGGGAATGACAAGCGGCATGGGGTTCATGGCGTTGGCGCGACCAACGGCGCGGCAGGCACGCGGACGGTTGATCTCGCGGGCGATCTCGGCGTAGGTGCGGGTCTCGCCGTAGGGGATGCGATACACCGCCTGCAACGCCTCGCGCTGGAACGGGGTGAAGAACGTCCAGTCAATGGGGATGGTGAAGGCGGTGCGTTTTCCGTTCAGGTATTCGGAAAGTTCTTTGGCATAGGGTTTGATTTTCCTCGCATCCGGCGCGATGGGACGCTTGAGGCGCGCGAGGTAGGCATCCAGCGCGGGCTGGGCATCCGCCCATTCGACGGCGACCAAGCCCAGGTCGGAGGCGGCGAGGCGCAAGTCCCCAACGGGAGTCCCGTTCAGTTCGCCGATGTAGATGGGGGACAAGGCAGGTGTCTTCTTCATAAAAATAATCGCCGCCGAGGGAATGCCTCGATGGCGATTATAGTACCTTTTCGACGTTCCACTTTCGACCTTGGACTTTAGACTTCAGATTTTGGACTAATAGTTCGACACCCTGTCAATGAGACCGAGTTCACGCGCGCGGTAATCGCACCAGCGAAAGGTGAACACGGAAATGACCGCGAAGACGACCGTCAGCCCGAGCAGGATGCCGAGCAATTGCAGGTTGCTGTACTGCGCCAGTGTGGGGAAGGCTTGCGCTACCTCGCCGATGAGCGAGCGGCGCATGAGTTCGAGCCAGTAGGTGATGGGCATGACATAGCCGACGGGACGCAGCCAGGCGGGCAAAACCTCCAACGGGAAGATTGCGCCGCTGAAGAGATAGAGCGCACCCGCCACCGCCTCGCCGATGAGAAAGAAATGATGCGCCACCATGAGCGTGATGCTGGCGAGGATCAGTCCCATCATGGCGAGCATGGTCACGCCGAGCAGGAGCGAGACGAGGAAAAGCCCCCAGTTCACCTGCGTCAGGTCGAGCGGGACGTGGAGAAAGAGCACCCCCGCCGTCAGGATGACGATGACCGCCACCGTGCCGATGAGGAAACGGGAGACGCCGCGCCCCAGCCAGTAGAAAGGGATGTTGATGGGCGCGATGTACATGTACTTGAGCGTCTTGTAATGCTCGCGGTCGTCAATCACCGCCCACGAGACTCCCGCCATGACCGCGCCGACGTAGGTGTAGAAGGCGTTGCCCAAATAGATGTATGGGAAGAGCGGGGAGTTGTATGCGCCGCCGGTGATGATGCTGTACATGACCACGAGAATGGCGGCGGATGCCAGCGGTTTGATGATGACGTAAATGGCAAACAGAAAGGGATCGGTCCAGTTTGACTCGACCTGCCATCCCAGCCAGGTCGCCATGGTGAAGGAACGGGTGGTTTCGGAACGGTTCATGAATTCTCCAGTTCAATTACCACTTACCAATTACTGCTCGCTAAAGAACGGTAAATGGTAATTGGTAAGTTATCGTCGGCTTTCCGTCAGCCTGCCCTCTCGAATGGCGAGTTTCTCCATGTAATCGAGCAGGAACTTGGCGGCGGTGAGGAAAAGCACGCACAGGACGATAAGCACGGCGATTTCCACTTCCACGCTCAAGAAACCGAGCAGCGCGCCCGAAGGAAAGATGAGTTGACGCATGGCGTCCAGTCCCAGCGTGAGCGGGATGATGGAAGCCGCCGCCGCAACCCAGAAGTTGAGCGATTTGATTGGGAAGTAAAAGCCCGAAACAAGATAAATCGGTTCCTGTGCCAGGTTCGAGAGGTGCCATGCCTCACGGCTGAGCAGGAGAAACAGCGAGGCGCTCATCATGCCCATGCCGTAGAGCGCGGTCATGGCAAGGAAGAAGACCAGCAGCAGTTGCGTGAAACTGGCGACCGAGTACGTCACGTTGAACATCAACGAACCGACGACGATGATTACGGCAGCACGCAGTGCCGTGGCGAACAACCCGCCCACCGCCATGCCAAGCAGAATCGCCATCATCGAGTTGGGCGCAATGATGTAGAGCGCAAGGTTGCCCTGTTCCTTTTCCCAGTACAACTGGCTGGACATGCTCCACAGCACGTTCATCCAGAAGGAGGTCATCGCGCCGCCCATCACCACGAAGCCCACATACTCCTCCGGTGCGCCGATGGCGCGATAGACGTACACATACGCCGCCACGCCCAGCATCGGCAGGAAGATGTCGAAGAAGATCCACGACTTCTCACGCTGTTGACCGATTACACGCGGATAGGCGCGTGCGACGATGGTCTTCAGAAACAGCCGCCAGCCCGTCACTTTTTGCGAAGCGCTCAGCGCCAGCGAAGGATTAGACTGCATGAGGCGCCTCCTCTTTCTCCACGTCCTCCATCTTCTGCCCGACCAAATCCATGAACACGTCTTCGAGCGTCGGCTCGCGCTTGGTCAGGCGTCTCACCTTCACATCCTTTTGGGTCAGGATGTTGATGACGCTCGCCAGCGCGGACTCCTCCTTCAGGATCAACTCCAGCCTCGCGCCGCCTTCGATGTCGGTCAGCGCGGCTTTCTTGACTTCGGGCTGGTCCTGCAAAATTTGCGACGTCAACCCGTTGAGCGGACTCGTCTCGATTTCGAAGATGGCGTCGCGTTGGAGGTTGCGCTTGAGGTTGGCGGGCGTATCGCAGGCGAGCACGCGCCCTTTGTTGATGATTGCCACACGGTCGCACAACTCCTCGGCTTCGACCATGTAATGGGTGGTGAGCAGCAGTGTGCGTGATTTGTCTGCATCCAGCCAACTGCGAATCAACTTGCGCACGTCGCGCGCCGCGCCCACGTCCAAGCCCAGGGTTGGCTCGTCGAGGAAGAGCACCTCCGGGTCGGTGAGAAAGCCGCGCACGATGTTCATCTTCTGCCGCAGACCCGTCGAGAGGTCGGACGATTTGGTGTGGATGCGGTCTTCCAACCCAACCATCTTGAGCAGTTCCACGATGCGCTGGTTGGCTTCCTTCGAGGGCATTCCGTAGAACTGCGAAAACATCCACAGGTTCTCGCGCACCGTCAGCAAACCATAACCCGACGACTCGCCGCCCGAGACCATGTTGATGCGTGGTCGGACCAGGTTCGGGTGTTGGGTCACGTCGTAGCCGGCGACGCGCGCCCAGCCCGAGGTCGGGGCGAGAAGCGTGGTGAGGATTTTGATCAGGGTGGTTTTGCCGGCGCCGTTCGGTCCCAGGAGTCCGAACAGTTCGCCGCGTTCGACTGTCAGGTTCACGTTTTCGAGGGCAACCAGTTCCTTGCGGATCTGCTTTTCCTTTTTATTGCCGCGAATCTTGTAAATGCGGCTCAAGTCCTTTGTTTCGATGGCGAAATCGGTCATTTTTCTCCTGAATGCTGGAAAATTTGTTCTATTATACATCCCTTCCCCCTTACAGCGGTGTAAATTGTCGGACAATCGTAGGGGAATCGTAGGTTTTGCGTCAAGCAGGCTGGAGACCCTTGTGATAAATTAGGGGCGTAAGGTGATTTCTCTTCTCCTCCTTTTGCAAGGGAACCGCGGTCGGCGTCCGCGGTTCTCGCATTTAACAGCGGGGTTGGCAGTATAATGCAAACACTCAAATCTGCGAGGTTTCCATGCCTGTACAAATTACCATCATCGGTCTCGGACAAATCGGCACATCCATCGGGCTTGCCTTGAAGGCACGCGGCGCCGGGGTGACCATCGTGGGTCACGATAAAGACCCCCGCGCCGCCCAAGCCGCCCAGCAGGCTGGCGCTGTGGATACTTGGAAGTACAACCTGCCCGAGTCGGTGCGCGACGCCCGCATTGTGGTACTTGCCCTGCCCTTTGCCGAAGTGCGCGGCACGCTGGAAGTCATTGCCCCCGACCTTCAGGAAGGGACTCTCGTGCTGGACA
This sequence comes from Anaerolinea sp., assembly GCA_020723805.1. GTDB lineage: Bacteria > Chloroflexota > Anaerolineae > Anaerolineales > Villigracilaceae > Defluviilinea. Next base: position 69,517 of record DYID01000011.1, on the reverse strand, counting down.
CGGCTCTTGCCAAAGGGACGGTTGCCGCGTGGACCCGCGAACTTTTGCCTGCGGGACGGTTCTACGTGGGGCTCTTCCCTGCCATTCACCCTGACCACCTGCACGGCATTGACTACGGCGCTCCCGCCGCCCGCGCCGACCTGTTCGAAAAGAGCGTGACGGTCATCACTGCGCCTCCCGGCACACCGGAAAATGTGTTCAATCTTGTCATGGACTTTACCTCTTTGCTTGGCTCACTGCCCCTGCTGATGGATACCGCCGAAGCCGACGGTTTGCTGGGCAAGGTGCAGGTCCTGCCGCAACTTGCCGCCGCTGCCTTGCTCGACGCCACGCTCGACCAGCCCGGCTGGCTGGAGGCGAAGAAACTTGCCGCCCGTCCCTACGCCGCCATGACCTCGGCGTTTGCCTACCACGATGACGCCGTTTCTCTGCTCGAAGCCGCGCTGGAAAACCGCGAGAACATGGTGCGCCTGCTCAACTCCTACATTACGTCCCTGCTCCACCTCCGCGATGAACTCGAGGACGCCGACCGCGAAGCGCTCGGCAAACGCCTCAAAAACGCCTGGAAGGGACGCATTCGCTGGTTCGAGGAGCGTTCCGAAGCCGAATGGCTGAACAAGGATGCCCAAAAGATTGACACACCCTCCTTCGGCGAGCGCATCAACCAGATGCTCTTCGGCTCCGCCCTCTCCGACCGCTCCAAACGCAAGTGACCCGCTGTTTCTGTTACATCGTCGAATGCGCCGACGGGACCTATTACACCGGCTGGGCGGTTGACCCCGACAAGCGGGTGCAAGCGCACAACGCCGGACGCGGCGCAAAGTACACGCGCACGCGCCGCCCGGTGCGGCTGGTTTACGTGGAAGAACAGCCGGACCGCAAGTCAGCGATGAAGCGGGAGATTCAAATCAAACGGTTAGGACGCGATGGAAAACGTAAGTTGTTGGAGAAGGTGGATAAATAAACTGGCAGACACGAAAACGGCTGGACGCCGCATGGCTCCAGCCGTTTCCTTTGCACCTTTGAATTTCTGCGCTTTTGCGTGTTAATCACTCATCTTACGCGGCAGCGCGAGATTCTTGCCCTGAGCTGGCAGGTTGAGCCTGTCGAAACCCTGCCGAAGGGTGTCTCGCGTTTTCAGGCGACATAAATGTCGCGCTACGAAGGAACTGCGTAAGGTGAGTTAATCACCCATCTTACGCGGCAGCGCGAGATTCTTGCCCTGAGCTGGCAGGTTGAGCCTGTCGAAACCCTGCCGAAGGGTGTCTCGCGTTTTCGGGCGACATAAATGTCGCGCTACGAAGGAACCGCGTAAGGTGAGTTAATCGGTAAACAACGGCAAATGCCCCAGCGAAATGATGTGCATCCACTGCGCGCGGTCGCCTTCGGTGAAAATTGCCGCCTCTTTGACGACGGTGGAACCCGCCTTGTCCAGAATCATCCGCATCCCTTGCAGGGTGGAGCCGGTGCTGATGACATCGTCCACAATCACCACCCGCTTGCCCTTCATCATTTCGATGTCCTTTTCGTCCAAAATCAACACCTGCGGCTGACCGGTGGTGATGGAGAGCGTCTCCGCCATGAGCGCTGCGCCCATGTAGGGCTTATAGACCTTGCGCAGCACCACATACGGCTTCTTCGTTTCCACCGAGAGCGCATGCGCCAGCGGAATGGACTTGGCTTCCGCGGTCACCAGCACGTCAAACTCAATGTCATTGAGTTTGAGCGCCAGTTCGCGTGCGCAAGCCTGGACCAGTTCCGTATCTCCCAAAATGTTCAGGATGGCGATCTTCAGCCCGGGCTTGACCTCGAAAAGGCGCAGGTCGCGCTTGAGACCGGCAATTTCCACGCTGTAGGTTTCGTATCGGGACATATATGCTCCGTGTTTGCTCGAACCGCCTCTCCGGGCGGGCGTTGCAGCGGGTGTATCATTGAATCCGCCCCGTAGTTTATCACGATTCATTTATAATGCTCACTGAAGTTCGGCATTTGTTCTTCTGCCCTTATCCTTCCGAATATGCTCCCCGACCTCCGTCTCCACGACCGCCTGCGCCTGCGTAAACCGCATCCCTGCGGCTCCTACGAGTGGACCGTCACCCGCCTCGGCGCCGACATCGGCTTGGAATGCCTCGGTTGCGGGCGGCGCGTCCTGCTCACCCGCCGCGAACTTGCCCGGCGGCTCAAAGCCAACCTCACCCCCCGCGAGACAGAATCCAATGACTCAACAACCGACTCCTAGAAAACCCCACATCGTCTTTTATTTTTCCGATACCGGCGGCGGGCATCGCTCCGCCGCGGAAGCCATCATCGAAGCCATCGGCATCGAATACCCGAACCGCGTCACCACCGAGATGGTGGACTTCTTCAAAGACTACGCACCGCTTCCCTTCAACAAAATGCCCGAGTGGTATCCCCACATGGTCAAAGCGCCGCAGTTGTGGAGCGCCAGTTTCCACGCCACCGACGGACGGGCGCAGGCGCGCGCCATCACCGCCACCATGTGGCCCCTTGCCCGCCGCGCGGCAAAGGCGCTCGTCCAAAGCCACCCCGCCGATCTCATCGTCACTGTTCACCCGTTTGCCAATACGTTTGCGCTCAAGGCGCTGGGAAAAAACCGTCCGCCCTTCATCACCGTCGTCACCGACATGGTCACCACCCACGCCTTGTGGTACGACGCGCGCGCCGACCTCATCCTCGTCCCCACCGAGAAGGCGCGCGAACGCGCCATCAAATACAAGATGAATCCCGAAAAAGTGCGCGTTGTCGGTCTGCCCGTTGCTGACCGCTACTGTAAACCGATGAAACGGAAGAGCAGCCTGCGCAAAAAGCTCGGCTGGACGGTGGACAAACCGACCGTGCTCCTCGTGGGCGGCGGAGAGGGGATGGGACCGCTGGCGAAGACCGCCTACGCCATAGACGCTTCGGGGCTGGACCTGAACCTGGTCATCGTGTGCGGGCGGAATCAAAAACTGAAAGCGACTCTCGAAGAACATTCATGGGAAAACCCCGCCTACATCTACGGCTTCACGCGTGAAATGCCCGACTTCATGCGCGCCGCCGATTTCATCGTCACCAAAGCCGGTCCGGGCACCATCGCCGAGGCACTCAACGCCGAACTGCCCATCATCCTCTACGCCAAACTGCCCGGGCAGGAGGATGGCAACGTGACCTTCGTGCAGGAGGAAGGCGCCGGCGTTTGGGCGCCCACGCCGCAGGAGGTGGTACGGACGCTGACGCGCTGGATTTCACGTCCTGCCGAGCGGCAACAGATCGTGGAAAACTGCCGCCGCGCAGGCAAGCCCGAAGCCGCGCGGACGATTGCAAGAACGATTGGGGAAATGCTGGGGCTTGATTAATACAACGGTATCCTCGCCCCGCTGACCTTTGCCGCCTGCTCCGAGAAAAGATACTGCATTGCCGCCACGATGACCTCGGGCGTGGTGCCGGTGCCTTTGTTCTCCACATCAATCGCCCTCACCTGGATGATATTCGCCGTGACGCCATGCTCTTTGAGTTCGGCGGCGAGGGTAAGGACGAGATTCTCCTGCGCGGCTTTGGCGGCGGTGTAGGCGCCGCTCTTGCCGGGCGGATTTGCCACCGTCGAGGCGGAAACGGCGATGACACGCCCCCAGCCGGCGGCGGCAAGTTTCGGAGAGAAGGCGCGGAACAGGTGGAACGTCGTCCACACGTGCTGGTTGAGCATGAAGGTCAGGTCGTCGGTGCTGGTTTCGGGCAGAGGCTTGCCTCCCACCCAGCCGCCGACGAGGTGGATTAGGGCGTGGACAAAGCCGAATTTGTTCGAGACCGCCTCGGCGGAGTCCCGAACCGCCTGTTCGTCGCGCAGGTCAACGATGGAGGCGAGGAGTCGGTCTTCGGGGAGATTCAGTTCCTTGACCAGGGAATCCAGTTTTGCTTTGTCGTTGTCGAGCAATGCCAGGTTGTGACCCATTTCGGCAAAGGTCTTCGCGGTCTTTTGCCCAAGCGCACCCGTTGCGCCTGTGATGACAATAGTTTTATTCATACAATGCCCTGATCTGGTCTTCGGTCATGCCCTCGACGATGGCGGGGTCGCTTTGTTCGGGCAGGTGCGCCTTGCCGCGAAAATCAATCAGGTGCCCCGACTTGGCGGCTTTGGTTTGCAGGTAGAAGAGGTTGTGCTCGTTGGTCGGCAGGATGTGCGGCAGGCGTTCGTTGATTTTGACGCCGTGCTGTTCGAGTTGGGCAATCTTTTTAGGGTTGTTGGTCATCAGGCGGATGGATTTGACCTTGAGCGAGTGGAGCATGTGCGCGGCGACGGCGTAATCGCGTTCGTCGTCGCGGAAACCGAGCGCGAGGTTTGCTTCCACCGTGTCGAGCCCCTGATCCTGCAGGGCATAGGCGCGGACTTTGTTGGTCAGCCCGATGCCGCGTCCTTCCTGGCGCAGGTAAAGCACCATGCCGCGTTCCATGCTTCCGATTTTTTTGAGCGCGGCTTCCAACTGGTCGCGGCAGTCACAGCGCAGAGAGCCGAGGGCGTCGCCCGTCAGACATTCCGAGTGCAGGCGCACCGGCACATCCTCCGCGCCGATGACATCGCCCTTGATGATGGCGACGTGTTCCTTGTCGTCGCGGTTGTTCGAGAACGCCACGATATGAAAATCGCCGAAGCGCGTGGGTAATTCGGCAACCGCTTCGATGTGAACGCAGATGCCTGCCTCGCCGTAGCCTTCGCATTCATGACAGCAGTCCTCTTCCAATAAAACCTGAATCTTTTCGTGCAGCAATGTCGTCATAATTTCCTCCGCAAGCCTTATGCGGCTCGCTCGATTTTGTATTGAAGCAGGACGCCTCCATCCTCCCAACTTTCCGCATGGAGCAATTGCAAACGGACCGCGGCGCTTCTTTCCAAGCCTGAGCCTGCCGCCAGCGTGGGGGCTGAGTCTCCGCCGAAAATCATCGGCGCGACATAGGCATACAGTTCGTCTGCCAGCCCCAGCCGTATCAATTCGAAATTGAGCGTGGCTCCGCCTTCGACCATGAGGCGCTTAATTCCCAATTCATGAAGGGTCTGCATCATTGCCCGCAAGTCCACCCGCTCGCCCTCGTGGACGAACACTTCCACGCCCAGCGAACGCAGGAATGCGAACTGCTCATTAGATGTTCGAGGTGTGGTGAATATTACGACGCGCCCCCCGCCCTCGTGTAAGAATTTCGAATGAGGCTCGAACTTTGCTTCGGAAACCACCCCCACCTTGACCGGGTTCGGCGTCAGCCCGCGCGCCGCCCGTTCCGCCCGCCGCGCCTCTGATTTGACCGTGAGTTTGGGGTCTTCGTCGAGGAGAGTCCGCCCGCCGACCATGACTGCATCCGAGTCGGCGCGGAGCTGGTCCACGCGTTCCTTGTCGCGCGGGGAGGAGATGGCTGCGCCGCGCCGCTGGAAGGTATCTATCTTGCCATCGGCGGTCATGGCGACGTTGATGAAGACGAACGGGCGGTTCATTCGTTAATTGTACGCGCTTTCCTCCCTGATTGGATTTTCTTCATTGTTCTGTTGGAAACGGGGTCAACAGGATTGAATTTTCCCAGTCTGCCCTCACCCCCACCCCTCTCCCAATATGGGAGAAGGGAGAGAGTGAAAAGCACACGAAAATGAACATCAGACGTATTTACAAAAGACCCATTATCGAATCGGCGTCCTGCTTGCCTTGTCCAAGATGAAATCGAGCAGGTAGTGGTTCACCGCCTCCGCTTCGTCGTGTTGGACCCAGTGGGTCGCTTCGGGGAAGAGGATGAGGTTGCCCTCGTCCACGTAATCCATGCTGGGACGCGCCATGCGGTGGCTGAGCGCCACATCCTTCATGCCCCACATCATCAACGTCCGCACACGGACGCGCGGGTCTTTCGGCAGTTTCGGCATGTAGCGGATGACCGCGCGGTACCAGTTGACCATGGCAGTCATCGCGCCGGGCTGTGACCAGGCTTCCTTGTACTTTGTGATGTCTTCTTTGGTGAAGGTGTGAATCTTTCCGCTCCCGAGCAGGGCGCTGACCGCTCCGCGCCAGTTGTCCGCAGACATGGCGCGCTCGGGAAACCAGGGCAGTTGGAAGAAGAAAACATGCCGCGAGCGGCGAATCTGCTCGAGGTCGCGGGTCAGGAAGCGGCGCATCACGGCAGGATGCGGCACGTTCAAGATTCCGAGGCGATGCAGGCGCTCGGGGTGGAGAATCGCCAGCGTCCACGCCACCACTGCGCCCCAGTCATGTCCCACCAGGTTGACCTTTTCGTATTCCAGCGCGTCAATCAGACCGATGATGTCCTTCACCAGTTCCTCGACGCGATAGTTCTTCACGCCTTTGGGCTTGTCGCTCAGGTTGTATCCGCGTTGGTCGGGGACGATGACGCGGCATCCCGCTTCGACCAAAGCCGGTATCTGCTTTCTCCAGCCGTACCAAAACTCCGGGAAGCCATGCAGGAGCATGATAGGTACGCCGCTCTTCGGTCCTGCCTGAACGACGTGTAATTTCACCCCATTGGTTTCGATGTAGGTGTGTTCGAGTTCCATTGATGGACTGCCTCCAAAGCGAGGCGGGATTGTACCAGAGAAATTTCCGGCATTGTTTTGAAAGAGGGATTTTTTCTCTTGCCAAATCATCGAAATCGGAGCAAAATGAACTTGTCTGCTTCGCATGTGCACCGAAGGCGGTGAGGTCTCGCGCCGCTGGACGTCTGACCGTTCTTTTATGTTGACGGCGGTTGCGATTTTTTTTGCCAATGCTGTTCGCTGTATCCTGCTAATCTCATATATACGGTTAAAGGTGTATAAAAGTATGTGGCGTCAATTTACCTTTTTTGCTCTTATTGGATTAGGAAGCAGTATAACATCTATAGTCGCAACGATTTTGCTGGCTTTTGTTTTCTCGCTTTTTCTTATGGCGGCGGTGGTGATGGCTGTTGCCGGTGCGAATACAGAAATAATCTCTACTGTGCTGGAAATCCTTGTATTGCCCCTCGCTGGTGCCTTGGCGGGGTTATCAGGCGGTTTAATGGGTGGAGCAGTCATGCGCCGCCTTTGGGACATTTCTTTTCGCTGGCTTTTCGGCTGGGCGACAACCTGGCTTCTCGGAGGAATTGGCATTTGGTTGAGCATTTGGGGTTGGCATGATTCCATGACTACAACCGAAATGCTTTTTTCCAGCAGCGGCATGTGGATGTTATTTGGAATAGTTTGTTCTTTCGTGTTTTCTGTCCTTTTTGCGCCGTGGAAACATAAGAAAACCGGGGAGCAGACATGAGTGCAGCCTTGCCGCCCAACATGTAGTACACGCTTGGGTTGTCTGCGCAAGCCCCCCTAGAGCGTTTTGTAAATGGAGATTCATCACAGATAAACGCGGATAAAAACAAATTTTAATGAAAAATGCGCCGAACTCGTTTTTACTTCCATTTCTCTGTGTTCATCTGTGGTTACACAATGAATTTCAAAGCACTCCCTTAGCATGTCGGGTAATGTGATAGTCAATACCCTCCCCTGAAATACGCCGCAATCAAATCCGAAAGATCGGCGGTGGTGTTCTGCCGCGCTACCGCGAAGAAATCGTAACTCGTGGCGTGACCGCGCCCATAGCGCGAGGCGTAATCCTGCAAAAAGGCAAAGAAGGCGTCGTCGCCCATGCGGTAATTCAGGGCTTCCAGAAAGTTCGCGCCGTTGAGATACACCGCGTTGACATAGGCACGGAACGTCGGCGCTTCGTACACACTCGTATCCACATACCCCGACGGACCGAAGTAATTGACGCGGAACTGCCACCACCAATCGAGCGAGTTGGGGTAGATGAACTTGTAGAAAATCGCCTCGCTGTACACGCACAGCGCCTCGTCGAGCCACGGTTCCAGCGCCTGGTCGCTCCCCACCAACCCAAACCACCATTGATGTGCAATCTCATGCACACCGATGGTCACGAGATTACTGCGCGCCGAACCGTTGTACTCGTTGTAGAACTTGGTCGCCAAAAATACCAGCCCGTCGTATTCCTGCCCGTCGTTCAAATCCGCCTGCACGATGCTCAGACTCCCATACGGATACGGCGCGAACTTGGCGGAATACAGATCCACGGCGCGGACCGCCGCGTTCAGGATGGCGAGAGCCTGCGTTTCATAGCCTGGATAATAATACGAGCGGATCTGCGCCCCGCCGGCAGCTGCATCCATCACCCGGAACTGGTCGCTGGCTGACAGCGCAAACGTCCGCGCGCCGGAGAGGCGGTAGCGCCTCCATTCGCCGTTCGGTTCCTCCACTCCGCTCGCGGCGAAGACGATGTTCCCCTCCGTAACCTTGACGTTCACCTCGAAATCCGCCGCGTCATAGACGAGATGCTCGCCGAGGGCGTAGTCGTCATGCAATACCCAGCCGCCGCGATACGGCACAACGAATGGATACCAGTCCGTCAAGTTGACCTGGTCCACGTCGTAGCCGTAGGGGTCGTCCTTGACCTTGGCGGGGAGCGCAATGCGAAAGCGCATCGCCAGCGTGATTTGTGCGTTGGGTTGAAGAGGCTGCGGCAAATAGACCGTGAGACGATGATCGCTGATGTCGTAGTTGAGGCTGTTCCCGTCGAGCAGGATGTGTTCCAGCGTGAAGCCGCCGCGGTGCATCGGCTCGACTGCCATGACGATTTCGTTCAACGTCACACCGGTTTGATTGGTGTAGGCGACGGTCTCGTCCACGGCGAGTTGATGTCCGTAGTAATCGAGCAGGGCGTAGAGGGTGTATTGTGTCCGTGCGGATTGCGGGGAAGCCGTTGGCGGCGGGAGAGGGGTGGCGGTGAATTCGAGGGTGGGCGGCGGAGTGTTGGTCGGCGGGAGGGGGGTGAAGGTCGAGACGAGGGTCGGCGCTTCGATGGGGATGTAGTTCGCGTCGGCGGGCTGGAAGGGCGTCGGCGTGGGAGAGGCGTTGGGGTTCGAGGTGACCAGTATCGGCGTGGGACGAACCGTCTGCGCGGGGGTGGATAAGGTGCAGGAGGTGAGAAAAAGCAAAAGGGCGAAAAAGGCGCGTCGAAGAGGAAGTCGCATAAAAATAGTTTCCCTCACCCTTCGGGAGAGGGGCTGGGGGTGAGGGTGCGTAGAGAATTAGTAGGTCTTCTGAAAATATTTCGCCATCAAATCAGAGATGTCGGCGGCGGAGTGTTCGCGGAAGACGCGGAAGAAATCGGCGCTGGTGGCGCGTTTGCCGGCGAACTGGGTGTAGTAATCCTTCAGGAACGCAAAGAAGATTTCGTCACCCACGCGCTGACGCAAGTCCTCCATGAAGCGCGCGCCGGTCAGGTAGGTCTTGTCCCAATACGGGCGCTGACCGCCGCCTTCGTAGATGGGCGTATCCACAAAGCCCGCCTTTTGAAATTCGAAATAGCGGTAGCCCCACCACCAATCCACGAGGTCGGGATGCACCGTTTCGTAGTAGATGCGCTCGCTGTAGGTGCAGAGGGTTTCGTCGAGCCAGGGTTCGAGCGCCTGGTCGTCGGCGACGGCGTCGAACCACCACTGATGCGCGGTCTCGTGCGCGGCGATGATGACGAGGTAATTCTTGGGCGTGTTGTCGTACAGATTGAAGTAATCGCGGCTGATGAAGTAGAACGCCGAATATTCCATGCCGTCGTTGAAGTCGCCCTGCACGGCGGTCATGGTCTTGTGGCGGTAGGGTCCGAACTTTTCCTCGAAGACTTGCAGCGCCTCGACGGTGGTCTGGAGCATGGCTTCGCCGGGCGCGTCGTAGAAGGCGAAGTAGTAGGCATAGACGGTCACATCGCCGACCTGGCGCTGGGCGACTTTGTACAATGTGCTGATGGACAGGGCAAACGTGCGCCCCGCTTCCAACTTAAACCGACGGCTGCCGGCTGACCCCGAAGCCACTTCTGCCCCCGACGACGCCACCTGCGGACTCGACCCGTCGGTGAAGGTAACCGTCACGTCGAAGTTCGCCGTGTCGTAGACGAGATGCTCGCCGTAGAACCAGGGGTTATGCAAAATCCAGCCTTCGCCGGGCTGATACGGCACGATGAAGGGATACCAGTCCACGAGGTTGAGTTGCCGCTCGGAGTAGCCGTAAATTTGCGGGCGGACTTCGTTCGGGTTGCTGTAGGCTGGCATCGGCGGGAGGATGAGTCCGTAGGTCATCGTGAGGGTGACTATCCCGCCGGGTTGGAGGGGTTGAGGGAGGGGGATTTCGAGGCGTTGGTTGAGGTTGGGTAATTGGTAATTGGTAATTGGTGTTCCATCCACCGCGAGCGAATTGAGGCTGAAGCCGCCGCTCCACAGGTTGGGCTGGACGGCGAGGACAAGTTCGGTCAGGGTTTCACCCGTCCAGTTGGGGTAGATGATGGTCTGGTCCACCGTCGCGGCTTTGGTGGAGTAGTTGAGTTGCAGGTCTATGGAATATTGGGGGCGTTCGATGGCAGGCTGGGGGAAGGACGTGGCGGTTGGGGGTTCGGTGGGGAGAAGGGTCTCTGTGGGAGTAGTCGTTGCGGTGGGGAGGATAGGCGTCTCGGTTGTGGGAATCGCTTCGGGGTCGGGGGAGGAACAAGAGGCAAAAAGAAAGAGGAAAGAGGAAAGAAGGGCGAGTGTTGCGAGGGTCTTGTGCATGGAAGGATTCTAACCGAATAAGTTCCCAGTTTTGACGCAAAAGTTCCTTACAAGGTTCCAGGCACGCCTGTAGTGGACGTTCTCCCCTGGCACCGCCCGCCAAGTACGCGCAAGATTTTCTAAAAAGTTACGACCTGCCGCTTATCTTCTTCCACCCGAACGCGAGCATGAAGAATACCGTCGCTGTCAACACAATCGCCGCGCCAGAAGCAATACTCAAATAAAACGACAAATACAAACCAATCACACCCGCAAGCGAGGCGAAGAGCGCGGCGAGCAGCATCATCGTGGACAGGCGATTCGTGAGCAGGTAGGCGGTCGCGGCGGGGGTGACGAGCATGGCAACCATCAACGCCACACCGACGGTTTGAAGTGAAACGGCGACCGTCACGGCAATGAGCGCCAGCAGGATGTTGTTGAGCAGTCCTACCGGCAGGCGCAGGGTGGCGGCAAGGACCGGGTCGAAGGACAGGGTCATGAATTCCTTGTAGAAGGCGAAAACCATCAGGAGGACAAATCCGCCGAAGATGAGAATCAGCCACAGACTGTGGGATGAAACGCTGAGCACGTCGCCAAAGAGGAAGTGGGTCAGGTCCACGGCGTAACTCTTGACGGTGGAAATCAGCGCAATGCCGAGGGCAAACATCCCCGCGAAGATGACGCCGATGGAAGTGTCCTCCTTGATTTCGGCGTTGCGGCTGATGGCGCCAATGCCCAGCGCGGCGAGGACGGCGGTCCCCAGCGCCCACCAGAACAACGTGTCCCTTGCGCCGCCGCTGATGAGATAACCGAGGGCAATGCCCGGCAGGATGGTGTGGGCGAGCGCGTCGCCGAAGAACGCCATGCCGCGCAAAACGACGTAGGTGCCAATCACCGCACAGACGATGCCGACCAGCACGGCGGCAATCATGCCGCGCGCCATGAATTCGTAGGAGAGAGGGTGGAGGAGAAGGTCAATGAACATGGTCATGTTCTCCTTCGTCGCAGCAGCTGTCCACACTCAGAACGGTCTGCCCGTCAACGGGTTTGAGCCGGCCGCCGTAGGCTTTCAGGAGATTATCGGTGTGCAGAACATCGGCGGGCGGACCGAACGCCACCAGCCGATGGTTGAGCAGCATGATGCGGTCGAAGTGAGTCGCTGCTTGGTCGAGGTCGTGCGTGGCGACCATCACGGTGACGTTTTCCCTCTTCAGCCGGTCGAGGAGGGAGAGGATGCCCTCCTGCGAAGGGGTATCGAGACCGGTCAATGGCTCATCCATCAGCATCAGTTCGGCTTCCTGCGCGAGGGCGCGGGCGATGAACATGCGCTGCTGCTGTCCGCCGGAGAGTTGACCGATCTGACGCGAGGCAAGGTCAGCCAGGTCCACCGTTTCGAGCGCACGGCGCACGGCATCCCAGTCCCTTTTGCGGGGCCAGTTGAGCGGACCCAGTTTGGCGAACCGTCCCATCATGACCACATCCGCAACGGTGACCGGGAAGTTCCAATCCACCTGCGAGCGTTGCGGGATGTAGCCGATGCACACATGTCTGCCCGGCATCGAGCCGAAAACCTTCACCTCGCCGGAAGTCGGCGGCAGCACGCCTGCCACTGCTTTGATGAGAGTGCTTTTTCCCGCGCCGTTCGGTCCTACAATCGCCACACGTTCTCCCACATGCAGGTGAAAGGTGACATCCTCCAGCGCGGCGCGTCCGTTGTAGCGGACGGTGAGATGGCTCACGTCTAAAATGGGTTGGTCAGGCTGGTGGTGGGTGTGAGGATACATATTTACCTCACCTCACCCATCCCCAACCCGCAGGGCGGGAAAGGGTGAGGTCATTTCAACGCATTTACAATCAGCGTCACATTATGCTTCATCATGTCAATGTAGGTCGCGGCGGGCGCGCCGTCGGTCAATGACTCCAGATGCAAATCGGTGACCACTCTTACGCCGGTCTCGGCGGCAATCTGGCGGGCAAGCGCCTCGTTATCCGACGCATCCAAAAAGATGGCAGGCGCGCCGCTGGCTTTGATTTGCGCAATCAGGTCTGCCATCTGCCCGGCGGAGGGTGAAGCGCCCGAACTGAAACTCTCGATGACCGTGCCGGCAATTGTAAAGCCATATCGCTCGGCAAAGTACCCCAGTGATTTGTGGTTGGTGACGAGTAATTTTCTTTCGGCAGGGATTTGCGAAACCTGCTCGACGATCCACGTATCGAGCGCTTTGAGTTGGGTGATATACGCCTCGGCATTGGACCGATAGACCGCCTCGCCCTCTGGATCGAACGCAATCAACCCGTCGCGGATATTCTCCACGTAGTGGATGACGAGGTTCGGGTCCAGCCACATGTGCGGGTTGCCCGCCTCATGCACGTGACCTTCGCCTGCTCCTGCCTCCCCGGCATGTTCCTCCATGTGACGCGCTTCGAGCCCCTCCGAAGCCGTGACGATCATCCGCGTGCCGCCGGCATTCTCAAGCAAAGGCTCGATGAAATGCTCGTAGTCCATACCATTGACGATGAGCACTTTGCTGTCTGCCACCTTTGCCGCGTCCTGCGGGGTGGGCTGATAGGCGTGCGGGTCTGCGCCGATGGGGAGCAGGGACTCCACCGTCAGGCGGTCGCCGGCGACGTTGCGGGCGATGTCTGCCAGGAAGGTGGTGGAGGCGAGAACGACCGGGCGGCGGTCACTGCCTTGGGAGGCTGAGCCGCATGAGGTCAGGAGAAGAACCGAAAGAAGGGAAAGTCCAAAAATGGTATTGATAATCTTTTTCATTTAGAACCTCGATTTTTTATCCCCCAAGCAAAGCGTGGGGGAAAGTTATTTGGTAAAGTGCGCCAGAGAGCGCACAGTACGTACAAAGGACTGCCGACGCAGCAGACGTAAAGAGCAATTTATTGGCAGTTTTGGCACAAGCCAAATAACTGAAGCCAGTGCTCCTTGATCTGATAACCGGTGCGGCGGGCGATGGCTTCGGTCAGCACTTCGAGGTCGTCGCCCTCGAAGAATTCCACCTTCCCGCAGTTCTGGCAGAGCAGCAGGTGCTGATGACCGCTACCGGCGGAAATGAACGCCTGGCATCCGCTTGGCTGATGCACACGCTGGATGAGGTGGAGTTCCTCCAATTTTTCGAGCGTGCGATAAACCGAAACCAGCCCCAGCGCGGGATATTTTTTCCGCGCCAGGTCGAAGACCTGAAGGGGGGTGAGTGCATGGGTGGATCCCTGAACAGTTTCCACTACGGCGCGGCGCGCTTCGGTCAGGCGGTAGCCGTTTTCCTGGAGTTGGGTAAGCCAAGGGATGGCAGTCATGGCATTCTCTAATTGAAATTGATTTTCAATAACAATTATATGCAAGCCAAGCAAGTTGTCAATGGTGTTTCTGCGCTCATTAGGCAACCCATCGCCAGTCTAAGAAACCCATCAGCAAAAAGAGTTGCAGGGTGAAAGAACCTGCCCACAGAGTGAACCGCGCGGCGCGGTTTGGGATGCCGCCCATAACGAGGAACGCCGGAAAGACGGCAAGCATATAGCGGCTAAAACTGTCCAAAAGATGAGGCGGCGTGCCGCGCATGAAGAATAAAGCGAGATTCAGCCAGGCGTATATGGAGAGGGTTGGGTCGAGCCGACGCAAGCCAAAAATGAGCAAAGTGAGGATGAATGCCAGAGAACCGAGGTCAATGTAATCCACAAAAACGCGCGGAGTGTCGAGAAGGCGCTCGAGGAACAGCCGAACCCCGGTCCAGGGCAGGACAGTGCGAATGCCCCAGTGAGAGTTGAGCGTTTCGGTGATATTTCCCAAGCGGGCAGCCTTCAGGTACAGATTCCAGCCAACGAATGTGAGGGCAGGAAACAGGGAAGCCAGCCAGGAGAGATTGCGAAAGCCTGCTGACGCCTTGCGCCAGGTTACAGGTTCCAGCAATCGGAAGCCGGCAATTTCCCTCAGCCACAACAAACCCAGAACGGGGGTTAGCAAACTTCCCTGCAGGCGGGTCAGTGTGGCAAAGCCGCCCAAGATGCCCGCCAAAACCCAGCGCCGCCGGCGGGCAGCCAGCCAGGCGCCTAGTGTGAAGGCAAGAAAAACAGAATCGGTGTAGGCGGCGATGAGAAAAAAAGCCGAGGGAAAGATGGCAAGGGAAATAACCGCCGCCCCTGCCTGGTCACTCGGCAGCCCTTCGGTGCGGGCGACCTCGTAAAAGAGGATGAAGACTGCAAGCGCGGCAAGATTCGAAATCAGCAGAGCGGAGAATAAAAAGTCCCCGGTGAGGGATGCAAGCCGGCCGGTCAGCCAGGGGTAGAGGGGCAGGTAAGCAGCCGTCCCGTCGTTGGGATCATAGCCAAAAGCCGCAATCTTGAGATACCAGTCCGTGTCCCAGCGTTTCCAGATGTTGATAAAGTGATGGGAGAAATTGTCCTGTCGCAGCAGCGTTTCGGCAACGGCGTTGATCGGTTCGTTGGATAAAGGTTGCGGGGCGGGACCCAACGCGGCGGTGTATCCGAGAAATGAGGCGGTCAGGCGCAGGAGAAGGAATAGCGCGATGCAAAGAAGCCATCCCCGCTTTATGCCCCACTGTTTAGCCGCCATCCAGTTCAGCACCCTCGTGCGGCAGGATTTCCTTCTTGAGCAGGAAATATGCGCCGGTAAAGTGGTCGTCCACACTGCCAACCAGCATGGAACGTCTCTGCGGGATGATGGTGACGACTTCCCAGCCCGCCAGTCCGTGATTATCGAGCGCCGGGAGGTTGTATTCGTTTTGCAGCGGGTCGTTGCCCATGAGCGCTGCGGCAGGCAGATAGACCATCTTGTAGCGAAAAACCTTTCCCCCGCTTTGGATGCGCCGCTTTGCCGCTTCAATCTGGACCCGGCGCTCGCGCTCCAGTTCTGCCTCGATCTCGTTCTTCATCCGCGTCAGTTCGGGCGAGGCGAGAATCTCCCTTGCGACTTCGAGGATTTCTTCATCGTCGCTCGCCAGCGCTGTGATGAGGAAATCGTAGCCGCGCCGGTCTCCAAGTTTGACAAGCCCTTCTGCCGCCTCCAATTGCACCAGCCATTCATCGCTCTCGCTCATTAACTCGTAGAGGGTTTCCACATCACGCATTCGGACAAGTTCATCTATCTGCCTCGACATTTTTTCTCCGCACGAATTGATTTCGGCAATATTGTAACATTTTGCGGTTTCAGGTTCTTTCGGAAACTTCGTAGAGCCGGCGGGAAGACAAAAATACAAATGCCCCTCTCCAAACGGAAAGGGGCATATCCATTTACCGATCACCAATTACCACCTACACACTCACCGCTTCCAGTTCCTCCATTTTCTCGAACTGGCTGTTGTACAAGTCGGCATAGAAGCCGCCCTGCGCCAGCAGCTGGGCGTGTGTGCCCTGCTCGACGATGTTGCCGTCGCGCATCACCAGAATCAGGTCCGCGTGCTGGATGGTGGACAGGCGGTGAGCGATGATGAAACTGGTGCGTCCGCGCATCAGTTGGTCCATCGCTTTCTGGATCAGGATTTCGGTGTGCGTATCCACCGAACTGGTGGCTTCGTCGAGGATGAGCATGGGCGAGTTGGCAAGGAAGGCGCGGGCGATGGTGAGCAGTTGCTTCTGTCCCTGCGAGATGTTGGTCACTTCCTCGTTCAGCACGAAATGATAGCCTTCCGGCAGGGTGTGGATGAAGTGATCCACGTGGGCGGCTTGAGCGGCGGCGATGACTTCTTCCTCCGTGGCGTCCTCGCGCCCGTAGCGGATGTTATCGAGAATCGTGCCGTTGAACAGCCAGGTATCCTGCAGCACCATGCCGAACATAGTGTGCACGTCGGCGCGGGTGAATTCGCGCAGGTCGTGACCGTCAATGCGGATGGAGCCGCTATCCACGTCGTAGAAGCGCATCAGCAGTTTGACGATAGTGGTCTTGCCGGCTCCGGTCGGACCGACGATTGCCACCCGCTGCCCGGGCTGAATCTCCGCCGAGAAGCCTTTGATGACCGGCGTGCCGGGGACGTAGCCGAAATACACATCGCGAAATTCGACCTGCCCGCGCACGCGCTCCAGTTTGACGGGCGAGGCGGTTTCGGGCGTCTCTTCCTCTTTTTCGAGGAAGTCGAAGACGCGCTCTGCCGCGGCGACGGTGCTTTGCAGCACGTTGGAGATGTTCGCCAGTTGGGTGATGGGCTGGGTGAATGAGTTGATGTACTGGATGAACGCCTGAATATCGCCGACGGTGATGGCTTTGCGGATGGTCAGCCAGCCGCCGAGGATGACGACCGCCACATAACCCAGGTTGCTCACCAGCCGCATGACCGGCATCATGATGCTGGAGAAGAATTGCGATTTCCACGCCGAGCCGTAGAGGGTGTTGTTGTATTCGTTGAATTTGGCGATGCTCTTCTCTTCGCCGTTGAAGGCTTTGACGATGAGATGCCCGCCGAACATTTCCTCCACATGCCCGTTGACGTGACCGAGGTAATCCTGCTGTTCCTTGAAGAAGCGCTGCGACTGGCGCACGATGATCATCACAATCATCATCGAGGCGGGGATGATGGTCAGCGCCACCAGCGTCATCTGCCAGGAGATGGTGATCATCATGGCGAGAATGCCCACCACGGCAACCAGCGAGGTGATGATTTGCGTCAGGCTCTGGTTGAGGGTCTGGTTGATGGTGTCCACGTCGTTGGTGAGCAGGGAGAGCGTCTCGCCATGCGGCGTGCCGTCGAAGTAGCGGAACGGCATGCGGTTGATTTTTTCCATCATCTCGCGGCGCAGTTTGTAGGTAACCTCGATGGCGACATCGGTCATCAGCCAGCCCTGGGCGTAACTGAGAGCGGCGGAAAGCGCGTACAAGCCGAGGGCGGTCAGCAAAATGCGCCCGATGACATCGAAGGGCACATCGCCCGTGCCGGCGATTTTCGCCAGAATACCGTTGAACAGCTCGGTGGTAGCGTTGCCTAAAATCTTCGGTCCCACAATCATGAAGACGGTCGAACCGATTGCCAGCAGGAAGACCAGGGTGATTTTGGCGCGGTACGGCGCGAGATAGGAAACCAGTTTGCGAAGCGTGCCTTTGAAGTCGCGCGCTTTTTGAACGGGACCGCCCATCATGTGCGGGTTGTATCCCATGGGTCCGCGCCCGCCCATCGGTCCGCGCGGGGACGCCGTGGATTGGGGTTTGGGTTCTTTGGGGTTCGAGCCGTTCATGCCAGCGCCTCCTGTTTGAGTTGCGAGAGGGCAATCTCGCGGTAAATTTCGTTGGTTTTCATCAATTCCTCGTGTGTGCCTTGACCGATCAGCCTGCCTTCATCCAAAACGAAAATCTGGTCGGCGTTTTTGATGGTGGCGATGCGCTGTGAGACGATCAGTACCGTGCTTCCTTTGAGCGACTTGAGCAGGGCGCGGCGCAGACGGGCGTCGGTGCGGTAATCGAGGGCGGAGAAACTATCGTCGAAGATGTAAATTGGAGCGCGCTTGACCAGGGCGCGGGCGATGCTGAGACGCTGTTTCTGCCCGCCGGAGTAGTTCACGCCTCCCTGCGAGACCTCGGCGCGCAGCCCCTCGCTTCGCTCCCGGACGAAATCCGCCGCCTGGGCAATTTCGAGGGCGAGTTGCAGGGTTTCCTCGTCGGCGTCTTCGTCGGCGTAGCGCAGGTTGCTTTCGATGGTGCCGGTGAACAGGTTGCTGCGCTGCGGGATGTAGCCGATTTTGTCGCGCAGTTCCTTGAGCGGCACGTCGCGGATGTCCACGCCGCTGACGAGGAGCGAGCCGCCGGTCACGTCGAAGAAGCGCGGGATGAGATTGACCACGGTGGATTTGCCCGAACCCGTCGTCCCCATGATGCCGACCGTTTGTCCGGCTTCGATGCGGAAGGTCAGGTGGTGGAGCACGTCGTCGTCGGCGCCGGGGTAGCGGAAGGAGACATCCCGAAATTCGATGGTCGGCTGGAAGGATTCGGGGAAGTGTTTGGGCTGGGCGGGGTCGAGCACGGTGATGGGCATTTCCAGCACGTCGGCGATGCGGTGGGCGGAAACGTCGGCGCGCGGGAACATGATGAAGAGCATGGAGAGCATAAGGAAGGCGAAGACGATTTGCATGGCGTATTGCATGAACGCCATCATGTCGCCCACTTCCATTTGCGCCTGCGCCACCTGGTTCGAGCCGACCCACAGGATGAGCATGGTGGCGCCGTTCATGATGAGCATCATGAAGGGCATCATGATGACGAACAGGCGGTTGACGAACAGGTTGGTCTCCGTCAGGTCGCGGTTGGCGCGGTCGAAGCGGGCTTCCTCGTGCCGTTCGCGGTCGAAGGAGCGGACGACCATCATGCCGCTCAGGTTTTCGCGCGCCACCAGGTTGAGTTTATCCATCAGCGATTGGATGATGCGGAACTTGGGCATGGCAATCGAGAAGATGGTGATAATCATGAGCAGCAGGATTCCCACCGCCAGCGCAATCGTCCACCACATGGAGGGGCTTTTATCCACGGCGCGGATGATGCCGCCGATACCGATGATGGGCGCGTAGAAGACCATGCGCACGAAAATACCCATCACCGACTGCACCTGGGTGATGTCGTTGGTGGCGCGGGTGATGAGCGAAGCGGTGGAGAAATGCTCGAACTCCGCGCCGGAGAAGCGCATCACTTTCTCGAACAGGAAGCGGCGCAGGTCGCGCGCCAGCCCTGCCGCGATGCGCGAGCCAAGCAGCCCAACCAGAATGGTAGCGACCGCCGAGACCAGGGCGATGAGCAGCATCTGCCCGCCGACTTTGAAGAGATAGGCGTTCTGCATCTTTTGAACGTCCACACCCAGCGCTTCGTATTCGGCGACGACGGCGCGCGCCGCGGCTTGACGAATGGCTTTTTCTCCGCCCAGGGAGGTGAAGCGTTCGTCAACGGCGCTCAACAGTTGTGTGCGCTGGGATTCGGGCATGAGTTTCAGCGCATCGAAGATGTCCATGCCGGGCGGCAGTTTCGAGAGGTCGAATCCGCCGCTTTTGAACATCGCCGCCGCCTGGTCGGGGTTTTGAAGCGCCTGCTCGATGCCGAAGACCGTCAGTAAAGGCTTGGCGAGAATCGTTTCCAGGTCGGTGCGCGTGGCGGCGTCGGTCGTCTGCAAAACGTAGATGGGAGATTCGGCTAAAGCGGGATATTGCTTGAGATAGGCGTCATAGTCTGGCGAGGCGGAATCAATCCATTTGTACTGCGCCAGAACCGCGTCTTTTTCTTCGGTGGTCAGGAAGAGAGTCAGCCGCTCCATCGTGACCTGACGCATGGCGTCCGGCAGCGGGCTTTCCACTCCGCTCTGCTGAATGCCCACGTTGACGATGCGCGACATGTAATCGGGCAGAGCCAGGTCGGCGTTGGCTTGCAGGAAGAGCAGGACAACCGCCAGAATCAATAAAAGCGTGAAAGGTTTGAGGTATTTGAGGATACGGGACATGGGGACTCCGGGGGGGGTGAGTGATCAGTGATCAGTAAGGCAGTAATCAGCGGGCGGCGTTACGGTTCCATCTCTTGGGCGGCGCGGGTCAGGATTTCGAGCGCCTCGCTGACCCTGACTTGCTCTTCGGGCGAGAGGCGGCTGACCAAATCGTCCAGCCAGCGGTAACGTTCGTTGATGCCTTCCTCGATGAGTTTCGTGCCACTGGGGGAGAGTTTCAGCAGTTTGGCACGGCGGTCAGAGGGGTCTTCGGCGCGCTTGATGTAACCCGCTTGGACGAGTTTTTCCACCAACTGACTCGCCGCCGCAGGCGTCACATCGAAGCGCTCGCTGATTTGCGACATGCCGCAGGCGCCCTTGTGATACAACTGCATCAACACGCCGAACTGCGCCATCGAAAGCCCGGTGGATTTGGCAAAGCGCGCCCAGTCGCGCATGGAACGGTGCATGAAAACATCCATCCATTCGCGCAGGGTTTGGGTAATTTGGAGCGTTTTGGGCATAGTTAAGCCTTCTTTTTAGTTAAGCAGGCTTAACTTTATAGCGAAGTACGTTTTTGGTCAAGAGGCGGGAAGGTGAGAAGATGGTTAGAGTTTGAATTCCAGAGAGAAAACCCCTGACTGGCTGTTTTATGAGCCTGCGATGTTCAAAAATCCTAATTGCGCGAATCAGTGTTTTGAATTATTATTCACGACATGAATAACTTTTCGGAAACGTCATACCGGGAACGCTGGCTTACTCCCCTGCTGCAGGCTGCCATTCAAGACCACCCTATCGTCGTGTTGACAGGCGCAAGGCAGGTCGGAAAAAGTACACTGCTCATGAATGCCGAACCCTTCAGAGGCTGGCGGTTTCGCACCTTGGATGATTTCGACACGCTGGAACAGGCGCATTCCAATCCGGAGTCTTTATGGTCGGGGGTAAATCAAGTTGTCTTGGACGAGGTTCAAAAAGCCCCCAATCTTTTGCCGGCAATCAAGAGAACAGTAGATCAACATCCCGGAAAGTATCAATTCGTGCTTTCCGGGTCTGCCAATTTGCTGCAGATGAAACGAGTCAGTGAAAGCCTGGCGGGGCGCGCCGTTTACTTTGTGCTGGATCCCATGTCAATGGGCGAAATGAATAACCGCCCTCATCCTGATCTTCTCGCCCGTCTATTGCGCGGCGAATTCCCGGAAGAAGGAGAAATACCGTCCGCCTTGTCCGACCCGGCAGAGATGATCCTTCGCGGCTTTATGCCTCCCTTGCTTACATTGAATTCCTCACAGGCATGGGTACGCTGGTGGGAGGGATATGTGGCGACCTATCTGGAACGTGATCTGCGTCAGGTCGCACAGATTGATGCGCTATTGGATTTTCGCCGTGTTATGGAACTGGCTGCCCTGCGTTCCGCCCAATTGCTCAATCAATCGGAACTCGCCCGCGATGCACGTCTGTCCCAACCTACCACACATCGCTATCTGAACATCCTGGAGACTACTCACTTATTCAATCGTTTGCCCGCCTTTACCGCAAGCCGCACCACCAGATTGTTGAAATCTCCAAAAGTCTTTTTCAACGATCCCGCGCTGGCTGTCTTTTTGTCGGGATATTACGAAGTAGATGACCTGCTCAAGGCGCGCGAATATGGGGCTTACTTTGAAACATTTATTTATCATCATCTGCGGATTCTAGCCCGCTTGATGACACCCGCCGGGCGACTCCACTTCTGGCGAACTATGGACGGTACAGAAGTAGATTTTGTCCTTGAACATGGCAGACGGCTGCTGGCAATCGAGGTCAAGTTAACAGGTACTATTGGCTATAAAGACACAGCGGGACTGCGAGCGTTCTTGACGGATCATCCACATGCTTCTGGCGGGTTAATCCTTTATAGCGGCGCTCGTGTCAAGCGGCTGGATGAAAACATCCTTGCCGTTCCCTGGTCTTCCATCACCGGCTAGTTTCGCGTTGTGCTTCAACGTCTTCCCAAAAATGTGCCCAGGAATGGTATTATCAATGCCTCGCGAAAACACTCTTGCAGGGTTTTCAAGATTTGTTCATTGCGCTGTTGCTGGTTTTTAAGGCGCAGGCACGGAACACAGACAAGAAACCAAACGTTGGGAGAGTATGGAAAAAGTCTTCATCAGTTATTCGCGTAAAGACATGGATTTCGTCCGCAAACTGGCTGGCGACCTCGAAACCGCCGGCTACGATGTCTGGTGGGACATCACCGACCTGCGCGGCGGCGACGACTGGGTGCGTAACATCCCCGAAGCCATCAAAACCAGCCTCTATTTCATCGTCGTCCTCTCGCCCAACTCCATCGAGTCTGAATGGGTGCGCAAGGAATACACTCAGGCGCTCTCCCTGCGCAAGAAAATCATCCCCATCATGCTCGCCGCCTGCGAAGTGCCGTTCGCGCTCAACACCATCAACTTCGTCAACTTCTCGGAGGGAGAATACGCCGATAACTTCACCAAACTCCTCACTCCGCTTGGTTTCACCGGTACCCCTCCTGCCGTCGCACCCTATAAAAAGAAGGCTCTTTCCCTGCCGCCAGCGTTCCTCAAATTTGGCATACCGGGAATTATCGGACTGATCCTCCTGCTCGCCCTGGGAGGGAAGGCACTCTTCACGCCTCCCCCTGCGGTGACGTACACCCCGTCTCTGACTCCGCCGTCGCCTGCCTCGCCCACCTCTACCGACCTCCCCGCCTCAGCCACGCCTTCCCCCACCCTCACCGCCACAGCGACAGGCACTCCCACACTCACCTCCACTCCTACCGCGACCCTCACCCCTTCGCCGACGCGCGTCTTCGAAGTGGAAATCCGCATCTGCATCACCATCGAATCCCCCAACATCTACGTGCGCTCCGGCCCCGGGCAAACGTACCGGGCAGAAATCCTGGCTTTGCTCGATGAAAATGGGACGCGGCTGAACGTCTGCCCGTGGTTCTCGGCGCAAATCACCACCGATGGCGACACTTGGCTGCTCATTGCCCCCAACCAAAAGGAGGCAAGTCTGCGTCCGTTTGAGGGCGGCTGGATTCGCCGCGACCTGCTCGACAAACACACCCCCATAGACTTGTTACCCGTCGTCACATTGACGCCCACGCCCACCCCCAGCAATACTCCGACCATCACGCCTTCCCCAACTCCGACCGAGACCTTCACCCCCACCGCCGAGCCGCCCACAGCCACCTCAACGCCCTGACCCCTCCAGGCTCCTCCAGGCGTCATCGCACTCCTCGTCAAAGCCTTTCGGATGCAGGAAGGTGGTTTCGTTTTGCTTTAGTCGTTCGACTACCACTGTCACCACATCCCGTGAGCGGACGAGGCGCGCCTCTGCGTTTCCTACCGTCCCCCGCCTTTGCAAGCCGCGCTCTTCGAGCCAGCCCTCTGCAAGAATAAAGTTCCGGCAACAATGGTCAATTTCGCGGTATTCGAGACGGGTTGGTTTTCCATCTTTGAGAATAGTCAGATATTTGTCGCGCCGGTAACGGACTCCCGCCATGCTCTCCGCCAGGTGAATGGTGGTGTTTGCGCCATGCCCCACACCAAGGAGAAGCACCTGTCCATCCAGTTCATAGACCCTGCCCACCGGGCTGTCCAAGCCGTGCGGGAAATCAATCGGGTGCGGGGCAAGGATTCGTTCCGCGTGTGGACCGAGCGCCGCAAAGGCATGGTTGTTGTCGCTGCGCAAGACGCCGGGCAGACGCCAGAAAGTATCGGCGACCACGCCCATTTCGGCGCAGTGACTGCGGCTTTTGTCGAAGGGATGGTCGTCGTCGTAACTCATGCTGGGCATGACAAGCGTGCCGTTCGGTCCCAGTGCGGCGCGCAGTGCGGCGATTAAGCCGGCTGGTCCGCCCTCGACGGGTTTGACCTTCGAGAACGATGTGTGGACGAGTAACACGCTGCCCGGCTGGACGCCGAGGTCGAGCAGTTGGCGGGTGAGGGTTTCAGCGGAGATGAGGTTCATGGGGATGAGTCCGTATCAGGTCCAGAGAAGAAGCGGAGATGGGGTAAAAAAAAGAGCCGCTGTGCGCGGCTCCGTGTGTTGGTCAAGTCGAGATGTATTCCCGTAAATTGTGTTCCACCGCGTAGGCGGCGGCTTCGGCGCGGTTGTTGACGCCCAGTTTCGAAAGGATGCTGGAGACGTAGTTTCGCACCGTGCCTTCGCCCAGGAACAACTGCTTGGCAATCTCGCGGTTGGTCTTGCCTTCGGAGACGAGCAGGAGGACGTGTTTTTCCTGCTGGCTGAGGTGCGCGAAGGCGGAGGCTTCCTCTTCCTTGACGGCACGCCGTACTTGTTGGAAGACTCGCTGAGTAACAGCGGGATCGAGCAGCGCTTCGCCGCGTGAAACGGCTTCGAGCGCTTTGACCAGGTCGTCGCTGCCGATTTGTTTGAGGATGTAGCCCGAAGCGCCCGCGCGAATGGCGGAAAACAGCATTTCATCCTCGGCGTAGGAGGTGAGCATGATGACCTTGACGTTCGGGTGTTTTTCCACAATCTGTTCGCAGGCTTCGATGCCCGAGGTGCCCGGCAGGCGGATGTCCATCACCACCACGTCGGGTTTGAGGGCGTCGGTTTTCTCGAGCGCCTCGCGCGCCGACGACGCCTCGCCCACCACGTCGAACTGCGGGTGGCGTTCCAGCAGGGATTTCAACCCCAAACGGACGACTTCGTGATCGTCCACCAGGATGATACGTTGTTTGGCAGGCTGTTTTGGCATACTGCGGATTTTACCCCAAAACGCTCTGTTTTCAGCAAAAACTTCCTTCGCCGGATGGGATTGGGCGGCTCTTCCCCCGCTCTGGGCTGGTTCAACATCTTGGGGCGGATTCTCCTCCCCGGCTTTGACCCCTTAACTCACCTTACGCGGTGGCGCGAGATTCATCTCGCGTTTTCAGGCGACATGAACCCCCTTGCGGGGACAATGTGTCGCGCTACGAGAAAACTGCGTAACATCAGCCCTTAAAAAAACGCCGGAGCGGAGAAGCCCTCCGCCCCGGTGGGAGATGCGGCGAATTATTTCGCCTTGACCGCAATGGTGCGAGGTTTGACATCCTCCGCTTTCGGCAGAGTGATGGTCAGGATACCGTTTTCGAACTCCGCCTTCGCCTTGTCGGCGACCACATCGGTAGGCAGGATGATGGAGCGTTCGAAGGCACCATAGCGGCGTTCGCGGATGTGCCAGGACCGATCCTTCTTGTCCTCTTCCTGTTTGATCTCGCCCTTGATGGTCAACACTTCTCCCGTGACGCTGATCTGCACTTCGTCGGATTTGACGCCCGGCAGGGCGGCTTTCACAACGATTTCGTCATTGGTCTGGTACATATCCACGGCAGGCAGAGACCAGGCGCCAGTAAGGGAGAGCGGGCGGGTGAAGGCATCATCAAAAAGACGGTCCATGGCGTCCCGCAAGGACATGAGCTCACGTACAGGTTCCCAGCGAATCAGGTTGGACATAGCGACCTCCTTTTGATTATTGTTGGTTTGGTTTTTACGCCCACAATATAAAAAGTCTGCGTTAGAAAAACGCAGACTTTTTATCAAAGATTCGTATGAAAATGAGGCCTACTCTTTTTCTTTTTCCTTCTTCCGCTTGAAGTCTACAAAGCGGTAGCCAACGCCGCGCTCGGTGAGGATGTATTGAGGGTTGGCGGGGTCTTTTTCGAGTTTCTGGCGCAGGTAGTTGATGTAGAGGCGGACGTAGTGCGGTTCGTCGCGGTATTCGTAGCCCCACACTTTGATGAGAATCTGGTCATGGGTGAGCACCCAGCCCGCATTTTGGACGAGATGGTAGAGCAGGCGGTATTCGGTGGGGCGCAGTTTGACCAGTTTGCCTTCCAGCCACACTTCGCGGCGGTCGAAGTCAATTTTGAGGCGGTCGTCCACCTCGATGATGTCGTGCATGGAGCCGCCGGCGCTTTCTGTGCGGCGCAGCACGGCTTTGACGCGGCTGACCATTTCGCGCGGGCTGAAGGGTTTGGTGATGTAATCGTCCGCGCCCAGTTCGAGTCCGCGCACACGGTCGTCCTCTTCGCCCTTCGCCGTGAGCATGATGACGGGGACGTTGCTCCCCTCGCGGATGGTTTCGAGCACTTCGAAGCCGTCCATATCGGGCATCATTACGTCGAGCAGGACGAGGTCCGGGGTCGTATCGCGCAGTTTTTGGATTGCCTGCCTGCCGTTGAACGCCTCAACGACCTGAAAACCGTCGTGTTCCAGGTTCATGCGGATGAAGCGCACCATGCGCTCTTCGTCGTCCACGACAAGAATGCGTCTTCGTTCGAATTCTTCGGGCATGCGGGGTTATTCCCTCACAAAGCCGATCAGGCTTTCTTCTTCTTCGCTTTCGAGGATTTCGATCAACGATACTTTGGAAAGGGGCCAGATGACTTTGGTTACATTGGGCTCGATGTAGTGGACATCCTTGCCATCCCGCAAGCGCGGGTTGCTGAGCATGATGATCGTATCATTACTTTTGGGAAGGTCTTCGATTTCCCCAACCACCGAGGGCTCGCCCGCGATATGAACAATGACGGAGTATGGCATGACGCCGCCTTTCGATGCAACCGGGCTAAATGTTGCGGAGAAGCACTTGAATCTTGAGTTTGCCCAGGGCAACAACATCGCCGTGCTTGAGGGGTTCTTCCGTATGCGGGGCGAGGCGGCGCCCATTCAGGTAGGTGCCATTGGATGAACCCAGGTCCATGATGACGACACGGTCTCCCTCTCGTTTGACGACAGCATGCAGGCGGGAGACGCCGGAGGCGTACGCCTGGTAGGGTGTCAGGTCAATATCGGGCATGATGGGCTGTCCCTCGCTGAGGCGTCCCATGGTGAATTCGTTGCGGCTGGCAAGCGGCAGGATCTTGCCGCTGTCCATCAGGTGCAGGGAAAGCCAGCTGTTGGCAGGGGAGGAGGGAGGCTCAGCAACGGGTGTCGCCTTCTGAAGGTCATCCACGATTTGGTCCTGGGTGATGGACTGCGTGGTGAGCGACTCAGCCCCGTTCAATTGCGCTCCGCACTCAACACAAAATAAGGTACCCGATACGTTTTCGTGCTGGCAATTGGAACAAATAATCATGATATTGTCTCCTTTTTTGGCGATGCAAGGAACAAGGCACGCGTACCATATTTTATCTTCTTTCCGCCTTCTGCGGAAAGACCTCTTTCCTGTTGGATGCGTTCCACTTCGAGCGAAATGGTCATCGCCAGACTGCGTTCGCCCTGCGACATAAGATTGGCGGCAAGCGCTTGGAGCTGGCGGGTGCCGGCTTCGACATTGCCTTTCTCGATTTCCATGCGCGCCCGTTCCTGCATACGATACAACATCAAACGGGAGAGCGCTTTGACGATCTCCGCCGGAGGCGCTTCTGCCTCCGCTTCAGCCACGACGGGACGCTGGAGGCGAAGCCGAAAAGGCGGCGCAGGCAGGGGGGAGGCAGGGATTGTAACCTTGACCGTGCCGTCTAAAACGGTCATACTCTCTGATTTTACCGCCGTTGGTAGAATTATGTACTCAAAAATCACCTGAGTGGCAGTATCTTGCAATATTGATCCCAGGTGCAGGGTGGGTTCGTCCACCAGAATCAGTCCGGGGTCCGGCTGGAGGCGGAAGGCGTAGGAGAGTTGTACGCCTTCAATGGGGGTCGTCATCAGGCTGACGTCCTCCGCATAGACCTGCGCCAGGGCGTTGAATTTTTCGAGGAGCAGTTTTTTGATGTCTTGCGGCTGGGCAATGAAGGCGCTGCTCCCGCCGGTGCGGGTTGCCAGTGTGTCGAGGAAAATATCGTTCCAGTCCGCGCCAATGCCCATGGCGCTGATGCCCACCCCTTGTTCGCCCAGCCGCGCCGCCAGTTCGAGGCATTGTTGTTCGTCGCCGTAGGTCTGCCCGTCGGTGAGGAGGATGATGTGATTGAGGCGTTTTGAATCCAAACTCCGCATGACTTCTTTGGCGCCGGCTTCGAGCCCTTGGAAGATTTCCGTCCCGCCGGAAGGCTGGATCATCTGGATGCGCGCCTCGAGACGGGCGCGGTCCTGATGGTAGGAAGCAGGGATGACCACTTCCGCCCGGTCACTGAACGCCACCACGCTCAAGATGTCCTGCGGGCGGAGGTTGCGCAAAATCTGAATGGCGGTGGATTTGACCACGTCCATCTTTTCGCCTTTCATGGAGGTGGAGCGGTCGAGGACGATGCAGACATTCAGGGGAGGGGCGGGGGAACCGCGCACTTCGGGCGGCGCTTGAAATTCCAAAATGACATACAGCATCTGGGGTTCCGTCATGCGCACCAGATTGGAGCGGCTGTATAACACTTTGTATTCGTAGGGGAGATTGGGTTTGGTTTCGGGCGGGAGTGTGGCGTCGTATTGGGCGCGGCGTTTGGGGTTGGAAAGCGTTTCGTATGCCTGTTGTACTTCCAGGAATAGTTCAGTCTCCCCTGCCGCTTTGTTGCGGTCGGGGTGCAGTTTCTGGGCGGCTTCAAAGTAGGCGCGTTTGATCTCCTCCGCTGAGGCTTCCCGCGCCACGCCCAGAATGGAGTAGTAATCCCTTTGTTGCGAGGACATTCCTATCCGATGAGTTGAGCGAGGATGACGCTGATATTGTCGGGACCGCCGGCGGCGTTGGCGGCAGTGACGAGGTTCTGACAGGCGCGCTGCAGGTTGGGCGATTCGTTGACGGCGCGGATGATATCCTGTTCGGCAACGACGCCCCATAGCCCGTCACTGCAAATCAACAGAGTGCCCAGCTGGGGAAAGGCGAGGGTGAAGATTTCCGGGTCGAGGATGTCGCCCTGTCCAAGCGCCTTGTAGAGCACGTTACGGTGCGGGTAGTTCTCGGCTTCTTCTGCGGTAATGTGACCGAGTTCTTGCAAACGCTGCACCAGCGAATGGTCACGTGTGACCGTTTCGATGCGTCCGTCGGGATAGACGAAGTAGGCGCGGCTGTCGCCCACATGTGCAATGGTGACCTGTTGCCCGAGGACAAGCGCCGCTGTGAGGGTGGTGCCGCTGCCCGGCGCTTCGCGCTGGATGACGCGCTGCGCCTCGTTGACCGCCGCCGCCATGATCTCCTGAAAGGACTCTTCCAGCAGATCCGCCTTGATTTGGAAGAGGTAGGGAAGAAACTTCTTGATGACATAACCCGCCACAGTGCGGACCGCGGCATTGCTTGCCACCTCACCAAATTGATGCCCCCCCATGCCGTCTGCCACGATGTAAAGCCCAAAGGGCAGGTTGCCGGAATTGCCCGCCATGGTGGTGGTAACTGCCAGCAGACTGTCCTCGTTCAATTCGCGTTGTTTGCCAACGGATTGTCCCGCTGCCGCCACCAGTTGGGGAAGGTCGAATTGCGGGCTTTGGCTGCTAACGATGGCTTTCAACTGCTCTTCCGTGAGAGGGGCAGTACTGGCAATGTCCGTCGCTTTTTCAGCGGGCGGCTGTTGTTTCCCAAATAACCAGCGGAATAACTTTTCCACAAAAACTCCTTCTCACGCGAAGAATTCAGGCGAGCAATGCATAGACATGGTGATCAGTGGAGCCGAAATAAACCACGTCGTCGTATACCAGCGGCGTTCCAGTGATGGCGCCCTCCGTGCCGAATTTCCAACGCAGACGTCCCGTGCGGTATTCAAGACAATAGAGGCTCCCATCCACCGAGCCGCAGTAGATGGAATCCTTGTAAAGCACCGGCGAACCGTTGACTTGATGCTCGGTGCGGAAACGCCAGACTTCCTTCGCGCTCTTCGCTTCCACAGCATAGATGAAGCCGTCCGCTGCGCCGACGATGATCAGGTCTTCGGCAATGCACGGCGTGCTGATGGACGATTTGCCCAGACGGAAGCGCCAGATGACCCATCCGTTGCGCGGGTCGAGCGCGTACAGGGTTGCATCCACGGAGGTGAAATAGATTGCCTGCCCCGTGCCAACGGTGGAGGCGGTCACTGCCCGCTTCGAGCGGAAGCGCCATTTCAATTCCCCGCGGAAGTTTACCGCGTAGTAATCCCCGCTCTCGACGCCAAAATAGACCATGTCGGTCATGACGAACGGCGTGGAACGGATGGCGTCTGCCGATTCGAAACGCCATGCCATCCGCCCGGTATTGAAGTTGACCGCATGCAGGTAATGATCGTCCGAACCGAAAAAGAGATGTCCCTCGGCAATCGTGGGCGAAGAGCGGATAGGACCATCGGTGTAATACGTCCACACCACCTTGCCGGAACGGGCAGAGACGACATGCAGGCGCTTGTCTTCCGAGCCGAAAATGACGTTGCCTTCCACCACAAGAGGGCGCGAAACAATGCCTCCATCGGTGGGGTATTTCCACTCGAATTTCCCGTCCGCCGCATTGAGCGCATACAGGTTATTGTCGTAGGAGCCGATGAAGAGCGTACCTTGATGAATCCCCGGCGTGCCGCGGATCTCGTCTTCGCATTTGAACTTCCAGAGCGGCTTGATGCCCTCGTTCTTCACCGGGCTGACAATCGGTCCCAAACGGGAAAGCAGTCCCGTTTTGCGGGCGGCGGCGGTCAGCGCGTCTTTCATTTCCGCGGCGCTCTTGAAGCGGTTGGCGGGGTCATATTCCAGCGCGCGGTTCACAATGGCTTCCAATTCCGGCGAAACAGCGGGATTGATCCGCCGGATGGGGCGCTCGGCAAAGGAAAACGGCGGTTCCAGACGCGGGTCGCGGCGCGTCAGGGCGTGATGCAGGGTGGCGCCCAGTGAATAAATATCCGCCGCCTGCGTTGCCTCGCCGCGATATTGTTCCGGCGGCGAATATCCCTCCGTGCCGATCATCGTTCCCTTGATGCCCGACTGAAACGCCTTGGCGATGCCGAAATCCACCAATATCACCTCGCCGTTGGAACTGATCATCACATTCGAAGGTTTCATGTCCCGAAAGATGATCGGATCCGGCTTGTGCTTGTGGAGGTAATCCAGCACATCACACAGGGCAATCGCCCAGCCGAGAACCTGTTCCTCCGGCAGGAAGCCGTTCGTATCGTTGATGACCGCCTCCATGTCCTTGCCGTGGATGAACTCCAGCACCAGGTACGAGCGGCTCTCCAGCGTAAAGTAATCGTAGATTTTGGGGATGGAGGGATGATGCAGAGTGGCGAGCAGGTTGGCTTCGCGTTCGAAATTCTGCACAATCGTCTGCCGCACCAGCGGATCGGGCGCGCTGTTGATCATCTCCTTCACCGCCACCAGTTTGTTCACATTCGGAAAGTGCATGTCGCGGGCGCGATACACCGATCCCATGCCGCCCAGCCCCACCACCTCCTGAATCAGATACCGCTTGGCAAGCATCACCCCCGCCTGCAACTGGCTTTTTGCAACGGCGGCTTCGTCGCCCTTATCGTCGTCCGAAAGTTCGGGGAACAATCGAGTTTCCAGAGGGTTCTCTCCTAAATGCAATAGATTATAGTTTGCCCTCGAAGGTTTGACAACCGCAAAGGTGGGGGATTTCATCTGCCGCCCTGTCAACCTTGCAAGGAAGCCTCTTCTACGGCAAAATACCCTCACCGTGAAGATTCTTGCAGTCAGCGACGAAGTTGTCGAACGCCTCTATAGCCTTGCCCGTGACGGTCACTTCAGCAGCGTCGAACTGCTCGTCGGATGCGGCGACCTGCCCTATCCCTACCTCGAAAACCTCATCACCCTGCTGAACGTCCCGCTGTTCTATGTGCCTGGCAATCACGACCCTAATTACTCCCCACAGGACAACAAATCCTTCGTCGAAGGCGGCACCAACCTGGACCGAAAAGTGATTCGCCACAAAACCTTCCTCATCGGCGGCTTGGGCGGCTGTATCCAATACCGTCCCAATGGAACGAATCAGTACACCCAAACCGACGCCTACTTGCGCGCCTTCAGCATGTTGCCTGCCCTGCTCCTCAACCGTCTTCACTACGGGCGCGCCCTCGACATCCTCATCACCCACTCGCCCCCCTTCGGCATCCACGATGACGACAGCCGCGCCCATCAGGGACTGAAAGCCATCAACTGGCTCATCCGTGTCGCCAAACCGCGTTATCATCTGCACGGACATACCCACTTCTACCGCCGCAACCTCGCCGAGTCCGAATCGTTCTACAAAGGAACCAAAATCATCAACGTCCACCCCTACAAAGTTCTGGACGTTTACCATTAGCCATGACCGACCAACCCTTTTCCGAACAAGCCCGCGCCGACTTCCAACGCGCCCGCTTCAAGGCGTTCCTGCACCGCGTTTGGGATTCGCTCTCCGGTCAGCGTACCACTCTGCTCTCCTACGACGACATCAAGGAGAAACTGCACATCGGCGGTCCCATCTATCGGGGATTGCAGACCGTTCGCGTGGATCAGATTGCGGGGAGTCTGAACCGCTACCACGAATTCGACCGCATCTTCCTCCCCGCCTCCGAGAAACTCGCCGACCGCTGGCAGAGCGTCAACCGCGCCTTCTATCAGGACATCAGCCTCCCGCCCGTCGTCCTCTACAAAGTGGGCGAGGTCTATTTCGTCGTGGACGGGCATCACCGCGTCTCGGTGGCGCGCGAAAAGGGTCAGGAGTTCATCGAAGCCGAAGTGCGCGAATGCGCCACCCGCGTCAACATCACGCCCGACATCAAACCCGAAGACCTCGAAATCCTCGAAGACAAAGTCCACTTCCTCGAGCGCACCTCCCTCGACCGCCTCATCCCCGAAGCCAACATCAAACTCACCATCCCCGACGGCTTCGACCGCATGCTCGAACACATCGCCGTCCACCGCTACTTCATGGGGCTGGATTTGAAACGCGACATCTCGGAAGAAGAAGCGGTCAAACATTGGTACGAGACGGTCTATCTGCCTGTCGTCAACGTCATTCGCGAAACCGGCATTCTCAAGGAATTCCCCGGCAAAACCGAAGGCGACCTCTACCTTTGGGTGCTCGACCACCAGCATTACCTCGCTGAAGAAGAGGGGATTCCCCTCCAACCGCCCGAAGAGGCGGCGCTCATCTTCGTTGGAGACCAGGCGAGAAAAACCGTCCGTAAAAGAAAACCGAAAGAGGATACCAAGGATAAAAAGAGGAAAAAATGACATCATCCCATCCCCTCGCCGGCGTATACGCCGCAGCGGTGACCCCGCTCGACCACGCTTCCAACCTGGACCTGGACTCTGTGCCTGCCCTCCTGAAATTTCTCGCCGCCCGGGGCTGTCACGGCGCGCTCTTCTTCGGCACGACCGGCGAAGGTCCCTCGTTTTCTCCCTCTGAGCGCGAATCCCTGCTGCGCGCCGTGCGCGCCTACCGCAACCTCGCGCCGGGCTTCCGCCTGCTGGCAGGCACCGGCACCCCCAGCCTTACCGAAACCATCGAACTGACCAAACTCGCCTTCGAACTCGGCTACGACGCCGTCGTCGTCCTGCCGCCCTACTACTTCCGCAAAGCGACCGACGATGGCTTGTTCCGCTGGTTTAGCGAGCTCATCAATAAAGCCGTCCCGCGCGACCGTTACCTGCTCGGCTACCACTTCCCCGGCGTGGCGGGAATCGGCTTCTCCCTTGAACTGCTGGCGCGTCTGAAAGACGCCTTCCCCGTGCAATTTGCCGGCATCAAAGACTCCTCCCACGATGCCAATCTTGCCCGGGCGCTCGGTGAAAAATTCGGCTCCGATCTGGTCGTCCTCACCGGCACCGACTCCTACCTGCAACTGGCAATGGAACACAAAGCCGCCGGCTGCATCACCGCCCCCGCCAATCTCATCTCTCCCGACTTGCGCCAGGTGTGGGATTTGATGAACGCCGGCGCAGACCCCTCCGCAGCGCAGGAGCGCGTCACTGCACAACGGCACCTCCTCGAAAAATATCCTCCCTTCCCGCCCACGCTCAAGGCATTGCTCCACCGCCTGCACGGACTTCCGCGCTGGTCGGTCAAACCACCGCTGGAACCGCTCTCAGCGGAACTCGAAGAACAGGCGCTTCAGGAGTTGGAAGGCTTGCAAGTTTAAGAAAATTGGAAATCTCTATTGACAATGACAAAGGTTTTACAAAAAGTTTTTCAGTCAACGAAAGCATTGAACAGGTCTGACCTGTCGGGAGCCGAAATCTTTGTATTGGCTTCCCTTTTATTCTTTGGAAGCCTGATGATTGTGATGACCCCTCTCGGGGCAGGTTATGATGAAGAACAACACTTCTACCGCGTCTGGCAGATGTCCAACCTTAAGATGGTGCCGGAAGAACAACCTTGGCGCCAATCCAAATTTCCAAATATCTATATCGAGTTATCGTACAGGAGACAACCACTGGTTGGATCAGTAGGCTTTGACTATTGGGAAAAATACGGCAATTTGAAACTCTATGACTGGGATTATTACTATGGCTCGATCAATCCCCGCTCGCGCTATGCCCCTCCATTGTTGCTGCCTCAAGCGCTTGCCCTGCGGTATGGCATCGGGCGATTTGATTTGCCAGCTTTGCCAGCCTACTATCTGACACGTTTTGCCGGTCTGCTGAGCTATCTCTTTTTGACATGGCTTGCAGTGCGATTAATACCATTTGGGAAGTGGTTGTTAGCGGTACTAATAGTGGCACCAATGGCAGTCTACCAGGCATCTACAATCAGTGCCGATACAATCACCAACGGAATTGGCTTTCTGTTCATTGCCGGAACACTCCGTCTCGCTGCCCAAACCAATATCAAGGTGAAGGATGCTGGATGGCTCCTCATCCTGTTTGCGCTGTTGTTCATTGCCAAACCAAACATTTATCCTTTGGCAGTGTTGCCTTTTCTGCTCATTCCACCTTCCCGGTTTTTCAGTAAAGTTATGTATTCGTTGTTAATCTTTGGGGCGATCATTCTGTTCGGAGTGGAAGTAGTCGGTTGGAACAGAATCAGCCCCAATCCGGGGCTTGAAGCATCTGGCAATGTCAATGCCACAGAGCAGGTGCAATACATCATCTCTCATCCGATTGCATTTGCTGGGGTCATTTTCCGAGACATCTTCACGCTGGGTCCTGTTTATTTGACCCAGTGGATGGGCGTCTATGGTTACGATTATGGCAGCGTCCCAAGCCTGACATACGTGTTTTTTGTCGTTACAATCGTTCTGGCTTTGTGGCGGCGGGACGACCCCCAACCCTCTCGCAGAACGAGGGTGAGCCTGTTCCTTGTCTTTTTGCTTTGTTATTTCTTCACTCTGCTTTCCCTCTACCTGACTTTTACCGCCGTAGCTGAAACTTTCGTGTACGGGGTACAGGGACGCTATTTTATCCCGATCATGCCACTTCTCCTTCTTTCCATCCATGGGCTTCCCTTTCTGAGCGGCTTCCAGCCCGGCAAATTTGCCATAGGGTTATTTTCACTGGTGGCAGTTCTTGTCTATAGCGGTGGTCTTATCCTCACTTATCATGTTGATTGCGGTGCATCGTACTATAAGTTGGGAATTTGTTACCAGCCTTTTTACAAAAATTTTTCTCCGTTGCTTCGTTCGTCTCCTCCCATATCTTCAGACCTGAGCTTGATCCAGGAATTTGTGCCGGTTTGCAGCGGGCTGACTGATGTGCGGATACGTGTCAATGATCCGGGAAACGATTTGCAAGGTGCGCTTGAACTCACCCTTGTAGATGTCGAATCTGGTTCTACCCTTATCCAAACAACCGTCCGAAGCACTGAACTCCCCGTAGACAATTGGTATTCAATTCGCTTCCCGCCTGATTGGGAATCACAAGGGAGGCGCTTCACCCTGACCATCAAGGGAACATCCCCAAAGGGTGCGGGACCTTTACTAGCCTATTCTGTCCGGCCGGAATATCCCTTCGGCACTTTATTTGAAAATGGAATGCCGCTTGAAGACGATGTTATCTTTCAATATGGTTGTCTTGTGGGGCTGGAGAAAGCATGGCAAACAATCCTGAATAAAACGGAATGACCCCATATGACCCTCTGGCGGCTCCTCATCACCCCTGCGGCGCGCGGCGCGTGGAACATGGCGGTGGATGAATCCATCCTCGAACACATCGGGCGCGGCAAAGCGCTCCCGACCCTGCGCCTCTATGCGTGGACCCCGCCCTGTCTCTCGCTCGGTCACGCCCAACCCTTCGCGGACGTGGACACGGCACGCCTTACAGCCCGCGGCTGGGAGGTTGTCCGCCGCCCCACCGGCGGACGCGCCATTCTGCACACCGACGAACTCACTTACTCCGTCATTGCCCCGGCAAACGAGCCGCGCGTGGAGGGAAGCGTCCTCGAAAGTTACAACCGCCTTGCGGGAGCGTTGCTGCGGGCAGTGAAAAGTTTGGAAATTCCGGTTGAGGTGAAAGAGGGCAAGGCGGATCAAGGTGGAACGCATAACCCCGTCTGCTTTGAAGTCCCCTCCACCTACGAAATCACCGTCAACGGCAAAAAACTCATCGGCTCGGCGCAGGCGCGGCGCAAGGAGGGTGTGCTTCAGCACGGCTCGCTCCCGCTGACCGGCGACCTGACGCGCATCACGCAGGCGCTGGTGTTCGGGGATGAAGCGGCGCGGGAACAGGCGGCGAAACGGCTGTTGGAACGGGCGACGACGGTTGAATCTGCTTTGGGGCGGAGGGTCAGTTGGGAGACCGCCGCCCAGGCTTTCGTCGAGGCGTTCGAAGCGCAGTTGGGATTAAGGTTCGAGCGGGGAGAATTGTCCGAGTCCGAATCCAGAAGAGCAGAGGCTTTGGTCAAAGAGAAGTACGCTCATCCGTCATGGACGGAGCGCGTATAACCTCCCCCCATCACGCCTGGCATGATGGGGGACAGAGGGGGTCATCCCTGATCGCTCACAAAAATCGTATTGGGAAAACCGAGCGCGGCAAAGAACTTGAGCAGGTACGCCTCCGCGTTGACCTGTGCCTGTTCGAGAATGCCGTCCTCCAGCGCGGCTTTGAGAATTTCCTGCTCTGCCTTCTGGCGGACGAGCGTTTCGAGATTCGGATCGGGCTTGGTGAGCAAGCCCGTCTCGCGGTCGTACACGTAGGATTTCTCGTTATCGAGCGTGGCGATGAAAATTTCGGCGGGCGGCAGGTTGACCGTCAACACGCCATTCTCGTAACGCAGATGTTCCGGGCGGAGTTTGTCCATGTCTATGCCGGCGATGACCTTGCCATGCCCCACAAACAGGATTTTATCCCCGAACAACGCTTCGAACGTCCCGCCGCCTGTTTGCCCGCTAATGACCTTTTCCACGCTGTATTGAATCGTCTCCAGCCGCGCCAGCGCGCGGATTTCGTTGATGTAGGTCACCGGGTCGGGGATGATGGTGGGGGTGGGATTGAGCAGGTTCGCCACCTGCGTTTGCAGGGCGCGGTTCGCCTCGTTCACCTGCTGGAAGGGCTCCGCCGCGGCTTGTGATGCCTCGCGCACGGTCTGGACGATGAAATAGACGCCCGCCACCAGCACAATCAGAATCAAAATCGAGAACAGGCTGTTATTTTTCATGCGCGTATTATAATCTCCGCTACTTCAACGTGAAACGACCTTTTCTAGTTCCAACGCTTTTTCTTCTGACCGCCTTTGTGCTGGGGAATTGCACATTGCCGCCTCTTGTGGAATCAACGCCGACAGCGGTCCCCGCCCCTGTGACGATGCCCGTTGTGGAAGAGACGCCTCTCGTGCCGGCGGCGGAACTGGGGCTGGCGGAAAATCCCATCATTCTCGCCCTGCCTCCTTCCACCGCGACCACTCCGGAGCAGGTCAACGCCGCGCGCGAAATTGCCGCCCAGTTGACCGAACGGACGGGATATGTAGTGGTGGTCACGGCTCCCGAAACGTATGCCGCGCTGGCAGAGGCGCTCGAAAAGGGGAACGCGCACATTGCCTTGCTCGACCCGCTTTCGTATGCGCTTGCCTATCAAAAAGACCTCGTCCGCGCACAGTATGCGGTAGTGCGGGACGAAAAAATCGCCTATGGCACACAATTCCTTGCGGCGCGGCGGGACGGGTTCACATCCTATTTCAATGCCAAGATTGGAGAGAATACAGCGGAACTATCCGTTGCGCTGGCGCAGTTTGCGGATAAGAAGCCGTGCTGGAGCGAGGAAACGTCGCTTGCGGGGTATATCGTTCCGCTGGGGATGTTGAATCAGGCTCAGGTTCAGACGCGAAGCGCCGCCTTTGCCGGAGACCATGCCGCGATGGTGAGGTCGCTGTATGTGGGCGGCATCTGCGATTTCGGCGCGACATACATTGATGCGCGTAAATTCCCCTCCCTCGAAGATGCCATGCCGGATCTGGTCGAGCAGGTGCTGGTGATCTGGCGATCCGAGGAAATTATTCCCTACGAGGTGCTGGCGTTCTCGACGAAGATGCCCCCGCCCATGCGGAACCTCTTCCGCGATTTGATTCCCGCCATCCGTCAAACCGATGCGGGCTACGCGGCGTTTCAAACGGCATACGGCTTCGACGAAATTCAGGCGGTGAATGACGGAGACTTTGGCGATTTTCATGCCTTCATAAAGAGCGCCGGGCTGGACCTCACGGCGATTCTCAACAGGCGATAATGTTCTGTTAAACGAATGTCACTTGTCATTCCGGTGAATCGGTTGTATTATCATGCGCCGGAGAACCTCTCACGGTTCAAACATTTCCAAAAGGAGAAGAAATAAATGAAGAAGTCACTCTACCTGTTCTTTGCAGTGACGACGGTCCTCGCGTTGGCGCTTGCCGCTTGCGGTCCTGCCGCTACGCCCACTGAGGAACCCGCCGCCCCCACCCAGGCGCCGGAGCCAACCAAAGCCCCGGAACCCACTGCCGCCCCCACCGAAGCGCCCGCGCCCGAACTCGGCACTGCTGACAATCCGCTCATCATGGCGCTGGCTCCTTCCGCCACCACCCAGGAACTTCAGACCGGTGGTGAAGCGATTGCCGCCAAACTGAGCGAGATGACCGGCTACACCATCAAGACGGTTGTGCCGACCAACTACGCCGCCATGATCGAAGCCATGGGCGCCGGACAGGCTCACATCGGCTGGCTGGCTCCCACGCAGTATGTGGTTGCGCACGGCAAGGGTTACGCTGATGTAGCGCTCGCCACCATCCGCTTTGGCTCCGACCACTACGGCTTCCAGTTCGTCGCCAACGCTGCGGCGGGTTTCACCTCTTACTATGATCCGGCGACCGGCAAATCCACCGCCGACGCCGCCACCGCCCTGGCGCAGTTCGCCGACAAGAAGCCCTGCTGGACCGATCCGCTTTCTTCCTCCGGCTACGTGCTTCCCTTCGGTCTGCTCAAAGCCAACGACATCAAGGTCAAGACCGGTGCGTTCGTTCAGGGTCACCCCACCGTCATCAAATCCATTTACCTCAGCCCCAAGGGCGAAATCTGCGACTTCGGCGCGACCTTCATTGACGCCCGCTCGAACGTCGTCAACGACTTCCCCGATGTGAACGACAAAGTCGTCATCATCTGGGTCTCCGAGCCGTTCATCCCGAACGATAACGTCTCCTTCGCCTCCAACGTTCCTGCGGAAATCCGTGAGAAACTGACCCAGGCGCTGCTCGACCTGGCTGGCACCGAAGAAGGACGCGCTCTGCTCAAGAGCGGCGGCTACAGCATCGAAGGTCTCAAGGTTGTGGACGATACCTTCTATGATGAGTATCGCCTCTACCTCGAAGCCTCCGGCATTGACCCGACCACGCTCTTCAAGTAAACCATCCCCAAAACGTGAGGGAGGACGAAACGTCCTCCCTCTTTTTTACCCCCTCCGTCTCCCTCCATCCCGCTTTGGCGGGATGGAGGGAGTGGCTCGAAGAGCCGAGGGGGTCACGAGGGCTTTCCATGCTGAAAATCCAAAACCTCTCCAAAACCTATCCCAACGGCACGCAGGCGCTCAAGAACGTTTCCTTCGATGTGAAGGACGGCGAGTTTCTGGTGGTCATCGGGCTTTCGGGGTCGGGCAAATCCACCCTGCTGCGCTGCATCAATCGTCTGATCGAACCCACCGAGGGCAAAATTTTCTGGGACGATGTGGACATCACCGCCGCTCCGCCCGCCGAACTGCGCCGCATCCGCCGCAAAATCGGCATGGTCTTTCAGCAATTCAACCTGGTCAAACGTTCCAGCGTGATGACCAACGTCCTCTCCGGGCGGCTGGGCTACGTCAACCCCTGGACGAGTCTGCTGGGCATCTGGGCGCAGGAAGACAAACAGCGCGCGTTGCAGGCTTTGGACCGCGTGGGCATTGCCGATAAAGCCTACAGCCGCGCCGACGCCCTCTCCGGCGGACAGCAGCAGCGCGTGGGGATTGCGCGCGCGCTCATGCAGGACCCCAAACTGATTCTCGCCGACGAGCCGGTTGCCAGCCTCGACCCGGTTCTCTCGCATTCCATTCTGCAATATCTCGAAGGTCTCAACAAAGAGGGGATTACCGTCATCTGCTCGCTGCACTTTTTGGACCTCGTTCATCGCTACGCCACGCGCGTGGTGGCGCTCAAGGACGGCGTGAAAGTCTTCGAGGGCTCGGCAAAGGAGATTGACCGCGCCAAGTTCAAGGAAATCTACGGAGAAGAGGCGCAGGAAGTGCGCGCCGCTTCCCTGTGAGGGCGGGGGATATGTCCAACGAAACAGCAACCCGCCGTCCCGTAGTGCGAAGCGGAGTCGCATCCGCCGTCGTCCCCGGTCTGGGACAGTTCCTGCTGGGCGAGCGCTATCGCGGAGTCGGCATCCTGCTTGGGTTTTTGGTCATTCTTGCAACGGTCATCTGGTATGGCAAGCCGCTGTGGTACGCCTCGCCGATTTTGATCTGGCTGTGGAACGTTTGGGACGCCATCAGCCTGGCGGGCGGGCGGGCGCGTTCCATCCTCCTGCCGCTGTTCTTTGGGCTGGCTGCCGCTTATGGCATCGGCTGGCAGGTGGTGGAGATTGACTTCAGCAAAGCCAACATGGACCGCGCGCTGGCAATTCTGCGCCCGATGACGCGCCCCGATTTCATCCAGCCGCGCCGCGAAGTGAACCAGATGTGGGTGCCGGTGCAGGTGCCGTGTTCCAGCCAGCCGCCCGCCGCCCGCCGCGAAGACGCCGGGCGTGTTGCGACGGTCATCCCCGATTGCGGCGGCGTAGGCGAGACCCTCATCGTCAACGTGACGGGGATGTGGGCAAACGCCGAAACGAGCATTTTCTGGCAGAACCCCATTGGCAACCCGCTCATGCTCGGCGAGGGCGAAATTTCCATGCTGACGCTGACGACCGATGAGAGCGGCTCGCTGACCACCACCATCCGCGTTCCTTCCACCGCGCTGGTCGCCGCCCCCGACCCTACTCTGCCGCAATTCCACCGCGTCTATTTCGAGCAATACCGCCCGGCTGGCGGCTATGAACTTTCCTTCATCGGCGGGGAAGTGTTGAAGGGCGCGCTTGCGACCATTTCAATGGCGCTCATGGCAACCGGGCTGGCGATGCTCTTTGCGGTTCCGCTCTCTTTCCTGGCGGCGCGCAACCTGATGAGCGGCAACCCCGTCACGTATGCCGTGTATGTCATCGTCCGCACACTGCTCAACATCCTGCGCTCGATTGAATCGCTCATCATCGCCATCATTTTCGTCGTCATCGTGGGGCTGGGACCGTTCGCCGGTATGCTGGCGCTCGCCCTGCACTCGGTGGCGGCGCTCGGCAAACTTTATTCGGAAGTCATCGAAGGGATTGATCCCGGTCCCATCGAAGCCGTCCGCGCCACCGGCGCAAACTGGCTTCAGGTGGTGCGCTACGCCGTCATTCCGCAAATCATCCCGCCCTTCACCGCCTTCACCATCTACCGCTGGGACATCAACGTACGCTCCGCCACCGTCATCGGTCTGGTGGGCGGCGGCGGCATCGGCTACCTGCTCATCGAACTCATCCGCGTCAACAACATGCGCGGCGTGAGCGCGGTCTTCATTGCCATCGCCTTCATCGTCATCGTGCTGGATTACGTTAGCGCCAAACTGCGCGAAAGGCTGGTGTGACATGCCCGTTTCGCGCATCGTTCGCAACACGCTCATCACCGCACTGGTGATTGCCGCCTTCGCCGTTTCGTACCGCGTCACCGAAGCGGATTTCCCGCGCCTGTTCCGCGACCTGCCAAAAGGCAGGGAACTATTGACCGCCTTCCTGACGCCCGATGTGTTCACGCGCGATGTGGAGACGCGCACCGTCTCCATCGTCTTCCCCATCCCGTGCGGTTCCGCCCCGACCGAGGAGTCGCTTCCGTCCGAGGGACCTCGCCTCGTCCCCAGTGTTTTGTGCGCCGAACCGCTCGAGAAGTTTACCCTCGAAGGATTCGACCTCCAGCCCAACTCCGAAGTGGTCATCCGCTGGCGTCTGCCCGACGGGCGCACCATGACCGCCATCCGCACGCAGACCGACGCCAACGGGCATTTCAGCCAGGAAGTGCAGGCGCGTCCCATCCAATCCACGGTGGACGGCGTTGCCAGCCGCCTCGAAGTGGATACCCTCACCCCGGTCGGCGGGCTGAAGCCCAGCCAGGCGTTGAAAGACGTGACGGACAACATGTTCGTTACGATCTTCATGGCGCTGCTCTCCACCACGCTGGCAACCGTCATTGCTGCGCCGCTCAGTTTCCTTGCTGCCAGCAACATCACCCGCAAGGGTGTGATTGGCACATTCGTCTATTACCTCTTCCGCTCCTTCTTCAATCTGATGCGCTCCTACGACCCGCTGGTGATGGCGACCGTCTTCGGCTTCTGGCTGAGTTTCGGTCCCTTCCCCGGTTTCCTGGCGCTCACGGTGGTGACGATTGCCTCGCTCGGCAAGTTGTTCTCGGAAGCGGTGGAGAACATTGACCCCGGTCCGGTGGAGGCGCTGCAAGCCACCGGCGCGCCGCCTCTCCACACCGTGCGCTACGGTGTCGTGCCGCAGGTCGTCCCCGATTTCATTTCCTACATCATCTATCACTGGGACATCAATGTCCGCATCTCCACCATCATCGGCTTTGTGGGCGGCGGCGGCATCGGCTACTACCTCAACCTGAGCATCAACGATTTCAAGTGGCATCAGGCTGGCACGGCGATCTGGGCAATCGTCATCGTCGTCTGGGCGATGGACTTTCTCAGTTCCGAAATCCGCAAGCGGCTGACGTGATGACAGTCGCCTGATCCGCAGGGCGATTTCATCCTAAAGAAGACACAGAGACCACAGAGAAAGTCATATCTGTGGTCTCTGTGTTCTGGCTTTGCGTTGGCAATCACCCCGTCCAAGGCTTGCCTAAATAACCTGGTCATTGGACTCGTATCCACTAAAACAAACTTCGCTTATCTTCGCCTGTCAGTCGCTACTTTGACGCCCATCTTACACTGACTTTTGCCATCATCTCTCGACTTTAAGAAAGTCCTGGTCTCTTAGAAACTTTTCGCTTGTTTTTTCGTCCCAAAGACAATACAATGAATTGACCGGAGGTACCCATGAAACAAGACCGCTTTTTGACCGGCATTTTGATTGGCATTGGAGTTTTGGTGGTGGTTGCGCTGGCGGTGTTCTTTGCCAGGCAGGATACGCAAACCTATCTGCCGGAGGACACTCCGGAAGGCGTCGTCCACAATTATGTGCTTGCGCTGATCAATGGAGATTACGAGAAGGCTTACGGTTATCTCGCCGACCTCAAGTACAAGCCCACCTATGAGGAATTCCGCCGTCCCTTCCTGCAGGGATACGCCAACCCCAACAACGACGCCGTGGACATCGGCGCATCCCACATCAGCGGAGATGAAGCCTCGGTGGAGGTGGCGCAGATTTACAGCGGCGGTGATCCGTTTTCACCCGGTTATCGCAGTGAACAGAGAGCCACGCTCGTACGGCAGAACGGCACATGGAAGATAACGCTGTTTCCACTCTACAATTTCTGGGATTACAGTTGGTATTCGGAGCCGCCCAAGCCCTAATCAGCGCCGGGAGCGCAAAGTTTTTTTCTTTTCGCAAAATAACATCCAAAGGAATTCGCCATGAAATCCATTCGCCGTCTTTACTTTTACCTTGTCGCTTTTATCAGCGCTGAAGTGGTGGCGTGGGGGCTGATCGGTCTGCTTCGCTCCATCGTGAACAAGACTGTTTCCGGCGGAGCGGAGGTGCTGGCGCGCGCGCTGGCATTGATCCTGGTGGGCGTGCCAATCTTTCTTGTTCACTGGTTGTGGGCGCAGAGGGTGTCGGCACAGGATGAAG
Organism: Anaerolinea sp.; assembly: GCA_020723805.1. Taxonomy (GTDB): domain Bacteria; phylum Chloroflexota; class Anaerolineae; order Anaerolineales; family Villigracilaceae; genus Defluviilinea. The sequence goes on along the minus strand of DYID01000011.1, from coordinate 25,365 downwards.
AAGAACGGGAAGCCAGCCTGCGGGCTGTGTATCTGTATGCCATCCTGCTCGCCACCCTCATCCCTGTGGTGCAAAATGTCCTCTCGCTGATTGACCGTACTCTCGCCCAAGCCGCCGGTCTGGGTGCGGAACGCGCCTTTAGCATCTTCCGTCATCAAACCCTTTCCGACAACTTGATCGCCATCGTAATGAATCTGCTCCTGGCAGCGTATTTTTGGAACGTCCTGCGCAGCGATTGGGCGGCGCTCAAAGAGCGGGAAAACTTCGCCGATGTCCGCCGCCTTTACCGCTATATCTGGATGCTCTACGGTTTGCTGATGACCGTCTTCGGCGCACAGCAGGTTTTGCGTTTTCTGATTTACATCCCCGGCGATGTTTTGGGACAAATGGGACGCGAGGTCGTCGTCAACGGAGCGGCATTGCTCGTGGTGGGAACGCCCGTGTGGGTGTACGCCTGGCGCGTCATTCAGGACTCTTTGACTGATCCCGCCGAAATGGGCTCGACTCTACGCCTCGGCATTCTCTACCTCCTTGCGCTGGGCGGGGTGATTACCGTGATCACCACCGCCTCGATGACCGTGAACATCCTCGTCACCCGCCTGCTCGGCGCAGACTGGACGGCGCAGTATTTCGTCCAGCAACTGGGCGGACCGATCTCGGTGGGCGTGCCGCTGGGATTGGTCTGGGCGTACTACGGTCACTGGCTAAACCAGCACATTGCAGCGGTTGGCGACAACGTCCGCCAGGCGGGGATGAAGCGGTTGTACAACTATATTCTGGCTTTCATCGGGCTGGCGGTTTCGTTCGTGGGCGTCGCCTCATTGCTGTCGTTCCTGATTGACATGACCACCAGTCCATTTTTTTCGATGAGCGACGCAGGACGCTCCACTCTTGCGACAGCCATCTCGTCCATTCTGGTCGGCGTCCCGCTGTGGCTGTTAACCTGGCAGCCGATGCAGGCGGAAGCGCTGGCGCAGGGCGAGATGGGTGACCATGCGAGACGGTCGGTGTTACGGAAAACTTACTTGTACCTTGCCTTGTTCGCTTCCATCATCGGCGGGATGGGAACGGCGGTGGGGCTGGTCTATCAATTGCTCCGCGCGGTGTTGACGGGTGACGTGGGGAGTGATTTTCTCAATTCCCTGCTCAACACCTTTCAATTGCTGTTTTTGTTCAGCGTGGTGTTTCTCTATCATTTGAGCGTCCTGCGCAGGGACGGCGCGTCGCTGGCGGATGCGCTGGCAGAGAAGCAAAGCGCGTTTGCGGCGCTCATCGTTGACAGCGGCGATGGGGTTGCGGAAGCAGTGAAAGCGGCGCTGGCAAAAGCGGGGGCAAAGGTTCAAGCGACGGTGACGACGTCCGACCAAAAGCCCGAGGGCGAGTTTCGAGCCGTCATCCTGAGCGGAAGTTTGGCGGCAAATGCCCCAGAGTGGATTCGCTCATTTGGCGGGAACAGGATCATCGTCCAGAATGAAGCGGAGAATCTCGTCTGGGCGGAGGACGCGGCGCAGGCGGCAGAGTCGGTGCAGAGGCTGGCAGAAGGTCAGGAAATCCAAAAGAGGAAACCGGCGCGTTCGGCGTGGAGCATTGTGGTGTATGTGTTTGCGGCGCTGTTTGCACTGCAGCTGCTGTTCATCCTGCTGGCGGTTGGGATTTCGCTGGTGACGGGGTTCTAAAGTCTCGCTATTAATGATGTAAAATACAAGGGTCATCATCCACCGAGGAGATACATCATGAAAGTGACCGTGCTTCAGGAGAATTTAGCCCGCGGTTTGGGAATCGTTTCGAAAGCCGTTTCGCCGCGCAGTACCCTGCCGGTGCTGGCGAACGTTTTGCTTGCTTCGGACGAGGGGCGCTTGCGTCTTTCTGCCACCAATCTCGAATTGGGGATTACGTGTTGGATTCCGGCGCGCATCGAGGAGGAAGGTTCGACCACCGTGCCGGCGCGTACGTTCAGCGATTTGGTGAACACATTGCCGGGCGATCAAGTCAGTTTGAAGCTCGATTTGCCGACGCAAACGTTGAATGTGCGCTGTGGCACTTCGACCAACGACATCAAGTGCATTGACGCGCAGGAGTTTCCGCCCCTGCCCGTGCCGGACCTGGAAGGCGCGGTGCAGATCAATTCGGGCGATTTCCGCGAGATGATTCATCAGGTGGCGTTTGCGGCTTCGACCGACGAGGCGCGCCCGGTGCTGATGGGTGTTTTGATTCAGGTGGAGAAAGACAAGATGACGATGGCGGCGGCGGACGGTTTCCGTCTTTCCGTTCGCAAGGCGGTTCTCGCCACGCCCGTGCCTGCTCCTGTTTCGGCAATCGTTCCCGCTCAAGCCTTGAAAGAACTGGCGCGTGTGGCAGGTGACGGCGATGAGCCGATTTACATGGTGCTGCCGAAGGGACGCGGTCAGGTCATCTTCCGCGTGAAGGATGTGGAGCTTGTTTCGCAGTTGATTGACGGGACGTTCCCCGATTTTCAGCAGATTATTCCGCGCTCGTACAAGTCGCGCACGCTGGTTTCGACGGCGTCGCTGTTGAAGGCGTGCAAGCAGGCGGAAATTTTTGCCCGTGAGGGTTCGAATGTGGCGCGGTTGAACATCAAGAGCGCACAGGGCGATTTACAGCCCAGCGAGGTGGAGATTTCCGCCATCTCAGAGGAGACCGGCAAGAACGAGACCATCGTCGAGGCGACGGTGGACGGCGGCGGGCTGCTCATTGCGTTCAACGTGAAGTTCCTGCGCGAGGCGCTGGAGGTGATTCGCACGCCAAACGTGGCATTGGAAACGTCTGCGCCGAATGCGCCGGGGGTCATCCGCCCGGTGGGCGACGAGAACTTCCTGCACGTGATTATGCCGATGCATCTTGGGTAATTGGTAAATCGTAATTGGTGATTGAAAGCGCCTGTCGAGAGACGAGGCGCTTTTTGTTGTTTTCTCCCTCATCCCCATCCCTTCTCTTGCCAGGAGAAGGGGGTCACGCTTTTGGCAGAGTCACTTTGAAGGTCGCGCCGGTGCCGAGACCTTCGGACTCTGCCCAGATTCTTCCGCCCTGAATTTCGATGATGCCTTTGGCAATGGTGAGACCGATTCCCAGCCCGCCGTAACTGCGCGTGTTGGGAGGTTCGATCTGGTAGAAGCCTTCGAAGATTTTCTGCAATTTGTCGGACGGAATGCCTTTCCCCTGGTCCTGCACCCAGGCGAGGACATGGTCACCCTGGTCCACTGCGCCGATGACGATGCGGCTCCCTTCGGGTGAGAAACGGATGGCGTTATTGAGCAGGTTGACGAAGGCGATGATGGTCTTGTCCTGATCCACATATACGTAATGAGGAGTGTCGGCGAAGGCGTAGATCAATTCCAGTCCCTGCCGTGCGGCGGAGTACATGATTTCGTTGCGGGCAAGAGTCAAAATATCCTGAATGGCAATTTTCCGCGGGTGCATTGCCAATTGCTCCGCCTGCAGGAGGGTGAGGTTGCTCATTTGGTCGAGCAGGGATTTCATCTGCGAGGCGGCGTTCAGCACATGGCGGGCGTGGTCGGAGAGTTCGCCTTTGGCGTCCTCCTGCAAAAAGGTGGCGTAGCCGATGATGATGCCCAGAGGCGTCCGCAGTTCGTGGGAGGCAAGGGCAAGGAAGTTGTTTTTGACCTCGTTTGCCTGCCGGGCTTGTTCGAGCGCCTGCCGCGTGGTCTGCAAGAGACGGGCGTTGTTGATGGCGATGGCGGCATGGGCGGCTGTGACCGAAAGAATCGCCTCGTCGCGCTCGGTGAATTTGCCATCACGTTTGTTGACCGCCTCCAGAACGCCCACGGTGCGATCCTTGATGGGCATGGGAACACCGAGGAGAGAACGCGTTTTGAATTTGATTTTGTCGGCAACGAGGGAGTAGTGGCGCGGGTCCTCTTCCACGTTGTTTAGAATCATCGGCTGGTTGGTGCGGAAGATTGTCCCTGCCAAACTGCCCTCGATGGGAACGGGGATTTTGGCAAGTTCTGCCGGGTCGGAACCGGTGGCGGCGGCGAAATAGAGGCGCGGGTTTTTCTCGTCGTAAAGCAGAATGGACGATCCCTCGCAGTCCAGCAATTCGGTGGCGGTGGCGGTAATTTGCCGAAGGAGTTCGTCCAGGTCGAGGGTGGAGTTGAGAATGACGCTCAACTCGACAAGGCGCAGCAGTTGGTTTTGTCTCCCCTCGAGGTCGCGCAGCCTGCCGGTGGTTGTATTCATGAATACAGTGTACTGATTTTACAGGTTGGATTCAAGCGGTAATTTTACTTTTGCAGTTCATAGACAAGGTACTTGCGGTTTTCGTACATCAGTTTCAACGGCAGGCGGCAGTTTTGAATATCGCCAGGCAGGATTTGGCTGTACTCCCAGTTTTTGTGGAGAATGACATAGTCACCCAGCAGGAGGCGGTCACATTCGATGGACATGATCGCATCGCGGTCTGTGAAAAGGCGGAGAGCGCGCGGCTTGAAGAAGACGATGACGCTATCGGCAGGTATGTTTTCCCTGACATAGTCATACATCTCCATGCTGAACGCTTCAAAGGGACCATTGATGCGGCGGTCGTTTGCCAGGTTGGCGTAGGCGTGAACCGCCGATGCAAAGAGGAAGATACCCGCCAACACACCCCAGAGCAGGAAATTGAGCCGCCGCCCCATGAGAAAATACTTTTCAGGCAGTTTTCGCATAACGGCAAGCACGCCCTGAAAGGCAAAGTACATGAAGAGTGGAAGCAGTGGAAAAATGAACCGCAGTCCCTGCCACTCGGGCCAAAGGACCATGACCATAAAATAGAATGCAAAGAAAATTATCCAAATCTGGTCGGCATGGCGGCGCGTCCATACGCCGAAGAAGAAAAAGACAACCAGCAGGTAATAAAGATATGTCCACGCCGCTGCTGTGTTTGGGTCAAAGAATTGAACGAAGAGATAAAAATAGTTGACCAGGTTGCTTCGCAGGATTTCAGGCGTCAATCCCGCCAGTTGACGAACATACGAGCCTTGTCCATTGGGAAAGAAAAAAGAGGAAAGAAACCAAAAGAGAGCGAAGGTTACCACCGCCGTTGCCGAATTGACGACAACTTCTTTTTGGCGGGTGCGGTCGGTCAGGAAGCGCCATCCCTGCCAGGCGAGATACCCCGCAAGCAGGACAATTCCCGTCGTACGAAAGAAGAACGAGAGAAATATGCCCGCACCCAGCAGAACCTGAGACTTCATTCCCGCTTGGGCATCCGCGCGTTCCATGAGCCATAAGGCAAGGAACACAGAAAACAGGAATGGAATATCGGAGATGATGTAATCGAGAGACTTGATCAGCGCCGGGTTGAAAGCAAAAAGGGAAACGAGGAGCAGGCGTTCGGTCCGCGTGAGGCGGGTTTCGGTCAACAGATAAAAGAAAATCAAAAATCCTGCAAAGAACAAAAGCCCCGGCAGTTTCAACGTCAGCGGGTGAACGCCGCGCAGCAGCAAGACGGGCGTGAGCGTCAACGGGTATCCCCAGGGGTATGCCACAGGTCCAATTTGAACCGACGATTCGAAAATCGTGAACGAGTTGCGTTCGATGAATTCATCCATCTTCCCATTCAGGATGCTCTGCGCCTGCATGACATACGAAGCCCAATCGTCGCCCCATTCATGTCCGCGCGTGAGGGTGGATGCGCCCAGCGCAAGGCTGAGCAGCAGAATAACGATGAGGAATGGATCTTTTATTTTGTGCATGACGGCAATTGTATCGCTACTGGATAAAAAATATCCGCCCATTTCGAGCGGATATTCATACGCTTCCTGCCTGACCTGAAACTGCGTGCCGCTACACAGGCTTTTCCACCGGGACAACCTGCACATCCGTCCCATCCGCGTGCGCCGCAGGAAACAGCGGACGCAGCGCAAACACCGCCGCCAGGCTGATGATAGCAAAGACGGCGATGATCGCTTCGACGCCCAAAACACCCATCTGCTGAACGGCGTACACCGCCACTGCATCCACCAGCGCATGCCAGAACAGGGCAGCCCAGAACCAGAGCGGCTGTCTGTTTGCAATAGCCAGCAACACCATCACCGACAAACTGACATGCAGACAGATGGCAAAGATGCGCTCCGCAAAGCCAAGCAAAGGAGTATAGATTGGCGCAGACCAGTATGCCGCAACCTGTTGTTTTGCCAGTTCCACCTGTTCCGGCGGAATGCTCGGCAGCGTGGACAAATCCATGGAGCGATAAGCCAGCATGGTGAAAAATCCAACGGCAGCCAGAACGCCCAGGATGAGCGCTTCCGTTCCGCCGTGACCCAGTCCAACCAACACACCTTCCTTCCACGACCGCGCATTCTTGAGAACAAACTTGAACAAGATGTAGCGCGCAGTCTCCTCAAAGATGCCCGCCAGCAGACCCAGAACGATGGCATTGACTAGCAAAGGCTGGCTCTTCAAAAAACTGTTTAGTCCCAGCACCAAAGGAACGTGAGGGATTTGTGAAGCAATGAAAGTCAAGCCGCCTGCCAAAACAAGTTTCCAGGAAAGAGACAATTTACGTGTGAAGTAGACCCACAAAACGATGGGCAGGATGATCATGCCCAGAAAACCAAGGATGTACATCGCCGAAAGCATGTGTTTCTCCTTATGAGTAAGATGGTATGGAACGCATGCGGCGCACGCGCTCCGTCAGCGGGCGTTTGGCAACAACGGTGACCTTGCCGCTGTTTTCGGGCGTGAAGACGTTGATCACCTCCCAGCCTTCCTCGCCCCATTCGTCCAGCGTGGACTGAATGAGTTCGTCTTTTGTCCCCCAAAAGCTGCCGATGGTCTGAACTCGATATTCCCATTTTTGATATTCATCCGTCATGGCGGTCTCCTATAATTTTGCAATCAACGAGCTGCGCTTGAAATTACGAATACTCAGGTAAATCAACACGCCGTCAACGATCCAGATCAATGTCCCGAGAATCATCACCGTGCCAACACCGAGAAACAAAACGCCGCTGACCTGTCCGAGCACGAGCGCCAGTACCAACACCACCAGCGACCCCGAGAGTTGATAGGCTTCCATGAAGGTCTTGACGCGCGAGGAAACAAGCACGGTTGCCGATATGCCAAGCAAGGCAAAAGCAGGCGTCAGCCAAAACATCAGGGGCCACCAGGTAGGCAATGGGAACCAGATGCGCCCGAACAATTCGTAACTTGCAACATTGACGGCAATGATGTAAACCAGATACGTCAGCCATGAAAGCGCAATAGACGGAATGACTGCTGCCAGCACTTTGCCGAGGAAAAGTTCCATGTCGGTGGCGGGGGAGTAGAGCAGCGCCTCCATCGTTTTACGCTCGCGTTCGCCGACGAACGAGTCCGCGCCGACGACCGAGGAGAACATCAACGGCATGATGAGGAACAGTGGCGCCAGCATGAAGGCGGTCATATATAACACGAACATTTGTTCTAATTTCAAGCCTTCAAAGATCGCCTGGATGGAGGGCGGCAGATTCTTCATCAGCGTTTCCATGTCCCCCAGTTCACGTTGGATATCTTCCACGGGCATGACCTGCGGCAACACCGAAAACAGGATCGGCATGAGGATCGCAAAGATCAACGGGATCGCGATGGCGGGTCCCCAGGCAACTTTATTTTGCCGTACTTCCTTCAAGTCTTTGCGGGCAATCGCCCAAATCGAACGCCAGTTCATGCTTCACCTGCCTGCAATGCAAAATAAATATCTTCCAACGTATAGTCGCGCGGGTTGACTCGCAAAATGGACTCGCCCGTATTGACCAGATGGCGAATGACTTCGGGAATCACATCCTCATTCTCGACCTGGACCGCCAACGCTTCGCCCTCCGCCGACGCCTGGATCACGCCATGAAGCGCCTTGAGACTCCCCGCGACATTCTCCGACGGTTTCACGTGAAACGTGATGTCCACCCAGGTGACGTGCCACAACTTGCGCGAGAGTTCCTTGAGACTGCCCAACGCCAGAATCCTGCCTTTGTTCATGACGGCAACGCGGTCGCATAGACGCTGTGCCTCGAAAAGATTATGCGTTGCCAGCACGACAGTCTGACCGTTGGCGCTGGTCAAGTTTGCGATCAAGTCGTTGACTTGCTGCGCGGCTTCGGGATCGAGTCCCGAGGTCGGTTCGTCCAGGAACAACAGCGGAGGCTTGTGAATCAATGCGCGGGCAAGCGCGAGTCGTTGCTTCATGCCTTTGCTGAAGGTCTCCACTTTGTCTTTGGCGCGCGAGGCGAGTTCGAAGAATTCAAGCATCTCGTCCACGCGGCGGCTTAGGTCCGCTTCCGGAATCCCTTGCAGTGTGGCAAAAAACTCCAGGTTCTCGCGCGCGGACAAGCGTTCGTAGAGCGCGGGCGTTTCGGTCAGGACGCCCGTCCTGCGGCGGATGTCCTCGCCGTGAGTCGCGGGGTCAAGCCCAAAGATGCGCGCCGTTCCCTCGGACGGAGGCAGGATTCCGTTTAAGAGTCGAACCGTGGTCGTCTTGCCCGCGCCGTTCGGACCGAGCAGTCCAAAGACTTCGCCTTGTTCCACGTGAAACGTGATGCCATCCACGGCGCGGTTCTGCCCGAAGACGCGTTTCAACTGGTTGACTTCGATGATCGCGTTCACGGATTTTCGCGCTTCCACAGGATGTAGGAGTAGACGATGGGGACGAACGCCGCAAGGAGGATGGCGGCGAGCAGCAGCCAGATGCCGTTCTCGCCGAGGAAGGCGCTGACGATGGTCACCGCGCCTGCAAGCATGAAGAGTTTGGAGCCGAGTTTATGCGTCTCGTCCCAGACCGCCTCGCTCGAAAGCGTCCACGGCGTGCGGATGCCGATGAAGAAGTTGCGCTTTGCTTTGCCCATCATGTAGCCTACGCCGATGAAGAGCAGACCAACAACCGGCAGGAGCGCGTATGTCATGTTGAACTGGTAACCAAGTGCGGCGGACAAAGTCAAGCCATGAATAAAGAGCATGTACGCCACAAAACCCACGATGAACCAGTTGAAAACACCGATGAACTTAGCGATGTTGGCTTTGAGCGGGTCAATGTGCGGGATGAGGAGGAACAAACCCAACAGCCCGATAGTGACAATCGGCATCAGAAAGATGCCCCAGAATTTGGACATGTAGCCGTCAATCTCGCCTGCCGCGTTCCAGTGCGACGGCATGGGATCGGGCAGGCGGTTCCAGAGCAGGACTCCCGCCAACGCCGCGGCGGCAATCAGGATAAGAGAGATGGTTGTGGTGGTACGAGTTGTCATTTTTTCTCCTTTCGTAGCGCAAGATGAAATCTTGGGCTATGATTTATCTTCCTTCGGCATATTGCTCTGCGCCAGTGAGATCATGCCACTGAGACCGCCGAGGTTCATCGTGTCCACCGCCGAACTGGGAACGATAACCATGGCGCCTTTTTCCTTCAAACCTTCAAAGAGCATGTTCATGGCACGCAGATGCAGGGCGGTCGGGTTGTTGATGTAGGCTTGGGATGCTTCGGCAAAGGATTCGGCGATCTGCTTCTCGGATTCGCCGAGGATCACGCGCGCCTGACGTTCACGCTCCGCCTGCGCCTGGCGGGACATGGCATCCTCCAGATCCTGGGGGATGACGATGTCGCGGATTTCCACGGATTGCACGGTGACACCCCAAGGCGTGGTGCGTTCGTCAATGACTTGTTGCAGTTCCTTGTCAATCACGCTCCGCCCGACGAGGATGTCCGCCAGCATCATGCGTCCGATGATGTCGCGCAGGGCGGTTTGCGCCGCCCAGTCCACGGCGGCGCGGTAGTTCTCGACTTCGAGCGCGGCTTTCTCCGCGTCCCACACGACCCAGAACAGCACGGCGTCCACATCCACAGGTACAGTGTCTTTTGTCAGCGTTTTTTGGGCGGCGAACGGCGTGACCATGACGCGGTGGTCAATCCACGTCGGCGTGGTGTCAATGATCGGAATGATCCAAAACGGACCGGGTCCTGCAAGTTTCCTGAATTTGCCGAGCCGCAGAATCACAGCCTTTTCCCATTGCGACGCCACTTTCAGCCCGAACAGGACATAAAAGCCAATCAATGTCCAGCCGATTACCCAAGCAGCCAGCACAGCATCACTGTATTTGCCATCTCCAAGCGCCGCTCCTAGGATGGCAATCAACAGCGTTATTCCGAAGATTGTCCCTGCGATTGGCGGAATGTGCGGGTCTGCGGTTTGGGATTTTTTCTTTTCCAATGCGGATTTGACAAATTTGGTGTCCATTTATTCTCCTTTTATAAGGACGTCCCGAAGGATTTTCAAAATTTAGGCTGATTCTTAGTCAACCTTCGGGACGGTGTTTACATAGACTCTTGCGCTTCGTTTCGACCATGCTCAACGCTCGCACTCCACGCTTTGAGTTGGTCATTGATCATCTGCTTAATCTCGCTCTTCGAAAACTCCAGCCGCAGGGCTTCGCTGATGTATCTTTTGGTCAACTCTTCCAGCGCCTCTCTGCGAATTTTTTCGCTGACCTTCGGCGGTGGGATTTCGGTAATGTACGTGCCGCGCCCTTGCTGGGTGGAGATAATGCGCTCTTCATCCAGGATGCGATAGGCGCGCGCCACCGTGTTGAAGTTGACGCGTAACTCCTCGGCAAGCGCCCGCACGGTCGGGAGTTGGTCGCCGGGCTGGAGGATTCCGCTGGCGATCTGCGCATGAATTTGGTTGACGATTTGGGTGTAGATGGGCAGTCCCGAACGGAAATCAATTTGGAGGAGGAGTTTCTTATTGGTCATAAATTGTATCTTTGTATTATTGTAACAATTGTATCATTGTCGTAATTGTATTCAGATTGCGGGTTTTGTCAAGAGGCAGATGAAGTGGAAAAGCCCAAAGCAGGAGAAACTCTATCGAAACCGGACCAGGCACCGGCGGCGTGTGAAGCGGGATGCTCTGCGTGGTAGAATCCCGTGCGCACAACTTATCTATATTTACAAGATGACCGCGCAAGTCGCGGAATCAAGGAGTGTAACAATGGAAGTCAAAACTGGAACCTGGACAGAGAAAAAGGGGCTGGCGCAAATGCTCAAGGGCGGCGTCATCATGGACGTGGTGACGCCCGAACACGCCAAAATCGCAGAAGATGCGGGAGCGTGTGCTGTCATGGCGCTCGAGCGCGTCCCTGCCGACATCCGCGCACAGGGCGGCGTGGCTCGCATGTCTGACCCTGAATTGATCTTGAAGATCATGGACGCGGTATCCATCCCTGTGATGGCAAAGTGCCGCATCGGGCATTTCGTCGAGGCGCAGATTCTCGAAGCGATTGGCGTGGACTACATTGACGAGTCCGAAGTGCTGACGCCCGCTGACGAAGCGCATCACATTTTGAAGCACAACTTCAAAGTGCCGTTCGTGTGCGGCTGCCGCAATCTGGGCGAGGCGCTGCGGCGAATCGGCGAGGGCGCGGCGATGATTCGCACGAAGGGAGAGGCAGGCACAGGCGACGTGGTCGAGGCAGTGCGTCATGCGCGTGCAGTCATCGGCGAAATCCGCCGCTTGACCACAATGGCAGATGAGGAACTGATGGCGTATGCCAAAGAAATCGGCGCGCCGTATGAGTTGGTGAAGGAGACCAAAGAACTCGGACGTTTGCCTGTGGTCAACTTTGCGGCGGGCGGCGTGGCGACTCCGGCGGACGCGGCGCTGATGATGCAGTTGGGCATGGACGGTGTGTTCGTCGGCTCGGGCATCTTCAAGAGCGGAGACCCCGCCAAACGCGCCGCGGCAATCGTCAAAGCCGTGACGCATTACAACGACCCCGCCATCCTGGCGGAAGTAAGCAAGAACCTCGGCGAGCCGATGGTCGGGCGCAATGTGTCGCAGATGCCCGAAGCGGAGCGGATCGCGGGGCGGGGCTGGTAATTTAGTCTGACAGTCTTATAGTCTATGGTCAACCATGAGACTATGAGACTACAAGACCATGAGACTATAAGACCAATGAAAATTGGAGTCCTCGCCCTACAAGGCGACTTTGCAGAACATATCGCCATGCTCAAGCGGCTGAAGGTGGACACCGCCGAGGTGCGTTTGCCCGAGCATCTGAACGGGCTCGATGGTCTCATCATCCCTGGCGGCGAATCCACGACCATCGGCAAACTTGCAATCGCATATAACCTGATGGAGCCATTAAAGCAATTCGGGCAGCGTCACGCCATTTGGGGAACATGCGCAGGCGCAATCTTTCTCTCGAAAGACGTCAGCCGCGACCAGCCTTTGCTTGGGCTGATGGACATCAAAGTCCAGCGTAACGCGTTCGGGCGGCAGGTCGATTCGTTCGAGACCGACCTCGACATCCCCGAACTCAAGCAAGCCACAGGGACGGATGCGCCTTATCATGCGGTCTTCATCCGCGCGCCGATCATTGAATCGGTGGGCGGCAATGTGAAAGTACTCGCCTCGGTCCCCGACGGGAGGATTGTCGCCGCCCAACAGGGACATCTCCTCGCTACGTCCTTTCACCCCGAACTGACGAACGACACGCGCTTCCACGAGTATTTCCTGACGCTGGTTGATTGAGATGCTTCCAAGATGGCAGGTTTGAAAGTCGTGACCTGCCATCCTATGAACCCATAAACGAGAATGACTGTTCGTCCTCTTGCCCTGTTGGACCTGCCTTATCTCTATGGCTTCCGTGAAGAAGCGGTGGGGTTGGATACAGCACGCTGGCTGACTCGCGGAAATCCGCTGGGGGCAGTGGGGTTGATGTCGTATGTCAATCCGGCGAGACACATCTACTCGGCAATTGCCAACGGGGAAAACGCTTCCGTGCTGGGCGGCATCACCCATGCGCGTGATGAAACATTTGCAAAACTATATTACCTTGCGCCCGCCTCGCAACTGGATCATCCGCTTCTGCTTGACTTGATTGAAAACCTTGCTCATCAGGCTGGAACATGGGGCGCCTTCCATGTGCTTGCCGAAGTGAATGAGACCAGCCCGGCGTTCCTCCTGCTGAGGAAAGCGGGGTTCGCAGTGTATGCGTGGCAGAGGATGTGGGATGTATCCGAGGTGGCAGGAACAGGCTCAGGGTCCGTTTGGATGCGGGTAAAGTCAGTGCATTTGCCTGCGATACAGAGTCTGTATCATCAAATCGTCCCCCCTCTCCTGCAACCCGTCGAGCCGCAGCCGCAGAAAGCACTTGGCTGGATGTGCAACGAAGGCGTAAAGTGTTACGTGGGGGTGTCGCATGGGATGTATGGGATTGTGTTGACGCCGCTGATTCATCCCGAAGCAGCAAATGTGAGTGAAAAACTTTCAGCGCTAATTGGCAGCCTGCCCGGCCGCCGCAGCAGACCGGTGTACATCTGCGTGCGTTCCTATCAGGCATGGCTGGAACCTGTGCTGGAGGACTTGGGCGCAAAGGCGGGCGAACGCCAGGCAGTGATGGTAAAGCACCTGACGCACACGGTAAAGGAAGCAGCGGTGGCACGCGCAAGTCGCCCGGCAGGAGTGAGCATCCAGCCTTCAAGGGTAAGCAGGGTGGAGAGAAAGAAACCGTAATCTGCCCGGTGCCACCCGAAGGGCGACTGATGCTGGATGTCGCTGTCTATTGACATTGAATCAGGAATACAGCGAAGATTCAGCGTCATCTTTCGATTTTCTGGGAGAGTTATGTTCAACCTCAAAACCACCCCTTTTCACGAACGAACGTCGGTGCTGTGTCAGCCGCAGAACTGGCGCAAGTGGGCGGGCTATTTCGTCGCCGGTTCGTATGAACACACGCTCGACAGCGAATATTGGGCAATCCGCAACGCGGCGGCATTGATTGACGTAACGCCGCTCATCAAGTACATCATCAAGGGAAAGGACGCGGCGGCGTTGTTGCATCGCGTCACCACACGCGACATTTACAAGATGAAAGTGGAACAGGTCTATTACACCGGCTGGTGCGACGACGAAGGCAAGATGATTGACGACGGCACTGTCTCCCGCCTCGACGATTCGACCTTCCGCCTGACCGCCGCGGAACCGAATCTGCGCTGGCTGACGATGAACGCGGTCGGCATGGATGTGTCCATCACCGAAGTCACTGACGAAATCGCCACGCTCAGTTTTCAGGGACCGAACACGCGCAAGGTGTTGAATCTCGTCTGCGAGAAACCGGTTGACGAGTTGAAATACTTCCGCCTGATGACGAACGCCATCAAAGGCGCGCAGGTCACCATCTCGCGCACGGGCTACACCGGCGACCTCGGCTACGAGATTTGGATGGACAATAACGACGCGCTCAAGGTTTGGGATACGCTCATGGAAGCCGGCGCGGACTACGGCATCGCGCCCGTCGGCATTTTGGCGATGGACATGGCGCGCGTGGAGGCGGGACTCTTCATGCTCGATGTGGATTACACCTCCACGACTCACGCCTGGATCGAAGCGCAGAAGTCCTCGCCGTTCGAGTTGGGACTCGATTGGACGGTGGCGCTCGACAAACCCGGCTACTTCGTGGGACGCAGAGCGTTGGAACGTGAAAAGAAGGAAGGCTCGGCGTGGAAGATGGTCGGTTTGGAAGTGGATTGGGATGGGATGGAACGAGTTTACAAGCAGGTTGGTCTGCCGCCGCAAATCCCCGGCATGGCGGTACGGGCGAGTCTGCCGGTGATGGTTGGGAACGTGCAGGTCGGGTACGCATCCACGTCAAGTTGGTCACCGCTGTTGAAAAAGTACATCGCCCTTGCTCACCTGCAAAGACCGTACTACGAACTCGGCACAGCGGTGAGGATGGAAATCACGGTGGAGCATCACCGTCAGCACGCGCCGGCGAAGGTGGTGAAACTGCCGTTTTATGAGCCGGAGTGGAAAAAGCGTTGACGGGCAGGTTTACAAGTTGGAAAGTTAGAAAGTTAACCTGCCAGCCTTCAAAAATTCAAACTTGCCAACTTTTAAACAGAGAAAAACCATGACATCAAATAATTACGATGCCATCATCATCGGCGGCGGGCATAACGGATTGGTTGCCGCAGCCTATCTCGCGCGGGCGGGAAAAAAGGTTGTTGTCCTCGAACGCCGGCACATCGTCGGCGGGGCGGCGGTGACGGAGGAGATTTTCCCCGGCTACAAGTTCACCGAGTTCTCGTATGTGGTCAGCCTCCTGCGCCCGGAGATCATCCGCGACTTGGAATTGCCCAAACACGGATTGAAGATTTTGCCCTTGCCAAGCACCTTCACGCCGATGGAAAATGGCGACTACCTCGCTTCATGGGACGACCACGACCTGACGCGCCGCGAAATTTACCGTCACTCTCCGCTCGATGCAGAGGCATACGATGAATATGCCCGCGTCATGGCGCGGGCGGCGAAAGCCATCAAGCCCATCATCAACTTGATTCCGCCCGACCCGTCGTCGCTTCATCCGCGCGATTTGTTCAACCTACTCAAACTGGGTCAATACGCCGCGTCACTCTCCGAAAAGGAACTGTACATGATTGCCAAACTCGTTACGCAGTCCTCGGCGGATATGCTCGAAGAGTGGTTCGAGACCGACGCGCTCAAAGGCACAAAAGCCGCCAGCGGAATCATCGGCACGTTCCTCGGTCCGCGCTCGCCGGGGACGGCGTATGTTCTGCTCCATCACTACATGGGCGAAATTGACGGAGCGTTCCGCGCCTGGGGCTTTGCCAAAGGCGGCTCGGGCGGAGTGAGCGGCGCGATTGCGAACGCGGCGCGGGCGCTTGGGGTGGAGATCAGAGTCAATAGTCCGGTGAAGCAGGTCAAAGTCAAGAATGGACGCGCAGCGGGAGTCGTTTTAGAAAACGGCGATGAAATTGATTCCAAAGTCGTGCTGTCCGCCGCCGACCCGAAGCGGACGTTTATCCAGTTTGTCGAGCCAAAGCACTTTCCCGATGAGTTCGTGACGGCGATTCAAAACTTCCGCGTGCGCGGCTCGTCGGGCAAGGTGAATATCGCCTTGAGTAGATTGCCGCGCTTCACGGCGCTGCCCGACGAACCCGCCTTGTATCGCGGCGCGGTTTCCATCAGCCCAAGCATTGACTACATCGAGCGCGCCTACGACGACGCCAAGTACGGGCAGATTTCGCGCCGACCGTATCTCGATATGATCTTCCCTTCGATGATTGACCCCGACATGGCGCCGCCCGGACAGCATGTGCTTTCGTGTTTTGTGCAATATGCGCCGTATGATGTGGAAGGCGGCTGGGATGACGAGAAGCGTAATCAACTTGGCGAGGCGGTGATTTCGACCATCGAGCAATATGCGCCCGACATCCGCGAGTGCATCGTGGGCATGCAGGTCATTTCGCCGAAGGACATCGAAGCCATCGCGGGCATCACAGGCGGCAACATCTTTCACGGCGAACTGTTGCTGCATCAAATCTTCTTCCTGCGCCCCGTGCCGCAATGGGCAGACTTCCGTACCCCGCTCAAAGGCTACTACTTCGGCGCGAGCGGCGCGCATCCCGGCGGGGGCGTGATGGGCGCGGCGGGAATGCTGGCGGCGAAGGAAATGTTGAAGGATGGATTTTAGACCATAGACTACTATTCATTAGACTTTATCCGTAATTACGGAAAACCGTCCCGAAGGCTGATATTTGCCCTTTGATTTGCCCAAAGAATCCTTCGGGACGGTTATTTCAGATAATGTCCATTATCCACTTTCCACTCCCCACTTTCCTCGCTCTGTCTCCTTCCAGCGTTATAATCCCTCCATCGTCCCCCCTCCCAACCGCCAAAGGAGACCCCCATGCCGTTTCAACTTGTTTACTATTCCCAGAACGACTCTCAATGGAAAGCCGACAAACTCGGCTTCGGCAGCCAGCCGTCAGACACCATCGGCTACGTCGGGTGCGCCCTCACCAGCGTCGCCATGGTGCTGAGCGGACACGGCTACACCGTCACACCCAAAGCCCTCAACCAGAAACTGCAAGACGCCAACGGTTTTGCCGGTTCCGGCATCCGCTGGCACAGCGTCACACAACTGTTCCCACAGATGCGGCTCAACTCCATCGTCAAATGCTACGACACACCCGCGCCCCTCGACCAGATTGACGCCGCCCTTGCCGCCGGTCAACCTGCCATCGTCTGTGTAGATAGCACCCCGGCGCCCGGACTGCTCACGCACTACGTGGTGCTCATTGCCCGCAAAGGCAACGACTACCTCATGCTCGACCCCTGGCCCTATCAGCCCGATGTCACCAAAGAAACCTATCTCATGCCGCGCTACAGTCACGGCAACCCACTTCAGCGTTCCATCGTGCAGATTGTCCTTTACGAAAACATCAACGCCGACGGGATAATTCAACTGCCCGGTCAAAAAGCGACCTCGACCGGCACGCCTCAGACTCCGCCGACAACTGTTCCCGTTTCGACGGCTGGACCCAAAGCCCGCGTCAAATCCGACGTGACCCTCGGCTTGAACATCCGCACCAGTGAGGATACCTCCTCCAAAGCCAATATCGTGGACGCCGCTCACGCCGGCGACGTGCTGACCATCGTCGAACCCAACGGCTGGACGAAGATCGGCGCCCTCAACCAGTGGGTAAAAGTCCGTACGAAGAGCGGCAAGGAAGGTCTCGCCGCCGCCTGGTATCTGGAAAAGGTGCCGGGGGAGGTCTATCCGTCTACGGCGGGACCAACCCCCAGTTCAGGGGGTGAAGCGGGTGTGCCGTCTCCGTCTGCGCTGGTGGTGCGCGTCAAGGCGACCGTCGGCAAATTTGGTTTGAAAATCTATGAAACGGCATCGGTCAAATCGAAGGCGCTGGCGAACGAACCAGTGAAGGCGCGGCTCACCGTTTTGGAAAACGAAGCGCAGGCGGCGCGCAAAATTGGTGCGGCGGGAAAATGGCTGTTCGTGCAAAATGAAAGCGGTGTGCAGGGTTTTGTTCAGGCAGAATATGTGAAGAAGATGTAACCGTTCCCCTTTATAGGTGTCCACTTTTATAAAGAAAACGAGGCGAAAGTGAAAAGCGATTTGAAGATGACCAGCGAGCAAATCCAAGCCCGCGTGCCGGTGACCGTCTTTCATGTTGGCGGCTGGCTGGACGCCCAAAGCGAACCACAGTTTTTGCAAGCCGCACAATCGGCGTATGAGGCAGGGACGCGTTACCTGCTGATTGAAATGAGCGACCTCGACACGCTCACCAGCGCCGGCATGCGTGCCCTCCAAAAGGTGTACCAGATGTTCACGCCGGCAGATGACCCACACAAAACGATACATCTCAAACTGTGCAGTGCTCCGCCACAGATTTACAATGTCCTTGGGATTACCGGTTTTTTACAGAATATTCCCATGTACGAGAGCATGGAATCTGCGCTGGAGGCTTTTGGCGAGAAGTGAGTTGAATGAGCAGGAAAAGAAAGCAAAGGCTTGCCGGCGAAAGGCAAGCCTTTGCTTTTATGTTAGGCGGACGGGCGGCTGCTATCCCCCCTGGTAAACAAAGTAAAATAGAAGCGACATACCTGCGAACGGTACGCAGGTGCAGGCTGACCATGTTTCAATTGCATCCCTACTTTTTTGTTTTGGCGTTTTCCGCCCTTGCAACCTTGAGCGTAATTATCATCGTCTGGAAGCGAACGGCTCCAGGCGCTTTTGTATTGAAGGTCATGCTTTTGGGAATGTTTATATGGTCGGGCTCTTACGCAATGACCTGGCTGGTGGTGCCGCTGCAACAGAAAATTTTCTGGTTAAAGGCGACATACCTGGGTGTGGTCGTCGTGCCGACCTGTTTTCTGCTCTTTACGTTGTTCCTCACCAACCGCGAAAAATGGATCACCTTTCGGAATCTCCTGTTGCTGGGCATCGAGCCTGCGCTGGTCGTACTTCTCGTCTGGCTGGCGCCTCGGGCTTTCTTTGCTTCTATACAGGAGTCGTCCTGGGGGGAGTATGTCTTTATGGAAATCCAGCGCGGCGTATGGTTTTGGATACACTTGTTCTATTCCTATCTGCTTGTCCTGCTGGGGTTTACACTCTTGGTGACAAGTTACCGCCAGGCAAATGCCTTCTTCAAGAAACAATACCTGATGATACTGCTCGGCTCGGTGGTGCCTTTTCTGTTCAGCGCCTTTACCCATCTGCGCACCGAAGGTTCCAGTGACCCGGATTATGCTCCCATGACCTTTGGCATCGCGGGGATGGTATATGCCTACGCCATCTTCCGCCACAAATTCATGGATCTGGTCCCCTTTGCGCGCAGTCATCTCATCGAAAAAATGAGCGATGGTTTGGTGGTCGTTGATGCACAGGGGCGCATTGTGGATATCAACCCTGCCATGAGGACCTTTCTCGATGCCGACCCTGTTTCTTTCCTGGGAAAAAACATTTCAGACATCCTCACCATTTGGAATGATCGCTTCGAACATCTGATGAACGGACCGGAAATCCGCACTGAAATGCGGCTTCCCCACAAACCGTCTCGTTACCTGGACCTGCGGGTGACTCCCCTCTACGACGACGACCACACCCTGAGCGGACGTCTCATCGTCTTCCGCGACATCACCGACCGCAAGGAGGTGGAAAAAGACCTGCGTCACGCCATGGACCGCATGCAGACCCAGTTAATTGAAATCGGTCTGCTTCAAAGTCAATTGCGCGAACAGGCAATCCGCGATGCGTTGACCAATCTCTTCAACCGCCGCTACCTGGAGGAAACCCTCGAACGCGAACTGGCGCGCGCCGCCCGCGAAGTCTATCCGTTGTGCATTGTGATGATGGATATTGATCACTTCAAGGAAGTCAACGACACCTACGGTCACGAAGCCGGCGATATCGTCCTCAAAACGCTGGCGGAAACAGTGACCAGCCAGAGCCGCCAGGGCGATTTTGTCTGTCGTTACGGGGGGGAAGAATTCGTGCTGGTCATGCCGAACATCAGCCTTGAGGTTGCCAGAGAGCGGGTGGGGTCGCTGCACCGTTCCATCTCATCGCTCTACATTCCCTTTGGACGCTTCAGTCTCAATGTCACTGTTTCCATGGGCGTTTCCGCTTTTCCGCTGCACGGCGAAAAGAAGGAGGAACTTCTGCGCGCGGCAGACCGCGCCCTCTACGCCGCCAAACACGCCGGACGTAACCGTGTAATGGTATATCGGGAACTGGAAAAAAACGAGTGAATTTGAAATGGGCATGAAGGGCGGCATTCTTATCCTATTTTCAGCATCTGGTAATCTCCATGTAAGAAAGGTTTCATAGAATGGGGGCATCTGAACTCCGAATTACCCCTCTCCTTAGCGGCAAACATCTTTTCATTTTATAGGTGAATAGAATGACCAGTAAATTCAAGTCCGTTCCCGTCAAATCATCCGAGATCACGCCGTATTCAGTGTATTTGTCGCGGCGGGAGTTTCTCAAGGCAGCCGGCATCGTGAGCGGGTCGGCGCTGCTCGCGGCGTGTGCGCCGTCCGTGACCGATTCAGCCGTCCCTGAGTCGGAGGCGCCTGTCGCCGCTTCGGAATTAGTGGATGAGTTGGGCGATCCCGCCAATACTTTCGAGGACATTACCAACTACAACAACTATTACGAGTTCACCACCGATAAAGAGGGAGTCGCGCGGCTGGCGCAAAAATTCACCCCAAAACCCTGGACGGTGGAAGTGTATGGGCTGGTCAACAAGCCGAAGACGTATGACATCGAAGACCTGCTCAGCCGCTTCACACAGGAAGAGCGCATTTACCGCCTGCGTTGTGTGGAGGCGTGGAGCATGGTCATCCCGTGGACGGGGTTCACGCTGGCGAGTCTGCTGAAGGAGGTTGAGCCGACCTCCGCTGCGAAGTATGTGCGTTTCGAAACGGTTTATCGTCCTGAAGAAATGCCCGGGCAAAAGAGCCGCTTCTACCCTTGGCCCTATCAGGAAGGCTTGCGGCTCGACGAAGCCATGCACGACCTGACCATCCTTGCCACCGGCTTATACGGTGAGCCGATGCCCAACCAAAACGGCGCACCGATTCGACTCGTCGTGCCGTGGAAGTATGGCTTCAAGTCCATCAAATCGGTTGTGAAAATCGAACTGGTGGCGGAACAGCCTGCCACGCTTTGGAATACGGTCGCCCCGAACGAATATGGCTTCTACTCCAACGTGAACCCGGAAGTGCCGCATCCGCGCTGGTCGCAGGCGACGGAACGCCGCATCGGCGAGTTCGGACGCCGCGAAACATTGATGTTCAACGGCTATGCGGAAGAGGTGGCACATCTCTACGACGGCATGGATTTGAGCGTGTATTATTAGAGTATTCCGCCAATCCTTACCGATCTTCACCAACACATTCTGAAGATTGGTATGGATGAGTGGAAAGATTTTTATGAACTGATGTTACGCACCGTCCCGAAGGTTTGGCTGGAAAATAGGCGCAATTTGCGAGAACCTTCGGGACGTTTCGCGTAAGGTGAGTTATGAAAAAATTCTCTTCCCATTACACCCCACTTCAAATCGCCGTACATGTGTATGCCTGGTCGGCGCTGGTACTTTTACTGTTTCAATTCTTTACCAACGACCTCACTGCCAACCCCATTCAGGCGCTGGAACAGCGCACGGGACGCCATGCCATCACGCTGTTGGTACTGTCGCTGGCTTGTACGCCGCTCCACACGCTCTTCCACTGGGCGGAACTTCTCAAGCGGCGTCGTACACTGGGGCTGTATGCCTTCATGTACGCCGTCATCCATGTGCTTATCTTTTTACACCTCGATTACGGGCTGGCGTGGAGTCTCATCGCCCAAACCGTCTTTGAAAAGCCCTTCATCATCATGGGCGTGATTTCATTCCTCCTGCTCATCCCCCTTGCATGGACTTCCTTCGACATCTGGAAGAAACGGCTGGGCAGGGGCTGGAAGCGTCTCCACCAGATGGTGTATCTCATCGCCCCTCTGGTCGTGTTGCATTACGCCTGGAGCAAAAAAGGCAGCCTCTTCGCCTTGCAGGGAGAGATTGTGCGTCCACTGGTCTATGGACTGATTGTCCTCCTGCTGCTTGTTTTGCGCGTCCCGCCGGTGCGTCGGACTGCCGCTTCATTGCGGGACCGAATCCTGGCACGCCTGCGAAAACGGACTCCACGCCTCACCCCCTCCCTCTGACGCCGCTTTAGAGAATGTCTGAAAACTGATGTTTTGCGTAAGCAAAGTTCTCCCCAGGCACCGCCCGCCAGGGCAGGTGTAACGTCGCGGAATGCGCAAGAGAGCGCATCCTACGCATTTTCGGAGCAATGGAAATCTCTTTTCAGACACTTTTTAGAAGATGCCCTTGAGGAACAACAGCAACCCCACAATTGCCAGCGGAATCCCTACAATCGCTCCGACCACCGTCAGGCTGATGAGCGCGCCGGCGATCATCAGCACGATGCCGAGGATCATGGCAACGAACCGCCCGGTCATTTCGACGATGACGGCGAGCAGTTTCCAAACGGCGGCAAGGGGCCACAGATACCAGGGAATGCGATTTTCACGTGCAGTCATTTCTACCTCCAAAATCAGCGTTTATTCCAATATACGCTTTTTCAAGTGCTTTGTTGCAATCATCTAAAAAGTCTTGCGATTTTGCGCTCTCCAGCGCAAGGGCGGCGGTAGAGACCACCAAGTATGCTCCTAAAAATAGACTCTATCCGAACTAAAATTGGAACACAGATAAACGCTGACTCACGCTGATGCAAAGAGAAAAAATCTGCTTTTTTCTGCGTTCATCAGTGTCCAATATGGACTCTCGACTTATTACGGATAAAGTCTAACCTTTATAACGGAGCGTTTTCCAAGCCTTAAAGTTGCCCCTTGCGCGTGCATGTTATAATGCCCGACATGCCAACCAAATCCATCCGAAAGAAAAAAATCGAAGAAGAAGTAATCATCGAACCGGAAATCCTGGAAGAGACGGAAATCAAACAGGACGAGGCTTTCACATTCAAGGTCAGTCACTTTTATGCGGTTTTGACGGTTTTTGCCTTTGCCGCAGGTGTTCTGCTTGGCTATGTGGTGTGGGGATTCGAATCGGCGGCGAAAAGCCCAGTGACGAGCGCCCAAGCGCAAGGTCCGGTGGTGGAAGCGCCGGTCACACCGCAGCCGCAGTTCACCCGTTACGAAATCGCCACGGAGGGTTTTCCTTCCATTGGGCCGAAAGACGCGCCCATTACCATCGTCGAATTCAGCGATTACCAGTGTCCCTTCTGCCGCCGCTGGCACGAACAGGTCTATGAGCCGCTGTTCAACGCCTATCCGGGCAAAATCCGTCTGGTGTACCGCCATTTCCCGCTGACATCCATCCATCCCGACGCCTTTCCTGCCGCCGAAGCCGCCATGTGCGCCGGCGAACAGAATGCCTACTGGCAATTCCATGAAAAACTCTTCAGCAGCAGCGCCCTCGGCAGCGACATCTATACACAATACGCCGAGGAGTTGGGGTTGGACATGGAAAGATTCACATCCTGCATCACCGAGGGCAGATTCCGCGAAGCCGTTCAGGCAGACCTCGACTTTGCCATGAACCTGGGTGTGCGTTCCACTCCCACATTCTTCATCAACGGGCTCGCCATCGTGGGCGCCCAGCCGCTCGATATTTTCAAACAGGTTATAGACAAAGAACTGGCGGGAGAAATCCCTTAACCATTGCCAATTGCTTTTTTGGAGGAGAGCCATGAAAAAATACGTTGCCGTGGCAGGCAATATCGGCGTGGGAAAATCCACGCTGGTGGAAATGCTCTGCGTCCGTTTGGGCTGGGAGCCGTTTTACGAACCGGTTACCGAAAACCCCTACCTCAAAGATTTTTACCAGGACATGAACGCCTGGGCATTTCACTCGCAAATTTTCTTCCTCACGCACCGCCTGCGCTCCCATCACAAACTGGGTCAGCATCCCGGCTCGGTGGTGCAGGATCGCAGCGTGTATGAAGATGCGGAAATCTTCGCCTACAACCTCTTCCTTCAGGGATACATCAACCAGCGCGACTACCAAACCTACCGCGACCTCTACGAAACGACCTCCCGCCTCCTTCCGCCCCCGGACCTGGTCGTCTATCTTCGAGCCTCCGTCCCCACCCTGATGAACCGCATCGCCCGCCGCGGACGGGATTACGAACGGACGATTACCCCCGAATACCTTCAGGGACTGAATCGTTTATATGAAGAGTGGATAGAGAACTTTACCCTTTGCCCCGTTCTCGCCGTCCCTGCAGATGACCTGGACTACGTCTCTCATTCCGGTCACCTGCGGCTGATTGTCGAAAAAGTGCAGGAAAAACTGACCGGCAAAGAGGAAGTCGTCTTCGAGCCGGAGGAGGTCGCCCGCGCCGCCGCGGACGATTGACCCTAGAAAGAAAAAAGCCCCGCCGAACGGCGGGGCTTTCTGCTATGTTCTTGCCCGTTAACTGGGCAGCTCGCTGTTGATTTTGCTGAAGGTGTTGCCGACCTTGGGACCCAAGAGCCGCATGACTGCAATCACAACGATGGCGACGAGCGCGAGAATAATCGCATACTCGACGAGGCCCTGACCCTTTTCTTTGGGAGCGAATAACATAATGAGATCCTTTCTCTAAAAAAAAGTTTCTCCAAGGACCGTCCTTGGTTTCTCATATTTTATTTTATTGATTCCTCCAAAATTGACAATGTCAGAACCGTTCTGTTTCATTGCAGTCTTGTTAGTAATCAAAGGCTGTGAATTCACATACAGCATTCATCATTTTTCATTAGAATCACCGCCATGTTGAAACGGATTGTCAAATGGGTCAGGCGGCTCATTCTGTGGGCAGTCATTTTGGGGGCGCTGGGACTGCTCCTGCCGCGCCTCATCACCACCCTGCAAGCCTGGAACAAAATCTACAGCGCGGCAGAGGCGCCCTCCGAACGAGTTGCCATCATCTTTGGCGCAGGTTTGCGGCGGGATGGAACCCCAACCGCCGTTCTGCGTGACCGCGTGGAGACCGGCGCGCGCCTATATTTCAGCGGCAAGGTGGAAAAACTGCTGATGAGCGGCGACAACCCGTCACTCCATTACAACGAACCCGGCGCCATGCGTCAGTATGCCCTTGCGCTGGGCATCCCAGACGAGGCGATTGTGCTGGATTACGCCGGCAAACGCACCTACGATACCTGTTACCGGGCAAAAGCCATCTTTGGGCTAAAAAGAGCCGTGCTGGTGACCCAGCGCTTCCACCTGCCCCGTGCACTGTTTCTCTGCAATGCGCTGGGCGTTCGAGCATTTGGCGTGGAAGCAAACAACCTCAACTATCGCCGGTCATCACTGGTGTTCTGGAATCTGCGCGAACAGTTCGCCACTCTCACCGCCTTCATAGACGTTTTCTTTGAAAAACCCACCCCCATTTTGGGCAGGGCAGAGCCTATTTTCATAGATTAACTCACCTTACGCAGTTCCTTCGTAGCGCGACATTTTGCACTTTTCCAAATTATTCTGACAATATGCCGACATAGCGCAGCAGATCA
>DYID01000045.1 GCA_020723805.1 Anaerolinea sp. | reverse complement strand
TGATCTGCTGCGCTATGTCGGCATATTGTCAGAATAATTTGGAAAAGTGCAATATGTCGCCCGCAAACACGAGATAAATCTCGCGCCACCGCGTAAGGTGAGTTAGCAGGTTAACCACCCCCTCCCTTGACTGTTCGTTCGATGATACGCCTCACGCCAGATGCGGCTCGACGCTTTCTTCCACCACGCGATAGACGATGTCGTGTTCGCGCACCGGGGCGATGACCTTGATTGCCGCGTCGTCGCCCGGTTTGACCCATACCGCCGGGCGATGCTCGATTTCGATGGAGTTGACGCGCTGCACGAAATCGGTGGTGTGACCGCGAATGTGGATTTTGTCGCCGAGTTTGAGCGGTTCTTTCAATTGCAGTACCGCCACGCACAGGTGACTGTAAAAATGCGTGACTCTTCCGATTTCCACTTCCATAAGGCTACTCCTTTCGCGGTCCCTTCACGATGAGGACCGAACACTTCGAATAGTGGACGAGTTTGCGCGAGACGCTTCCCATCCACCAGCCCTTGAATTGACTCAAGCCGCGCGATCCCGCCACGATGAGGTCGGGATGATGCTGGTCGGCGTAGTTGAGGATCTCGGTCGCCGCGTCGCCGCGCAACAGCACAGAGGTGGGAGTCAGCCCGTGACGCTGGAGCAGGCTCGAGGTCCGTTTGAGAAGCGCCTGACCGGCTTTCGACTCCCGTTCCTCGATGGCTTGTTCCTCTTCTTCCGTCAAGCGGGCATAGACCGTCTGCCAGCCGCCGTAATACGGCTCCATCATGATCGGGCGCGTGAGGGGCGGCAGGACGTGAAGAATTCGCAAATCCACCTCGCCAGGGAAGGGGAATTTGCCGAGGTAGCGAGCCGCCCGCTGACCATGCTCCGAGCCGTCGGTGACGAGCAGGACACGCCGCAAACCGCGATAGGGCGCGCGGACAACCAGCACCGGGCAACAGGCATATTCGACCACCTGCTGCGCCACACCGCCCAGCAGGATGCCGGCGGTGGCGCGTAAGCCCTTTGCCCCCAGAATGATGAGGTCGGGCGGTTTTGCCTGCGCCTTTTCGAGGATGGTCTCTGCGGCGGGACCCAGTTTCAATTCGGTCTCGACGTGAAAATGGCGCTCGGTGAGCTGTTCTTTGGTGCGCGCCAGCGACCGCTCGAAGTCGGGGATGAGCGGAACCTGCCCGGAGTTGAACGCATGGATGACGGCTATGCGGCTGTTGGGGGGAAGGGGAAGGTCCTTGAGCAGTTCCACCGCCGCCTGGGCGTGCTGGGAACCGTCGTCGGCAAAAAGGATGTTCAGTCGTTTCTTTGGAGACATGCGCACCTCCTTTCAGCAGACGAACATCTTTTTTATACTGTAGCATAAATTGGGACGGATTTCTACTCCCGATGATTACCCACATCTTTAGCGCGGTTCGAGTCGGTAAACTGAAGTCATGCTTCAATTCAACCGACACATTGTGCCAGTCCGAAGGACTTCCATGCACTGAGCAGGGGCTTCAGCCCCGCTCACTCACTCACCTGCCGCCACCCAAGTGTGAATAATGGGAGTGTCTAAAAGGCTGGGCTAAAGAAATTTCACCACAGAGAACACGGAGCCTACGGAGATTTTTCAAAGAGATTTTCTCCGTGATTTTTGTGCGCTCCGTGGTTAAATCTTTTGCACGCCCGCGAGATTAGGCACTCCCTGAATAATCACCAATCTACTCATCTTGACACCCGTGCTATACTTTTTATAGACAACCAAATACCAGTAAGGAGAGATTTATGGACGCCATCTACCAACTCGGCATCCGCTTCATTCAGGCATTGCAGACCTTCAGCCCCGCCCTCGACGGTGTCATGAACGGCTTCACCTTCCTTGGGCGCATCGAGTTCTATCTCCTGCTCATTCCCTTTCTCTACTGGGCGGTGGATCGCCGTCTTGGCGTCCGCGCCCTGCTTCTGCTCATCTACACCGACCTCCTTTCCTCCTCCTTCAAACTGCTCTTTCATCAGCCGCGCCCCTACTGGCTGGGCGGCGTCAAAGCCCTGAGCGCCGAGACCTCCTACGGCATCCCCTCCTCCCACGCCAGTAACTCTCTCGCCGTCGGCGGCTACATCATCAGCCATGTCCGGCAAAACTGGGCGCGCTGGCTCATTGGCATCGTCGTCTTCTTCATCGCCTTCTCGCGCATGTACCTGGGCGTACACTTCCCGCAGGACGTGCTCTTCGGCTGGCTCATCGGCTTTGCCATGCTCTGGGCGTTCGCCCGCTGGGCAAAACCCGTCCGCGACTGGCTGGACAGCATGACCCTCTCCGCCCAAATCGGCATGGGCTTCCTCTGCTCCCTGCTCATGGTGGTCACAGGCTTCGTCATCCGCGCCATCATCGCAGGGACAGCCGATCCCGTTGACTGGAGCGGTTACGCCGCCGAAGCCCGCAACATCAACCAGTTCCTCACCCTCGGAGGCGCAGTCTTCGGCACATACGCCGGCTACGCCCTCATGCGCGAGCACGCGCGCTTCTCCGCCCAGGGACCCTGGGGCAAACGCATCGTCCGCTACCTCATCGGCATCTTCGGCTTGCTCGTCCTCTACTTCGGTCTCGACATCGCCTTCGCCGCCCTCGCCCCCGACGCCTCGACGCTCGGCTACCTCCTGCGCTACATCCGCTACGGTCTCGCCACCTTCTGGGCAACCTTCCTCGCCCCTTGGGTCTTCCTCAAAATCAAACTAACGGAAGCCGAAGCCTAACGCTTTCCAACGTCGAACCCGCAAGGCGGGGAAATATTCGGGACTTTGGTCTTGTCTAAACGCAATGGACAAGACCAAACTTTATTTCCACGCGACCTTTCTCCTCGCCCTGCTCCTCTCCGCCTGCGGGACATCCGCCGCCTCGCCCTCCGCGCCGACGGCTGATCCGCCTCCCACAGCCTTTGCTTCCCCTCTGCCTCTTCCCACCGAAACCGCCGCTCCGACCTTCACACCCATCCCCACCCCCACGCCGACCCCGCATCCGCTGGAAATCGAAGCGATGCGCGCCCGCTCCTACCCCGGCAGTGACATCGTCATCGAGCGCGAACTCGACCCCGGCATAAACTATCGGCGCTACTACGTCTCCTATCTCTCCGAAGGATTGAAAATCTACGCCCTCATGACCGTTCCCAACGGTGAAAAGCCTGCCACTGGCTGGCCCGTCATCGTGTTCAACCACGGCTACATTCCCCCGGACGTGTACCGTACCACCGAACGCTACATCGCCTACGTGGACCTCATCGCCCGCAGCGGCTACATCGTCTTCCGCTCCGACTATCGCGGGCACGACCAGTCCGAAGGTCAGGCACGAGGCGCCTACAGCAACCCCGACTACACCATAGACGTGCTCAACGCCGTCGCCTCCGTCAAGCGTTATCCCGACGCCGACCCGAACCGCATCGGCATGTGGGGACATTCCATGGGCGGCTACATCACCCTGCGTTCGATGGTCATCTCCCCCGACATCAAAGCCGGCGTCATCTGGGCGGGCGTCGTCGCCTCCTACCCCGACCTGCTCTACAACTGGCGCCGTGGACCCGCCGCCTCCCCCGATTCCATGCCGCGCCCCGGCTCCTGGCGCACCACCTTTGTAGAGCAATACGGCTCGCCCGAAGAAAATCCCAACTTCTGGAATGCCATCTCCGCTAACTCCTATTTGAGCGAAATCTCCGGTCCCATCCAACTGCATCACGGCACCGCCGATACCGACGTGCCGGTTGCTTTTTCCGAAACCCTCTTTTATCAAATGCTCGCCGCCGGGCAATACGTGGAACTCTACACCTACGAGGGCGACAATCACAACATCTCGAACTCCTTCAGCACCGCCATGCAAAGGACTATCGAATTCTTCGACCGGTATGTAAAATAACGTGAGTTCGGGATAAGAGATTTACCTGCCTGGTTTACAGAGAAAGGCTTTCTGATCCGCTAATCTGCGCCAATCTTCGCGAATTTTGAACGGATTAGTGCAGATTAGCGTGGATTAGCGGAATAAAAATCAGGTACGAAACCCGCCGTCTGTTCGGGGCGTAACGCTGCCATTCTCCAAAAGCCTTATCCCGAATTGACGTTAAAATAAAGGGATGACCACCCGCCTCTACCTCGTCCGCCATGGCGCAACGCCGCTCTCCGCCGAAGACCGCTTCTCCGGCGCCGCCAACGTTCACCTCTCCGACGAGGGACGCCTGCAAGTGCAATATCTCGCACAGCGCCTCGCCGACGATGACATCCATGCCATCTATGCCAGCCCATTGGATAGGACAATGGAGACCGCCGCCATCCTCGCCAAACCGCACGGACTCACTCCCATCCCGCGCGACGGACTGCGCGAAATCAGCCACGGTCATTGGGAGGGACTCTCCCGCCGCGAAGTGGAAGAACGCTACCCCGACGAATACCAAGCCTGGGAAACAGACCCTTTCACCTTTGCCCCCGCCGAAGGCGAATCCGGCGTCAGCGTGCTGGCGCGCGCTCTGCCGGTCATCCGCGAGATTGTCGTCAACCACAAAGACGGGAATGTCCTCGTCGTTTCACACAAAGCCACCATCCGCCTGCTCATCAGCAGTTTGCTCGGCTTCGATGTGCGCGGCTACCGCGACCGTCTCGACCAAGCGCCCGCCTGCCTCAACATCCTCGACTTCAAAGACCCAGCCCGCGCCCGCCTGATGCTCTTCAACGACATCTCCCACTACGCCGACCAGCCCAACCGTCCGCGCCAACACCTCTCCCCCTGGTGGGATGTTTCCTCTGCGCCCTAAAGCCCTTTGAGCGTAACGTGTAAGTATATAAAAACGCCTGCCGCATCACTCGGCAGGCGTCATCACGTCTTCCACTTTCTTCTTGGGGTAGGGCCAAATCTCGCCCTTCACCCCCTTTGCCAGATAAAAATCCCCTGCCCGCACCGTCTCCGCCCCCTCCAGCGAGACCACCGTCACCAGGCGGTCGGGATCGCCGTTCGTCAAGTCGGTGAGGGGAACCAGCAGAGTAATCGCGCTCTTGATACAATACCCCGGGCGCGTAATCTTGTAACTCGCTTCGAAAATATGGGGGTCAATGGGCCAGTAATCGTTGGGTGTATCCACTTCGCTGACGAGAAAATATCCCGGCTTGGCAGTCAGCACGGCGCCCCAGCGGGTTTTCACCTCGAGCGTTTGCGGGTCGCCCGGTTCCGGCAAAAAAGGAATCACACGCCGTTCCACCTTGCTGCGATAAGGCTTGAAATTCAGCGACTCCAACACCGGATCGTCGGAAGTGACAACAAGCGGTTCGCTCATAAATCTTCAAATTCATTCTATCACAACAAAAAGCCAGAGTCATTGCAACATCACTGGTAATTACCAATAACCTGATTCGCAGGGCTAAAGCCGCCTGCTCAGTTCATGGAAGCCCTATGGGCTGGCGCTTCAAGTCGGATTTACACTTGCACGTGGCGCAAGTGCAGGTGTTCGGCTTTCACGCCCTGAGGTGGAGATTTATCTTCCACCGAATCCCACTGCGCCAAAGGGATCGCCGGCACATCACACGAAGCAGTTTTGATTTACAATCCGTACCATATGAATCCGCTCGTCATTGTCATCGGTCCCAGCGGCGCGGGCAAGACCACACTCGTGCAGGCGCTTGCCCGAACCGGGCGCTTCCAGACCGCCCTCGAACAGCACGCCGAACGTCCCTTTCAGGCGCTGGCAAAGGAAGACAACCGTTACTTCTTTGCCAACCAGATGGACTACCTCCTCCTGCGCGCCGAGCAGGAGCGCGAACTGCGCGCCGCCTCCCAAACGGGACTGATGGACGGCGGACTCGACCTCGACTTTCACGGCTTCACCCGCCTCTTCCTGCACCGGCGCCTGCTCAGCCGCCCCGAATTTGATCTGTGCCGGCGCTTCTACACCCTCGCCCGCGCCTGCCTGCCGCCCCCAAATCTCATCGTCCGCTTGAGAACGGATGAGGGAACAGTGGCAGGCAGAATGTCCAGAAGGAAGCGCATCAACCTCGCCCGCGCCGAAGATACCGCCCTGTTCGAGTCCTTTCTGGATGAATGGCTCGCCGGCGTCCCCTCCGACCAAATCCTCGAATTGGATGTCACACACGAAACTTTGGACTACAATCAAAGCGTACAGGCAGTCCTTGAACGACTCGCCCAATTCAGAGGAGAAACCAATGTACACCACTGACCAATACGAGGGCATCCTCGCAGAGACGGTTACCCTGCCCGGCGCAAACGGCGAATGGATCAACGCCTTCTTCGCCCGCCCGCTCGGCAAAGGTCCTTTCCCCGGGCTGGTGCTGGCACACCACATGCCCGGCTGGGACGAATGGTACCGCGAGACGACCTTCAAGTTTGCGCTTCACGGCTACGCAACCATTACGCCCAATCTGTATTTCCGCGCCGGGCATGGCACGCCCGAAGATGTCGCCGCCAAAGTCCGCGCGGAGGGCGGCGTGCCAGATGACCAGGCAGTGGGCGATCTGGCTGGTGCGATGAAATATCTGCGCCCGCTCCCCTATATCAACGGCAAGGTGGGAATTTTTGGAACCTGTTCCGGCGGCAGACATGCCTACCTCGCTGCCTGCCGCGTGCCGGGCTTCGATGCCATCGTGGACTGCTGGGGCGGGAACGTGGTCATGCCGCCCGAAGCGTTGAACGAGAAACGACCCGTCGCACCGATTGATTACACCAAAGACCTCTCCTGCCCCATTCTTGGCTTGTTCGGCAACGACGATACCAGCCCCAGCCCGGAGCAGGTGGATCAGCACGAAGCCGAATTGAAGAAGTATGGCAAAGACTACGAATTTCACCGCTACGATGGCGCCGGTCACGGATTCTTCTACTACATCTACAAAGCCTACCGCCAGGAACAGGCAATGGACGGATGGAAGAAAGTTTTTGCGTTTCTAAAGAAACACCTAACGACATGATGCTTCCTATCAAAGCAAATCAAATGACCGGCGGGAAATATGCAGAGGAGGTCAATATGAATAAATCCCATTTACTCTGGGTGGACTTGACGCGCATTATCGCAGTATTCCTTGTCACGCTGACGCACAGCGCATTGCCGGTTGTCTATAGTTTCGGCAACCTGCCCACCGCAAACTGGATGATAGGCAACATCTACAACTCGCTCACGAGGGCTGCCGTACCGCTTTTTTTCATGCTTTCGGGTTTTCTGTTACTGCAAGAGACGGAGACGCTGAGAGAGCACCTGTCGAAGAGAATTCCGCGACTGTTGATCCCGCTGGTTTTCTGGTCATTGTTCTACGTTTTTTGGAACACCCACTACGAAAAAACCACCACGTTGTCACTTTTTGTGGTCTATCAAGCGTTCTTCACACCCGCCTGTTATCACCTGTGGTTCCTGTTCGCGCTGTTGGGAAACTACCTTTTCATTCCCATCCTAAGAGTACTTCTTAATGCCTTGTCCAAAACACTTCGTTACTATTACCTGATGCTTTGGTTTTTGGCTGTTTCGTTTTTTCCAATCATTGAGGAGACAACAGGTATAGCCACCACCATAGACCTGGCGATGGTTTCGGGATACGTCGGCTACCTGGTTCTCGGATATATGCTCGGCAACTTTCAAATCACCGGGCGATATGTGATGTATTCGATGTTTGTGATCATCGCATCTCTGGTTACAACGGTTTTTGGCGCCTACTTTCTGTCCGCCAGCCAGGGAAGACTTATACGCTATTTCTATTATTATCTCAGCCCCAATGTGATCATCCTTTCCCTCGCGTCCTTTATTTTCATCAAGGGCATCGCGGAAAGGACAGCGTTTTTACAGCATGGAGTCGCTGAAACGATGTTGAAAGCCCTCGGATCCGCGACGTTTGGGATATACCTCATTCACCCGGTCTTTCTGCGCCTCCTGCAGGAGGGGATGTTCGGGTTTCATCTGAGTGGATTGAATGAAAACCCGGCGTACAGCATCCTCGCAACGGCGGTAATAGCATTTTCGCTTTCGTTTGTTGCAACGTATGCTTTGTTGAAACTTCCGCTTATACGGCGGCTGGTCCTATAGATCGTCCAAAGGAGTTGACATGTGCACCATGATCGTCGAAAAAGTGAAAATCGAAGGCAGCGGCAAAGGGACGGGCGGCTGGTTCAAGTTGGAAGGCGCCAACGTCTCCTACGACCATCCCTTCGACGCCCCCTACGAACATGCCCTCAACATTGACTTCGTCAACGAATCGCTCGGACCCTCCGCCCGCGTCGCCGTTGAACTCAGCGAAAGCGCCGCACGCGCCCTCGTCCAAACCATCCTGAATGTCCTCGAGCAGGCGGAGGCAGGCGGTCACCTTGCGCGCCGCTGAAACCTCCCCACAAGGAGAAACCATGCCCACAAAAACCATCATCGAAATGGACGCCAAGCCCGGTCAACGGAACAAACTGCTCAAAGCCCTGGCAGAACTGCACGAACAACGACGGAACGCGCCTGGCTTTCTGGGCTTCAGCCGCTACGAAGTCATTGACGACGCCGACAAAATCATCGAAATCACCGAATGGGAGAACGCCGAAGCGCGGCAGGTGTGGCTCGAACAAACCATGCCCTCCGGCATATTCCAGCGGCTGATTCAAATCCTCAAACAGCCCTTCAAAGCCGTCACCGTCCGCCAAATTGAATGACATGCGACTCGCACGGGAACACCTCGCCGCCCTCCTGACCGCTCTCCTGTTCCTCACAGGATGCGGCACACCTGCCGCCTCTCCCGCCCCGGTAACTGCGCCTCCCCCCACACCAGCCGCCACCCCGACGCCTGCTCCGCGCCCCACCTTGCCCGGCGACAAGATTGACGTGGGCGGCTACCGCCTCTACCTCGACTGCAAAGGCGAAGGAAGCCCGGCGGTCATCCTCGAAGCCGGACTCGAAGGCGATGCGACCACCTGGAAGGATGTCCATCCTCAAGGTGCGCAATTCACCCGCGTCTGCCGCTATGACCGCGCTGGGCTCGCCCACAGCGACTACGGTCCCACCCCGCGCGACGCC
Source organism: Anaerolinea sp. (assembly GCA_020723805.1). Classification (GTDB taxonomy): domain Bacteria; phylum Chloroflexota; class Anaerolineae; order Anaerolineales; family Villigracilaceae; genus Defluviilinea. Next base: position 11,447 of record DYID01000045.1, on the reverse strand, counting down.
GAACGAACCGCCCAAGACCTGCACACCCTCCTCACTCTCGCAAACATCCCTCCGCCCTACATCCTCGTCGGACACTCCTTCGGCGGTCTGCTCATCCGCCGCTACCAGCACGACTTCCCCGAAGAAGTAACCGGCATGATCTTCGTGGACGCTGTCCATGAAGACTGGTGGGAGCAAGCCCTCGCCCTTCTCCCGCCCGCCTCTGCCGACGAACCTGCCCGTCTCGCCTCCTTCCGTCTCTACCTCACCGCAGGCTGGCGCGACCCCGCCAACAACTTCGAAGCAATGGACATCCCTGCCGTCGTCGCACAGGTCCGCGAAACGAACGGACTTGGCGCTCTGCCCGTCACCGTCCTCACCGCGGAGAACTTCACCGTCCTCAACCCCGGTCTGCCGCCCGATTTGGAACAAGCCCTTGCCAATCTATTCAGGGAACAGCAGGCACGCCTCGCTGCGCTTTCGACGAATGGCAGACAGACTATCGTGCCGGAGACGGGACACAACATCCCCCGGCAGAATCCAGCCGTCGTCGTGGAGGCGATCCGCGCCATGATTGAGGGACAGTAAAAGGCGCGGGGACGGCATCCAAAATGTGATTTAATATCCTTACAGGTATCTCATGAGCGATACGACCATTATCATTATCAGTGTCCTTGCCTTCTTTCTCATCCTGTTCGGCGGGACGGCGTGGTTGTTCTTCGTCTATTTCCCCAACAAGACGCTCTCCATTGCAAAGGAACTTGCGGCAACAGTCAAGAACACCTTCGGGCTGACGCCGCAAGTAACCATCAACCAGAAAATCATTTACAAACGCACCAATGAGATTCTCCAACTGGCGATGATCGAACAGGATTTCGACGTGGACTACGAAACCAGCGACACCCTGCTGGGAAGCGTCAAACGCATCCACCTGCGCGGCGCGTATCGCGCCAAAATCGGCTTCGATCTGCAAAAAGGCTTCAACATCGAAGTTCACCGCGGCAGTTTCTTCCAGCCGGGGCAAATCATCCTGCAACTGCCGCGCGCCGAAATCCTCTCGGTGGAGCCGCTGGAGGTCGAAAAAAACGTTACCTCCGGGCTCATCAACTGGGTGACCAAAAAGGACATCGAAGCCGCTATGCAGGAACTCGCCGCCCTCGCCCAGGATAAAGCCTCCAAACTCGACATGCTCGCAGACGCCGAAAAGCGCATCGAAAACCGCCTGAACGAGGCGATCCTGCCAAAGTTGTTGAACACACGCTTCATCCCACAGGTCAGGTTTATGGAGATGAAATCCGCCTCCATATCCGACGCTCCATTGCCCCGGCTTCCATCTGCTCAAATCTAACGTACAACAACCAAATCCGAAAAACTCATGCACATCGAACTAAACGCCGTCATCACCTGCCCGCAATGCGGCTTTGCCAAAGCCGAGCAAATGCATCCCGACACCTGAGTGATCGTCTATCGGTGCGCCGGCTGCGGCGCCATCCTGCGCCCCAAAGCGGGAGACTGCTGTGTATTTTGCTCCTACGCAGATACGCACTGTCCATCCAAACAAAGGGAAAAATTGAACAATTGATGTAGAAATATGAAATATCGAAAAATATTCCCGTCAATTTTTATCCCCCTGTTGACAATATTGTTAGTATTGGGATGTGAAGAAACAACAAGCCGCACACCAGACGGGACATCAACAATCATCTCTTCCCCAACGCCTCTATCCCAGCCCTTCCCCAATAAAATTTCAACACCAACACCCACCGTCCTCACTTCCATAACCCCGGTGGTGACAGCGCCGTATATTGAATTCGGCAGTTGGTCCCCTGATAGTCAATGGATCGCCTATTGGGTATCTTCACAAGAAGATGTCGAAAAATCCTCCAACGCGATGCCTGGCGGGACCTTGAACTTCATGAATGTAAAAACCGGCGATGTGTGTGCCGTCCCTCAATTTGTTACACCGGACAATCAAAGTGCAAAGATTTTCTGGTCTGACGAAATAGAAGTTATTATTGCAATCTCCGAAGAAGCCTTTGCGGGAAGACCATGTCAAACAGCAGTTTACCGAAAGCTGGAAAAGTTCATACAGGAAGAAATGCCCATTGATCTCGCATTCTCGCCAGACGGACAATACCGAGTCCACACGTTACATAAGTCCAACCAACACGGCATACTCACTTTCGAAACGACAATTACGCTCAGCGACAGTGCCACGCCCTTGCTACATACAACCTGGCGGATCGATGAGAGATTGGGAGAATTTGGTCTCGGCGGTGAGTGGATCAGCCGGGAGCAGTTTCTCCTGTACGAAACTTTGGATCAAGGACCCTTGATTCTCGACACCGAACATGGAGTTATCCCTCTTTTGACTGAATTGATGAGTTTTAACGAAATTCCTTCTATCTTGGGACCTGAGGAATACGGGATGCGGGCAATTCCATTTCCCGGCGTAGAAAGAGATACATTTCACATCCTCGTACAAGGTGTTGGTACGGAATCCAATTTCCCAACGTTAAGGCTGTACCACGCAGAAAATGGACAGGTCGAAATACTTCCATTTCGCCATGCGTGGCGGAAACCGTTTTCTCCAGATGGTCAATGGCTACTAATGGACGAACGTCCCGATATTGGCGGCTATCAAAGTTATACGATTTGGATTCGCCGCACAGAAGAAATGAGCGATGAATGGCAAATGATCGCATCCGATGTAGATTGGGCATTATGGACAGAGCACTGGGACGAGATGGCATTCACCAGCAACGGACAAATAACTTGGCAAACTTTTCCTGATGCAAATATCATCGGGGAATGGGACACGAAACCATTCTCCGCTAACCCCGTGGCATGGTCGCCAAATCATCGCATTCTTGTTGCAACAGGTAACATACCAGGCTTTGGAGAATATGGAATGTTCTTACTGGAACGATGAAGGACGTAATAATTCTTCTCTTCACTTCGTCCATCCGCACATGAACCAACTCAGAACGGTCTCCCAAATCATCCAGCCTCAAACCGCCATCGAAGGTGCGGGCGTGCGCCTGCTCCGCTCCATCGCGCCGCGCGCCAGCAACCTGTTCGACCCCTTCCTGCTCTTCGACCACTTCGCCTTCAACGACCCGCTCGAAGGACCCCTGCGCGGCTTTCCCATGCACCCGCACCGCGGCATCGAAACCGTCACCTACATGCTCGAAGGCGCCACCCATCACCGCGACAGCCTCGGCAACGCCGACCTCATCGGTCCCGGCGATGTGCAGTGGATGAGCGCCGGGCGCGGCATCCTGCACGAGGAAATGCCCCGCCGCGGTCCCAGCGGAAACATCTACGGCTTTCAGTTATGGGTCAACCTGCCCTCACACCTCAAGATGTCCGAGCCGCGCTATCGGGGAGTGACCGCCGCCGCCATCCCCACCTACGAAAAGGACGGCGTCCGCATCCGCGTGGTGGCGGGAACGGTGGACGGCGTAAGCGGTCCCGTGCGGGACATCGCCGCCGCGCCTCTTTACATGGACGTGGAACTTGGTCCCGGCAGCGAATGGCTTTTCCCCATTCCTGAAGGACATACCCTCATCACCTACGTGTTTCAAGGAGAGGCAGTCTTCTCAGGCGAAACAATCAACGCCATCAAAATGCTCAAGTTCAGCGACGGCGACCACATCACGGTCAAAACCGAAAACCACCCTGTCCGCTTTATGCTCATGGCGGGCGCGCCGTTCAAGGAACCCATCGTCCCCTACGGTCCCTTCGTGATGAACACCATCGAAGAGATTCAACAAACCCTGCGCGAATTGCGCGACGGGACGTTTATTGTTGGACAACATTAATGTTGTCCTACAGGGCAAGGATGAATGACTCAAATCCTCTACGGCGAACGCATCGCCAGGCAAGGCAAACTACGCATCGGCTGTTCTGCCGCCATCTTCGACTCACAGAGGCGCATCCTGCTCACCAAACGAACCGACAACGGTCAATGGTGTCTGCCGGGCGGCGGGATGGAGGCGGGCGAGTCCGCGGCTGAGGCGTGTGAAAGGGAAGTTTGGGAGGAAACAGGCTTGAGCGTACGAGTGAAGCGTCTGGTCGGCGTCTATAGTCACCCCGATCAACTCGCCGTCTATCCCGACGGGAACAAGGCGCACATCGTCGTCCTGCACTTCGAGGCGGAAGTCATCGGCGGCGAATTGGGCTTGAGCAACGAAACAACCGACTTCGGTTACTTTACGCTGGAAGAAGTCGAGAAGTTGGATATGCTCGGACGGCACAAGGAACGCATCCTGGATACGCTGGCGGATCGAAAAGAAGCGTTTGTGCGCTAATCAGACCTTCAGCCACCATACGCCCGTGCATTCGGGCAAAACCATCCAGCCGTTTGCCTTCACCTTATTTCCCAACTCATCACCAAAGAAAAAGCGCGATAACTCCTCGGCTTCTGCGAGGGAAGCAAACTTATAATCGGTGCGAATCCACTTGTGCTGAAAGCCGACTTCATCCAGCCAGGGATAGAAGTCCTTGAGATGCTCCAAACGAATCGGCGACTCGTTCCCCGTGCCGAGCGATTCGAACAGGACGATGAAACCGCCGCGCCGCAAAACGCGTTTCATCTCGCCCAACCATTTTTCCAACTCCGCCCGCCACGAGGCGGGATTCCACACGGCGAGGTAACTCACGCTCCAGCCGGAGACGGCAAGGTCGGCAGCGTGATCGTCAACCGGCAATTGGCGGTGGTCGGCAATGTCCACTTTCCAGTTTGCAAGACCGCTGGCTTCGAGGCGCCGGCGGCAGACCCTCAGCATCTCCTCCGAAACATCGAACGCCCGCATGGACTTGGCGCGCGGCGCAAGCATCACAGCAAGCCGCCCCGTCCCTGCGCCGAGGTCGAGGATATCCAAGCCGTCGGGGACGATAATCTCCTCCAGCGCCTTCAAGATGTTGCCCTGATAATCTTCACGTGAAATCAACGCTTCGTAACGGTCGCCATCGGTTTGGTAGATTTGTTTTTGTTGGTCGGTCATAGCCCAATTCTACTTGATATAATAGCCGCAACTTTCATCTTTCTTCTTTCATCCCCGCCTATGCCCCTCTCCCCCTCCGCACAAAAAATTCAAGACCTCCTCCACTCTCTCGGCTACGGTTACACCGTCATCGAACATGCCGAGTCCACGCGCACCGCGCAGGAAGCCGCCGAACGCGCCGGGTGTGAACTCGGTCAAATCGTCAAATCGTTGATTTTCAAGGGAAAAGAATCCGGCAAGCCGGTCATCGTGTTGACCAGCGGCGCAAACCGCGTGGACGAGAAGCGTATCACCGAGTATGCGGGCGAACCTGTCGGAAAGGCGGATGCCGATTTCGTTCGCGCAGTGACCGGGTTTGCCATCGGAGGCGTGCCGCCTCTCGGGCATCTTCAAAAAATCGAAACCTACATGGACGAGGACTTCCTGCAATACGAAACCGTCTGGGCGGCGGCGGGGACGCCCAATGCCATCTTCGAGTTGAAGACCGCTGACCTGCAAAAGATGACGGGCGCAAGAATCGTGAAAGTCAAACCATGAAGCGGGCTCCGCTTGCGCTTCTCGTTCTGACCTTGAGCCTGCTCGCCTGTTCCCGCAGCGCACCTCCACCCTCCACAGACACAAAGCGTACCCTAACCTACGACGGCATCGAGCGGACATACCTCCTGCACATTCCCGCCTCCTATGATGAAAACACACCAGCGCCGCTCGTGCTATCCCTTCACGGCGGCGGAGGCGACGCGGAAAACCAGCGGCGCGTCAGCGGCTTCGACCAACTGGCAGACGAACAGGGCTTCATCGTCGTCTATCCCAACGGCACAGGGCGGCTTGGCGACAAGATATTGACTTGGAACGGCGGTACGTGCTGCGGCTATGCACAGGAAAATGGCATAGACGATGTCGGTTTCATTCGCGCGCTGATTGCAGAACTCCGCTTGCAATACAACATTGACCCGAAACGCATCTATGCGGCGGGAATCTCCAACGGCGGAATCATGTCCTATCGTCTCGCCTGCGAAGCGGCAGACCTGTTCGCGGCAATCGCTCCCGTCTCCGGCACACAAAACCTCGCCACATGCCAACCCTCGGAAGCGGTTTCGGTCATCCATTTTCACGGCACGGCAGACGAACACCTGCCTTACGACGGCGGCGTCGGTTCCAAATCCATCACAGGCGTCAGTTCTGTCTCTGTAAGCGATACGCTGGCATTCTGGATTCTCCGCGACAACTGCCCGAGCCGCGCCGTCATCGAGCATAGCGGCGAGATTACCCATCTCTCCTACTCACCCTGCGCTTCAGGCACGAGCGTGGAACTCTACAAAATCGAAGGCGGCGGACACGCCTGGCCCGGCGCGGACGGTCCCGCCTGGCTGGGCGGCGACGAACCGACCCAATCCATCTCCGCCACGCGGCTGATCTGGGAATTTTTCGCAGCGCATCCCAAGCCGTAATTAATTCATTGCAATCGGACTTCCTTTGTCGTAAAATCCTTTCAGACCAATCCTTCGACTGTGGCGTCTCGCCGCCACGCTCAGGACAAGACCAAAGGAGGCTCGATGGCTGTAACCACACAACCCGAAACCCGCCCCATGACGGAGGAGGCGGATTTCCTGCAAATCAAATCTGTTGACCACGTTCACTTTTATGTAGGCAACGCCAAACACGCCATGTATTACTGGTGGAAGGCGTTCGGCTTCAAACCCGTTGCCTATTCGGGACTGGAAACCGGCAACCGCGACTTTGCTTCGTATGTTCTCGAATCGGGGCAGGCGCGGTTTGTCGTTTCTGCGCCCTATTCCCCCTCCAGCCCGCTCGCCGCGCATCACATGGTTCACGGCGACGGGGTCAAGGTCATTGCCCTGGGCGTGGACGACGTGGAAAAAGCCTGGAAGGAAACCACCTACCGCGGGGGTAAATCTGCCTGGGCGCCGCGCGAGGAAAAGGACGATTTCGGCGTCTACCGCACGTCTGCCATTTACACCTACGGTGAGACCCTGCACGTCTTCGTGGATCGCAGCGATTACAAAGGCGTCTTTGCTCCCACCTACCGACCCATCCAGTACGAATCCGAGTCCGCGGGGCTGGCGGCGATTGACCACATGGTGGGCAACGTGCAGCTCGGCAAGATGAACCACTGGGTCAACTTCTACCATCAGGTGATGGGCTTCCGCCAATTGCTTCACTTCGACGACAAGGACATCTCCACCGAATATTCCGCGCTCATGTCCAAGGTGATGCAGAACGGCAACGGGCGCGTCAAGTTCCCCATCAACGAACCCGCCGAAGGCAAACGCAAGAGCCAGATCGAAGAGTACCTCGATTACTACCTCACGCCCGGCGTCCAGCATATCGCGCTCATCACCGGCGACATCCTCCACACCGTCGGCGAACTGCGCAAGCGCGGCGTGGAATTCCTGCGCGTGCCCGATACCTACTACGAAATGCTCCCCGACCGCGTCGGCGCCATCGAGGAAGACATGAAAGCCGTACACGACCTCGGCATCCTCGTGGACCGCGACGACGAAGGCTACCTCCTGCAAATCTTCACGCGTCCCATCCAGGACCGCCCGACGATGTTCATCGAGGTCATCCAGCGGCACGGCGCAAAGGGATTCGGCAAGGGCAACTTCAAGGCGTTGTTCGAGTCCATCGAACTGGAACAGGCACGGCGCGGAAATCTGTAGCGCCCTTCGACTTTTGACCTTTGACTCACACTATGAAATTCGCCACCATCTCCACGCTTCGACACACCTCCCAGCCTGCCCTTGTAGACGGAGACCGAGTCTACACCCTGCCCTTTGCCGACATGTACGCCGTCATGGAAGCGGGCGCAGCGGAAGCCGCCAAAAAAGCATCGCAGGATTCACTGCCGCTCGAAGAGGTAAAGTTCCTCCCGCCGCTCAAGCCCTTCACCCTGCGCGACGGCTACGCCTTCGAACAGCACGTCAAAACCGCCAACCGCAATCGCGGGCGCGACGTGCCGGCAGAGTGGTACGAGTTCCCCGTCTTCTACTTCACCAACCCCAACGCCATCTTCGGTCACGAAGACATCATCCCCTACCCGCCTTACACTAACGCAATGGACTACGAACTCGAAATCGCGGCGGTCATCGGCAAAGCGGGCATGAACATCAAAGCCGAGGATGCGGAGGAATACATCTTCGGCTACACCATCTTCAACGACTGGTCCGCCCGCGATGTGCAGAGAAAGGAAATGGCGGTGGGGCTGGGTCCAGCCAAAGGCAAGGACTTTGCCTCGGCGCTGGGACCGGTCATCGTCACGCGTGAAGCGCTTGCCGATAAAGCCACGGGACGCCCGGGCGTGTACGACCTCGAAATGGTCGCGCGCGTCAACGGGAAGGAATTCTCCAGAGGCAACTGGAAGGATATGCACTGGTCGTTCGGCGAAATCATCGCCCGCGCGTCCGAATCGGTGATGCTGTATCCCGGCGATGTCATCGGGTCGGGCACCGTCGGGACGGGATGCCTGCTCGAACTGACCAAGTTTCAAGGTCCCTGGCTGGATCACGGCGACGTGGTGGAACTCGAAGTGGAACGAATTGGCGTTTTAAGAAATACTGTCGGATAGGAATTTGGTGGTCGAGTAGCGAGCGTTCGTTGCGAGCGTATCGAGACCACAAGCAACTTGCAAACAATTGTTTTCTTGAACAGCGGTGGTTTCGATACGGGCTTCGCCCTACGCGACCACCCATTGGAAAATAAGCGGAGAGACCATGCCCTTCTATCACAAACTCGGACAAATCCCCCACAAACGTCACACGCAGTTTAGAAAGCCGAACGGCGGACTGTACCGCGAAGAATTGATGGGATTAGAGGGATTCTCGTCCCTGCAATCCATCCTCTATCATCACTTCATCCCGCCGCGCGTCAAACATGCCGAAGACCTCGGCTCGCGCCTGCCCGAAACGGTGGACTTCGGACCCATCCGCCATCGCGCCTTTCGGACCTCCGACATCCCACTGGGCGGCGATGCCGTCTCGGCGCGGATTCCTCTGCTCGCCAACAAGGACGTCATCCTCGGCGTGGCGCGCGTGAGCAAAAGCATGGACTACTTCTACCGCAACGCGCAGGCTTATGAGACCTGGTGGGTGCACGAGGGCAGCGGTGTGCTGAAATCGCAGTTCGGCAATCTCCGCTTCCGCAAAGGCGATTACATCGTCATCCCGTTTGGGACGACCTGGCAAATGCACATTGACGGAAGCGAAGCGCGTTTCTTCGTCATCGAGAACCCCTCCCAAATCGAACCGCCGAAGCGGTATCGCAATCACTTCGGGCAGTTGCTCGAACACGCCCCCTACTGCGAGCGCGACATCAGAGTCCCTGAAGAGTTGGAAACGCACACCGAGCGCGGCGAGTTCGAGGTGCGCATCAAAGTGCGTGACCGCCTGACGCGCCACATCCTCGATTACCATCCCTTCGACGTGGTCGGCTGGGACGGTTATCTCTATCCCTGGATTTTCAACATCGAAGATTTCGAGCCGATTACCGGGCGCATCCACCAGCCGCCGCCGGTGCATCAGACCTTCGAGGCGCACAACTTCGTTGTCTGCTCGTTCGTGCCGCGCCTGTTCGACTATCATCCCGAAGCCATCCCCGCGCCCTATAACCATTCCAACGTCAACTCGGACGAGGTCATCTATTACGCCGAAGGCAACTTCATGAGCCGCAAAGGCATTGACCGCTGCGACATTTCCCTGCATCCCTACGGTCTGCCGCACGGACCCCAGCCCGGCATGACGGAAGCCAGCATCGGCAAGAAGGAAACACAGGAGCTGGCGGTGATGGTAGATACCTTTTATCCCCTGCATCTTACCAAGGACGCGCTCGAATACGAAAAGCCGGAATACCAGTCCACATGGCTGGAAGGAAGCGGAGAATGAGGAAATAAGACTTCGGAAGTCTGGCAGACTTCCGAAGTCTGTTTATAATGCAATCATCTCCTCAAAAACCTCATCCGTCGAAGGAAGTCACCATGAATCTCTCCACATCGCATATCACTGATTCCAAGTTCAGAAAGGTCGCCAAAAAAATCGTTTCCGAAATGAAACGGCTGGAAGTGCCTGGCGTCGCCATTGGCATCTACCATAAAGGCAGGGAATTCACCGACGGCTTCGGAATCACCAGCGTCGAACATCCGCTCCCGGTCACGCCCGATACGCTCTTCCAGACCGGCTCCATCAGCAAGACGTTCACCGGCACACTGCTCATGATGCTCGTCGAACGCGGCAAGGTTGACCTCGACGCCCCCGTCCGCAAGTACATCGAGGATTTTCAATTGCAGGATGAAGAGGTGGCGCAAAGGGTCACCGTGAGGCACCTGCTCACACACACGGGCGGTTGGGTCGGCGATTACTTCAACGACTTCGGCAACGGCGACGACGCCCTCGACAAGATGGTCAAGGACATTGCCAAACTGCCGCAAGTCCAGCCGTTGGGGAAAATCTGGTCGTACAACAACACCGGCTTCAACGTCGCCGCGCGGATCATCGAAATCGTGACGCAGAAATCCTACGAACAAGCCGCGCAGGAAATGCTCTTCGACCCGCTCGGTTTGAACATGACCTTCTTCTACCCCAGCGACATCCTGTTCACGCACCGTTTCGTCGTCGGTCACCAGAAGGTGAAGGGCAAGGTTCAGGTGGCGCGCCCGTGGGCGATTGGCAGAGCAGGCAACGGCGTAGGTGGAGTCGTCAGCACCGTCAAGGACCTGCTCAAGTATGGTCGCTTCCACATGAGTAATGGCAAGAAAAACGTCATCAGCGGAAAAAGTCTGCGGGCAATGCGCATCCCTCAAGCGGATGCCGGTCCGCGCGGGATGATGGGCATCACCTGGTTCATCCGCGAGGCGGGCGGGCTCAAGGTCTATGCCCACGGCGGCGCGACGAACGGTCAGCAGGCATACTTCTTCTTCATCCCCGAAAAGGATTTCGTCTGCGCCATCCTCACCAACAGCGACGACGGCAGCATCATCACGGCGGAGTTGTATGGTCTCGTTCTCGAAACATACTTCAACGTCGAACTCCAAGCGCCCGAACCGATAGAAGTACCATTGGCGGAACTGAAAGAACTCGTGGGGCGTTATAGAATAGGCACGGAATGTTTCGACATCAAAGTCAAAGGCAAATACCTGATGTATCACCACATTCCGCTCGGCGGCTTCCCCACCCCCGATACCCCGCCCGGTCCCGCCCTGCCGCCGATGCGTTTTCGGTTCTACGACAAGGACAAACTCATCGGCTTGGATGAGCCTTACAAAGGAGCGCTCGCCGACATCCTCCGCGACGAACAGGGACGCGTGGAATACTTCCGCGTGGGCGGACGGGCACATAAAAAGATCAAGTGAGTTAACATTTAAAGTTACCCAGTTCATCCGTGCCGCGACATTGATGTCGCCTGAAAACGCGAGATATTGCACCTTTACAAATTATTCTAACAATGGTT
>DYID01000010.1:34851-114266 GCA_020723805.1 Anaerolinea sp. | reverse complement strand
CATTAACTTGATAGCCATCGCCACTTTTCTGTCCAGTTTTTTGGGGTCACTACAATGTCCGCTGCTTGAATTTCTTACGGTATCAATAGCCAATTGCGTCAGTCTATTTAATTCAGTCTTTCTCCCCATTCGCGCGATAAGTTTCCATAATTCACCTTGAACATAATCGTATGGATAATTCGACTCAAGAAGTCGAATTGCCAAAGCTGCGGTGCCATCGCTTCTCTGATAGTTTTCCAGAAATGCTACATAGGCATCCGTGTGTTCTGGATAATGCTCCCAAGCCTTCAAAACTATTTTCAAAATTTCATCCGATTGTGGTGCTCGAAATAAGATGTATCTAAAAAGGGTTTTGTCCTTTACCTTTACTTTTCCGTTTGTGTCTACAGCATCAAGAATCCTCTTTTCAGCTGCCTTTTTTGTCAGGCTGGTTTCCTCCCAATCATCAAAATATCCTGCCACATCAGGAATATCTTCAACCAATTCTGCGGCAGAAGAAACCTTTTTGATTTTTGTTTTATCTGAATTTGGAATAAGTCCCCTGCTTTTGCAGAGAATATCCAAATAAACCAATGCTTGACGTACTTCCAGTTCGGTCTTTCCGAGTATCCGAATGTCGTCAACATATCGAAAATACAAATACCGCTCCGACATTTTCTCATCAATAGCAAGAAGAATACACTCCGCCAAAAAATCAGAAGCCATGGGACCTTGAGGGATTCCATGACCATGTTGGTCGCTTTGTTTATCAGAACTCCAAATTTTCAGCCATGTTTTTGCGTTGCTATACAAATCCCCGTTTGACGATGTTGTCAGAACTCTCAGCAGTAATTCGTGTGGTATTGTGTCGTAAAAAGCAGAAATGTCAAAGGTGGCAATCCAGACATAGCCATCTTTGAATTTCGACTTTAAGTTTCTTTTGAGTTGCGAGAAACCAAGTTGCCATTTTTCTAAAAAGAACGGGGAATCTTTTTTACCGAGTTTGTTGCTGTAGACATATTTTCCAGCTAGTTTGTTTCTTTTTGCTCTGACCTTCTCTGCAAACAGATTGGTAAGTGCCTGCAAAACAATCTGATCTTCAATTGACAAAAGAGTAATTGGTCTTTGTAGACCCGAGGGCTTGGGAACATAAAAGCGTACAGGAACTTGGGCGATGTATTCTCCATTTTTCAATCTGGTTCGCAAATCTTCGATATTTTTATTGAAACTTAATTCGTATGCTTCAAGAATATGACGAAAGAACGCCTTATAACGCGCGTCACTTGAAGAAATTATGCGCCGCCATGCCAGCATCAAGTTCTTTTTTGAAATCAAACTCTCAAAATTCATCGCCTAGTCCCTCTAATTTGAGACAGCCTGCCCCCCCTCAGGCTGTCCCATTTACCAATTACCACTTACCACTTCGCGAACCGGTTCACCGCCATTCCCGCCGCGTTCACCTCACCCCCAATTTCTGCCTGACAAACTCTCGTACTGTCCCCGCCGCGGCGTAAGCGGACTGCGCCTCGTCTTTCTCTGCAAACTTCCCCGGATAGCGCACCCTCACAGAGAAACGCTCCATTACCACCAGATCAGCACGCAGCATTTCGAAACTGCCGTCAATCTCTTCACAAAGCAGCATCAATTCAATCAGGTTATGGATTTTGGGAATATGTTTCCCGTTCTCTTGCAGCACGGCTTTGAGATACTTCTCGGCGCATTGCTGGGCATGAAAACAGACCGCATCATAGTTCGGAGACCTGCGCGCCCGCAATTCACGTCCCGCCGTCAGGAAGTCGCCTTCCGCCTTCGACACCCACTCAGCGGTCGCCGGATTCATACAACACCTTTCCCTCTTTCAGCACATCCCGCAAAAACCAATCGCCCATTTTCACGCGTTCCGCCAGATAGTTCGGCGTATGGACGATCAAATCCAAACCGAAACGATACTCAATTTGCTGGCAAATTTGAATCGCCTGCTGCACTTCTCTGAGCGGTGTGTCCATCACAACCAGCAGGTCCACGTCGCTTTCGGGGCGCGGATTCCCGCGCGCATACGACCCAAACAGGATGATTTTCTGCGGCTTGAATTTTTCCACAATCTGCCGCACGACATCATCAATTGCATCTTGCGGAATGCGTTCGCGCTTGTCAATCGTCGGGACGTTTACAGCAACCATCTTGGAGCAATTATACAGCCTCTTTTTACCCCAAATAAAGACAGCCTCCCCTCTTGCGGGCAGGCTGTCCCAAATTACCAATCCCCAATTAACCAACCTACAACTTCGCGAACCTCGACACCACCTTCGCCGCCGCGGGCGGACGGTCCATCACCCCGCCCTGATGGATGAAGATCGGCGTGCCTTCCTTGGCGTACGCCAGATCCACATACGCCTGACCGGTGATGAAGCGCGCCCCGTCAATCGCGCAGGAGGTCACCCAGCCGATGCGCTCGCCGTTGGCGTTGACCACGGGATCGCCGTTGTGCGCCATGCGGGTGCGCTGTTCGTCGAAGGTAAAGCGGACGACCACGCCCTTGCGTACCTTCTCGCGCGCCACATAGGCGTCGCGTCCGATGAACCACGGCTTGTACGGCTTGACGTACGAACCGAAGCCGCCTTCCGCCACGCCGAGATCGCGCTCGCCAAATTTTCCAGAGCCGAGTCCCATCTCGTGACCGTAGAGCGGCAGTCCCGCCTCCGTGCGCAGTGAGTCGCGCGCGCCCAAGCCGATGGGCTTCACGCCAAACGCTGCGCCGACTTCCAAAATCTTGTTCCAGAACTCCACCGCGCGGTCGGGATGGACGAACAACTCAAACGCCATCTTCTCGCCTGTGTAGCCCGTGCGCGAGACGATCAGGTCAAAGCCGCCGACCACCGCGTCGCACAATTCCGTGCGCTTCAACTTCATCACGCGCGCCTTCGTGGCATCATCCATCCCCATCGCCACCAACACGTCGCGGCTCTTCGGTCCTTGCAGGGCGATGTCAATCCGCATGTCCGCGCCCGCCTTCGGGTCACGCAGGTTGCGGATCTCGGCTTCGTAGCCATACGTCCGCGCCCACGGCTTGGCGTTGTCAATCTTCACCTTGCCGTCGCGCACCGCCTCGAACCACGTGCGATCCTTGTCATCGTTCGAGGCGTTCACCACCACCAGATACTTATCCCAGGCGCGGCGGTACACCAGCGTGTCGTCAATCACATCCGCGTCGGGGGTCAGGAATTGGCTGTAGAGGCTCTCGCCCGGCTCCAACCCGCCGCAGTCGTTGGCGCAAATCGCATCGAGGAACGACGCCGCGTCGGGTCCCTTCACTTCATACACGCCCATGTGACTCACGTCGAAGAGTCCCGCCGCCTGACGTGTGGCGAGATGCTCCTCGTAAATGGACGTGTACACGACGGGCATTTCCCAGCCTGCAAACGGGACCATCCTGCCGCCGAGGTCGCGATGGACTTGATTCAAGCGAGTCTTTTTGAGTTCCCCCTCGACCTCCACCCACTCAAAGGGCGGCAGCGCTTCTTTCTGGACCTTTACCTGGTCGCCGATAAACCAGGGTTTGTCCTCGCTGACAGGTTTCCCCGCCGCGTCTTTGAGTTTCTTCTTGCTGTCCATCACCACGAAGGGACCAGGCATCCGCTTCGCGTCGTAATCTTTCTCGCCGTCGAGTCGGAACGACACATACCCATCCGAAAGGTCGCGCAGCCACGTGCCGACCACGCCCGCCTTCGCCGCAGGGACCTGCAACTGATAGGTGAAATCATCCACCTTCGCCAGCGTGCCTTTGACCGTGCCGCCTTTCGGCGTGGTGATGGAGGTTGCCTGCGACATTCCCGTCTTCAACGCGGAGAGATCGCTGGAGACCGCGTAATCGAGAACCTGGCGCACGCGCTTGCCTTGCAACTCGAACACCGCGCGCGCTTCTTTCTTCTTTCCTCTTTCATCATCAATGTAATAGAAATGCGGATACCCATGCGGCTTATACTCGTAATCAATTCCCGCGCTCTCCGCCAACTTTCGCACCTTCAACCGCGCATCGTTCAATACCTTGAAATCCAATTTTGCCCGCCGCACCCGTCCATGCCGCGGCGTATCCACCGAATGCGGCGCGCAGGCAAGCAATACGTCGGCGATGATGTCCGCCAGTTGACGGGACTTCTTCTCGTCGAAGCCGCGCTGGGTGATCCACGGCGTGCCGAGGCGGATGCCGCTTGGGTCGGCGGAGTTCTTATCGCCGGGAATTGTGTTGCGGTTGACGACCACGCCCACGAGGTCCAGAATGCGAGCCGCTTGGTCGCCGCTCAGGGATGTGCCGTCTTCGCCTTTGACCGTCGTGCAGTCCACATTCAGCATGTGGCAATCCGTCCCTCCAAACGGGACGCGCAGTCCGCGCTTCTGGAATTGGTCCGCCATCGCCTGCGCGTTCTTGATGGTCTGCGCCTGCAATTTCTTGAACTGGGCGGTCTGCGCCAGTTTGAAGGTCAATGCCAGCGCCGCGAACACGTTGACGTGCGGTCCGCCCTGCTCGCCGGGGAAGACGGCTTTGTCAATCTTCTTGGCAATGTCGGGATAGGTGGTCAACAGCACCGCGCCGCGCGGACCGTCGAGGCTCTTGTGCGTGGTGGACATGACCACATGGGCGTAGCCAATCGGCGAGGGGACGACTCCCGCCGCCACCAACCCACCGATGTGCGAGATGTCCGCCAAAAAGTACGCGCCAACCTCGTCCGCGATCTCGCGGAACTTCTTCCAATCGGGAACCCACGAATACGACGAGTAGCCCGCGATGATGAGTTTGGGCTTATGTTCCAACGCCAGCGCGCGGATGGCGTCGTAATCGAGGCGTTCGTTCGCGTCCACGGTGTAATGCACCGCCTTGAACCACTTCCCGCTGCGGTTGACCGACGAGCCATGCGAAAGGTGTCCGCCGTGCAGCAGGTTGAGTCCCATGACGGTCTCGCCGAGCGGAATCAACGCCTGATAGACGGCATTATTGGCGGGCGCGCCGGAGAGGGCTTGCACATTCACATAGATGTCATCCGCCGTAAAGCCGTTGGCGGCGAAGACCTCCGCCGCGCGCCGCCGCGCCAGCGATTCGACGATGTCGGCGTATTCCACGCCCTTGTAGTAGCGCGGGTCGCCGTTGCGGCGGTAATGAGCCAAACGCGCTGGGTAGTCCAAAATTTCTTCTTCGGACATCCAGCGCGTCTCTTCGTCGGGGTAGCCTTCGGCGTAAATGTTCTGAAAAGCGGAAGCCAGCGCCTCGCGCACCGCCAGCGGCGCAGTGGATTCGCTGGGGATGAGAATCAACTTGCGGGCTTGCCTCTCCGCCTCCAGTTGAGTCAGATCGAAAACGTCGGGGTCGAGGTCGGCAAGTTTGCCGCGGAACAAATAATCGGACATGTTATTCTCCTGGTCAAAGGGTCTTATAGTCTTATGGTCTGGAGTCTCATAGCCCTGATCCTCATAGTCTCATGTCTCATGTTTTTTATAGTCGGAAGCGAAGGTTGAGAACCAACTTTCAGGCTAGACGG
Organism: Anaerolinea sp.; assembly: GCA_020723805.1. Classification (GTDB taxonomy): domain Bacteria; phylum Chloroflexota; class Anaerolineae; order Anaerolineales; family Villigracilaceae; genus Defluviilinea. The sequence continues at coordinate 108,756 of DYID01000010.1, read as the reverse complement.
CTATCAGGCTATCGGACTAATCGGAATTGTAGGACGGGACACAGGAAGGGTCAAGTGAGAAATGACACGGACAGCTCCACAACTTTCACATACTTGTATCACAACTTCATAACACCGCTGCGTTACGATAGAAGCAGGTTGGACGCGGTCCAGCCAGTTTACAAGCAAGGAGAGAAACGATGAAAAACAAAATGCTGATTGTGATTGGCGGTTTGCTTGCCGCCTTACTGGTGGTCGGTGTTGTGGGCGCCGCCTCCGTGTATGCACAGGAACCGGCAGACATGCTCCAGCGCGGGCGCGGACCCGGCTGGCACGGTTTCCGTCTTAGCGATGCGGAATTGGAAGCGGTTGCCAACGTGCTTGGCATGACGCCCGATGAGGTTTCGTCTGCTTTGCAATCGGGAAAAACGCTTCTGGACCTCGCCGATGAGAAAGGCGTCGCCATCGAGGACGTTCAAGCCGCCCTGCAGGCTGTGCGCGCCGCCGAGATGCGCGATGCCATCTCCCAGGCGGTCAAGGACGGCACGATGACCCAGGAAAAAGCCGACTGGCTGCTCGAAGGTCTCGACAAGGGCTTTATTGGCGGCGGTGACGGTTTGGGCTTGGGACGCGGCTTTGGCATGCGCGGATTGGGATTCGGCAAAGGCTTGGGCGATTGCCCGATGGTGCAGCCCCCCGCTTCGAGCGGTCAATAGAAGCGCCGGCAGGTGAAGCAAAACAGGTGAGGCGTCTCCTCCGCCTCACCTGTTCAATTTAAAAACTCCCCTTACGCAAAACGTCCCGAAGGTTCTCGTAATTCAGGCTTGACTTACACACCAACCTTCGGGACGGTGCGTAGCATCAGTTAAAAAGAATTTGTTCAAGGAAGAATTTCGAAAGCGTCAATTTCCGCCTGTCCATCCACATCGCCGGTGGGGGCGTAGAAGCGGATGAAGGTGTAGACGCCCGGCGGAACGATGCTGTCAATGTCAATTGCCACGCCTGTTCCATTGTAGAGGTCGCTGCTGACGATTCGACGCTGGTCTTCTTCGGGGTCTGGCGATGCAGGCGGAAGAGTGAGGAGGGTATAGTCTGCGTTGGTGTTAGTGTCTCTGATTCCGTCGCCCCAGTAGAAGACGCGGTACCAGTTATTTCCGTCACTGATTTCGATGACGATCCAGTCGAGCAGGATGCCGTCGAAGAAATCGGGCGGGATGGCGGCGACGGAGTATTCGTAAAAGACCAAATCCGGAGCGGAATCACCATTTGCCGTGAGGTTGATGCTCAACGTTAATGTACTGCCGGATGGAAGAGTATAGAAAACGTTATCCCGCGAGCCCATGTTGGGTGGGAGAGGAGCGGAAGTAATCAGGGTGTCGGTGTCGGTGGCGGCGTTGTTGCCGGGCGCAGGGTCATTGACGCCCGATGGGGCAGTGACCGATGCGGTGTTGACGAGGCTGCCCGATGGACCGGCGGCGATGTTGGCAGTGACGGTGTAAGTGACCGATGCGCCTGCCGGCAGGCTGACGGTGTCATTGATGTCGCTGTTTCCGGCGGCTGTGCAAGTTCCGCCGCCTGTGCCGGCGCAGGTCCAACCGGCGCTGGCGATGTTGGGGTTGGTCGAGAAGATGTCGGTTACGGTTGCGCCGGCGACGCTGGATGGACCGGCATTGGCGACTACGATGGTATAGGTCTTTACCGCGCCGCCGGTATAGTCCGTGGCGTTGTCCGTTTTTGTAATTTGCAGGTCGGCGGAAAACAGGGGAGCATCTGTATCGGTGGCGGAGTTGTTGGCAGGGTTGGTTTCGGTGTAGCCGGGCGGGGCGGAGACGGAGGCGGTGTTGACCAAGTCGGTGAGAGCGGCGGGGTTGGTGTTAGCGGTGACGGTGTAGGTCAGCGTGCCGCCGACGGGGATGTTGACGGTGTCGGCGAGGTTTCCGCTTCCAGTGGGAGTGCAGGTTGCGGCGCCGGTCGAGGCGCAGGTCCATGAGGCGCTGGTGATGATGGCGGGGAAGGTATCGGTGACGGTCGCGCCGCTCACGTTGTTGGGTCCGTTATTGATGACGATGATGGTGTAGGTGACGGTCGCGCCAGGGGTGTAGGTCGCTGAGCCGTCGGTCTTGGTGAGGCTCAGGTCAACCGCGATGGGTGTGGGAGGTACGGTGGGGGTCGGCGTGCGGGTGAACGTAGGAGGAATGGGCGTAGCAGTGGAAGGCGCCCGCGTGTAGGTTGGGAAAAATGCCGCTGTGTTGGTGGCGGTGGAAGATGGCAGGACGCGGGTGCTTGTGGCGGTGGGGGGAAGTGTCGCTGTGAGGGTGGGGGGTGGAGTGTCTGAAGGTTGCGAAGGCGGGCGTGTGGGGGCTTGTGCGCCGGGGGTGAGGAAGATGTCCAGCCAGACCGGCGGGGTGAGGATGGATGGGTCGAGGGGTTCGTAGTAGCCGACGGGGCGGCTGGTGAGGAAGGCGCTGTCGGGGTCGAGGTTCGACCTCATGTTGGTGTTCAGTTTCCAGAAAGGGGAGATGCGGATGGCGCGTTCTCCGGCGAGCCCCATGCACAGGAATCCAATCAGAAGGATGACCAGGACGATCACCCAGTCCCGTCGCTCGCGTTCGGAGTGGATTTGGCGGATGTTCATTTCATTGGGTCCCATCCAGCGGCAGGCGGATGAAGACGGTGGTGCCCGGCAGTTTGGTTTCGTCGTAGCCGGGGCTGGTGAGCCAGATGTGCCCGTGATGGGCATCGAGGATGCCGCGGGCAATGGCAAGCCCCAAACCGGGACCGCCGCCTTTGAATTTGGTCTTGCCGGAGGAATGCAGGAGCACGTCGCCGGTCTGGTAGAACTTTTCGAAGACGAGTTCGTGATATTGCGGGTCTATGCCGATGCCGGTATCCTGGATTTTTACTTCGATTTCGGGAGGACGCCCGGTTTCGCGGACGATGCATCCGCTGACGGTGATGGAGCCGCCGTCGGGCGTGTATTTGATAGCGTTGCCGATGACGTGGTAGAAGACCTTGTAGAGCAGTTCCGTGTCGGCTTGGATGGGGGGGAGGTCGTCCAGCCCTGCGGTGGTGAAAGTAAGATGTCGTTCGACAAAGGAAGCCTGAAATGTTTTTTCCGCCCGTTGGATGAGGGTTTTCAACTCCACTTCGACGGGATGTATTTCGAGCAGGTTGCTGTTGATGCGCGAGACATCGAGCAGGTTGTCCACGATGTCTGTCATGCGTTCGGCGCCGGCAACGATACCTTTGGCGTATTTTTCCAGGTCTTTGTTGTCTTTGGCTTTCATTTGAATCATCTGCGCGTATCCCTGCACGAGGGTGAGCGGGGTACGCAGTTCATGCGCGGAGACTTGGATGAAGCGGATTTTGGTGCGGTCCATCTGCTCTAGAACTTGGTTGGTCTTTTGGAGTTCGATGGTGCGCTGTTCCAGATTTTCGGTCATCACGTCGAATGTGCTGGCAAGCACGCCAATCTCGTCGTTGGTTCTGACGCCGGTACGGCGGGTCAGGTCGCCGTTGGCAATGGCGAGCGAGGTGCGCACCAGCGATGAAAGCGGGACGATGATCATGCGTGCAATCAGGTAGCCGATGAGGATGACGGCGACCATCGCAATAGAATACATGAGGACATACTGATTGCGGCTGGTGGAACTCGATTCGACCAGAAATTGCATGGGCAGGACGACGGCAAATACTGCGAGGCGGTTGCTGCCAATTTGCAGAGGGCTGAAGCCGCTGCGATAGAAGCGTCCATCTACTTCGAAGTTTTCACCCTCGACGATTTCATCCTGCACGATGACCCTGTCGTAAAAATCCTTGGGGATGGAGACGGTGCGCAGAAAGAGCGGGTCGGTGGTGCTTTTTCCGAATGTGGAGGCGAGCGCCTGTCCGTTGCTGTCGTATAGGATGACATCGGCAAAAGCAATCGCTTTCAGGGAGGGGAGGAGCGTATTCAGAGAAGTGCCAGTCACCACCACGCCGGCGATCTCATTTTCCAACGGCACGACAATGGCGGTGAAGTAATAATAGCGCCCGTCCACGGGGTCTTGCATCAACATGCGGCGGGGCAGGCTGTTGGGGTTGTTTTCGAGGAGCAGTTCGTTTACGATGGGCAGAGCAGCGGGGCGTCCCGCCTGAGTAACGTCCTGAATAGTGCCGTCGGCTTGTTTGAGCGTATGCAGGATTTCGCCTCCCTCGGCGTCGAACAACATCACATTTTCGACGCTCAAGCCTCCTGCGGCAGGCTTCGCCAAATCCACGACCTTTTCCGCGTCCCTGTTCTTGAGCGCTTCGCCCACCCCGTCCGTGTATGCGACGAAGCGTGCATCGTTGAACTGACGGATTTCCTGTCGGACCATCTCGTCAGAGACAACCCGTCCTGCCTCCAAAAGTTGATTGGACAAGCGCTCTTCCAGCGAGCTGGTTACCAGACGTGTTACCACAAAAGCGCCTGTCACTGCAATCAGGAGCGTCAAAAGCAGGTAGGGTAGGATGACTTTGAAACGGATACTCACGCGAAGCCTATTATCCTGACGGGGGAGTCATTGGGTTGTTACATTATACGAGATGCGATTGGAAACATATCACAATCCGCCCTGGAATGAGAGAAATTTACAACGAAACTGACCTTTTTGAAAGGATAAAGGTGACAAATGCTGCTCTCTCGCTACTTCGAACAGTTGTATTCCACCGATCCTCGCTAATCTGCACGAATTTGTTCAAGATTTGCAACGATAGGCATAGATTAATGGGTAAGAAAGCCTTTTAGCGGATGTTAGAGAACGTCTGCGCTACCCGCGGCGTTCCCTCGGATGGGGTTTCTGGGAAAGAAAAAAATCCCTCTGCGGGGACTTTTGTGGGCGCTACCCTAAAGGGTGCTTCGCAAAGGGACTCGAATAACATCCCCATAGGGGACCCCTGACCTTTATCATCCCTCGATGAGGCTCTAGGAAAGAAAAAATCCCTCTGCAGGGACTTTTGTGGGCGCTAAGGGACTCGAACCCCTGACCTTCTCTGTGTAAGAGAGACGCTCTAACCAACTGAGCTAAGCGCCCGTGCCTGGTATTATACATCATGTTACACTTGGAGTATCGGAGGAAACCATGCGCATCGTTCGATATGAATTGAAGGAAGGCAGAGCCAAGCCCAAATACGGCTGGCTGTTGGGCGACAAAGTCGGGGAGATCGGCGGCAACCTTTTCGGACGTTACCGCCGCAAGGAAGCCGAAACGCCTCTCACGGACGTCAACCTGCTGGCTCCCTGCGAACCGACCAAAATCATCTGCGTGGGACGCAACTATGTGGAACATGCCAAAGAACTAGGCAACGAAGTGCCAAAAGTGCCGCTCATTTTCCTGAAACCGCCTTCTTCCATTATCAATCCCAACGATACGATTATCCTTCCGCCTCAATCCAGCCAGGTGGAGCATGAAGGCGAACTGGTGGCGGTCATCGGCAAGCGCGGACGGTACATCACCGCAGAAAACGCCAAAAAGTACATTCTCGGTTATACGATTGGCAACGACGTAACCGCCCGCGACTTGCAGAAAATTGACGACCAGTGGACGCGCGCCAAGGGCTTCGACACCTTCTGCCCGTTCGGTCCGTGGATTGACACCGACTTCGACCCCGCCGACGCCGTCCTCACCGTGCGCGTCAATGGGCAGATGCGGCAGATGGCGTCCACCCGCGACATGGTCTTCAACGTTGGCGTGTTGATTGCCTATATTTCCTCGGTCATGACTCTCGAGCCGGGCGACCTGATCTTTACCGGCACACCCTCCGGCGTGGGCATTCTGAAAGATGGCGACGAGGTGTCGGTGGAGATCGAGGGGTTGGGCGAACTCCGCAACCGGGTCCGCGCAGAGAGCCGCTAAAAAGAGGAGCGGAGTCATGCGTTTTGAAAAGTCCTTTCGTTCTGACCAGGAGGTCATCCTGCGTTTTTTGGATGCGCTGGGCGGCGGTGCGGCAATCCTTTCGGGCAGCAAGAAGGCGCGTCCGGGCTTTTTCATCTTTGCGCATACCTTCATCCGCGAGTTTGTGGAGGAGAATTTCTTCAAAAAAGAGGCGCTGCTCATCCGCGCCCTGGTGGACAACGGATTTCCGCCTGACGATGGTCCCGTAGGCGCAATGCTGGCGGCGCAGAAAAAAAGCCGCGAATCGGGCGAACACATGCTCAACGCGGCGAAAGGATGGCAGGCGGGCGACGAAGATGCGCGCGTGGAGGTGGGCTGGGCGGCAAGCGAGTACACTTCCACCATGCGCCAGCACCTCGAACGCCTGCGGAACCTGATCTTCCCCCTGTTGGAACAGAACATCTCGCCCGAGGATGAACACCGCATCTCGGAAGGGCTGAACACCATTGCCTTCGAAAACAGCATGAAAGGGGATGCCGACAAGTACGTCAAAATCATCGAGTCGCTGGAAGATGAGTTGAGGGAGTGGCGGTAAAACACAATTCGAAGGATGAATGGGCGGAAAATTTCTACAACCGCTTTCCAATGCGGGGACAGCCTGTTTCCCGTATAATAGATTTGGAACCTCGAACCTGACACTCGAAAAGGCAGGAACTTTTCCATGTTCAACCTCATCTAACCTCCGTAAGCCGCCGATATGGGATCACGCGGCGCAAGTACTCGAATCCCCTCCCCACTTACCCGATTACCAATTACCGATCCTATGACTCAACAACTCAAAATTACCGACGACCTCGATGCTCTCCTCGACGTTCTGCCTCTCGACATCCGCCGCGCGGTGGAAAAGGCAAACAACAGTGAGAACCTGCTCGAGATTATTTTGGATTTGGGGCGCATCCCCACCGTCCGCTTTGTGGACGGCGAAGTCAACCTGCGCGACACCGAAATTACCCGCGAAGAAATTGACTACGTGGACGAACGCACGGGCGAATTCGACGCCGACAACCGCGCCGGCATCGAGCGCACCCTGCACCGCATCTCCGCCATTCGCAACCGGCGCGGACACATCGTCGGCTTGACCTTGCGCGTCGGGCGTGCCGTTTACGGCACCGTGGACATCATTCAGGACATCATCGAATCGGGCAAGTCGGTGCTCATCCTCGGTCGTCCCGGCGTGGGCAAGACCACCCTCCTGCGCGAAGCCGCCCGCATCCTCGCCGAAAAGAAACGCGTCGTCATCGTGGATACCTCCAACGAAATCGGCGGCGACGGCGACGTGCCTCATCCCGCCGTGGGCAAGGCGCGCCGCATGCAAGTGCGCGAGCCGATGCTCCAGCACGAAGTGATGATCGAAGCCGTCGAGAATCACAACCCCGAAGTCATCGTCATTGACGAGATCGGGCGCGAACTCGAAGCCCTCGCCGCGCGCACCATTGCCGAACGCGGCGTGCAACTCATCGGCACGGCGCATGGTCAGACCCTCGAAAACCTGCTCCTCAACCCCACGCTCAGCGACCTCGTCGGAGGCATCGAAGCGGTCACACTCTCGGACGAGGAAGCGCGCCGGCGCGGCACCCAGAAAACGGTCCTCGAACGACGCGCCCCGCCCACCTTCGACGTGCTCATCGAAATTCAAAACCGCGACCGCTTTGCGATTCATCACGACATCATGGCGTCGGTGGATGCGCTCCTGCGCGGCTACCCCATCCCGCCCGAAATTCGCACGCGCGATGAAGAGGGGAAGATCAGGATCGAGAAAGCGGAAGCCGTTTCATCGTCCCGGGTGGATGCGAAGGAGACAAAAACGCCTCGCCGCGGACGGACGCCTGCTTCGGCTTCCGAGGAGCCTTTTACCACACCCAAAGCGATCCCCTCTTCGGTGGGCGCCGCGCTTCAGCCTGTGAAGGTCTATCCGTATGGCGTGGCACGCAACCGTTTACAGCAAGCTGCCAAGCGTCTGGGTGTGCCTGCCATCATCGTGCGCGACGTGGATGAAGCCGACGCGCTGGTGACATTGCGGACGTATTACCGCAACCGCCAACAGACCGTGATCGAAGCCGAGCAGCGCGGCTTGCCGATCTATGTGCTGCGCGCCAACACCGTGGCACAGGTGGAGCAGTTCCTCGGCGACTTGTATAACCTGAACGCCGTCCCCCTGCGCGATAACCTGGATGACATCCGCAGCGAAACGCAAAAGGCGATTGCCGCTGTCCTCAACGGCGAGCGCTGGGTGGACCTGCCGCCGGGTCCTTCGATTGTCCGCCGCCTCCAGCATGAGATGGCGCGCCAGGCGGAACTGGTCAGTCACTCGTATGGCAAAGAGCCGAGGAGGCATGTGAGGATTTTCAGGGAGTAGAGACTTGTTATAATTACGGCAGGTGTCATCATGAAACCCGATTTCGAGTGGGACCCTGACAAAGCGCAAAGAAACCTTCAGAAACATGAAGTCAGTTTCGAAGAAGCGAGCTCGGTTTTCGATGACCCCCTGTTCATTACTCTGCTGGATGACGAACATTCCGACGATGAAGAACGCTATATTACCGTCGGTATCTTGAACAAAAACAGGCTTTTATTGGTGGCGCACACCGACCGAAACAATCGCATCCGCATTATCAGCGCCAGAAAGGCGACGAAAAATGAAGAAAAATTCTACGAAGAAGCAGGATGATTACGAACTGCGAAAGGAATATGACCTTTCGAAAATGACCGTTCTGCCGCGTGGACGCTTCGACCCCAAACGCAGGATCGGAAGCAATGTGGTTGTGTTGGAGCCGGAGATTGCAAAGGCTTTCCCGAGCGATGAAGCCGTCAACGAAGCCTTGCGCCTCATCCTGAAGGCAACCAAGATTCCGCAAAAGACAGCGGCTTCAAGGTAGGGCGATTCAAACGATTTTGGATGCAAGTGAGGGTTTTCAGGGAGTAGCGCTTTCGAACCAGAAATAGAAACACGGAAACAGGTCCATCTTGCGCTCCTGTTTCCGTGTTTACTTTTATCTGTTTACTTGTGTACCTGTTTACCTCTGTACCTGTCTCTCACTTGTGCTTCGCCTCTCCCAGCGTGACCTGCACCTGCATTTCCTTCCCGTCCCGTACCACCGTCAGAGTGACCTGTTCGCCGGGGTGGTGGGTGAACAAGGTGTTGACGTACGAATGGTTCTCGTCAATCGCCACATCGCCAACTTTGGTGATGATGTCGCCCTGTTGTAATCCTGCCTTGCTGGCGGGGCTGCCCTCCACCACTTCCATCACATACACGCCCCACTTCGCAGGCAGGTTATAGCGCGCCGCAATGGAGGGATTGACGGGTTGAAAACGGATGCCCAGATAGGGGCGGGCAAAGTATCCCTTTTGGATGATTTGCTGGGCAATCGCCGCCGCCGTGTTGATCGGGATGGCAAAGCCCAAGCCCTCTGCCACGTCGCCACTGGCAGTATTGCGGACGACCAGCGTGTTGATGCCGACGACTTCCCCCGCCAGGTTCACCAGCGGACCACCCGAATTGCCGTGATTGATGGCGGCGTCAGTTTGAATCAGGTCTTCGATCTGATAGCCGTTGCCCGTGTCTATCGAACGTCCCGTCGCGCTGACCACGCCCACCGTGACGGTGTTCTTGAAGTTTCCCAGCGGCGAACCGATGGCGATGACCGATTCGCCCGGATCGAGCGCATCGGAGTTGCCCAGCGCAGCCACCGCCGGCACCTTCCCTTCCGTCTTCAACACGGCAACGTCGGCGTAGATGTCTGTGCCGACGATCGTCGCCGGCTGTTCCGTCCCGTCGGCGAGGATGATCTTCACGTCCGATGTGCCTTCGACGACGTGGTTGTTGGTAAGCAGGTAGCCCTGTTCGTTGATAAAGAAACCGCTCCCGCTTACGGTTTGGTCGCCGGTAGGACCGAAGAACGTCATTTGCCCGGGGATGGTTCCCACCACTGTCACCACCGCCGGCGCCACTTTTTGCACGGAACGGGTGACGGCGGTTTCCACGTCGGTATTGTTGAGCATAAGCGTCTGCGCCGGGCTATTCGCCGTCAGGATGTTTTGAACAGAGGGGGGTAAACTGTTGCGCTGCTGTACCGCCCGATAGACGGCAAATCCGCCTGCCGCCGCGCCCGTCAGCGCCGATCCACCCGCAATGACGATCACAAATAGAACATACAAAACTTTCTTCAAAGACATTCGAATCTCCTTGTCTATTTCAAAAAAATTTTATTCTCCGATTGTTACAGATGAGTTAAAGGATTGTGTACAAAATGTGTTAAATTGTTGAATCCAACCTTATAATTGGCATTGAAATTGCTGATGTTCATAGCATTTGAAGTTCCCAAAGGCTCCGTCAGGGATTCACATACGCCAACCTCTGCCGGGCAGTCATGGAGTGATTGACATGGATACCTTGTTGGATTTTATAAAGAACAATCTGATGACCATCGGGGGAGGCGCCTTGGGTGGTTTCCTGGGGCTACTCTTGTCCTATAGGACGATCGGGAAAATTTTGCGCATGGTCCGGACGTCAACCAGTGAGATCGCCTTGCTTCCGGCGGGCGAACAGGTCGAGATCGTTGGCAAGGCTGATGGTGAAACGATCCTCCATAGCCCCATCACGAAGACGCCCTGTGTTTTGTGGCAGGTCGAGGTGGCGGAGAGGCGCAGTTCCGGTAAAAGTTCCCATTGGGTCACTGTTTACAGCAATACATCCACAGCGCCGTTCGATGTATACGATGGCACCGGGCGAATGCGGGTTCATCCCGGTCCGCACATGGAACTCCTTCTGCGCAACGATGCGAGCCAGTCATCCAGCCTTTTTTCTTCACTGGACGAGGGAACCCAGGCGGCACTGAACGAAATAGGCGTGAACACGAAGGGTTTTCTAAACCTGAACAAGAACATGCGCGTTCAGGAGCGATACATTGAACAGGGCGATCAGATCTATCTGCTTGGCAAGACTTCATCGCAGCTTGGGGCACGGGTGATGGATGCCAATTCGCCGCTTATTGTCAGCGATCAAGGCAAACTGCGATTGCTGGGCAGGTTTTCCTGGCAGGTCGTTGCCACTGTTTTGGTCGGCGTTGTTGTCGGAGTTGCGTTGGCTCTCTTCTTTGCAAGCCGCTAGAGCGCCATTTCCCGGAGCGAGCAATCAGGATATGTTCATCACCCTCGAAGGACCGGAAGGTTCCGGCAAGACCTCTCACATTCCTCACTTGGTGGAATACCTGCGCGGCAAAGGATATGTGGTCTTTCCAACGCGCGAACCGGGCGGCACCTCCATCAGCGAGCAAATCCGCGACATTCTGCACGACATGAAGAACGCTGAGATGCACCCCCGCACCGAAACCCTGCTCTACCAGGCGGCGCGCGCTCAAATTGTGGAACAGGTCATCAAGCCGCGGCTGGCGGCTGGAGAAATTGTCATCTCGGACCGCTATTACGATTCGACCATCGCCTATCAGGGCTACGGTCACCAGCAGGACCTCGAGCAGATTCGCGCTCTGGTGCGGTACGCCACCGGAGGCTTGGTCCCAGATCTAACCCTCCTGCTCGACGTGGATGTGGAAACCGGTCTCAAGCGCAAGAAAAAAGGCAATGAATGGAACCGCATGGACGCTTACACTGTCGAGTTCCATCAACGCGTCCGCGCGGGGTATTTGGAGATGGTGAAACAGGAGCCGCAGCGCTGGGTGGTGGTGGACGCGTCACAACCGTGGGAACGGGTGCAGGAGGAGTTGAGGAAGGTAATTCTTTCCAGAATGAGCGAGTAAGAGCGAAAGTTCCTGCTGTATAATATTATTCGATGGTTGAGCTTGACGAGATTCTCCGAAAATGCAAAGCAACCCTTGTAAAATACTACGGGGAGCGGCTCAAGGGTGTGATTTTGTATGGTTCACTGGCTCGCGGAGAAGCAACAACCGCCAGCGACATTGATTTGCTTGTATTGCTCGAGCCGCCGCTGGATTATTTCGCCGAGTTATGGAATTTAGTTGACCTTTTGTATCCCATCCAGCTCGAATCCGAACGATTGATTTCAGCCAAGCCTGTTTCAGTTGGCGATTTTGAAGCGGGCAATCTTTCTTTATATCGGAATGTGCGGCGCGAAGGGGTGGCAGTGTAATGGATGATTTTTCCAATGAGATCGCATCGAATTTGGAACGCGCTGAAACGAACCTGAATGCCGCGAAAGATTTGTTGGAGAAGGGATATTTTGACATTGCCGCATCGCGCGCCTATTATGCCGCTTTTTATTCAGCCAGTGCGCTTTTGTTGAAACAGGGGCTCGATACAACCAAACATAGCGGCGTCATCGCCCTCATTCATCAACATTTTGTCAAAACAGGGATGTTGGACCAGGACGAAGGGAAGAAACTCAACTGGTTATTCGAACTTCGCAGTATCGGGGACTACGGTGTTTCCATGCATGTCACGTCGGGAGATGCATATCGTTCAGTTAAAGTTGCGGAAGGCTTTCTGTCCTCAGTAAAAGAATCCTGCGATAGTCAGCAGGGCGATATAGGATAACTTCAGGCGGAGAAAAAACCGTTGAAGGCGAAGCAAGCGTCCCGTAGGAAAGAGGCGGGAAATCGTCTGCGAAACGTTGGAAATGATATACTGTCCACAGCCAATCTTATAGAGGAGAATCCCCATGGAATTCGATATCAATAGCATTTCGGCAGTCCTTGGCGTGTTGGGCGCGTACTTCGCGATCCTGCTGGTCTTGTCGGTCAGCGTGGAGACCATCCTGGAGCCGTTTTCATTCTTCAAAGGCTTGCAGAAACAGGTCAACCCGGACGATGTGGTGAAGTCGGTGCAGGAGTGGCTGCCGGAAGGTTCGGGCGAGGCGGCGAAGGTGGTTGCCATTCAGACGGTTGCCGAAAAGACCCGCCTGGACCTGGATGAATTGAACCGCATGGCAAAGGACGTGGCGGGCAGCGCGGTGAAGACGCTGGAGGAATTGGGGCTGGAAGAACAGGTAAACACCACCCGTAAGGAGGTCGCCATCAAACTGGCGATTTTGCGCGAGCGCTACGCCGCCAGCACAAAACAGCGCATCACCATTTTGCGCACGCTTTCGGCGGCGATTGGTATTGTCATTGCATTTGCCCTGCAAATCAACACGTTCGATATCCTCGGTTCATTCTTTTCTCCGCAGGTGGCGGCGGCGCTCAATACGCCAGCCGGGCAAATCGGCGGGACGGTCGTCACCGGGCTGGCGGCGAGCGCCGGCAGTTCCTTCTGGCACGATATGCTGGGGCGCGTCCGCAACCTCAAGGATACCGCAAAGCAGGTGGAGAAAGTCGTAGCAGGCAAGGAAGAGTGACACAACGAAAACCGCCCTTGGTAAAAGGGCGGTTCTTTTTCGGACCTGAAGTCTGCTCTGCTTTACTCTTCGCTGGAATCTCCGCTCAGGCTGGGAACCTCTTTTTCGATTTCCTCGGGGCTTTGACCCTTCTCCAGCCGCTCCACCACTTCGTCGAATTCGGGCGGCAGTTCCTCGCCCATTTCCTTTCCCAGTTTTCGCATCATCCTGCCCATGGCGCGGGGGTCTTCTTCCAAGCCTTCGAAGCCGCTGAAATCGTCTGCCATTGACTCCATGCGGCTTTCATCCGATTTGGCAATGCGTACCTTCGTCATCCGCCGTCGGACGTTTTTGCTCCCACACAATGTACATTTGACGGTCTTTTTGCCGTACTCGGCGAAGGTCATGAATACCTCGAAGCGCTGGTTGCAGTCATTGCAGATGAAGTCGTAGGCGGGCATGTGGCAATTTTAACGGAATCAGCCTGGAGCGTGGAGAGCCTGCGTTGCGAGTGGTCGAAGCGAGGCGGGGCAGGTGGGTCGTTTTTGAGATGGTTTGTGGGATCACTCAAAATTTGTTAGGATGTGTATGCAAACTCAAATGGTGGTCTCGATACGGCGGTGGTCGAGTAGTCCGAAAGGCGTATCGAGACCCCGCCTCCTACTTGACCATCCTGCAAAGCATTTTGCATACAGACCCTAACATAATGTCTTGGGTTCGCGCCACTCCTTCTGCAAAGGCGCCTGTATGCCATTTGAAATCTCGTTGTTCTGCAAAGGCTCTTGTGGGTTATAATCGTTTCGCGCCCAAATTCTGAGCCGGCGCTTTATGTTTTTTAGCGGCAAGGAGGTGAGAGTGACAAGCGAATATGTGGAATCTTCGCAAGGCGATGCCGAAGAGATAGCCAAGACTCTTCAACAGGTGGATACGCTGCTGGCGAGCGAAAAACTCCACCAACTGTATCAGGGGGACGCGGCAGAATTGCGCAAGAACGTGCGCAAAATGCTGGTAAGTATCAGAACCGACCTCGAAGCTTTGGACAATCTTGAAAAAGAAGACCCTTTCAAAACCGATCCGACTTTGGCGAACCAGCGCTACAAACTCATCAAAAACATTGAATCCGCCAAGGTTGATTTTGAGTTTGAGATCGTCCCCGCCCTGGAAAAGTTGACCAGGCAGGTCGTCGAAACCAGCAAACAGAATCCGCCGGCGCAGGTGGACGAACAGGCATTACCGCCCCCGCCTCCCGGTGAAAAGTGGACGGTGCAAAAGGTTCTGGATACCGCCAGTCAATTTGTCGAGCAGGCGGCGCGCGCCGGAGCGATTTTCACCAAGGCGTATACGCTGGCAAAAGCCCTGGGGCTCGTCTTGGGCATTCCCATTCCCTGACCCATTGGTCGAAGCGAGATCATCATGCCGCCCGAATACGACGAGAGAAGGCAATGCTTAAGCAAAATGGAGAAGCTTTTGGGATTCTTCTCCGCCGATTCTGCCTTTATAAAATCCACCTTTATTTTGCCTTCTCCGTTGGATGTGACCCGCCAGGAGGAATTTCGCAACAAACTGAAAGAAAATGTAACCAGGCTGCGAGCCAGCATTTTTGGTTTGGAAAGCGTGGACGAACGGGACAAGTTTGGAAACAACCCTGTCCTTGCCACTGAACGCGACAAACATTTGCAGGATTCTTCGTCCGTGCTGACCTACTGCCAAATCGAATTATTCCCCACAGTACGAAATTTATATACCCACCTGTTGACAAAAGAGGACGCCAGGGATCTGATTCCCCTCCTGAGGGATATACTGCCGGATGATTCGCCGGATATGCGCCGCAGGAGCGGAGGAGAGGAAGCCTTCACGCGATCCCAGGGCAGGGATAACGAAAAAGCCATCCAACAATCCCGCAGCGAGGGGGCGTCTGTAGACATCATCAGTGTTGGCAGGGATTTGCTGGAAAAGATAAGAAAACACCAGAGCAAGCTGGACGCTTATGTAAACGGCTACATCAAGTCGCGCGAGCAGTGGGTGCAATGCAACGAGACCAGAGCCAGATTGTACGACGGCAAGGAGAGGCGTCAGGATACCTACAGCCGCGACTACTGGAACAAAATCAAGAGCCAACTGGGCAAAATCAAAATGACCGAAATCGTCCCCTCTGCCCTGGCGGACGAATTCAAACAAGACGATATTTTCAAGGCGTCGCTGGGCAGGGCATTCGAGGAAGTGGAGAAAGTATCCAAATCTCCCGACAGTTTCCGCCCGGCAGAAATCGAGAGCGTTATTGATGACGCTCTCAGCGAAATGGATGAAGCCATCACTGCGGCGGATCTTATTGCAATGGAATGCAGGGAAAACGCCCGCGTCATCCTCGGCAAGATTGATGAATTGATTGATGAAATTTTCAAGCACAACAAAAACATTTCCGAAACCATGGGGACCTCAGCCAGTGTCCCGCCCCGCCAGCCGCAAGCAGAGACTATGCCAGCCGTGGAACTCCGGGAAAGCCCCCCCTCTACTCAAACCCGGTGGGCGTCCGGCTGAATAACTCATGTTACGCGGTGGCGCGAGATTTATCTCGTGTTTTCGGGCGACATACCCCCCCATTCGGGAACAATGTGTCGCGCTACGAGAAAACTGCGTAAGGTGAGTGAATAATTGCATAAGGAGAATGAACAATGGATAATGTTACCGCCGCAACGTTGCCAGAATGGGTGCCCGTCAGTGTGGCAGCCCTGCAGGCGTTCCTCAAATCCCATCCGGACGCCGAGCGCCAGGTGCGCGAGATTCTCGACAAGCGCCTCGCTAACATTGACGGAACCACCTGGAGAGCCATTTTTGCAAGCCTGGATAATTATCTGGGGAAGGAAAGCACCGATCTCCTGTTCAATGTGGCGCAGCCCGATCAGGCAAAACGGCTGGAGGATATTCGCGACGCCGCCCCGCACGATGTGATGAACTTCCTGCGTACCATCATCTCGCTCTATGGTCCCGAACTTGCCAATGCCTTCCTGGTCTCCAATCAACTCCCCAACAACTGGAAGATGTTTTATCGGGATGTTTATTATGATTACATCAATAAACGTTCCCACATCCGCGTCCGCATTGCGAAGTACAACGGCGAGGAGCCTTTCGTCGAAGGAGATGCGGATTCGATCCTTGAGTTGACCATCTTCATGATGCAAACGCTTCTCTTTCTGCCCATCCCTGATCTCATTGGGACGCAAATGGCGGATCGGTTTGTCGAGGAGGCGAACCGATTGATTGACTTCCTGCGCCCGCCCGCGGCTGCGCCTTCGGGAGACAATGCCGCAGGGAAGCCAGCCAAATAGATTCGCAAAACGTTCGAATCATTCAGCGGCGTTGCATCCTGACGCTCTGTCTCGAGTTAGCCCGCCAACAGCGTACCCAGCGTACGCTGTTTTTTTGACGAGGTAGGAATCGGTTATACTTCCGCACGCAAAACCTATGACCGACCATATCCGCAACTTCTGCATCATTGCCCACGTGGATCACGGCAAATCCACGCTTGCCGACCGTCTCCTGCAATTGACCGGCGCCATCTCCGACCGCGACATGACCGAGCAGGTGCTCGACAGCATGGACCTCGAGCGCGAAAAGGGCGTCACCATCAAAGCCTCCGCCGTGCGCATGTATTACACCGCCAAAGACGGGCCGCGATACGAAATCAACCTGATTGATACCCCCGGTCACGTGGACTTCGGCTACGAAGTCAGCCGCGCCCTCAAAGCCTGCGAAGGCGCGGTGCTGGTGGTGGATGCCACGCAGGGCATCGAAGCGCAAACCCTCGCCAACCTTTATCAGGCGCTCGAAGCCGACCTGACCATCATCCCAGTCATCAACAAAATTGACCTGCCCTCCGCCCGTCCCGATGAAGTGGCTGAAGATGTGGGCAGCCTGCTGGGGGTCCCGCCTGAATCGGTCATCCGCATCTCGGCGAAGGAGGGCATCAACGTCGAACAAGTCCTCGAAGCAATCGTCACCCGCGTCCCTCCGCCGAAAGACGCGGACGACGCCCCTCTGCGCGCGCTCGTCTTCGATTCTCACTACGACCCCTACAAAGGCGTCGTCGCCTATGTGCGCGTCTTCGAGGGTTCGTTCAAGACGACCGACGTTCTGCGCCTCTTCGCCACCGGCGCCGATATGAAGCCTGTGGAAATCGGTATCTTTGCCCCCGGCATGACGCCCGTCGAAAGGCTGGGTTCGGGGGAAGTGGGATACATTGCCACCGGCTTCAAGACGGTGCATGAATGCCGTGTGGGCGATACCATCACCAGCGCGGCGGCTCCCGCTTCTGAACCGTTGCCCGGTTACCGCCACCCCAAACCGATGGTCTTCGCCGGCATCTATCCCGTCGAAGCGGATGACTACGCCGACCTGCGCGACGCCCTCGAAAAACTGCAACTCAACGACGCCTCGCTCACCTACCAGCCCGAAACCTCGCAGGCGCTGGGCTTCGGTTTTCGCGCCGGCTTCCTTGGGCTTTTTCACATGGAAATCATCCAGGAACGCATCGAGCGCGAATACAACCTCGATGTGCTGTTCACTGCGCCCTCGGTGGAATACCAAGTGCTGATGGTGGACGGTTCGGTCATCCCGGTCGATTCGCCTGCCGAATTGCCCGACGAATCCAAAATCGTCGAAATCCGCGAACCCTGGATGACCATCGAAATCATCACCCCAACCGACTATTACGGTCCCATCATGGAACTGGTGACCAAGCGGCGCGGCATCTTCAAGAAGCAGGAATATCCCGCGCCGCACCGCGTCCAACTGGACTTTGAGATTCCGCTCTCCGAAATCATCGTGGACTTCTTCGACGACCTGAAATCGCGTACCCGCGGTTACGCCTCGCTCGATTACCAATTCCTCGAATACCGCCCGGACGAACTGCAAAAACTCGAAATCCTCGTCAACGGCGAGCCGGTGGACGCGCTGGCAACCATCGTCCACAAAAAGGACGCCTACCACAAGGGACAGCGTCTCATCACCAAACTGAAGGATTTGATCCCGCGCCAGTTGTTCGATGTGGCAGTGCAGGCATCCGCTGGCGGACGTATCATCTCGCGCGCCAATGTCAAGGCGACCCGCAAGGACGTGCTGGCGAAATGCTACGGCGGCGACATCACCCGCAAGAAGAAACTGCTCGAGAAACAAAAGAAGGGCAAGAAACGTTTGAAGATGGTCGGCAACGTGGAAATCCCGCAGGAAGCGTTCATGGCAGTCTTGAAACTGGACGAGGAATAAAACATGAAAGAATGGAAACGCTGGCTCCCCGGAGCCGTCATCAGCATCGGCTTGATCATCGCCATCCTCTCGGTGGTGGACCTACGGGCAATGGTCGCAGCCATTCGCAACGCAAACTACGTGCGCCTCTCCATTGGGCTGGCGATTGGCTTCGTGTGGATGGCAATCCGCGGCATGGTGTGGTGGACGCTCCTGCGCAACCGCGGCGCGTTCAAGGATGTGTTCTGGTCGTTGAGCGCCGGCTATCTGCTCAACAACGTCCTGCCTTTCCGCCTCGGCGAACTGGGACGCGCCTTTCTGCTCAGCCGCAAGAGCGACATGAAGTTCATGGAAATCCTGCCGACCGTGGTCATCGAGCGCGTGGTGGACTTGGGCTTTTCGGCGGCGCTCCTGCTGGCGGCTCTGCCCTTCGTGGTGGACGTGGAAGGCGCCGACCGCGCGGCGTACATCGTCGGCGCGGTGGTGGTGGTTGGACTGCTCGCCATGTACGTGCTGGCGCGCACTCACCAATGGGCGCTCGATCTCTTCCATAAAATCAGCGCGCGCTGGCCCCTTCTGCAACGTGTTGGCGGCAGTTTCCTCGAATCGTTCTTCGCCGGGCTGGGTGTGCTGACCGACGGCTGGCTCTTCCTGCGCTTCCTCTTCTGGATGACGGTCAACTGGGGCACTGCCATCGTTTCGTATTATTTCATCATCACCTCGTTCTTCCCCGAAGCCACCGTCGTCTGGGCGATGTTTGGGCTGGGGATGGCGGCGTTCGGCGGCGCAATTCCCTCCCTGCCGGGCGCGGTGGGCACCTTCGAGGGCGTTTACACCTACGCCATGACCGTTCTCTCCGGCGACGAATCCACCTCGTTCGCTGTGGCGTTGACCACGCGCTTTTACAACTATCTCAACAGCATGGTGCTGGGCGCCATCGGGCTGTCCATTCAGGGGCAGACCCTTTCCGGCGTCTATCAACAATTGATGAACCTGAGGAATAGACAGAGCAATGACTAGGAAGTATCTGATTACAGGCGGGGCGGGATTCATCGGTTCGAACTACGCCCGCAGGTTGATTCAACGAAACGAGCAGGTCACCATCTTCGACAACCTCTCCCGCGCGGGCGCTCCGCGCAACATTGACTGGTTGAAGAGTCAGTTCGGGGACGACGCCTTCCGGCTCATCGTCGGAGATGTGCGAAGCGCCGACCAGATTGCAGAGGCGGCAAAGGATGCGGATGTCATCGTCCATTTGGCAGGGCAGGTCGCCGTGACGACATCCGTAACGAATCCGCGAGAGGATTTCGAAGCGAATGCGCTCGGCACGTTCAACACGCTCGAAGCCGCGCGGCTTTCGGGACGGGACCCGGTCTTCCTCTATGCATCCACCAACAAGGTGTACGGCGGGATGGAGGACGTGAAGGTCGTCGAGGAAGCCACGCGCTGGCGCTACGCCGAACTGGAACACGGCTGTCCCGAAAGCCAGCCGATTGATTTTCATTCCCCTTATGGGTGCAGCAAGGGCGCGGGCGACCAGTACGTGCGCGATTACGCGCGCATTTACGGTCTGCGGACTGTGGTCTTCCGTCAGAGCTGCATTTACGGACCGCGTCAGTTCGGCATCGAAGACCAGGGCTGGCTGGCGTGGATGATCATCGCCGCGGTGACGGGACGCAAAATCACCATCTACGGCGATGGCAAGCAGGTGCGTGACGTTTTGCATGTGGAAGATTTGCTGAACGCCTACGACGCCGCGATTGAAAAGATTGACGCGGCAAAAGGTCAGATCTACAACATGGGCGGCGGAGCGCGCAACGTCATGTCCATCTGGGCGGAGTTCGGTCCCATCCTCGAACGTCTGTTGGGCAAAAAGATCGAAGTCGCCCGCGCCGACTGGCGTCCCGGCGACCAGAAGGTTTTCTACGCCGATACGCGCAAGGCAAAACAGGAATTGGGCTGGGAACCGAAGATCGGCTTGGAACAGGGCATCGAGATGTTGTTCAATTGGGTGAAGGAAAACCGGGAGCTGTTTTAGGGATTGGTTTTGGATGATGACATGCAAAAGAAAATCGGCAGAATTATTTGTTTCCTGCTGGCGGCATTACTGACTGGTTCAGTGATGCTGAATTTTTTCTTGTTTAACTATAGCCGGCTGTATTACTTTCAGCTTAATAGTTTACGTTTAGATCCATTAAATCTTGAGTTCTTTCCGACAGATGCACAGCAAACGGAAACCCTGAAACCTGAAGCCACAAAGGTTGTATTCTTTGGCGATTCCAGAGCCGCAAGTTGGCCGTCGCCTTCTCTCAATGAGTTTGAGTTCATAAATCGCGGTATAGGCTCTCAAACATCAAATCAAGTTCTTCAACGTTACAATGCCCATGTTCAGCCTTTAAGTCCGGAAATTCTTGTCGTTCAAGTGTGCATCAACGATTTGAAAACCATTCCTTTGTTCCCGGATAAAAAAACCGCCATTACCGCGAATTGCAAAAGGAATATTCAACAAATAGTTCACTTGGCGCGTGACCAAGGGATAACTGTGATCGTCACCACGGTTTTCCCTGTTGGCAAATTTCCAATCCAGAGAAAAATATTTTGGTCTGAGGATATCCCCTTAGCGATAGACGATGTCAATCAGTTTATCAAGTCTCTTGGTGACGATAATGTCATTGTCTTTGATACTTTTGCAATTTTGGCAGATGAAAGTGGAAGATTGCGTGATACGTATCGCATTGATGAATTGCATTTGAATTCTGCTGGGTATGAGGCAATCAACCGGGAATTTACCCGATTGCTGAAAACGATCAAGAAATAAAGGACGATTGTTTATTGTTGCACCACCCACAATTGTTCAAATTGCATCTCCCTTTTCCTGTAGCACCGACAACACCAGTGCATCCGAAACCCCCAAAATCAAATCCATGATCGCAGCTTCCAGTCCGCGCATCGTGCGCGGTGTCCATTTCCTGCGCGCTATATGTCGAAATCGCCAATCCAGATTGCCCAGTCAACGGCATTTGTCATTGGGGCGTCTGCGGTGATGAGGGGTAATCCCAGTTTCTGCGCCAGCACAGCATAACAGGCGTCGTAGGCGGTCAGGTTTTTCTCGTTTGCCAGTTGAAGCGCATCTTCGATCAGTTCACTGGTGGAGGTGATTCTCAAATCAAGGCTGTTCAAGTCCCTGACATCTGCCAGGGAATCTTCCAGAGGGCGGTTGAAGCGGCGGGTGTACTTCAACAGGATATTTGCACATTCGATGTAAAACAAGTCAGGGACATGGATTTCCGTTTGAACATCCTCGGCAAGTCTGGCAAACAACCTTTCCGCCTTGTCTGAAAACTCCTCCTCGACGAACAATTTGATTCCCACGCTGGCGTCCAGCACACATTGTAAAACAGGCTCGGTCATCGGCTGCGATCCTCACGCAGGAGATCGAGCGATGAGGGGGCGTTCTTGGTGACCTTGAAGCGCCTGCGCTGAATGGAGTTCAGCGCTTTTGTCTGTTCCAGCCGGCGTTTTTCCGCTTCCACCGCTTGCTCCAACAGGGTGATCACCTGTGCGCTCAGGGAACGGTTTTTGAGATGTGCCAGCGCACGGATGCGTTGATAGAGACTATCAGGCACGTTGCGGACATGAAGGGTGTTCATTTTGCTTTCCTTTTGAAAAATTGTAGCACATCTGGTTGCATAGTGCAACCGAGCTGTTGGAAACCATCATCTTTTCCGGTACAACACGCTCAACACCAGCGCCCCCGACACCCCCAAAATCAAATCCACAATCGTATCCTCCAGCCCGCGTACCATGTGCGTGCCGAGGAAATGGTCGGCAAAGTTTTCGTAGAATTCCCAGAAGACGGTTGTGGTGCCGGTGCAGGTAAAGGCAAAGACCACTTGAACGGGAAATGGAATCTCCCCCACCAACCGTTGGGCATTGCGAATGGCAGCGCGATAGAAATAGGTGATGACCACGCCGCCCATGAAATGGGTGGGAACATCCAGCGGGGGAAACAAGTCATACAGGCGGGTGAACAGCCCGAAGACGTAAAACCCAAACACCGCCAGCGGCGCCCATGCCGCTTCTTTCAACGTTGTGATGAACCAGTGGAGATATTTGTTTTGCATGAATGACCTCGGTGCGCTGATTGTATCAAACGGAAGTCGCTCTGCCTGCTGCCGATGGGGGATGGCGGCAGAGACCACCTAATCTGCGTGACAACAGTGAACCCTTGTTATAATCCCCGCGCTTATGAAAATCCTCACCGTACTCACCTACTACCGCCCGCATACGTCGGGTCTCACCATCTACGCCGAACGCCTGGCGCGCGCCTTCGCCAAACGCGGACACCAGGTCACCGTGATGACCACACAATACGACCCGTCCCTTCCGCGCGAAGAAACGATGGACGGCGTAAAGATTGTTCGCGTTCCCGTTGCGGCGCGAATCAGCAAGGGTGTCATCGCTCCCACGTTTGGCTTCGTCGCCACCAAACTCGTGGCACAGCACGATGTCGTCCAACTGCATCTCCCGCAGTTCGATGCGCCCGGCGTCGCCTTCCGCGGACGTCTCTTCGGCAAGCCCGCCGTCCTCACCTACCACTGCGACCTGCAACTCCCGTCCGGTCTCTTCAACCGTTTCGTCAACGCCGTCGTGGACTTTCAGAACAACCTGGCGGGGATTTTGGCGAATCATATCGTGACCTACACCCAGGACTACGCCGACCATTCGCCCTACCTCTCCCGCTACGCCTCCAAACTGACCCCCATCCTGCCCCCCGTCGAATTGCCGAATCCACTCCCCGGCGCGGTGGAGGCGTTCGCCCGTGAACATCACATCCCCGAACGCAGACCAGTCATCGGCATGGCGGCGCGTTTTGCCGCCGAAAAAGGCGTGGAGGTCCTGCTCGATGCCCTGCCCATCATCCTGAAGAAGTATCCGAAAGCGCAGGTGCTCTTTGCAGGGACGTATCAAAACGTGATGGGCGAACAGGCATACTATGACCGCCTCATGCCGCGCATCCGTGGATACGAGATTGCCGGTCACTGGACCTTTCTCGGCAACCTCGACCCCCTTCAGATGGCGGCGTTCTACCCCAACCTCGATGTGCTGACCGTCCCCTCGCTCAACTCGACCGAGGCGTTTGGTCTCGTGCAAATCGAAGCGATGATGAACGGCGTGCCGTGCGTCCCTTCGGCTTTGCCGGGCGTGCGCCAGCCTGTGACGATGCACGGGATGGGGAAAGTCGCCAAAATCGGAGATGCGGTCAGTTTGGCGGAATCCATCCTCGAGGTCCTGAATGAACCGCAAAAATTCAGGGGTGATGTGGAAGCCATCAAGAAGACGTATAATCCTGATGCGATTGCGCAGGAATACGAGAAACTATTCGAACGTTTGATGAAGAAAGGAAGGTAAACATGGACGCCATCGGAATCAATATCGGTTTTCTGCTCGTTCAGTTGCTCTCTGCCATTTTACTGATCGGCTTGCCAATCGTTTCGCTGATTGACCTGTCGAAGAAAAAGTTGAGCGGCGCGCCGCTGGCGATTTGGGCGCTCCTCATCTGTGCTGTTCCCCTGCTGGGCGCGCTGGCGTATTGGATTATCAAACCCACTGCCGAGGCGCGGCAGTAACCTCAGGGAATGACATCAAACCCCTGGTCAGAAAAGTGGCTGTCGAACGCAAATGCAGTTTCGATATTGTGCCGCCGCATCGTGTCGAAACTGGCGTTATCCACAAAGCTGATCTGCCGGCGGTTTGTTTTTATCACCGCTTTGACGATGGCGTTGTGAATCTGCTCGTCAAGCCATTCCACTTCGATGAAAGGGATGATGTCATTGTGTAAAATGGACACAGCCTCCAATCCGATGCGGCGCTGGATCAAGGCAATGCTTTCAACGAGGACATAGTTATTGCAAACCAGATACTCCTCTTCTTCGATCAATCGTTGCCAGGTTCGCATGGCTTGATCGTGAGCGGGATCGTCCTCGTTTACCAACGCAAGAAGGGCTGATGTATCCACGTAGATCATGAGGCGTATATATCCTCGAGATATTTATCGTGATTGACCGCCAGGTCTTTTTTACCTTCGATGTCCCGAAACTTTGCATTCCTGATCTTTTCCAGACCCGCCAGCGCGCGGCGCTTCTTCTTCATCCGTTCAGGGTCTTTTACGGCAGCGGATACGTAAGCCGCCACGCTCTCGCGCACCAGTTTAGCCACCGGCATTTTGCGGGCTTTTGCCAGTGCCTTTAGCGCCTTGACCTGTTCCTCGGTCAGTTGGATCATCATGCGAACCATACATACCTCAATTCTGCTATCACTTTTTTGAAAGCGCTATCATTTTACCATGCCAAAAAAGGATTTTCTTTTTCTCCACCTGCGCGACCTGCCCTACTTCCGCGCCTTTTTGCGCGCAGTGGAAAGTTCGTATTATCAGGATTTGCCCCTGCCCGCCCCCGTCTTGGACGTGGGCTGCGGCGACGGACACTTTGCCTCGCTGACCTTCGACCGCAAAATTGACGTGGGACTCGACCCCTGGCACGCTCCCATCCACGAGGCGAAGCGCTATGGGGCGTACAAATTTCTTGTCGAAGCGGACGGCTCCCGCGTCCCGTTTCCAGATGCGTACTTCTCGAGCGGATTCAGCAACTCGGTACTCGAACACATCCCGCACATTGACGATGTCCTGCGCGAAACCGCCCGTGTGCTGAAACCCGGCGCGCCGTTCTATTTTTGCGTGCCCAATCCGCGTTACTTGAGCGAACTCTCGCTCTCGCGCATCCTGGGCAAGGGCTACACCGAATGGTTCCGCAAAATCTCGCGCGTCCATCATGCGGACGAACCGGACGTGTGGCAGGAACGTCTCGAACGCGCGGGCTTCGAACTGACGCGCTGGTGGCATTACTTCCCACCTGCCTCGATGCGCGTGTTAGAATGGGGACATTATTTCGGCGTTCCATCCGTGTTCGCGCGTGTGCTTACTGGCAAATGGATTCTCTCGCGGACGAGATGGAATTTGTTTTTTACGAGGAAGTTCGTGGAACGCTACGCCTCACCCGAACCGATAGAGGACGGAACGTTCACCTTCTACATCGCTCGAAAGAAGTAATTACCAATTACCAATTACCAATTACCAATTACCAATTACCAATTTCCACCATCTCCCATGTCCTTCGACGAAACCTACTTCTCCTCCCACACCTACGCCAACGTCTCCTTTGCCAAATACAGCATGTATTGGTGGTCGAACCGCTTCTATGCCATGCTGGCGCGCAGATACGGCAAGCGCGGCGCGCGCCTGCTGGAGGTTGGGTCGGGCATGGGGCATCTCGTCGCTCAACTCGAAGATACCTTCGAAACCTGCGGCATAGACATCAACCACTGGGCGGTGAAAAAATCCAAAGAGGTTGTAAACACCTCCCGCCTGCACACCGCCAGCGCCCAGGAATTGCCCTTTACCAAGCACTCATTTAACGTCGTTATCATCAAGCACATCGTCGAACACCTGCCCGACCCGCAAAAGGCGATTCGGGAAATCGCGCGCGTCACCGAACCCGGCGGCACGCTCATCCTCGCCACCCCCAACCTCGACTCCCTGCTCAAACCCTGGAAAGGCGACCGCTGGATCGGCTATCAAGACCCGACGCACATTTCCCTGAAGCCTCCCGCCGAATGGCTGGAGATGATTCGCAGTGCGGGCTTCGATCCGCTCAAAGTATTCGCCGACGGCTTCTGGGACGTTCCCTACATCCGCTTTGTGCCGCCCATGCTTCAGAAACTGTTCTTCGGCTCGCTCGGCGGGTTTCAGGCAATGACCGGCTTGGTCTTCCTTCCGTATCGTTGGGGGGAAAGCATCATTGTGATTGCAAGAAAGCAATAACCATTTACCAATTACCAGTTTGGAAGAATGAACAACGAAGCGCCCCAACCCGAACCCCAGGAACCCAGCGTTCTCGATTACGTCAAATCCCTGTTTCGATTCGGCAGCGAGCGGATTCAACTGCCCGGCAAAAGTCAGTTTGCCATTCCCAGCCGCCAGCCGCCTGCCGAAAGCATTCACGTTGAAGAACCCCGCTTACCACTTACCGCTTACCACCCCTTCCCCTGGCGTTCCCTCCTCGCTCTCCTCCTCGCCCTGATCGGACAAAACACCTTCGAGCCGCCTTCCATCGTTTCCCCTTTGGGAATTGCCTTTTACCTCGCCGCCTTTGCCTTGCTCGGCTGGGCAATCCAGCGCGGCGAATGGATTCTTCCCTCACCCCATGCAAGAGGAGACGAGGGAGAGGGCGACCCGCTGACTTACCGCCGCCTCGCTCTGCTCATCAGCATTCCGCTGGCGATTGCGGCGTTTGCGCTTTTCAAGAATAACCTCTTCACGGCGACCAACCTCATTGTCTGGCTGGCGGCGGTGGCGCTGTTTGTATTCGCCTTCTGGGTGGACCAGCCGCGCACTGCGCCCCCCCTCCGTTTCAATGCCTGGACCCTCCTCCTCGTCGCCGCCACGGCGCTGATCTTCTTCTTCCGCTTCTCTCAGACCGCCAGCGTCCCACCCGAACCGTTCAGCGACCACGCCGAAAAAATCCTCGACGTGTACGACGTTTCTCAGGGGCAAACCCGCATCTTCTTCCCGCGCAACACCGGGCGCGAAGCACTCCAAATGTACTGGACGCTGCTCGTCGCCAAACTCTTCGGCACCGGGCTGTCGTTCCTCAGCCTCAAACTCGGCACTGCCATTCTCGGTTTTTTGACCCTGCCGTTCGTTTATCTTTTGGGCAAAGAGATTGGCGGACCGCGCGTGGGACTCTTTGCCTTCATCCTGACGGGAATCGGCTACTGGCCCAACGTCATCAGCCGCGTTGGACTGCGCTTCCCGCTCTATCCACTCTTTGCCGCGCCGACGCTCTTTTTCTTAATCCGCGGCTTGCGCACCCGCAGCCGCAACGACTTCCTCCTCTCCGGTCTCTTCCTCGGGCTGGGCTTGCACGGTTACAGCCCCATGCGCATCATGCCGTTCGTCGTCGTTGCCGCATTCGTCCTCTATTGGCTTCATGCTCAATCCAAAGGCGCGCGCAGGGACTTGCCCCTCTGGCTGACGATGCTTGCGCTCACCTCGCTCTTCGTCTTTCTGCCTCTCCTGCGCTATTGGGTTGACCATCCAACGGAGTTCGGCTTCCGCGCCTTCTCGCGCCTGAGCGGAACGGAACAGCCGCTGCCGGGTCCTGCTTACGAGATTTTCTTCTCGAACGTCTGGAACGCGCTCAAGATGTTCAACCTCGACGACGGTGAGATTTGGGTGCATTCCGTCACCCACCGCCCCGCGCTGGATGTGGTCTCTGCGGCGTTGTTTGCCTTGGGCGTTGTGCTGGTTCTCGTGCGTTACGTTCGCCGCCGCCACTGGCTGGACTTGTTCCTGCTGGTCTCCATCCCGCTGCTACAACTGCCGTCGTCGCTTTCGCTGGCATTCCCGGGCGAGAATCCCGCCTTGAACCGCGCCGGCGCCGCCTACATCCCGGCGTTCATTATCGGGGCGATGGCGCTCGAGGGTCTGGTGACAGGCTTCGGCGTGGAAAAGAAGCGCAAAGTCCTTGCCGGGGTTGTGGCGGGCATTCTGTTGGCGGTCTCTGCTTATCAAAACTACGATCTGGTCTTCCATCAGTATTACAACGCCTTCCGTCAGGCTTCGTGGAACACGTCCGACATGGGGCGGGTCATCAAGGAGTTCGAACGGAACTACGGACGTACCGACACCGTCTGGATCGTGCCGTACCCGCATTGGGTGGACACGCGTCTGCCGGCGGTTTGGGCGGGCATCCCCAACCGCGACATGGCAATGTGGCGCGAGAACCTGCCCTCCACGCTCGAAGTGACGGGACCCAAGTTGTTCATTGTGCGGGCGAACGTGGAAGCGGCGGAGTTCAACGACACGGAGACCTTGAACGTCTTAAAGGCGTTGTATCCGAACGGGCAGCTGCGCCTGTTCGACTCGGACGTGCCCGGTCACGATTTTTGGATGTATTTTGTACCTGCGAACAATTAACCGCCAGGCGCACGAAACTTCTTTTTCCTCTTTGCGCTCTTCGCGTGCTTGGCGGTAACAAAAGAGATTTATGAATCGCGAAAAACATTTCTGGCTCTACGATGTCCTCTTTTTGCTGGTTTTTCTTCTGGCTGGTTATTTGCGCCTGACCGGCGTGAACTGGGGTGAGGGACAGCACCAGCACCCCGACGAAAACTTCCTGACCGGCGTGCTGGGCAGCCTGCGTGCGCAAGTCTGTACGGACGAAATCACCCCTGTGGATGCCTGCCCCCCCGACCAGAAACGCTGGCTCACCACTGCCGAATACTTCGACAGCAAGACTTCACCCCTTAACCCCTACAACCGCGGTTACACCTTCTTCGTCTATGGCAATTTGCCGTTGACCATCGTCCGCATTGCGGCGGATGCCACCGGCGCGCTCGATGTGAAGACCCTGGGACGTCAATTCTCCGCCCTGGCAGACTTGTTTGCCATCTTCTTCCTCTACCTCCTCGTCTCGCGCATGTACGGACGCAAGGTTGGCTTGCTCGCCTCGCTCTTCTCCGCCCTGACCGTCATGCAAATCCAGCAGTCGCACTTCTTCACCACAGACCTGTTCGTCAATGCCTTCGCCTTCCTTGCCATCTACTTCGCAGTGCGAATTCTGGATACTCCGCCCTCCAATGACCAATCACCAATTACCAATTACTTTTCACTACTTACCCGCCCTCTTTTCCTCCTCAGCCTTGCCTTCGGCTTTGCCTTCGGCATGGCGATGGCATCCAAGGTCAACATCTACCCGCTGGCGCTGCTGCTCCCCGGCGCGTTTGCATTGCGCTATTTCATCACCGACCGGCACACTTTGACCTCTGCTCATGATTCCCCCTCACTTTCAACCACCAACCGTCCACTGACCACTGAGTACTGGTTACTGATCACTGCTTCCCTCATCGCCGGCGGACTCGCCGCCCTGCTCTCCTTCCGGCTCTTCCAACCCTACGCCTTCGACGGAATCCTTCCCAGTCAGCAATGGATTGCCAACATTCAGGAACAGCGCATCCAGGCAAAAGGCGACGCCGACCTGCCCTGGAACCTGCAATGGGCGCGCCGCTCGCATTTCTACTCGTTCCAAAACCTCACCCTCTGGGGGCTGGGTCTTCCCCTCGGCATCCTTGCCTGGGCGGGCTTCCTCTACATGGGCTGGCGCATCCTCAAAGGCGAATGGCGTCACGCCCTGCTCTGGGGCTGGACCGCCGCCTACTTCCTCTGGCAGTCGCTCCAGTTCAACCCCACCATGCGCTACCAACTGCCCATCTACCCCCTCCTCGCCATGATGGCGGCATGGTTCGTCTTCGAACAATTACCATTTACCAATTACAAACTCCTCAAAACCGCTAACATCTTCCGTGCTGTCCTCGCCCTCGTCGTCATTGCCCTCACCGCCGGCTGGGCGTTCGCCTTCCAAAGCATCTACCTGCGTGACGAACCCCGCATCGCCGCCTCGCGCTGGCTCTTCCAGAACGTGCCGGGTCCCATCAACATCCAATACCAGACCGCCAACGGCATCTACAACCAGCCCTTGCCCTTCCCCAGCGGCGGTTTCATTGACGCGCAATTTCCATTCGACACCTCCTTCGTCGCCAACGCCGACGGGCTGATTCAATCCGTCAAACTCGGATACGCGGCGAACCCCTCTGCTTCCCTCTCGACCCTCCGCCTGCTCCTCTCCGATACGCCTGCTCCAACCTCCGAGCAGACCCTCGCCGCTGCCACGCTGACCGCCGACCTCGCCCCCGCCAGCGACCCGCGCGGACGGGAAGTCATCCTCACCCTCGACAAACCCATCCCAGCCTCGCGCGGACAGCAATTCTTCCTGCGCTTCGAACTCGACTCCGGCAGACTGCTCGTCAACGGCGCCGCCCTCGCCAATGAAACCGACTACGACTACGGTCTGCCCTTCCGCATAGACGGCTACGACGCCTTCGGCGGCATCTACCGCGGCGACCTCAACCTCCAAGTCTACTGGGACGACAACCCGGACAAACTCGAACGTTTCGTCAATACCCTCAGCGAAGCCGATTACATCCTCATCCCCACCAACCACCAATACGCCCAAATCACCCGCCTGCCGGAACGCTATCCCCTCACCACGCTCTACTACCGCGAACTGATGGGCTGTCCTCCCGCCGCCGACATCATCACCTGCTACTACGAAGCACACCCCGGCGATTACCAGGGACGCCTCGGTTTCGACCTCGTCGCCGTCTTCGAGACCTTCCCCAAACTCGACCTGCCGCTTCTCGGCAGGATCGAAATCAACGACCAATACGCCGAAGAAGCCTTCACCTTCTACGACCATCCCAAGGTCTTCATCTTCAAAAAGAACGCGGACTTCGACCCCGAACAGGTCCGCGCCGTACTCGGCACGGTTGACCTGAGCAAAGCCATCCACCTCACCCCGCGCCAGTTCGACGAATTCTCCACCCTGCTCCTCCCCCCAGACCGGCTTGCCAGCCAGCGCGCCGGTGGAACCTGGTCTGACCTCTTCGATTACGACTGGCTCCAAAACAAATATCCCTTCTTCGGACTGCTCGTCTGGTATCTATTCATCTTCGTGCTGGGATTGGCTGTTTACCCTGTCATCCGTCTCGCCATGCCCGGTCTGGCAGACAAAGGCTACCCCCTCAGCCGCGCGCTGGGACTGGTGCTCCTCGCCTACTTCTCGTGGCTGGCGGGTTCGCT
This sequence comes from Anaerolinea sp., assembly GCA_020723805.1. Classification (GTDB taxonomy): domain Bacteria; phylum Chloroflexota; class Anaerolineae; order Anaerolineales; family Villigracilaceae; genus Defluviilinea. The sequence goes on along the minus strand of DYID01000010.1, from coordinate 77,576 downwards.
TGGCATCCCCTACACGCGCGCCGTCATTGCGGTGGTCTTCGGTGCGCTCCTCCTCGCCGGCTCAGTGCTTGCCTGGCATCAACGCGCCGAACTGCGCGAAGAATGGCAGACCCGCCGCCGCTACTTCCTGACCATCGAAGGGCTCTTCCTCGCCTTCTTCCTCATTGACCTGCTCATCCGCCTCGGCAACCCCGATATGTGGCATCCCTTCAAAGGCGGCGAGCGCCCCATGGACTTCTCCTACTTCAACGCGGTCATCAAAAGCACCACCTTTCCGCCCTACGACCCCTGGTTTGCCGGCGGTTACATTAACTACTATTACTACGGCTTCGTCATTGTCGGCACGCCGGTCAAACTGCTCGGCATCGTCCCCTCCATCGCCTACAACTTCATCCTTCCCACCCTCTTCGCCGTTGTTGGCATCTCCGCCTTCTCCCTCGGCTGGAATCTGGTCGAAAGTCAAAGGTCAAAAGTCAGCGATGACCGACCTTTGACCTTCGACCTGCGACTGGTTTCGGGTCTTGCCTCCTCCGCCCTCACCATCCTGCTGGGTAACCTCGGCACACTTCAACTCCTCTACCAGAAGATGCAGCAACTCGGCGCGGCAGGCATGTTCGACTGGAACGCGTCCTTCTTCCAGCGTACATCCTGGGCGATTCAGGGATTCCTCATGACCCTCAAGGGCATCCCGCTTCCCATCGGACCCGGAGACTGGTACTGGAACCCCAGCCGCGTCGTCCCGCCCGGACCCGACAACTCCATCACCGAATTCCCGCTCTTCACCTTCCTCTACAGCGACTTGCACGCACACATGATCGTCATGCCCATCGCGCTGCTGGCGCTCAGTTGGGCGCTGTCAGTGGTGGCGGCGCGCGGGAGGTGGAAGAATCAGGCGTCGGCGGGGTTGGGAATCGTCGTCGGCGCGCTCATCGCCGGCGCGGCGTATCCCACCAATCTGTCCGACTCGTACACCTATCTCCTCGTCTGCATCATCGCGCTGGGATATTCCATCCTGCGTTATTCCGAAGCCGAAAACCTCTACAAACGCATCGGGGTGACGGTTGGAGCAATCGCCGCGTTCTACCTGCTCGCACGCTTGCTCTACGAACCGTACCGCATCTGGTACAGCCAGGCGTACAGCGCGCTCGAACCCTGGCGTGGACCGTTCACACCGTTCGCCTCGTACCTGACGATGTGGGGTGTGTTCCTGTTCATCGTGGCGGCATGGATGACGTGGGAAACGCGCGAATGGATGCGCCTCACGCCGCTTTCTGCCCTGCAAAAACTCAAGCCCTATCAACTGCTCATCGAAGGCGCGCTGGTGACGCTGGTTATTGTCATCCTTGCGCTTCAATATCACGGCACGAGCGTTGGGTGGATTGCCGTGCCGCTGGCGGCGTGGGCAGGCGTCTTACTGCTGAACCCGCACTTGAATGACGAAAAGCGTTTCGCCCTTTTCCTGATTGGCACGGCGTTGTTCATCACCATTATCGTTGAAGTCGTCGTCGTGCGCGGCGACATTGGGCGGCAAAACACCATCTTCAAGTTTTACCTGCAAGCCTGGCTCCTGCTTGCCGCCGCTTCCGGCGCCGCCCTGGCATGGACACTGCCCGCCATCCCTCAGTGGCTGCCTGGCTGGCGCGCCTTCTGGCAGGGCATGATGATTTTCCTCGTCTCCGGCGCACTGCTCTTCACCATCACCGGTACCTCGGGCAAAATCCGCGACCGCTGGGTCCGCGAAGCGCCGCACACCCTCGACGCCATGACCTTCATGAAGTACGCCTACTACGACGACTTCGGTCAACGCCTCGACCTCAGCGAAGACTACCGCGCCATCCGCTGGATGCAGGACAACGTGCAAGGCTCGCCTGTCATCGTCGAGGCGAACTGCTCCGAATACCGCTGGTGTACGCGCTTCACCATCTACACCGGCTTGCCCGGCGTCGTGGGCTGGAACTGGCACCAGCGCCAGCAGCGCGTATTCACCGCCACCTGGGTGCAGGACCGCGTCAACGAAGTCGGCGAGTTTTACAACAGCCTCACCGCCGCCTACGCCCGCGATTTCCTGCAAAAATACGGCGTACAATACATCATCGTCGGTCAACTCGAACGCGCCGCCTACACGCCGGAGGGCATCGCCAAATTCGAACAATTCGACGGCACGCTCTGGCGCTCCGTGTACCGTGACGGGCAAACGGTTATTTATGAAGTAATGCCATAGTTATTCCATCACCCTAACCATCCCCCTTCTCCTCTTGTGGGAGATGGGGAATGAGGGCAAGGAGCTGCCATGATCTTCCACATCACCTCCCGCACAGATTGGGAATCCGCTCAGGCAAAAGGCGAATACATTGCTCCAAGCCTGCAAACCGAAGGCTTTATCCACTGTTCCACTGCCGCCCAGATATTGCCGGTGGCTGAAAAATTCTACAAGGGACAAAGTGGACTCGTCCTGCTCATGATCGCACCCTCGCTTCTCACCTCGACCTTGAAATGGGAAGCCCCCTCCGGCGGAACTCCACCCCCCGGCGTTCCCGCCGGCGACCTCTTCCCGCACATCTACGGTCCCATCAACCTCAACGCCGTCGTCAACGTGTTCGACTTCGTCTTCGACTCCACCGGCTCCTTCACCCTGCCCGATTTTTAATTACCAGTTGCCAATTACCAATTACCAACTACGCCGATTTTTGGACGATCACAACAAAGCAATCTAAAATCGTAAATCGCAAATCGTAAATCGAATGTCTTCCTTCCTCTCCTGGTACCTCCTCATCACCCTGCTTGGCTGGCTCACCTTCCCGCTGGCGTACCGTCTCTTCCCGTCGCTGGCAGACCGCGGCTACACCCTCGCCCGCGCCCTCGGCTTGATGCTGGGGGGATACCTCTTCTGGCTTTCTGCCAGCCTCGGCATCGCCCAAAACGACCTGGGCGGACTTCTTCTGGCGTTGGCAATCCTCATCGCCTTGAGCGCCTGGGCATTTCTCGCTAATTACCAATTACCCAATTACCAATTACCAATTCTTGAACTCACCGCCTGGCTCAAAACCAACACCCCCCTACTCCTCACCGCCGAGCTCCTCTTCCTCGCCGCCTTCGGCTTCATGGCGTTCTTCCGCGCGGCAAACCCCGAAATCCTCGGCACCGAAAAACCGATGGAATTGATGTTCATCAACGGCATCATGAACTCGCCGGCGTTCCCTCCGCGCGACCTGTGGCTTTCGGGATACGCCATCTCCTACTACTACTTCGGCTATGTGATGACCGCCATGCTGGCGAAATTCACCGGCGTCCCGGCAACGGCAGCGTTCAACCTCATGCTGGCGTTGATCTTCGGTCTCGCCGCCCTCGGCGCCTATGGCATCCTTTACAATCTTCTAAAGAATTACCACTTACCACTTACCAATCCCCAATCCGAAATCCAAAATCTAAAATCGGAAATCCAAAATCCAAAATCTCCTTCCTCTTTCCTCTTTCCTCTCCTCGCCCCTCTTTTCCTCCTCCTCATCTCCAACGTCGAAGGCTTCCTCGAAGTCCTCCACGCACGCGGACTCTTCTGGCGCGACGGCTCCAACTTCTGGACCTGGCTCGACATCCCCGAACTGCGCAATCCCCCGCCGACGGTTCCGCAATGGACACCCGACCGTTTCTGGTGGTGGTGGCGCGCCTCCCGCGTGGTGCAGGACTACGACCTCAACGGCATCTTCCGCGAAGCCATTGACGAGTTCCCCGCCTTCTCCTTCCTGCTCGGCGACCTGCATCCGCATGTGCTGTCCATTCCCTTTTTTCTGCTGGCAATCGCCTTTGCGTTGAACTTGTTCCTCGGCGGCTTCCGCGGACGGATGAACTTATACTTCGGCGAACTGCATCTCAGCAGGACCGGCTTCCTGCTGGCGGCGTTTCTGCTGGGCGGCATGGCGTTCCTCAACACCTGGGACATCCTGCCCGTCGCGGCGGTGGTCGTTTTCAGTTATGCGCTGGCTCGGGTGCGGGAAGCAGGCTGGGGCTGGGAAAGAATCGAGGATGTCCTGCTGTTCGGCGTCCCCCTCCTCGTCACCGCCTACGTTCTCTATCTGCCCTTCTTCATCGGCTTCGACTCGCAGGCGGGCGGCATCGTGCCGAACTTCATGTACGTCACGCGCGGCGCGCATCTGTGGGTGATGTGGGGTACGCTGTTCGTCCCGCTCTTTGCGTGGCTCATTTATCTTTGGCGTACCAACACACCCGCCGCCTGGGGCAAGGGGATTGCCGCCTCGCTGGGCATCGTTATCCTGCTCCTCCTCACCATGCTGGCGATGGGATTTCTCGCCTACCGCCTGCGCCCGGAACTCGTCCTGCCCATCCTGCAGGGACAGGAACGCGACGCCGCCACCTTCCTCGCCGACAGTTTCACGCGCCGCCTCTACCACATCGGAAGCCTGCTCACCCTGCTTGGGCTTTTGCTTCCCGCCCTGGCATTTTTATTCTCGACCACCAACCACTCCCCACTCCCCACTTCCCACTCCCCACTTTCCACCTCCCCCTTTCCTCTTTCCTCTTTCATTCTCCTCCTCACCACCCTCGGCGCCCTCCTCATCCTCGGTCCCGATTTCCTCTACCTTCAGGACAACTTCGGCTACCGCATCAACACCGTCTTCAAGTTCTATTATCAGGCATGGATTTTGCTCAGCATCGCCGCATCCTACGGGACGGCTGTCCTGCTGAAGAATTTGCGCGGCGCAGCGAATGCCGTGTTCAACGTCGTCATCGCCCTCGTCCTCCTTGTCGGGCTGACCTACCCCGTGCTGGGATTCCCGAACAAGGCGAACAACTTCCAGCCGCCCTTCGGCTTCACCCTCGACGACTTTGACCGCCTCCAGCGCGAAAACCCCGACGAAGCCGCCGCCATCCTCTGGCTGAAGTCCGCGCCGGATGGAGTCATCCTCGAAGCGACGGGCAATCCCTATTCCAGCGTGGGACGCATCTCCATCTACAGCGGACGCCCCACCATCCTGGGCTGGGGCAACCACGAAGGTCAATGGCGCGGCACCGATTTTCAGGGCATCCTTGCCCAGCGCACGAGTGACATCGAAACCCTCTACACCACCCCCGACTGGCAAACCACCCAAACTCTCCTTCGGCAATACAACGTCCGTTATGTGGTTGTCGGCAATCTCGAGCGCAATTCCTACCGCGTCAACGAAGAGAAATTCAACAATTTCCTCGGGCGCGTCTTCCAACAGGGAAGCGTCACCATTTACGAAGTGCCATCGCCGGCAGGACTCACTCGATGAATAGCAGGATGGCATCCAGCGCTTGTGGAATATCCATTGGGTGTGATGCCATGACCTTTCCCTCAACATGGACATGATCGGGATGCGTTTTGACTTCGGGATGATGCGGCGAGTTATCCCACCTGACAATCAGCCGTCCATCGGGCTTTTGAAGGTGAAAGCGGTATTTCAGCCTCTTGAACTCCGGCTCTGTGACGACATATTCGGCGACATGCAATTCATATCCGCCATTGAGCGTGATTTCTCCTTTGATGTAACACTCTTCCTCCGAGATTTCATCGAAGGAGATGCGCGTCTGAATGACATGCGGCGCGGCAAGAATTGCCTTCTGCACGCCGGCATAATACTCGCGCGATTTCAAATGGAGACCCCCGAAAGAATCTCGTACCGCTCGCGCCATAATCTCACTCCGCGCAAGGCGGCATACCAATCGAAGAATTCCTGTTCGTCGCCTAGCTTGCCCGCCTCAAACTGCTCCAGAAATTTTTCCGACGACATCTTGTATTTCTTCTCGAACCGTTTGCAAAGGGCATCGTAATGCTTCATGCGCTGACGCGCGTTCGACGTGGCGCTGTTCAATGCAAAAGTCAACGCATTGCGGACGCTGCCCTTTTCATATCGAGACGATTTTGTTCTTACGGAAAGGTTCATAAGACACCTCAGTCTAAATAAATTGTAGCACAATCCATCCTTTGCCTTCCGTTGTAACTCGCCGCCTCATGTAACCCGCAATAACAGGTAAAATAATCCCATGACTTCCCCCCGACTCAAATACGAAGGCTGGCTGTACGGGCTGGCTTTTCTTGTTGCCATTGGCTTTCGCCTTATCCAACTGGGAGCCAGCCCCCTCACCGACTCCGAAGCCCGCCTTGCCCTGCAAGCCCTCCACCTCGCACAGGGGCAGCGCCCCCTTCTCGACCCCCAACCCGCCTACCTCCTCTTCACCAGTCTGCTGTTCTTCCTCACCCAAGCGACCAACTTCACGGCGCGTCTCCTCCCCGCCCTGGCAGGCAGCGCTCTTGTCTTTGCCCCTCGCCTCTTCCGCGACCGCCTCAAACCGCTCCCGGCGCTCATCCTTGCCTTCCTGTTCGCCTTCGACCCCGCCCTCACCGCCCTCTCCCGTCAGGCAAACGGGACCATCCTCGCCCTGACTTTTCTCGTCTTTGCCTGGGGGATGTGGAGGAACGGACGCGCCATCCCCGCCGGAATTTTCGCCGCGCTTGCGCTCCTCTCTGGACCTTCGATCTGGTCCGGCTTCCTGATGCTCATCCTCCCCCTCCTCCTCATCCAGCGCATCACCCTCCCCAAGAACCCAATTACCAATTACCAATTGCCCAAAACGGGCTTCTCCCTCCTCTCCACCCTCCTCCTCGCCGGCACGCTCTTCTTCACCGTCCCCAGCGGACTGAGCGCCTTCTTTGCCTCGCTCCCCGCCTACCTGCAAGGCTGGGTTGTCTCGTCTGTGTTCAATCCGGGGCGGGTATTGTTCACGTTCCTCGTTTATGAGCCGTTTGGAATTTTCCTCGCCATGTTCGCCCTCATCCGCGGATTCCGCCTCGGCAGTCCGCGCGTGACCCGCTTGAGCGTCTGGCTGGGCGTTTCCCTGCTGCTTGCCGCCTTCTACCGACAGCCGGCTGAACTCGTCTGGGCGGTGATTCCCCTGCTCATCCTCGCGGCGCAGGAACTTGCCCGCGCCTTCGACCTTCACCCGCTGGAACGTATCGAAGTCAGTGTGGTGGCGGGCGCCATGCTCATCCTGCTCATCTACATCTGGTTCAACGTCGCCAACATTGCGCTCAACCCCTACGAACACTTCACGCCGACGCCCATTGCGTTCCTGGGCAGACTGTACACCCTGCCGTTTGGACCGCGCTATGTGATTTTATTCGGTGCGGCGCTGATCCTGATCGTCAGCACGATTTTGGTCGCCTTCGGCTGGTCGCCGCGCACCGCCCGCCTCGGAGCGACCTGGTCCGGGGCGCTGTTCCTTGGCGTCTATGCCCTCGCCGCCGCCTGGGGCGCGAGCGGTGTGCGTTTCCCCAATGGCGTGGAATTATGGTCGGCAGACCAGCCGCCGGTTCATGAAAACCTGCTCGTCTCTTCCGTTCAGCAGGCTTCCCTCCTCAGCACCGGAAACATCGAGGCACAGCCCGTCGCCGTGATGGGCATTCAATCCCCCGCGCTCGAATGGGCGCTGCGCAACCATCCGCTGCAAGTGGTCACCGCTCTCGACCCGTTGAACCCGCCGCCGCTCGTCATCACCCCGCTGGTGGATGAACCGAGTCTCTCCGCCGCCTATCGCGGACAGGACTTCACTTGGCGTCAGTTTCCCGCCTGGGGAAACATCCAATCGCCCGATTGGCTCCGCTGGCTGGTCTTCCGCCAGTTGCCGCACGAGACCGAAACCATCATCCTCTGGGTGCGCGACGACCTGTTCCCCGATGCGCGCCAGAACGGACAACCCTAACTCCATGACCAAAACCCATCCCCCCTCCATCATCGCCATTGACGGACCCGCCGCCTCGGGCAAATCCACGCTGGGGTTGAAACTTGCTGAAGCCCTCGGCTATCTGTTCTTCGATACCGGCGTGATGTACCGCGCCATCACCTGGCTCGCCCTCGACCGCGATATTGACGTGCAAGACGAAACGCAGGTCACGGCTTTGGCGGAGGGAACGCCCATTGATGTGGCGCCCGCCTCCAAGTCCGATGGACGCGTTTGCGATGTCCTGGTGGGGGGCAAAGACATCACTTGGGAGACGCGTCTTCCCATCGTGGACGCCAACGTCTCGATTGTCTCCGCCTATCCCGGTGTGCGGGCGGCGTTGAGCAAACAACAGCGGCGCATCGGTCAGCGCGGGCGGGTGGTGATGGTGGGACGCGACATCGGCACGGTCGTCCTGCCGGAAGCCGATTTGAAGATTTACCTCGACGCCTCCGCCGAAGAACGCGCCCGGCGGCGATACAACGAATTGATTGCCCGCGGCGCAAACGTGAAGTACGAAGACATTCTGGCGAAGGTCATCGAACGCGACCGCATTGATTCGACCCGCGACGTGGCTCCGCTCAAGGCGGCGCCGGATGCAATCATCATTGACTCGGATAAAATGAGCATAGACGAAGTGTTCGAAAAGGTGCTGGCGTTGTGCAAATGAACGGTGCCTACCGTGTTCCGTTGAAATACAGGTTGAGCCGCCCGATTTTGCGGACGGTCTTTCGGGGGATTTTTCATATTCTGGCAGAGATAAAAATCACCGGCGTCGAGAACGTACCTTTGGGCAGACCGTATGTGGCTGCCATGAATCACGTCTCCATCTATGATCCGCCGTTTGCCGCCGCCTTTTGGACCCAACCATTGGAAATCATCGGCGCGGCAGATGTGTTCGACAAGCCCGCTCAGGGACAATTACTGCGGGCATACGGCGTCATCCCGGTCCATCGCGGCGAATATGACCGCGCCTTGTTTCAGCGCGTCATCGCTGTGCTTCGAGCCGGCTTTCCGCTCTTGATGGCGCCCGAGGGCGGACGTTCCCACGTCCCCGCCATGCGGCACGCCCTGCCCGGCATTGCCTACATCGTCGAGCAGACCAACGTGCCGGTCATGCCGGCGGCGATTGTCGGCACCACCGAAGATTTTTGGCAGCGCGCCCGGCGCGGCGAACGCCCGACGCTCGAACTGCGCATCGGCAAACCCATCCTCCTGCCCGAAAACACCGCCAAAGGCAGGGAAAGACACGAAATCCGCCAGGCGAATGCCGACCTGGTCATGCGGCATCTCGCCGGGCTGCTGCCCGAGGAATACCGCGGCGTCTATGCAGACTCAGCCATCTTCCCCGCCTAAACCCGTCACCGACTGGTGGCGTCCCGAACTGGTTTTCCTTCCCCCTCTCACGCTGCCCCGTCGTCTGTTTCGCATCTTGGCACGCGGGCTGGCAAAACTGCTGACCTTTCTCTTCCTCAAGCCCGTCATCCGCGGCATGGAAAACTTCCCCGCACACGGACCGGCGCTGGTCGTCATCAATCACTTGGGCGATGCAGATGTTGTCCTGCTCGCCGCATCTGTCCCTGCGCTGTTGGATGGCATGGGCAAAATCGAATTGAGCGCCCACTGGCTGGTGGGACCGCTCTTCCGCGCCTACGGCGTCATCTGGGTACACCGCGGCAAACCGGACCGTAAGGCTGTGCGCGCCGCACTCGATGCTTTATCTCAGGGACGCTTTCTCACCCTCGCCCCGGAGGGCAGGCAGTCGCTCATTCGCGGCTTGGAGGAGGGGACGGAAGGCGCGGCGTTCCTGGCGCTCAAATCCGGTGCGCCGGTCGTGCCGGTGGCGATGACCGGCACCGAGAACGACAATGTCTACGGTCACATGCGCCGGCTCAAACGTGCGCCCGTCACCCTCACGGTGGGCAAGCCGTTTTACCTGAACGAGACGGGCGATCACCACCAGTCACTGCAAGAGGGAACAGAACACATCATGCGCTCGCTGGCAGAACTGCTCCCTGAATCTTATCGTGGAGCGTATCAGTAGCGCACGCCGGGCTATGCCTCAGGGTGCCTTCTCTTGCCATACCGAACAGAGAGCAGAGACGCATCCCGAATGAACCGGCTTAAAAAACATTTGCAGCAATTGAGCAAAAAATGAGCAACGATATTTTTTGGTTCATTGTGATTGCCATCAATTTCAGCGGCTTTTTTCTTCAGATTGAACGCCCTGTTTGGGCATATCACTTGAAAAAATGGTCAACAGTTGTGTGGAGGTCGGATACGGGTTTTTGGCTTTCATTCAACTTGATAGACGTGGCGGTCACAATTGTCCTTTTCAGTTTCTTGTGGGGAGGCAGCAGCTTTCTTGTTAGGCTTTTCTTTCCAACTCTCATACTTTTTTACACTGGCATTTCAATCATTAAGTTGATAAACGCCTTGCCTTTCTGGACTACAAAAAAACGCGCAAGCGTCAAAATACTGGACTCTTTTGCTTATTTTGCAGGCCGTCGGAAATATATTTTGATAAAAGCCGATGTGCCTGAGTTGGGCATTCGAGTGCTGCCTGTTTATCAGCTTGATTTGGGTCTGGAGTTGCGTCCGAATAGTAATATCTTCATCACCTACAGGAAAGGATGCCTTGGGATCATCTATAAATTTTCTTTTGACTATTTATTTTGATGGTTTGCAAATATCTTTGAAAAAGCGCAGAGAGTGAAGCATTCTGCCTCATGCCATGTTACGGGCAATGTGGCTCATTCAAACAATTTAGGGCTATAATTTTCTTCATGCGTTTCATCGCCTCGCTGTTGACCAGCCTGCCCTATCTCAATCCCATCCCGCTGGCGGGCTGGCTGGTGTGGCTGGGATTTGCCGGTCTGTTGGGGCTGGCGCTCTATAACTGGCGGGGCTATCAAACGGCGTGGGACCGGCGCAGCGGGGGAATTATTGCTGCTCTGTTTGCCGCATCCATTCCAGCCTCCCTCTTCATTGGATTGAAGTTCTCCGCCGCATCCCTGCCCGTGCCTGGACTGCCCGCCGAACCGCCCGGTTCCACCCTCCTGCTTTTCTCCGCCGTTCCTTGGACTCTTGCCGGCGGCTGGCTCGGACCGTTCGCCGCGGCGGCGCTCGGCGTCTTCGGCGGCTTGCTGCGCGGATTTTGGGATACTCACAGCCTCTTCACCGCTCTCGACCTCGGCTTGATGGCGGGAATGTTTGCAGTCTTTGTGCGGCAAAAATACCGCACGCCGTTTTTTCGTTTCCTGAGTCAGCCCATTGCTGCTGCACTCAGCCTGGTTCCCTTTCATGTCTTCATCTTCCTCATTAGCGCATTCTTCGTTATTCCCACTGCCTCAGTCACCGAACGACTGGATTATGCCTTCAGCAACGCCGGCATGGTTGCCCTCGCGTTTGGCGGCGAGATGTTCCTCGCCGGTCTTGCTGCGCAAATCGTTGCGGCGGCGTTTCCCGCCCGCTGGGGCGGCGTCGGTTCTCTCCAGCCCTCGCCCGCCGAACGAAGCATCGAGACGCGCTTCCTCGCCGGCGCAGGGACTGTCATCGTCCTCCTGCTGGTTACCCTCCTGCTCGGCGATTGGTTCCTCGCGGGGCGCGCCGCCCGCGACCTGCTGGAAAAACGCCTTGCCAGCACGGCGCAAGCCGCCTCTCAGAGTGTGCCGCTCTTCCTCGAAGCGGGGCAAAACCTCGCGGGTCAAATCGCATCCGCACCGGGCTTGAACGAAACCTCGGGTGACCTCCCCAGCCTGCTGGGCGAACAGATGCGTTCCGTCCCTTATTTCAGTCAACTCATCCTGTTCGATACCGCCTCCAACGTGGTCCTTGCCAGTTATCCGCCCGATGTCTCCTCCCGCCTGACCGTGCCGGAAGAAAGCGGAGCCGCCCTCGCGGCGCAGGGAGTGCCTTCTCAAATGTACGCCATCCCGCCCGGCGAGACGGGCGGCGCGCGCATCGCCTTCCTTGCCGCCCTGCCGGGGAGCGGGCGCGTGCTGATTGCCCGCACCGACCTGCAGACCAACCCCTACCTGCGTTCCCTGGCAGACAGCCTCAACAGCCTGCAAGACCTGAACGGCGCCGGCATGTTGGTGGATGAGCAGGGCATGATTCTCTACCACCCCCACGCCTCGCAAGTGATGACCCCCTACACTGGCGGACGCCCGCCGCAAGCCGGCTTCTACCAGGAAACCGCCCCCAACGGCACGCGCCAACTGGTCTATCATCAGCCCGTCCCCGGCGCGCCCTGGTCCATCGTACTGACCGTCCCCGCGCAGGAAACCCAGAAAATCGCCATAGACATCGCCCTGCCCATCTCGGTCATGATCATCCTGCTCGGCTTGTTTGCGCTGGTCACTTTGCGGCTGAGCCTGCGGACGGTGACCGGCTCCCTGCAAAGCCTCGCCGTCGAGGCAAAACACATCGCCGCCGGCAAACTCGACCGTTCCCTCGAAACCGGCGGCATGGACGAAGTGGGCGAACTGCGCCGCGCCTTCGAGCAAATGCGCGTCAGCCTGCAGGGGCGCCTCGACGAACTCAACCGCCTGCTTGCCGCCAGTCAGGGCGTCGCCTCCACCCTGCAACTGGACGAAGCGCTGGGCGCCATCCTCAAAGCGGTGGTCGAAAGCGGCGCCAGCGCGGCGCGCATCGTCCTTGTGCGCGAGATGATGCCCGGGCTCGTGGAAATCCCCATCCGCTACGCCAGCGGACCCGACAAGGACCTCTACGTTCACCTCGACCAGCAAATCCTCGACCTCACCGAACGGCAGGAGCGAGTCGTCATGGCGGTTCTCTCGCGGACCCGCGGACTGGACCTCGACCCCAGCCTGCCCCACCCCGAATCCCTCTCTGCCGTCGCCCTGCGGCACGAGAACCGTTACTTCGGCGTCCTGTGGGCGGCATATAGAAAACAAAAAGTCTTCAATGAAGCCGACCTGCGCTTCCTCACCACGCTGGCATCCCAGGCGGCGCTGGCAGTCGCCAACATCCGCCTCTTCCTGGCGGTGGATGCCAGCCGGCGTCAGCTGGAAACCATCCTCAACTCCACGCCCGACCCGGTGCTGGTCACCGACGCATCGAACCGCCTGATTCTGGCAAACCCCGCGGCAAGTCAACTCTTCAATGTGGTCATCCGCCGCGGCGAACGCCAGGACCTCCAGCGCACCATTCAAATCAAACCGCTCTACGACCTCCTGCAGGAGGCATCCGACGAGAAGCGCACTGCCGAAATCAAAATGCCCGACGGCAAGACCTTCCTTGCCACCGCCTCCGCCATGACCGCCGACGGGCGCACGGTGGGGCGCGTGTGCATCTTGCGCGACGTGACTCAACTCAAGGAGATTGACATACTCAAATCCGAATTCGTCTCCACCGTGAGCCATGACCTGCGCTCACCCCTCACGCTGATGCGCGGCTACGCCACCATGCTCGAAACCGCCGGCGACCTGAACGAACAGCAAAAGGGCTACGTGCGCATGATTGTGCAGGGCGTGGAAAACATGTCACGGCTGGTCAACAACCTGCTCGACCTGGGGCGCATTGACTTTGGCATCGGCTTGCAGGTCGAGAGCATCCCCGTGCTCGACATCCTTGAGCGCGTCACCGGCGGACTGCAAATGGCGGCGCGCAGCAAGGATATTGCCCTCTCGGTGGAAATCCCGCGCGACATGCCGCACGCTGTGGAAGCCGACCAGGCGCTCCTGCATCAGGCAGTGTATAACCTGGTTGAAAACGCCATCAAATACACCCCCAACGGCGGCGAAGTGACCGTCAACCTGCTCACCACGCCCGACACCCTGACCTTCGCCATCCGCGATACCGGCATTGGCATCCAACCGGAGGACAGGAAGCGTCTGTTTGAGCGATTCTTCCGTGGCACTCACCGCGAGGCGCTGGCACAGCGCGGCACCGGGCTGGGGCTTGCCATTGTCAAGTCCATTGCCGAACGCCATCACGGCAAGGTTTGGGTGGAAAGCGAACTCGGCAAAGGCAGCACATTCTTCCTGCAAATTCCACTGACACAGCCAAAGGCAGCAGCCTCCTCCCCTCTGTAAAACAGTTGGAAGTGGCGTATAATGTCATTCCTCGCCGGCGGCGGGGCTTCTTTTTGTCATATAGTAGAGCGAATATGTCCATTGATCAAAACAATCAAACTGAAATCATGCGGCGGCAAAGCGACTATCAACCACCGCGCTCTGTGAGTCACTGGCTCATCGGGCGTCCCCTCTCCACTGCCGATGCTCCGCATCAAACGATTGGCAAAGCCATTGGCTTGGCGGTTTTTGCCTCCGACGCATTATCCTCCACCGCTTACGCCACTCAGGAAATCATGGTCATTTTGGCGGCGGCGGGGACGGTGGCGTTTGGGTACGTCTTCCCGATTGCGCTTGCCATTGTCGTTTTGATGGCTATAGTCACTTTTTCCTACGAGCAAACCATTCACGCCTATCCGGACGGAGGCGGCGCCTATATCGTTTCGCGCGACAACCTGGGCGAAGCGACTGCCCAAATCGCGGGCGCGGCGCTGCTCACCGATTACATCCTGACCGTTGCCGTGTCTGTTTCGGCGGGTGTGGCGCAAATCGTTTCGGCGTATCCGGAACTCTTTCCCTACCGCGTATGGCTTTCCGTTGCCGCCGTGTTCTTGATCATGCTGATCAACCTGCGAGGTGTGAAGGAATCGGGGATTGCCTTTTCCATTCCCACCTATTTTTTCGTGGCGATGATGTTCATCACCGTGGGTACCGGTCTCATACGGTATTTTACCGGCACCCTGGGCGTGGTCATTGACCCGCCTCACCTCGAAATCGAAGGGGCGTTGACTGCCATCACGCCTTTTCTTATTTTGCACGCCTTTTCGAGCGGCACTGCTGCGCTGACCGGCATCGAAGCCATTTCCAATGGCATCACTGCCTTCAAGGAACCTCGCAGCCGAAATGCAGGGATTACTTTGATTTGGATGGCGTTCATTCTGGCAACCCTGTTTTTAGGCATCTCATTCCTTGCCACTCACATTGGCGCAATCCCCTCCGAAACGGAAACCGTGATCTCCCAACTGGGGCGCACCATCTTCGGCGGGCGCGGGATTTTGTATCTGATGGTCATCTCTGCGACCACTGTCATTTTGATTATGGCGGCGAACACCGCCTTCGCTGATTTCCCCCGCCTGAGTGCGCTGGTTGCAAAGGATGGTTACCTTCCCAGGCAGTTGACATTTCGCGGAAGCCGCCTGGTGTATTCGAACGGCATCGTCACGCTTTCGGTCATTGCTTCCATCCTGATTATTATCTTCAAAGCCAGCGTTACTTTGCTCATCCCGTTGTACGCCATCGGTGTTTTTCTTTCCTTCACCCTCTCCCAAACCGGCATGGCGCTGCGCTGGTGGAAGATCGGGCACATCCCGGAAGGCAAGGAAATTGTCGAGCCTGGTTCCGTATTGCGTTACGATAGACATTGGTGGCAAAAAATGATCATCAATGGCTTTGGCGCCTTGTGTACCTTTGTCGTAATGCTCATCTTTGCTGTCACCAAGTTCACTGAGGGTGCATGGGTGGTGTTGATTATCATCCCGACACTGGTCTGGATGTTCTTTACCATCCATCGCCATTACAAAGACCTGGCAGCGCGTCTCTCTTTGGATAAATTCCAGGGTTTGCCGTCCCGCCAGACGCGCCACCGCGTCATTTTGCCGGTCAGCGGTGTGCATCAGGGGACGCTGGAAGCGTTGCGCTACGCCCGCCTGCTCTCGGATGACGTAACCGCTGTTCATGTCTCGATTGACCCGGCGGAAACCGAAAAGGTACAAAAGAAATGGAAAATCTGGGGAGAGGGCACACGCATGGTTATCATCGACTCGCCCTTCCGTTTGTTGATCGAACCGTTGCTGGACTATCTGAAAAAAATCATCGAAAACCGCCAGGCCGGCGAGATCATCACCATTGTCGTCCCGCAATTCATCCCCTCAAAACGCTGGCACAAGGCTTTGCACATGCGCACCGCAGATGTGCTGCGACAGGAATTACTGAACAAACATGGGGTTGTCGTCACCGACGTGCCTTATCATGTGCAGAAGGAAAAAAGGAGTAAGAAATGAACTTTGTGATTATCGGATGCGGCCGCGTAGGTGCGGAGTTATCCTATCATTTATATAAAAGCGGGCATTATGTCGTTGTTGTGGATGTCAACAGACAGGCGTTCAATCGCCTGCATCCCGACTTCCGCGGGCGCACGCTGGAAGGCGAAGGGCTGGCGGAATCGGTTCTGGAACGCGCCGGCATCCGCGAGGCGGATGGATTGGCAGCAGTCACCAATTCGGATGCCCTCAATGCAGTGGTCTGCCATGCGGCACGCGAATTCTACAACGTTCCTGTAGCGGTTGCCCGCAACTACGACCCCAGCCTGCGCAGCGTCATCGAAGCGTTTGGGCTGCAAACCGTCGGTTCCACCACTTGGGGCGCACAGCGCGTCGAAGAATTGCTCATCAACCCTTCTGAAAAAGTCGTCTATTCCGCCGGCAACGGCGAAGTGGAAATCTATGAGATTCGCATCCCCGAGTCGTGGGATGGGCATACTTTGGGCGAATTGCTGGGAAACATCCAGGAGTGCCGTCCGGTGGCTCTGACGAGAGCGGGGCGCTCATTCCTGCCGGATATGAATACCATCCTGCAAACCGGCGATCTGCTGGACGTCAGTTCCACATTCAAAGGTATAGGCGAATTGACAGCCTGCATTTCAGGAAAGGCGGAGGCATAACATGTTCGTACTCATTACCGGCGGTGGACGCACCGGCGCGCGTCTTGCTAACTTGTTGATTAACCAGAATTACAAGGTGCGCCTGGTGGAAAACCGCCGCGAACTGCTCTCGCACCTGCACCAGGAACTTCCCACCGAAGTGATTTACGAAGGTCAGCCGGTCAACCCCAGCGTGCTGGAAGCGGCGGGCGCGCGTGAGGCGCACGTGATTGCCGCAGTCACCAATGAAGATGCGCTCAACCTGGCAATCTGCTATATCGCCAAAACCATGTTCGAAGTTCCGCGCACCATCGCCCGCGTCAACAATCCCAATAACGCCTGGCTGTTCAACGACAAATTCAAAGTGGACGTGGCGCTCAACGCCGCCGACGTACTGGCGCACCTCATCCAGGAAGAAATGTCGCTGGGCGACATGATGACCCTCTTCAAAATCCGCCGCGGACGTTACTCCGTGGTGGAGGAAAAAGTACCCGCCGGCGCTAAAGCCATTGGCATCCCCCTCAAAAACATGGACCTGGCAGAGCACTGTGTCATCGCCGCCATCATCCGCGACGGCGTTATGACCCTGCCGCGCGGCGACAGCACCCTGCGCGAAAACGACGAAATCATCGCCGTTGCCAGCCCGGAGGGCGTGAAGCGCCTCGCCGACCTGCTTGCTTTTCCGGTGTACCCCGTCCGAAACGGCAAGAATCCGACCGAGTCTTGAATTGACCGAATCGAAACCCCTACGGTATAATGTCGTGCCTTGCAATGAAGCGGGCATCACACCGCAGCAATTATTTTGAGATGAGGAAGATAGAATGCCAAAACGAACGTATCAACCCAAAATCCGCCGCCGCGTGCGCGTACACGGCTTCCGCAAACGCATGTCCACTGCCGATGGGCGCGCCGTCCTCAAACGCCGCCGCCTGCGCGGGCGTCACAAATTGACAGTCACTGCCAACGAACACGTCAAAAAGGTTCGCTGGTAAAACAGCGTAAACGAGTCGCGGGTGCAGAGAAGGTTTCGTCTGACCCGGTCCGAAGATTTCAAGCGGGTGCGGCGTTCCGGCAAGTCTTATGCCCACCCGCTTGTTGTGTTGATGGTGCAAAAAAGCGAACAACCCCGCCTGCGTGTGGGCATCGCCGCCGGCAAGACCATCGGCACAGCCGTCCATCGCAACCGGGCAAAACGACTCCTGCGGGAAGCGGCACGCAGCCTCATCCCCCATCTCGCCTCGAACTTCGACCTGATCCTGATTGCCCGCCCCAGCCTTGCCCGCGCCTCCTTCGAAGAAACCCGCCAGGCTTTGCTCGACCTCTTCCAGCGCGCCAAACTCCTCACCCCGCCGCATGAATCCTGAATTTCACCTTCACGACTATCCCAGCGAGCCGCGTCTGCGCGACATGCCGCGCACTCTCTGGAACCTTCCCCGCATCCTCCTGTTGGCGCTCATCCGCCTCTACCAGATGACCATCTCGAAGGGACTCCCTCCCAACACCTGCCGCTTCTACCCCTCCTGCTCCCACTACGGTTACCAGGCAGTGTACAAATACGGCGTCATCAAAGGCTCGCTCATGGCGGCGTGGCGCGTCCTGCGCTGCAACCCGTTCAACCCCGGGGGCTACGACCCCGTTCCATAGGAGTACGAAATCCCAATGAGAAAGAAACTGCTTTTGCTGACACTGGTTCTGTTCAGCGCTCTCCTCCTGAGCGCCTGTGGCGGGACCGTGCGCGGCACCACCTGGGCTGGTCTTGCCGCCGATGAAACCACCGCCTATCTCGCCGACCTATCCCTCGTGTACGGCGTCAACCTCAAAGACGGCGCCGAAGTCTGGCGCTTCTCCGACCCCGACGACAACAAAGCGCAATTCTACGCCACCCCCGTCATCACGTCCGATGGATTGATCGTTGTCGGCAGCGCCGGCGGCAAACACATCCTCTACGCCCTCAATCCGCGCGACCTCATCACTAACGGCGACTTCAAAAACCCCGCCATCGAATGGACCTTCACCGGCGCCGGCGGCGCGTGGGTCGCCGCCCCGCTCGTGGTGGAAAACAAACTCTTCGCCCCCAACGCCGACGGCAACCTCTACATTCTCGACCTGAGCGACGGTCAATCGCAAAAACAGCCCATCGCCACCATTGAACTCGGCGGGCGGCTCTGGGCGCAGCCTGTCACCGACGGCAAACGCGTTTATGTCACCTCGCTCGACCATCGTGTCCATGCCGTGAACCTTGCCGACTACACCATCGCCTGGCAGGCAGACATCGCCGCCGCCATCCCCGGCGCTCCCGCCCTCGGACCGGACGGCAATCTCTACGTCGGCTCGCTTGCCTCGAAACTCGAACGATTCAACCCCGAAACCGGCGCGCACCAATCTGTCCTCGACGCCGAATACTGGCTCTGGAGCACTCCCGTCCTCGACGGCAGCACCCTCTACTTTGGCGACCTCAAAGGCAACTTCTACTCCTTCGACGCCGTCAACAGCAAACTGAACTGGAGCATCCAGCCCGATGGCGCCATTACCGCCAACGCCATCCTGCAAAACGACCACCTCCTGCTCGCCACCGAATCCGGCAATCTTTACGCCATCGGCAAAGACGGCAAGACCCTGTGGTTCGAGACAGTGGGCGGCAAAATCTACACCACCCCGGTCGTGGCTGGCGACCTGATCCTGGTTGCCCCGCTCGAAACCGATTTCTACCTCGCGGCGCTCGATTCCAACGGCCGCCAGGTATGGACCTTCCCCGCGAAGAAATAAGAGGAACCATGTGGAATCTCTTCGTTTCCATCTTCATTAACGTCCTGTTGTGGATTTATGACATCATCGGACAGAACTTTGGCGTTGCCATCATCCTGTTTACCATCCTCATCCGCATCGTCACCTGGCCCCTCAACGCCCAGCAAATGAAGGGCGCCAAAGCCATGCAGGATTTGCAAAACGACAAGGAATGGCAGGCAATCCAGAAAAAATACGCCAAAGACCGCGAAAAACTGGCGCAGGAGCAAATGCGCCTCTACCGCGAAAGAGGCATCAACCCCTTCGGCTCCTGCCTGCCCACCCTCATTCAATTCCCCATCCTCATCGCTCTCTATCAGAGCATCATCCGTGCCCTTGCCGCCACCCCGCTCGACCTGCTCAAACTCTCCCAGAGCATCAACCCCAATTTCCTCGACGTAGCCAACCTCATCCCGCTCAACAGCAAATTCCTGTGGATGAACCTCGGTCAGCCCGAGCCGTACTACATCCTCGCCATCATCGTCGCGTTGACCACCTACATCCAATCCAAACTCACCCTGCCGCCCGCCACCAACCCCAACGACCAGAGCGCCGCTATGGGGCAGTCCATGGCAATCACCATGCCGCTCATGCTTGGCTGGTTCGCCCTCACCTTCCCCTCGGGGCTGTCCGTCTATTTCATCACCAGCAACCTGCTCGGCATCGTCCAATACGCCGCGCAGGGCAAAGCCAATTGGAGCAACCTGTTGCCGAAGGGCCTGAGAAAAGAATAAGGAGGCGGACATGAACGCACGCACCACTCTGGAAATCATCGCGCCGACCGTGGAGGAAGCCATCGCACAGGGGCTTGCCGAACTGGGTCTTACTGCCGATGCCGTCCGCGTGGAAGTGCTGGATGCCGGCAGCCGCGGCTTGTTCGGATTTGGAAAAACGCAAGTGCGCGTCCGCCTGACGGTCAATGCCCCGGCGGAGGAACCGGCTGTCGAAACCGCACCAGCCGCTTCCGAGTCCGAACCGACGCCTGCTCCCGTCCGAGAAGCCGAATCCCAGCCGGAACATGATCCCCTGCTCGACCAGGCTGAAGCCGTCGTCTCCAAACTCCTGCACCTGATGGGACTGGAAGCGCAAATCTCCGCTCACTACGCCGAAAACGACCGCCCCGACCGCCGCGTCATCAACGTGGACGTGCGCGGAGACGACCTGAGCGTGTTGATTGGACGTCGCTCCGAAACGCTCAACGCTTTTCAATACGTTGCCTCGCTCATCCTCGGCAAGATGGTGGAGCAGTTCATCCAACTCGTTGTAGATGTGGAAGGGTATCGCAGCCGCCGTGAACGGCAGTTGATTCAAATGGCAAAACGCATGGCAGAGCAGGTTGTCAAAAACAAACGCAAACAGACGCTCGAACCCATGCCCTCCGCCGAACGCCGCATCATCCACCTTGCCCTGCGCGACCATCCCTCCGTCACCACCGAAAGCACCGGCGAAGAACCCTACCGCAAAGTGGTCATCTACCCAAAGGAAGACTGACGCTTCCACTTTCTACTTTCTACTTTCTACTTTCTACTTTCTACTTTCCACTTTCTACTTTCCACCTCCTTTCCTCTTTCCTCTTTCCTTGCACTCACCGAAGGACGAAAGAGGAAAGACTCTTTAACGGGTCGGCAAATCTTCTCACGGTATAATTCACTCATGTCCAGCGTCGTTCCGCTCGAAACCGTGGATTACCTCGTCATCGGTCACGCCGCGCGCGACCTGACGCCTCAGGGCGCACACCTGGGCGGGACGGTTGCTTATGCCGCATTGACCGCCCGCGCCCTCGGCTTGCGAGTGGGCATCGTCACCGCCGCCGGCGCAGACCTCTCCCTCGAACCGCTGAACGGCATTCCCATCGTCTCCATCCCATCGCAAAACAGCACCACCTACGAAAACCTCTACACCGAAACGGGACGCATCCAATATTTACGCGCCCGCGCAGAGCGCATCCCGCTGGACCGTGTGCCGGCTGCCTGGCGCTCCGCTCCCATCCTTCACCTCGCCCCCATCGCCGACGAAGTGGATGCCATCCTGCCGGACGGTTTTGCTCCCACATTGCTTGGGCTCACTCCCCAAGGCTGGATGCGTCAATGGGATTCGGATGGGCGCGTCTTTCCTCGTCAGTGGCTCAACGCCGAACCCGCCTTGGCGCGGGCAGACGCCGTGGTGCTCAGCCGCGAAGACGTAAACGGCGACGACTTGCTCATCGAACACATGGCGGAACACACAAAAATCCTCGTCGTCACCGAAGGCGCGGCAGGTGCAGTCCTCTACTGGCATGGCGACCGCCGCCGTTTCCGTGCGCCGTCCGTCCGCGAAGTGGATGCCACCGGCGCAGGCGACATCTTCGCTGCCGCCTTTTTCTTCCGCTACCTGACCACCCGCGACCCCTGGGAAGCCACCCGCTTTGCCACCCTGCTCGCCTCCCACTCCGTCGAACGCGAAGGACTGGCGGGCATTCCGACCCGCCTGGAAATCGAACAAAGCATGATGGTGGTCATCCCATAGATGTTAGTGTAACAGACGTTCTTAACGCCGCCAATCGCAAATCGTCAATCGCCAATCGCAATCGTCAATCGCAAATCGCAAATCGCAAATCGTAATGACCCGCATCTACACCCTCGTCAACCAGAAAGGCGGAGTGGGAAAAACCACCACCGCCATCAACCTTGCCGCCTACCTCGCCCAACTGGGACAAAGTGTCCTCGTGGTGGACCTCGACCCGCAAGCCAACGCCACCTCCAGCCTCGGCGTGGACAAACGCACCGTGCAGGCAGGTACCTACGAGGCGCTCATCAGCGGCGAAGTACTGCACTCCTCCATCCTCTTCAACGAGCGCCTGAAACTTTCACTCCTGCCCTCCTCCCCGTCGCTGGCAGGCGCGGAAGTGGAACTGGTGGACGAACTCGGACGCGAATTCCGCCTCAAGACCGCCCTCGAATCGCTCGACCACAAATACGACTACATCCTCATTGACTGCCCGCCCTCGCTCGGACTCCTGACCGTCAACGGGCTGGTTGCCGCTCGAAACGGCGTACTCGTCCCGGTGCAGTGCGAATACCTCGCCCTCGAAGGACTGGGGCAGCTCACCCAAACCATCGGGCGCGTCCAATCGCTTCTCTTCCCGGACCTGAAAGTACGCGGCGTCATCCTGACCATGTACGACGCCCGCACCACCCTCGCCCACGATGTGGTGAAGGAAGTCAGCAATCACTTCCCCGGGCTGGTCTTCAAGAGCATCGTGCCGCGCAGCATCCGCCTGGCAGAGGCGCCCTCCTACGGACTTCCCATCTCTGCCTATGCACCCGCCTCCGTGGGCGCCGCCGCCTACGAAGCGCTGGCAAAGGAATTATTGAAGGGCGACGGCGTAAAATAATCGCTGCGCAAGAAGGAGAAAGCATGGCAAAACGAACCGGTCTCGGCAAAGGACTCGACGCCCTCATCCCGGCGGGAGAAATCAAAGCCGGCGGCGAGGCGGGCGGCGTCACACAACTCGCCCTCGACCTCATCCAGCCCAACCCGCGCCAGCCGCGCGAGACATTCAACCCCGAAGAACTGGAAAGCCTCGCCGCCTCCATCCGTGAGCATGGCATCATCCAGCCGCTCATCGTCTCGCCGGGCAAGAATGGCGCCTACACCCTCATCGCCGGCGAACGCCGCCTGCAGGCGGCGCGCAGCGCCGGGCTGAAGACCGTGCCGGTCGTCATTCGCAGCGCCACCGACCAGCAGCTGCTCGAACTGGCGCTCATCGAAAACGTCCAGCGCGCCGACCTCAACCCCATCGAAGAAGCCGAAGCGTACCAGCAGCTCGCCAAAGAGTTCAAACTCTCCCACGAAAAAATCGCCGAGCGCGTCGGCAAGAGCCGCGTGGCGGTGACCAACACCCTGCGCCTGCTCGACGCCTCCGCCGCCGTCAAACAGGCGCTGGTGGACGGGCGCATCACCGAAGGACACGCCCGCGCCATGCTCTCCCTCTCCGCCAAGGCGCAGGAAACCCTACTCAAACAAGTCATCAACCTCGACCTGAGCGTCCGTCAGACGGAGGCGCTGGCAGGAAAATATTCCGGGAAGAAAACGCCTTTAGGCAAACGATCAGGTCCCAGCGCAGAAGTGACCGACATCGAGCGCCGTCTGCGGGTCAGCCTCGGGACGAAGGTCGCCGTCAAGCACGGCAAAAAGGGCGGCAGGGTCATCATCTACTACTACTCCGATGAAGAACTGGATTCCCTGCTGGGAAAATTGACATGAGACTTCTCTACAACGCCCGCATCTACACCCAAAACCCGGCGCAGCCCGCCGCAACCGCCATCGCCATCGAACGTGACCGCATCCTTGCCGTCGGCGGCACGGACGAACTCTTCAACCGCTTCACCCGCGCCCAGCCCGAAAACATGGGCGGGCGCTTCATCTTCCCCGGTCTCACCGACGCCCACATCCACCTCCAGCACTACGCCCTCAGCCTGCAAAAAGTGGACTGCGAAACCGACACGCTGGAGGAATGCCTGCGCCGCGTGGCAGAACGCGTGAAGCAAGCCAAACCCGGCGAATGGATCCTCGGTCACGGTTGGAATCAGAACTCCTGGCTCCCCTCTCTCGCTGGGAGAGGGGCTGGGGGGGAGGGGGGGTGGCCCCACGCTTCGGACCTCGACGCCATCGCCCCGCACAACCCCGTCTACCTCACCGCCAAATCGCTCCATGCCGGCTGGGTCAACACCGCCGCCATGAAACTGGCAAACATCACCAGCCAGACCCCCGACCCGCCCAACGGACACATCCAGCGCGACGTGCACGGCAACCCCACCGGCATCCTGCTCGAAACCGCCATGTCGCTCGCCGGCGACGCCATCCCCGCTCCCACCCTTCAGCAAATTGCAGAAGCCATCGAGCAGGCGCAGCCCATCCTCTGGCGCATGGGGCTGACCGGCGTCCACGACTTCGACCGCCGCGAAGCCTTCATGGCGCTCCAACTGCTCCACGCCCAGGGCAAACTCAAACTGCGCGTCCTCAAAAACATCCCCGTCGAACTGCTCGACCCTGCCCACGAACTCGGGTTGCGCGGCGGCTTCGGCGATGACCTGCTGCGCATCGGCAACGTCAAAGTCTTCATGGATGGCGCCCTCGGTCCGCACACCGCCGCCATGTTCCAGCCCTACCTCGGCGAAGAAGACAACCGCGGCATCCTCAACCTCGACGGCGAGGAACTCTTCGAACACGGGCGCAAAGCCGCCAGCCTCGGCTTGGGCATGACCGTCCATGCCATCGGCGACCGCGCCAACCACGAAGTGCTCGACGCCTACGAACAACTCCGCCGCTACGAACGCGAACAGCGCCTGCCGCATCTGCGCCACCGCATCGAACACGTCCAGGTGCTGCACCCCGATGACCTCGCCCGCCTCGGCGCGCTGAACGTCATTGCCTCCATGCAGCCCATCCACGCCATCTCCGACATGAAAATGGCGGACGACTACTGGGGACCCGAACGCACCCCCTACGCCTACGCTTGGCGCACCCAACTGGACAACGGCGCGCGGCTCGCCTTCGGATCGGACGCGCCGGTGGACTCCCCGAATCCCTTCTGGGGACTGCACGCCGCCGTCACCCGCCGCCGCGCCGACGGTTCTCCCTCCGCCGAAGGCTGGCACCCCGAACAAAAACTGACCCTCGCCCAAGCCTGGGAGGCATATACCCTCGGTCCCGCCTATGCCGCCTACCTGGAAAACCGCCTCGGACGGCTCGCCCCCGGTCATCTCGCCGACCTCATTGTCCTCGAAAAAGACCCCTTCGATTGTCATGCAGATGAATTGCTCGCCATGCAATCCTCGGCTACAATGGTCAATGGAGAATGGGTGTACCGCGCATGACACAGTCCCTGCCACGGCTCTCTCCCGAAATGCTCGTACCGCGTATGGGGGAATACCTCATCCAAAAGGGACTCATCACGCCTGAACAACTGCAAACCGCCCTCAACCATCAACTGAAACAAACCGAAAAAGGAACCCCCATCCTGCTTGGGCAGGCGCTCGTGGACCTGGGCTTCCTCACCCGCACCGACCTTGACCAGGCGGTCACGGAACAGATTTTGCAACTGCGCGCTGCCCTGCAAGCCGCCAACCGCACCCTCGAACGCCGCGTGCAGGAGCGCACCGCCGAACTGGAAAAGGCGCTCCAGCGCGTTTCCGAACTCAGTCAGTTGAAAGCCAACTTCATCGCCAACATCTCCCACGAACTGCGTACTCCGCTTACTCACATCAAAGGCTACATCGAACTGCTCGTTTCCGAATCGCTCGGACCGCTCACGGCAGAACAGCGCCACGCCCTGCAAGTCAGCCAGCAATCCTCCGCCAGGCTCGAAGGGCTGATTGAAGACCTCATCATGATCTCGCTTGCCTCGCGCGGCGAACTGAGCATCAAACTCGAAAACATGGACATCCGCCGCATCGCCAGTTTGGCGGTCAAATCGTTCATGGGGCAGGCGCAGGCGCGGGGTATCAACCTGCGCGCCGCCATTGACGAAGATGTGCCCCTTGTGCAGGGCGACCCGCAGAAAATCGGCTGGGCGTTGAGTCAACTCATTGACAACGGAATCAAGTTCACGTCGGCGGGCGGAAGCGTGACGGTCGCCGTCCGGCGCGAAGGCGAGAATCTGGTCATCGTTTCCGTCTCCGATACCGGCATCGGCATTCCCGCCCACCGCCTCGAGGAAATCTTCGAGCCGTTCCATCAACTCGACAGTTCGTCCACGCGGCGTTACAGCGGCACGGGGCTGGGGCTTTCGCTGGTGCGGCAAATCATCGAAGCGCACGGCTCGATGATTGAAGTGCAATCGGCAGAGGGGCGGGGAAGCACTTTCAAATTCCCTCTGCTGGCGGCGGCGAAATAACATGGACGCGCAGACCATCTCCTACGTGGGTGAATTATTCAAGATTATCAACAGCCAGGACGAAACACGCCTGACCATCGAAAAATTCCTGACGGCGCTTCGCCGTGAGTTTGTCTTCGACAACGTGGCGGCATATTTGCAGGAGAAAGAAAGCGGCGCTCTCGAAATCGTCTATGCCCGCGCCATCGGGCGCGCCAAAACCGCCGAAGCCGACGCCGCCTGGGGCGAGGAAATTGCCAGTCAGGTGCTGGCAAACAAACAACTTTTAATTCAGGAGCCTGCCAGTCTTTCCTCCTCCGAAGACCGCGTGCATCAGCCCTTCCTGCTGGGGCTGCCTCTCCATGCAGATGGAATGGTGAACGGCGCGCTGGTCTTCGTCCGTTTTGGAGGTCCCGCCTATACGCCGGAGCATATCTCCCTGGCGGCGTTGGGCGCGGGTCTGCTTGCAATGCTGTTCGAGCGCCGTGCCTGGCGTCAAATGAACGAAGAGATGGGAAAACTCAAACAGCAAATCCAACTGCAAGAAGATTTTGTCAGCACCATCTCGCACGAACTGCGCACCCCGCTGGGCTTCATCAAGGGTTACAGCACCAGCCTCCTGCGCGACGACACTTCTTGGGACCCCGAAACTCAAAAGGAATTTCTCACCATCATTGACGAAGAAGCCGACCGCCTCTCCCTGCTCATCGAAAACGTGCTCGAATCGGCGCGCCTGCAAAGCAAAACGCTCCCCCTGCGCTTCCAACCCCTGAGGCTGGATGCTGTGTTGCGGGATGTTACTACCCGCATCCGCTCCCGCTACAAAGACCTGGATGTGACCCTCGACCTGCGCTCCTCCACCACCATCCAGGCAGACGGCGTGCGCATTGCGCAAGTCTTCGAGAATCTTTTTACCAACGCCGTCAAATATGCTCCCGGTTCACCCATTGTCGTGGGTTTGAAGCAGGTGGGGCATCTGATGGTCGTCACCTTCACCGATTACGGTCCCGGCATTCCGCCCGAATCCCTGCCGCTCATCTTCGAGCGCTTCTACCGCATCCGCACCGAAAACGCCACCGGCACCGGGTTGGGACTGTACATCTGCAAACAAATTATCGAGGCGCATCGTGGTAAGATTTGGGCAGAGTCGAAGCCCGGTCAGGGAACCACATTCTTCATCGAACTGCCCGTCAACCAAGCCGCAATCATCTGAAGGAGGCTGTATGGCAAAACGCATTCTCATTGTGGACGACGAACCGCGCTACCTGCGCCTGCTGGAGGCGAACCTGCGCACCGAAGGCTACGAGGTGGTCACCGCCTCCGATGGCGTGCAGGCAGTGGATGTCTTTTCCAACCAGCCGATAGACCTCGTCCTGATGGACGTGATGATGCCCAAACTGGACGGCTTTGGCGCCACCCAGCGCATCCGTGAATTCTCCAATACTCCCATCATCATCCTCACTGCCAAAGGCGACGAGCAGGACCGCGTGCGCGGGCTCGATCTGGGCGCCGACGATTATCTCGTCAAACCGTTTTCCGCCACCGAACTGCTGGCGCGCGTCCGCGCTGTTTTGCGCCGCGCCCAACCCGCTCCCGAAGTGGGCGGACAGTCGCGCTTCTTCACCCACGGCAACCTGAAAATAGACTTTGCCCGCGCCGAAGTGTGGAAGGGCGAAGTTCCCGTCTCGCTCTCGGCAACCGAATACCGCCTGCTGCTGCAATTCGCCCATAACGTCGGCAAGGTCTTGTCCTCCGAGGATTTGCTCACCAGTGTTTGGGGTCCCGAATACCGCAACGACAAGGAAATCCTTTGGGTGAGCATTGCGCGGCTGCGGCAGAAACTCGAAGACGATGCCCACAGCCCAAGGCACATCGTGACGCGCTCCGGTCTGGGCTACCTTATGCCTCCCATCGAGGAATAGGCAGGTCCTCCAAAAACGCGCAAACGTCGCAAAGCGCATAACGGGCGTTTTCTAACGCCTGAAATCATGTCAGAGAGCATCGCCGGTACGAACATTCTGCCGATCCTCTCTTCAAGGAGAAACCATGCCCGGCAAAACCGTTCTGATTGTGGATGAAAATCAAGCCACACGCTCCTATCTTGCAAACATATTGCGTGAACGGCTCTTTGACATCCTCGAAGCGGGGTCGGGCAAAGAGGCGCTCATCTCAGCCTGGCGCGATCAGCCGGACCTCATCTTGTTCGATCCCAGCTTTTCGGACATTCCCGACCTCGAGTTCATTCACAAACTGCGTCAGAACGCGCGCACTGAAAAGACTCCCCTCATTGCCTTCGCCAGCGACCCCTCGCCTGCCCATCGTGAAGCCTGTCTGAAAGCCGGCGTCAACGAATATATCGTCAAAGCATCCGGCGCGATTCTGCAATTGCATCAGGCGCTCGAACGCATCTTCGGCGGAGAGACGCCCGCAAGCGCAGGCAGTGAAGCGGGGCAAAGCCCACGAGGCAAAGGGTTATTGTTTACCTTCCTGAGCGCCAAGGGCGGCACCGGCACATCCTCCCTGTGCGCCAATCTCGCCATGACCATCCAGGAACAACACCCCGATGCGCGCGTTGTGGTAGTGGACCTCGTGTTGCCCATCGGCTCCATTGCGCAGATCATCGGCTACGAGGGGGAGCAAAACCTGCTTACAGCGGCGAGCCTTCCCGCCCGCGAATTGAGCGGAGATTACTTCATCAAAAACCTGCCCCAACCCGAATTGTGGAAGTTTCACCTGCTGGCGGGCTGCTACGATCCTCATCAGGCAGGAAATTTGCGCGTCGAACGCATCGGTCCCATCGTGGACCTGCTTCGCGCCTCTTTCGACTTCGTCATCCTCGACCTTGGACGCTCCCTCTCGCGCATCAGCCTGCCCCTTATCCAGCAAGCCGACCTCATCCCTCTTATCGTCGCCACCGACCTCAGCACCGTGCGCCTCACCAAAACCGTCTGGGATTATTTGAGCGAGCAAGGCATAGACGTGCAAAACGTGTATGGCATCCTGAACCGCGCCGTGGGGCTGGAAGGCTTGACCAAAGCAGAGGCAGAGCAAATCATCGGCTTTCCCATCAAGACCACCCTGCCTTACATGGGGAGCAATTTTACACTGGCAAACAACCTCAACCAGCCCATCATCGCCAAGTACCCTAAAGACACCGCCTCCATCGTCTTCAAAACCACCGCCGAAGAGATGGTCAAACTCGCCCGTCAACTGCGCGCCCGCAGCGGGGCATAATTAACTTAACCGATGTTACGCAGTTTTCTCGTAGCGCGACATTCATATCGCCTGAAAACGCGAGATGAATCTCGCGCCACTGCGTAAGGTGAGTTAATTAAAGTGCAAAGCCGCTTGCCGCTCAATTCGGCTACACTTTAGTTATCCAGCACACCATACGAGACAATGCCGCTTCCGCTTGTGCCGCTCTTTTGCAGGGCGGCGCGGCGCATTGTCTCAGGATGACGAGAGGTTGCCATGACAATCGAATACGACGAAAAGGGAAAAATCTTTACCGATATTGTCACGAAGATGCCGGTCTTCGTGACCCTTCAGACCACCACCCACCTCATGCGCGGACACATGCACGTGCGCCGCGACCAGCGCGTCAAAGACGAGCTCGACCAGGATGAAAAATTTCTGGCGCTCACCGATGTCCAGGTGCAGGGTCCCGATGGACAGACCCTGTTCCATGCGCCGTTCCTCGCCGTCCGCCGCGACCAGATCGTTTGGGTCATGCCTGATACGCAAGGGGGAGTGAGCAAATGACGACGCCCATCTCTGCCAATCCCAACCGTCTCACCTCCGCTGATCTGCTCAAATTCAAACGTTACCTGGTCGAAAGCGTCAGCCGTTCGCTGGAGGGCGAACCTCTGCAACTGGGCGACCGCGCCGAACTAATTCGTCAACGTCTGACCGAAATCTACGCCCAGACCCGCGTCAACCTGCCCGAAGACATGCGCAAACACCTCTTCCACGAAATCGTGGACGAGTTCACCGGCTTCGGTCCCATCCAGCCCCTGCTCGATGACCCCGAAGTCAGCGAAATCATGGTCAACGGACCCAAAAAGGTCTTTATCGAAAAGAACGGCAAATTGATGAAAAGCGGCGTCACCTTCGACGACGACGACCACGTCATGCGCATCATTGACCGCATCATCCTGCCCCTCGGTCGCCGCGTGGATGCCGACAGCCCCACCGTGGACGCCCGCCTGCCCGACGGCTCCCGCGTCAATGCCGTCATCCGTCCCGTTGCCATTGACGGTCCGTGCATCACCATCCGCAAATTCAAAAAGGATAAACTCTCCATCGAGAAATTGATCGAGTTCGGCTCGCTTACCAGAAACATGGCGGAGTTCCTGCGCGCCTGTGTGCATGCCCACTTGAACATCGTCGTTTCGGGCGGCACCGGCTCGGGCAAGACCACACTCCTCAACGTCCTCTCCAGTTTCATTCCCGAAAACGAACGCATCGTCACCATCGAAGACGCGGCGGAATTGCAACTCCAGCAGGAACACGTGTTGCGCCTGGAAACAAAAGCGCCCAACATAGACGGCAAAGGCGCAGTCACCATCCGTGATCTCGTCCGTAACGCCCTGCGTATGCGCCCGGACCGTATCGTGGTAGGCGAGTGCCGCGGCGGCGAGACTCTGGACATGCTCCAAGCCATGAATACCGGTCACGACGGCTCGCTCACCACCCTGCACGCCAACTCCCCGCGCGATGCCATCTCCCGCATGGAAACCATGGTACTGATGGCGGGCATGGACCTGCCCCTCAAAGTGGTGCGCCAGCAAATCTCCTCCGCCATTGACCTCATTATCCAGCAGACGCGCCTGAAGGACGGCTCGCGCAAAGTCACCGCCATCACCGAGGTGGCGGGCATGGAAGGTGAAGTTGTGGTGCTGACCGACATCTTCAAGTTCGAACAAACCGGCACCACCCCCGATGGCAAAGTGCTGGGCGAGTTGAGAGCCACCGGCATTCGTCCCATCTTCACTCCGCGGCTGGAAGCGGCCGGCTTCAAACTCGGCGGCGATATCTACATGCCGCCGGGCGGCATCGGACCGAGGCGGTAAAACTGCCCCCCTCTGCTATAATCGGGCATTGAGGAACCATGGACAAAAAGACCCAGATCACCATTCGCGCAAAAAAGTTGGGTGTCTTGATCCGCGATGCCCGTCTCGCCGCCCGCCGCACGATCGGCGAGTGCGCCAAAGCCATTGGCGTCAAGAGCGGCACTTTTCGTGCCTACGAGGAGGGACGGAAATCCCCTTCCCTGCCCGAACTGGAGACGCTCGTCTATTACCTCGATTTGCCCATGGATCACTTCTGGGGTAAACAAACCAAATCCAATGCGCCCCAGCCCATCGAAACCCTCGATCTCCCCAAACTGACGGCTGTCCGCCAGCGAAAAATCGGAGCGTTGCTGCGGCAGGAACGGACGAACGCCAGCATCTCCATCCGCAGCCTGGCGCTCGAAACCGGCATCCCCGGCGCACGCATCAAGGCTTACGAACTGGGCGAACGCCCCATCCCTTTGCCGGAACTGGAAGTGCTCGTCTCCACCTTGGGCGGGCGCATCGAATCCTTCTTCGACCGCAGCGGACCCATCGGGCAGTGGATGATGAATGAAGAAGCCATCCAGAACTTCCTCGAACTGCCGGATGAACTGCGTCAGTTTGTGGCGCTGCCGGTCAACCGCCCCTACCTGGAACTGGCGAAGAAGTTGAGCGGCATGTCCAAGGAAAAACTGCGCTCCGTGGCGGAAGACCTGCTGGATATTACGCTATAGGTGCGAACGTGGAAAACGTCTCTCCCTTTCAACTGGCTGAGCAAGGCAAGGAGGAATACGGTAAGGGAAATTACGCCGCGGCGGCGGACCTCTTTGCCCAAGCCGCACAGGCATACGCCTCTCTGCAGGACGAATTGAACGCGGCAGAGATGAAAAACAATCAAAGCGTGGCGCTTCTGCAGGCGGGCAAGGCAAAAGAGGCGCTCGAAGCCGCCGACGGAACGGAAATCATCTTCCAACAAGCGGGTGATTTGAAACGGCAGGGCATTGCCGTGAGCAACCGCGCCGCCGCTTTGGAAGGACTCAAAAAAGTGGATGAAGCGCTGGCAGAATACGAACGCGCCGCCGACCTGCTCGAACAGGCTGGCGAAGGCGACATGCACTCCATCGTTCGCAAAGCCGCCGCTAACCTCAACCTCAAACGCGGGCGCATCACCGCTGCGCAGATGGACGTGTACGACTCCCTGCGCCTTGTCGAAAAGCCCAACCTTACCCAGCGGATTTTGAAGTTTTTACGACGCATCGGATTTATCAAGTAGTGATCACCACACAAGCCCGCACGGCAGAACTCAGCGACCATCAGCGCCTGTCGAACCTCGTCTTCTTTGAGACCCGCTCCCACCGTCACTTGGACTGGCGCTCGCCCCTCGAATGGCTGGGCGACCGTTTCTTCTGGACGGTGGAAGAAGGCTCGCAACTCACAGCCGCACTGGCATGCCCGGAGGAAACCGAAGGGATTGCCTGGGTGCGGTTGTTTGTTCATGCGGCGCATTGGTCGGCGGAAAATGCCTGGACGGTGCTGTGGTCTGCCGCACGCAGGGACATTGCGCTCGCCGGCGGAGCGACTGTTGCTGCCATCGTCCAGCACGCATGGTTTCAAAAGGTTCTGGAGTGGCACGGCTTCGAGAGCCGTCAGAGTATTGTCATGCTCGAGTGGACGTACCAGCCCTGGGCGGGGAGCGAAGCGGCGGGCGTCCGCATCCGCACGATGACCGCGGCGGACCTGCCCGCTGTCACGGCGGTGGACGGCGCGGCGTTTGATCCGCTCTGGCACAATTCGCAGGAGACACTCCGCCGCGCGCTGTCGCAGTCCCTCTTTGCGCTGGTGGCGGAGAGCGGCGGCGAGGTGGTGGGATATCAAATCACAACAGGCGCGGGGACGCGGGCGCACCTGGCGCGCCTGGCGGTGCATCCCTCCATGCAGGGACGCGGCGTGGGCAGGGCGCTGCTGGGCGACCTGTTCGGGCGGCTCGTCCAAAACGGTTACCTCAAACTGACGGTCAACACACAAAGCGACAATCGCACGTCGCTGGCGCTATACCAACGGATGGGTTTTCGGCGCACGGGCGAGGCGTATCCCGTGTATACTTTTCACGTGCAGGGAACTATGTAGCCGCCCAAAATAGATGGCGTAAGAGAGTCTTTTAAATTTTTCCGGTTAGCGCGTAGACGACGTTCTCCCCTGGCACCGCCCGCCAGGGCAGGTGTAACGTCGCCTACGGATACGCAAGAGAGCGCATCCTACGCAAATGACACAAAATAAGGGACTTTTAAAACACTCTCTAAGACACGTTTTCTAACGTGTCCGTGATATGCTCCAAGCCACCCAAAGGAGGCAGGTATGACAACCAGAGACGATGCGGTCATCATCAATTCGCTGGTACGCCAGGCGCTGGTCTCGATGCAGGAAGTGATGGGTGACAACGGCTTGAACGCCGTGCTCAAATCGTGCGGGCTGGAACGGTTCGTGGGTAACTTCCCGCCCAACAACCTGGAACCCGCCATCAAGACCTCGCAATACGCCCAATTGAATCAAGCCATCGAAGATTTCTACGGGCGCGGCGGACGGGGAATGCTGCGCCGCATCGGCAAGGCATCCTTTCAATATGCCGTGCGCGAACAGGCGGCATTGCTGGGCGTTGCCGGCGTCGCTTTGAAACTCCTCCCCGAACGCCAGCGCATCAAATTCATCTTGAACAGCATGGCAGATGCGCTCAAAAAGAGCAACCCGCAGGTCAACGCCTGGGTGGATGAGGGCGGCGGCCGCCTCGCCTATGTGGACGCCACCTGCGCCATTTGTCATGGGCGTCACAGCGATCATCCCATTTGTTACCTCTACATCGGCTCCATCGCCGAA
Source organism: Anaerolinea sp. (assembly GCA_020723805.1). Classification (GTDB taxonomy): domain Bacteria; phylum Chloroflexota; class Anaerolineae; order Anaerolineales; family Villigracilaceae; genus Defluviilinea. Next base: position 43,520 of record DYID01000010.1, on the reverse strand, counting down.
GCGGTGCTTTGGGCAACCGGCAAAGAATACGAAATTGTCGAAACCCACTGCGCCGCCAAAGGCGATGAGTTTTGCCGCTTTGAGGTAGGCGAGGTGCGCGAGTGAACGTTCCCCGACTGCCGGCGCGGGTCTTGCGTTGCTTTGTCGCAACGGTTGCCAAAGAACTGGGCGGCGAGCCGTTCAACGCCATGCTCTCCATTTCCAAACTGCCCCTCGAATGGGCGAGTCCGCAGACCTTCATCAAAACCGACCCGCACGAAGCCGCCCGCATCTACGCCGCCCTGCAAGCCGCCCTGCGCACCTACTACGGACGCGGCGCACGCGGTGCGCTCATCCGCGTGGGCGAAAACCTGTGGCTGCGCCTTTTGGAAGACGCCCCACTCAACAGCAGAATGCATGCCGCCCTCATCAAACGACTTCCCCTTGCCGCGCGCCGCAAACCGACCCTCGACCTGCTCGCCAAACTCCTCAGCGCTGTGCCGGGAGACATCACGCTTCACACCCTCGACCTCGACCTGCTCCTCGCCGACCATGCCTCTCCCTCCACTGACGGTCAATCGGCTCCCGCACCCATCTGCTACGTCACCCAGGGACTCATTCGAGAGAGCCTGCGCTGGGCAACCGGTCACACCTTCGACGTGGAAGAAACCTCCTGCAAAGCCCGCGGCGAGCAGACCTGCGAATTCACCATCACCGGCGGGAAAATGTAGGAGGCGGTCTCCTGCACCCGCCGTATTGAGAAAATAACCATGACCACATCCTCCATCTCCGAAATGAATGACGACATCACCTTCTACATGCAGGGCTGGGAACCTCAAGGGACTCCCAAAGCCATCGTCTGCCTCGTGCACGGACTGGGCGAACACACCGGGCGTTACAACCACGTGGGCAAAGCGCTCAACGATGCCGGCTATGCCCTCTTCGGCTTCGACCTGCGTGGTCACGGGCAAAGCGGCGGTCCGCGCGGACATTTCCCCTCGCTCGAAACCGTCCTCAACGATATCCACAACTTCATCCACTTTCAGCGGCAGAACCATCCCCGCCTGCCGTTGTTCCTCTACGGTCACAGCCTGGGCGGTCTGCTCACCCTCACTTACACCCTCCAGCATCCCGAAGGTTTGCAGGGCGTCATCGTGACGGGCGCCGGCTTGCGCTCCGCCTTGCAAGAGCAGAAAGCCAAGATTGCGCTGGTCAAAGTGCTTGGTTCGCTCATCCCCACCCTGTCCCTGAAGAGCGAGTTGGAAGTGAACGGGCTTTCGCACGACCCGGCGGTGGTGCAGGCTTACGTCAGCGACCCGCTCGTTCACGATAAAGTCAGCCTGGGCTTGGGCAAGGCTGGGCTGGATGCTATCGCGCTGTGCTTTGCCCGCGCCAAAGACTTCAAACCGCCGCTCCTCATCATGCACGGCGGAGCAGACCCCATCACCTATCCCAGCGGCAGTGAAGACTTCGCCAAACTGGCAGGCGAGAACAACAAGGACGTCACCTTGAAAATCTGGGATGGGCTGTATCACGAAATCCACAACGAGCCTCAGCAGGCGGAAGTCTTCCGCGTCATGATCGAGTGGCTGGACAGGCATCTCTAGGCATGTGACTCGCTGGGGGAAATGTGCGTAAAACAATCTTGTCCTGAATGACGCCAGGGATGAAGGATGTTGACAGGATGTTGTTCCTGTTGACATCCTTTCCTTCTTCTGCTACACTAAATTTGTCAGACAAATGCAGTCTAGTCAGATTATCTAAACTTCCCCACCCTCAACCTCATGGCGACTTTACTCATCAAACACGCCCACATCCTCACCATGGACGACCACCAGACCGAATTTTCGGATGGTGGTCTTTTTATCCGCGACGGCTTCATCGAAGAAGTAGCGCAAGTCTCAGACTTGCGCCACACCACCGCCGACGAAGTCCTCGACCTCAGCGGTCACGTCCTCCTGCCGGGGCTGGTCAACACCCATCATCACTTTTATCAAACCCTCACCCGCGCCGTCCCCGCCGCGCAGGACGCCAACCTGTTCAACTGGTTGAAGACGCTCTATCCCATTTGGGCGCGTCTCCAACCGGAAGACATCTTCATCTCGACCCAAACTGCTCTGACCGAACTTGCCCTCTCAGGATGTACCACCGCCTCCGACCACCTCTACCTCTTCCCCAACGGCTCCAAACTGGACGATGAAATTGCTGCCGCCAAAGAGATTGGTCTCCGCCTGCACGCCTCGCGCGGCTCGATGTCGCTGGGCGAATCGAAAGGCGGGCTTCCCCCCGACAGCGTAGTGGATACGGAAGAGAATATCCTCAGAGATTCCCAGCGCCTCATCCAGCGTTACCACGACCCGAAGCCCGGCTCGATGGTGCAAATCGTCCTTGCGCCGTGTTCCCCCTTCAGCGTGACGGGCGAACTGATGAAGCAATCTGCCAAACTGGCGCGCGAATATGGCGTGCATTTGCACACGCACCTTGCCGAGACCGAGGACGAGGAACAATTCTGCCTGCAAAAATTCGGTCACCGTCCCGTCGGATACATGCAGGAAGTGGACTGGGTGGGCGGCGACGTATGGTTTGCACACGCGGTCTGGGTAAACGACGAGGAAATTCAAGTCTTCGCCAAACACAATTGCGGCGTGGCGCACTGCCCCACCTCGAATATGCGGCTGGCATCGGGCATTGCGCCGGTCAAGGCATACCGCAAGGCGGGCGTCAACGTGGGCTTGGGCGTGGATGGTTCCGCCTCCAACGACGGCTCGCACCTGTTGGCAGAAGTCCGCAACGCGATGCTCGTTTCGCGTGTCAAGGAAGGAATTACGGGGTTTTCGTTATCAAACGATCCAAACCGAAAACTAATGACCGCGCGGGAAGCCTTGTATTTGGGAACGCGCGGAGGCGCGGCGGTGCTGGGGCGCACCGACATCGGCTCGCTCGAACCCGGCAAGTGCGCCGACTTTTTCGCCGTGAACCTGAACCGCATCGAATTTACGGGGATGCACGACCCCGCCGCCGCCATCGTGTTTGGTCAACCCGTCCGCGTGGATTATACGGTGGTGGGCGGCAAGTTCATCGTCAAGGAAGGACGCGTTGTCACCGTTGACGAAGGGAAATTGATCGAAAAGCACAACCGGTCTGCGAAACGGTTGTTGGAAGGTTCGTCTGTTCGTCTGTGAATCGCTTCAAACCAAGAAAGGAGAGCCCAATGTATATCAAGGATTATCGTGACCTGCCTGTCGAACCGAGCGGCGTGGATGGCTTGACCGTGCGTTGGGCAATCAATGCCTCGCAGGGTGCCAGCAACTTTGCCATGCGCATCCTCGATTTGGAGCCGGGCAAATCCTCCACCATGCACCAGCACGATACCGAACATGAAATTTTCGTGCTGGCTGGCAGAGGCGAGGTGGAATCGGACGATGGGGCGCATCCCATTGCCGAAGGGGCTGTCCTGTACGTTGCGCCGCATGAGAGCCATCAGTTCCACAACACCGGCACAGAAATCATGCGCTTCATTGATGTGGTGAGATTCCCAATCATTTTGCCGAAATAAGAACAGCATCCTCTTCTGCGCCTGCAAACCATTGAACGGAGACTTTATGCCTGCATCCGCAAAACTCACCCGCGCCCTCGTAGATACCGCCATGGGACGCACCCCCGCCGACACGGTCATTCTTAACGGACAGTGGGTCTGTGTCCAATCGGGCGAAATCATCCCCGCCACCGACATCGCCATCAAAGACGGGCATGTTGCCTACGTGGGCGAAAGCGCACGTCACACCATCGGCAAAAAGACCAAAGTCATTGACGCCGGCGGGCGTTACCTTGTCCCCGGTTTGCTCGATGGTCACATGCACGTCGAATCGGGCATGGTCACGGTGACGGAGTTCGTGCGTGCGGTTGCAGTGCGCGGCACAACCGGCATGTTCATTGACCCACACGAGATTGCCAACGTCTTCGGTCTCAAGGGCGTCAAGTTGATGGTGGACGAGGCGCAGAAACAACCCATCCACGTGTGGGTGCAGATGCCCTCTTGTGTTCCCTCTGCGCCCGGGCTGGAAACGCCCGGCGCCTCCATCGGACCGAAGGAGGTCGCCACAGCCATGAAGTGGAAGGGCATCATCGGCTTGGGCGAGATGATGAATTTTCCCGGCGTGTTCATGGGCGATAAAAAGATGCTCGAAGAGATGGCGGTCACGCACGCGCACGGCAAGACGGTGGGCGGGCATTACGCCTCGCCGGACCTGGGACTTCCCTTTCACGGCTACGCCGCCGGCGGCGCGGAGGACGACCACGAAGGTACACGCCTCGAGGATGCTGTCGTCCGTGTGCGGCAGGGCATGAAAGCCATGCTTCGCTATGGCTCTGCCTGGCTGGACGTGGCTTCGCAGGTGGGCGCAGTGACCAAACTGGGACTCGACCCGCGCCACTTCATCCTCGTCACCGATGACTCGCACGCACAAACCCTCTCGCACGAAGGTCACATGGACCGCGTCCTGCGGCATGCCATCGAGCAGGGGCTTCCGCCGATGACCGCCATCCAAATGATGACCATCAACACCGCCGAGCATTTCGGCGTGGCAAAGGAAATGGGCATGATCGCCCCCGGGCGCTGGGCGGATGTGGTGATTGTCGAAGACCTGCGCGATTTTCATGCCGATCTGGTCATTGCCAAGGGGCAGGTCATTGCCGAGCACGGAAAGTGGAAAGTGAGCCTGCCGAAGTTCAGTTATCCCTCCTGGGCGGTCAATTCGGTGCATTTGAAAAAGCCGCTGAAGGCGGATGATTTCAAGTTACCAGTCAAAGGTCAAAAGTCGCAGGTCAAGGCGAATGTCATTGGCGTCATTGAAAATCAGGCGCCAACCCGCCACTTGACCTTCGACCTTCAGCCTGAAAACGGCGAAATCAAACCCGACCTCGCGCGCGACATCGCCAAGATTGCGCTGGTCGAGCGGCACAAAAGCACAGGCGGCGTGACGGTGGGGCTGGTGAGCGGCTTCGGCTTCACCGAAAAATGCGCCGTCGCTTCCACCGTGGCGCACGACTCACATCACATGATCGTTGTCGGCACGGACGAGGCTTCGATGGCAGTCGCAGCCAACAGTCTGGCGCGAAGCGGGGGCGGTCAGGTGGTGGTCAAGGACGGCAAGGTCATCGGCAAGGTCGAATTGAAAATCGCGGGGCTGATGTCCACCGAACGCGCAGAGGTGGTTGCCCGCAAGGCGGAAACCATCCTGCAGGGCTTCCGGGCGTGCGGCTGTACGCTCAACAACCCGAATATGCAGTTATCCCTGCTGGCGCTGGTGGTCATTCCCGAACTGCGGATTTCCGACAAGGGGCTGGTGGACGTGACGCAGTTCAAATTCATCCCCGTGCTGGAGGAGTAATGGCGCACTTTCCGTTTCAAAGATTACAGGCAGACCTGGCGAATCTGATTGCGCGGACGCCGCCCGGTCAACGCCTGACCTCGGAACCCGAACTGGCAAAACAATTGGGCGTTTCACGCGCCACCCTGCGCGAGGCGATGCGCACCTTCGAGACGCAGGGCATCATCCGCCGCCGGCAGGGGTCTGGCACGTATGTGGTGGGCAAAGTGCCGGTCATTGACGCCGGGTTGGAGGTGCTGGAAAGTCTCGACACCATGGCGCGCCGTATGAACCTGGAAATTTCGGTGGGAGAATTACACGTCGAACAGGTGGAAGCGGACAAGGCGATGGCGGAGGGGCTGGGTGTGGCAGAGCGCAGCCTGCTCACGCGCGTCCGCCGCGTGATGTGCGCCGAGGGACGCCCGGTTGCCTACCTGGTGGATACCCTCCCCGCCGAACGCCTCAAGCCGGACGAACTGCCGGAAAAATTCAACGGCTCTGTTCTGGACTTTATGCTGGGGCGCGGCGACCGGCTGACCGTCTCCCGCGCCGCCATCAGCGCCACCAACGCAACCGCCGAGGTGGCAAAGGCGCTCGAAATTCAGCGCGGCGATGTGCTGCTGCAATTCGTCTCGCAACTCTACGACGAGAGCGGCAAGGTGGCGGATTACACAGTGAGTTACTTCATCCCCGGCTACTTTCACTTCCATGTGGTGCGGCGGATTGGGGGGTAATCTGCCACAGAGACCACAGAGAGAATGAGACGGATTGAGCGACTAGATCATGGTGATACGTTCCCTGCCAGAACGGAAGTTGCCCACACAGGATGACCCCCTGATGCGGAGAATCATCGCCTGTGCTATCGAAGTTCATAAACGGTTCGGACCTGGATTACTGGAAAAATTGTACAACGAAGCAATGGTCATTGAAATGGAAGCCGATGGATTGAAGGTCGAAAAGAATGTGAAGGTACCGGTGGCGTATAGGGGAAAGCCCATTGGAGATTATTATATTGACATCCTTGTCGAAGACACTGTAATTTTGGAACTCAAAAGCGTCGAACGGCATGACCCGATTTTCGAAGCACAGATATTGTCCTACATGAGACTGACGGGCAAAAAGGTTGGATTACTTATCAATTTCAACTCCAAAATGGTCAAGGACGGCATAAGGCGCTTTGTCCTTTAGAAAATCATCGTCTCAACATTCTCAGTTGACTCTGTGGCAAATCATTTACAAATCAATTTCGAAATGGTCAAGCACGGCATAAGACACTTTGCCCTATAGAAAATCATTGAGACTCGAAATTCTCGGTGGGCTCTGTGGCAAATCATTTACAAAAGAGGTAAATATGACAGTGCAAGAAATCAAAAAACGAGTGGAAGAAAACCGCGAAAACATCATCAACTTTTTGCGCGAGATCGTCGCCATTCCCAGCATGAACAGTCAGTTGAAGGAAGTGGGCGAGCGCATCATCGCCGAGATGAACAAACTCGGCTTCGACGAGACTCGCTTCGACAAGATGGGCAACGTGCTGGGGCGCATCGGAAACGGTCCCAAGGTCATCGTCTTCGATTCGCACATTGACACGGTCGGCATCGGCGACCCCGCCGAATGGGAATGGGACCCGTTCAAGGGCAAGATCGAGAACGGGCGGCTGTATGCGCGCGGCGCGTGCGACGAAAAAGGCTCCACGCCGGGCATGATCTATGGTCTCGCCATTGCGCGCGACCTGGGTCTGCTGGAGGGATACACCGCCTACTACTTCGGCAACATGGAGGAGTGGTGTGACGGCATCGCCCCGAACGCCTTTGTGGAAGTTGACCCGAAGGTGAAGCCCGATTTTGTCGTCATCGGCGAGCCGACCAAAATGCGCGTCTATCGCGGTCACAAAGGGCGCATCGAGTTGAAGATTACCGCCTACGGCAAGTCGGCGCACGCGGCATCTCATTATCTGGGTGACAATGCCGTGTACAAGATGATGGCGGTCATCACCCAAATCCGCGAACTGGACCGTCGCTTCCGCCTGGGGATGGGATCGCATCCGATTCAGGGGCATCCCTCCATTGCCGTGACCGACGTTTCGGCGCGCACCGCTTCGATCAACGCCGTGCCGGACCAGTTCACCATCTACCTCGACCGCCGCATCACCTCGAACGAACCGCGCGAGGAGGTGATTCAACAAATCAAGGGCTTGATCCCCGATTACTTGCAGGATGAAATTCATGTGGAGGAACTGTTCTACGATGAGCCGTCCTACACCGGTTTTGTTTTCCCGGTCTCCAAGTATTATCCCGCCTGGCTGTTGGATGACAATCACCCGCTGACGCAGGCAGGGCAGGCGACCATCGAGGCGCTGTGGGGCGAGAGCCGTCCGCTGGGAACGTGGGATTTTTCCACCAACGGCACGTATTGGGCGGGCAAGGCGGGTATCCCGTCCATTGGGTTTGGTCCCGGCGACGAGAAGACCGCCCACATGAGGGATGAAAATGTCCCGCTCGATGAAGTGGTGGCGGCGACGGAATTCTATGCGCTGCTGCCGAAAATCTTGAAAGATGGCAAAGTGAAGTAACTAACGTCCCGAAGGTTCTCGCAAATTGTGCCTGTTTTCCCGCCAAACCTTCGGGACGGTGCGTAACATGAGTGAAGTAAACCTTATTGGTCAGAGACCCTTATCGGCGAAGCAGGAAGCGAAAAAATCGCCAGAGAGAGACTAGCGGAGCAAAGGAGGCATCGCAGCCGTCGTCATTTTCAAATCCATAAGGAGGTCCGTATGCGTAGTTTTGCCGGCCGCGACATTTTGTCGCTCAAGGAGTTCGAGCGCAATGAGTTCTTCCATGTGTTCGATGTGGCTCAGAAAATGGAACCCATTGCCAGGTCCAGGAAGAACGTGGATTTGCTCAGGGAAAAGACGCTGGTCACCGCGTTCTATCAGCCTTCGACGCGCACGCGTCTGGCGCACGAAGCGGCGATGCATCGCCTCGGCGGGCATGTGTGCGGCTTCGCCGACCCGAAGATGACTCGCGCAGGCGACTTCTACCAGGAGTCCATCAAGGACACGGTCAAGATGCTGGAGTTCTACGGCGACGTGATTGTGATGCGTCACTTCCAGCAGGGCGCACCGCACGAAGCCGCCAAATGGGCGAGCGTGCCGGTCATCAATGGCGGCGACGGCTGGGGCGAACACCCCACACAAATTCTCACCGACCTCTACACCGTCCTGCGCGAGAAAGGGCGCATTGACGGGCTCAAGTGGCTGGCGGTGGGCGATATGCGGATGCGTACGATGCACTCGCTGGGCTATGCGCTCAGTCAGTTCGA
>DYID01000010.1:0-34751 GCA_020723805.1 Anaerolinea sp. | reverse complement strand
TTCGACGGCATCGCCATCCGTCACTGCGACTTTGGCGACGGCAACAAGTATCTCAACGATGTCGCCAAACACTCGCGCGCTCCCGTCCTCAACATGCAGTGCGACGTTTATCATCCCTTCCAATGCCTCGCGGATTTGATGACCATTATGGAGAAAAAGGGACGCGACCTGCGCCGCAAGAAGATTGTCGTCTCGTGGGCATACGCCGCATCCTACCTCAAACCGATTTCTGTCCCTCAATCCCTAATTCTGCAAATGCCCCGCTTCGGCATGGACGTGACGCTTGCCTACCCGCCCGGCTTCCAACTCATGCCCGACATCGTGGAGCAGGCAAAGGAGCAGGCGCGCATTGCCGGTACCGCTTTTGAAATCATCGAAGACAAAGACGGCATGACCGAAGCCTGCAAAGACGCCGATGTCATCTACGCCAAATCGTGGGGTCCGCTGCTCACCACCAACGACAAGACCGAAGGCAAGAAACTCCAGGATTCCTTCAAGAACTGGATCATGGACGACGCCAAACTCAAAGTTGCCAAACCCGACGCGATTTACATGCACCCGCTTCCCGCCGACCGCGACATCGAAGTCACCAGCGCCGTGCTGGATGGTCCGCACTCGGTCGTGTTCGACGAAGCCGAAAACCGCCTCCACGCACAAAAAGCCGTGATGGCGTTGACGATGGCATAGTGTAGTCTCATAGTCAAATGGTCTGATAGTCTTATAGCCATGCCCTGACTATTCGACTATCAGACTGACGACTATTAGACTAGTGACTATCGGACTAACAGACTATCAGACCAGGAGACTTTATTTCTATGAGCAAACTCGCTGTAATCGCCGTCGGCGGTAACTCCCTCATTAAAGACGACAAGCACGTCAGCGTGGAAGACCAAATGGAAGCCCTGCGCGAGACCGCCCACCACATCGCCGATATGATCGAAGCCGGCTGGGACCTCGCCATCGGTCACGGCAACGGACCTCAGGTTGGGTTCATTTTGAGGCGTTCGGAAATCGCCGCAAAGGTCGAGGGGATGCACGAAGTACCGCTCGATGTCTGCGGAGCAGATTCGCAAGGCGCCATCGGCTATGAGTTTCAGCAGGCATTGCAAAACGAATACCGCAAACGCGGCATCCAAAAAGGCGCAGCAACGGTCATTACACAGATGTTGGTGGATAAGAACGACCCGGCTTTCCAGAAGCCATCCAAACCGATTGGCTCGTTTATGGACGAAGCCGAAGCGAAAAGAAGAGAGGCGGAGATGGGCTGGTCGGTGGTCGAAGATGCCGGGCGCGGATGGAGGCGCGTCGTGCCGTCCCCTCTGCCCAAGCGAATCATCGAACTGGATGCGGTAAAGCTGCTGCTCGGCGCAGGACAGACCGTCATTACAGTGGGCGGCGGCGGCATTCCGGTAATTGACAAGGGCGACGGCACCCTGCAAGGCGTCGCCGCCGTCATTGACAAGGACTTTGCCTCGTCCCTGCTGGCGCAGGAAATCGGCGCAGAATTGTTCCTGATTGCCACTGCTGTGGAAAAAGTCGCCCTCAACTTCGGCAAGCCCAATCAGAAATGGCTCGACAGGATCACGCTCGACGAAGCCAAAGCCTACCTTGCCGAAGGAACGCACTTTGCCAAGGGTTCCATGGCGCCCAAAATTCAAGCCATCATCTGGTTCCTCGAAAACGGCGGCAAACAGGCGCTTATCACTAACCCTGAAAACATCGGACGCGCCCTCAAGGGCGAGACGGGCACATGGATTGTCAAGTGAGGTTACCCAACTTCACAGCCCCCTGCTGATGGGTCGTTACCTGCCGATTACCAATTTGTAAAACTCCTCCGCCCGTTGCATATTCATCCTGTACTCTGCTCGGGCGGCGATGAGTTCTCCATTCAAGCCTGCGGCTTTTTCCCGCAGGCTTTTGTTTTCGATGGCATGGAGGATTGCCTCGGCAATGGATTGCGGATCGTTCGAATCGAACAGCAAACCGTTCTCGCCCGGCGTAATCCACTCGCGGATGGATTCCAAATCGCCCGCCGCCGGGAAACATCCGCACGCCATGCCCTCCAGCAGGGTGTTCGGCGTTCCATCGTGAGTGCTCGGCGAGACCAGAATCTGCGCGCGGCGGTACACCTTTGCCATCTCCATGTTTGGCATGGGCGCAAGCAATTCCACCGCCTGCCCGATGCCCAGTTCCCGAATCCATTGCAGCGCCTGACCGTCGCCCGCCATCGCCGCGCAGATGAACTTCGCATTCGGCTGTTTCTTCAACACCAGCGGGATTGCCTTGAAAAAACAATCGTTGCGGACATACGGACGAATCCCGCGCGGATTCAAAATGACCGGCTCCTCCACCGCTTTTGCCGGCGGATAAAAGACCTCGCTTCGGACTCCGCCGCTGCCTGGCGCCACCAAACTGAGCCTTCTCGCCCCGAAACCCCATTCATGCGCCAGCCGCACATCGCGCCGGCAGTCCGCATGGAGCGCGTCGGCGACCTGCATCGTCCAGCGCGTGTAATGACGCATCAGCGGCGTGGACGGTGCGTGCAACGTAAAGTCGTTGCCCCAAATGGACACTGCCAGCGGGACGCCCGTATAGGCGTCGGCGGCGAGCATGCCCTCATAGGGAATCCGCATGGCATGGACGAGGTCCGGCTTTACCTCCTCGATGAACGCCCGCAGTTTTTTCGCCGCGCGGTACACCGTCAGCGGACCGAACCAATGCCGCAGCGCGGTACGCAGGCTCAAGGTCCGTGAAGCGCCGCCAGGGCGCTGACCCGCCTTTTTGACCGAGGAAAAGGCAACCGGGATGACTTCCAGTCGCCGCACAGAAACATCCAATTGAACGGGAAACGTGGAGGCGATGAACACCTCGTCCTCCCCGCGTTCCACGAAGTGGCGGATCCAGTTCATGGCGATGGGGGAGCGGGCATCTACGACAAAGAGAAGGCGCATAGCGCCATTATACGTTATTGCCCGTAAGCGTGAGACGCGGTATATTTGACGGCAATGAACAAGGGACGCATTCTTATTGTTGAAGATAATATGGATAACTATGAACTCGTGCGCCTTGTGTTGGAGCGCGCCGGCTACGATGTGTTCCTTGCCGTGAACGGACGCGACGGCGTGGATGCGGCGCGCGCCCAAAAACCCGATTTGATTCTGTTGGACATGGGATTGCCCGAAATGGACGGGTGGAATGCGGCGCAAACCCTCAAATCCAGCGCAGAGACCAAAAACATCCCGCTCTATGCCCTGACAGCCCACACCCTCCCTCACGAACGAAAACGCGCCATCCAGGCGGGATGCGACGGCTATGTTGCCAAACCCATTCACATGAAGGGGTTTCTGGAAATTGTGGAACAAGCCCTGCTCGCCGCCCGTCTCAAAAGAGGGGAACCCGGACAGGACTTGTGAACGTGTAGCCATTCGGGGATTTTCCCGTCTCGTAGTTGGTGTTTTTCAGCGCTGGGAAAAGCGTAATGGGCGTCCTCTCCACCCAAAGACGAGCGTACTGCGCGTTCTCTACCGCCCAAAGACGAGCGTACCGCGCGTTCTCTAACGCCCAAAGACGAGCGTACCGCGCGTTCTCTAACACCTAAAGATAAGCGTAATTGGCGTTCTCTAACGCCACAAATCACGAAACGAAGAGGACTATCAACATGAAACAAATCTGTGTCGTCGGCGTGGGCTATGTCGGTCTCGTCACCGCCGCCTGCTTTGCCGATCTGGGAAACCGCGTTGTCGCCCTGGATGTGGACGAAAAACGCATCGAGAATCTCAAAAAGGGCATCATGCCCATCTATGAGCCGGGTCTCGAAGAACTGGTCAAGCGCAATGTGAAGGGCGGCAGGTTGTCCTTCACCACCTCCTATGACGAGGCGCTGAAAGGGACGGAGTTCGCCTTCATTGCCGTAGGCACCCCCTCCGGCGTGGACGGCAACGCCGACCTGCAATACGTGGAAGTCGCCGCGCGTTCCATCGCCAAAGCCATGACCGCGCCGCTCATCATCATCAACAAATCCACCGTTCCCATCGGGACCGGCGACTGGGTTGCCGACATTGTGAGGAACGCCCAGCCCAAACCGATTGACTTTGCGGTCGTCTCCTGCCCCGAATTTTTGCGCGAAGGCTCCGCCATTGCCGACTTCATGAACCCTCACCGCAACGTCATCGGTTCGCTCGACAAGGATGCTGCCAACAAGGTTGCTCAACTGCACCTGCCTCTGCGTGCCCCCATCGTCATCACCGACCTGCGCACAGCCGAGATGATCAAATACGCCAGCAACGCCTTCCTTGCCACCAAAATCTCCTTCATCAACGAACTGGCAGACCTGTGCGAACTCGTCGGCGCGGACGTGAAAGAAGTGGCGGCTGGCATGGGCTACGACGCCCGCATCGGGCGGCACTTCCTCGATGCCGGTTTGGGCTGGGGCGGCTCGTGCTTCCCCAAGGACGTGCAGGCGCTCGCCTACATGGCAAAGGAAAAGGGACTCAACCCCCGCATCCTCAACGAAGTCATGAACGTCAACTACGACCGCCGCAAACAAGTCTCCAAACACGTGGAAGCCATGCTCGGCGGCAGTCTCAAGGGCAAAGTCGTTGGCTTGCTGGGGCTGGCGTTCAAGGAAAACACCGACGACATGCGCGACGCCCCCTCCATTGACATCGCCAACGCCCTCATCGCCGGCGGCGCACAGGTGCGCGGCTACGACCCGGTGGCGCGCGAAACCGCCGCCCCGCTCATGCCCGCCGTCGAAATTTTCGACGACGTGTACAAAATGGCGGAAGGCTGTGACGCGCTGATTGTCGTCACCCCCTGGAACGAATTCAAGCAGCTCGACCTCGAAAAGGTCAAGGCATTGCTCCGCACCCCTGTCGTCTACGACGGACGCAACATCTACGACCCCGCACGCATGCGCGAACTGGGCTTCACCTATCGAGCCATCGGGCGCGGCTTCAATGGCAGTGAGACGAATAGCCAAAGAGTCAAATAGTGGCATAGCGGACGTTCTCTAACGTCCGCGTAGCCTTGCGCTGTTGATAGCCGTGCAGCCAAATTGTCAAAAAGGTCGGGCGGTGGGGTACAATATCCCGCCGCCCGACCTTTCATTCCGACGCACGATCCTCTGCCGCGGCGCTCGAACCAAAGCCATTAAACTATCCGACCATCAGACTGCCAGACCATCTGACCCTCCGACCATCAAACTACCAGACTATCCGACTCATGACTCACCCTCCCGTTTGCAACTACGAAGGCTCCGACTACCAAACATCCTTTTGGGATAAGGGCGGACGCGAATACGAAGACCGCACCGAAGCCATTGCCATCAAACGCCTGCTGCCTCCGGGTGGACGTCTCCTGCTCGAACTGGGGGCGGGTGCCGGGCGAAACACTTCCCGCTACCTCGGCTTCGACCGCATCGTCCTGCTCGATTACTCGCGCACCCAACTGGAGCAGGCGCAGGCGCGCCTCGGCACATCGGACAAATATATCTACGTCGCGGCAGACGCCTACCGTCTGCCCTTCGTGGACGGCGTCTTCGACGCGGCGACCATGATCCGTGTCCTGCATCACATGGCAGATGCGCCCCGCGCCTTGGCACAGGTGAAAAACGCCCTCGCCTCCGGCGGGACCTTCATCCTGGAATTCGCCAATAAGCAGAATCTCAAGGCAATCTTTCGCTACCTGCTCGGCAGACAGAAGTGGAATCCGTTCACGCGGGAGCCGGTCGAGTTCGTGAAGTTGAATTTCGACTTTCACCCCAAAGCGGTGCGGGAATGGCTGGAAGGACTTGGGTTCACCGTCGAACGGACGCTCACGCTCTCGCATTTTCGCGTGGGACTCCTCAAGCGCCTGCTCCCGACGGGGATGCTGGTCTTCTTCGATGCGCTCCTCCAATGGACGGGGGCATGGTGGCAGTTGACGCCGTCGGTGTTTGTGAAGGCTGTTTTGGAGAATCAGGCTGGGGGGAGTCCGAAGCGGGTACCGTCTGTGCGGGAGTTGTTCAAATGTCCCGATTGCGGAAACTCGCCTTTGAAGGACGAATCCGCCTATCTCGAATGTCCGGGTTGTAAGAAGCGGTGGGGGATGAAGGATGGCATCTACGATTTCCGTGAGCCGCTGTAACGCAAGTCTATAGACTTGCGTTACTACTTTTGTCTTCGAGCAAATCGTCGGCAGCAGCAAGTTTCATGGCGACTGCATTTGCGGCAGGCAGGATGGGCTTGCCGATGGCGGCGCCATAGACCAAGGCAAACTTTGCGCCGAAGAAGATGATTTGCGCGGTGTATGCCATCCAGATCATCAGGACGACGAGCGACCCCGCCGCGCCGAGGATGGTTTGCGGCTGGCCGTAGCCCAGATAGAGTCCGATGAGAAATGCGCCCAGGTTGAACAGCGCGGAGGTGACGAGCGCACCCACCCACACCACCTGCCAGGAGATTTTCACGTCGGGCAGGAGTTTGAAGGTGAGGGCAAAGAGCAGGGTCATCAAGCCGAAGCCGGTCAGGAGGTTGCCGCCCTCCAGCAGGAAAGATGGGTTGGGGATTACAAGCGTCCGCATCCAGCCGTTCAAAACAGTCAACCCTGTACTGATAGCCAGCGCCGCCAGCAGGATGATTCCCAGACTAAGCACCATGAGGGTGGCAAGCAGTCTATCCAGCGCAATATCGAGAATGCCGTGCCAAAAATGATTGCCGGGTTTGCGGCGCACGTTCCACATGGTATTGAGCGCGTCGCGCAACTGGCTGAAGAAATTGGTCGCGCCGATGATGAGCAGGATACTGCTGACGACCGTCGAAACCAGACGCGACCCTGCGGCGTGTACATCTGCCAGCAGGCGCTGGACGCCCAGCGCCGCTTCGGGACCGATTTGGTCTGATATGGCTTCGACGATTTGTCCCTCCGCTGCCGCCTCGCCATAGACCGCTCCCGCGATGGTGATCATGATGACCAGGAGCGGGGCGAGGGAGAAGAGCGCGTAATACGCCAGCGCCGCGCCGATTCGCGCCGCACGGTCATGCGACCATTCCTTGTAGGCGTCGGCAAACAGGTGGAGGATGAAGAGAAGGGTTTTCATGGCGGGGCGATTCTATCAGCACCGCTGGAAAAAAGGCATCCTGTCTGTAATGTTTACAGGATGCCCGAATGATGCAAAATAAAGCAGATTACCGCCGCTTGAGCAGCCCCGTCAGCGCCCGCCAGATGGGACAGCGGTCATACACGCCCAAAAAAGCGACGACCCCGCCGATGCCCGTCACCAGCCAGTTGCTTGTGGAAATACCGACCATCGCAAGCAGTGCGCCGGCGCCAAGCCGCAGCATACGGTCGAATGCCGACATGGGGACTTTGACTTCCCGTCCCTCCGCCAGCGCTTCGAACATGGTGCGGTAGCCCGCCTCGTTTTGTGCGCCGGTCACACGCCCCACAACTTCGCCGTCCCGCAGGGTTAGCACGGTGGGAATGCCAATGATCCGAAAATGCTCGAGCAATTCGCGCGACTCGTCTGCGTTGACGGGCAGGAAGGCGACCTTGTCCTTGTATTCCCGCGCGAGTTTTTCGAGGATGGGTTTGGTCACCCGGCAGGGCGCACACCAGGTCGCCCAGAAGTCCACCACGATGGGTTTGCCGGAGGAGGAAACGGTCTGTTGAAATTGAGTCAGGTTCATGGTTAAGTAACTGATGTTACGCGGTAGCGCGAGATTCATCTCGCGTTTTCAGGCGACATAAATGTCGCGCTACGAAGGAACTGCGTAAGGTGGTAAGGTGAGTGAAGTAAGAAGCGGCAGCGTCCCGAAGGCTTTCACACTCCTTCGGGACGCTGTGCCGCGTCAGGGAATTAGCCCTTGTAGGTGCTGAACTTGAACGGGGCGTACAGCGGGCAGAACGCCACGATGGCAGTCAGCAAGAACACTGCCGCCACCACGAGCAGGACGATGCCGAGGGCGCCCGTCACAGCGCCGCTGAAGTACAGGTAGGCGAACAAGGCGGCGACGATGGTGCGGATGATGCGGTCGGTATTGGACATATTGCGTTTCATGGTAACTCTCCTTTGGTTGATTGGTTGATAACGATGCTCACATTTTAGGGGATGAAACGTATTTCGTCTGTGACAAAGTCACATAACCGCACGAGATTCCAGCCCCCGCATATCCAGCACCTCGATGGTGCCCCGCCCCGATTCGATCAACCCTTCTTTGGAAAAATCCTCCAGGATGCGGCTGATGACCTCGCGGGAACTGCCTAACTCGGCGGCGATCTCCTGATGAGTGATGCGCATCGGGTTCTGGACCCGAGCCTGATTCAACAACAACGAGGCGACTCGGCGATCCATGCGTTTGAAGACCACCTCGTCCACCACTGCCAGCACCGTGGCGAGACGCGCGGAAAGCAGGTCGAAGACGAACTCGCGCCACAGGTCGTATTGGTTGACCCAGGCGCGGAATACGTCAGCGGGGATGATGACCGCTTCGGCATCCTCCTCCACCGTGGCAATGGCGGGGAAGGATTTCTGGCTGAGGATGGCGTTGGCGCTCAGGATGCAACTTTCCCCCAGACCGAAGCGATAGAGAGTGATCTCGCGCCCCGTCTCACCGATTTTGTACACGCGCACCACCCCCGAAAGCAGAAGCGCGATTCCGTCCACGCGGTCGCCGTCCACGAAGACATCGTGTCCCGCAGGGATGCGGGCAAACTGGGCATGCCGCATGAGTTCGCGTTTGAGATTCTCGTCCGCTTTTTGCAGGAAGGGCATGGCGAAAGAGATGCGGTCGAATTGGGTTTTATCGAGCATGAGGCGCCTCTATATTTTTTTCCACAACCCAGAAGTGAGACAAGCCGAAGACTTTCAGGGGTGTTCTCTCCAGAAATTGCAGGGCGGCTCGCAGGAGTTTGCCCAGCGCGCCGAAACGGGCGATGAGGTTGTCGTATGCGCCGAAGATGACCGTCCGCTCGATGAATTTGACGGGCAGACCCTCAAAGAGCTTTTGCAAGTCGTTTTTTGAATAGACGCGCACATGCGGGGCGAGTTGGTCGCGCAGGGAACGCGGCAGGTAGTTGACGAACAGTTTGTTGCCGAAGCGGTACTGTCCCTTCCAGTAGATGCCGTGCGTCTCGAAAGGGTAGCCGCGGTTGGGGCAGAAGATGACGGCGCGCCCGCCGGGCTTGAGGACGCGCACCATCTCTTGAACTGCCAGGCGGTCATTTTGGACGTGTTCGATGACCTCGTGGCTGAGGATCAGGTCGAAGGTCGAGGCGGGAAGCGGCAGGGCTTCGCCTGCGGCGTTGAGGATGTGCGGCGAGCGGATGTGCGCTTCGGCGGCGCGTTCGAAGTCGTATTCCAAGCCGATGACCGTGCCGCCAAACGGGGAGAGGCGCTCCACATACATGCCGACGCCGCATCCGTTTTCGAGAATCGTTCCCTGAATGCGTTCGCCGGCGGCTTTGAGGATCATTTCGAGCCGGCGCTGCTGCCCTGCCCGCCAGACGTAGGAGGGTTCACCGCGCAATGCGGCTTTGGCGAGATTGCGGTTTTGCATGGCTGTTATTATATCTTGCAACTTTTTCCGCCCCGTGCTAAAATACGAACGCACGTCGAACCGATGATCGAACACACCGAGAAGTGGGCGCCCCCCACTTTTCTGCTTGTAATAAGGAGTAATACGGAGCAACCGGCATGGCGAAGAACGAATTTACCCTGGCTTTCAACGATGTGTTGGAAGACAAACAACTTTCCAAGGAAGTCATCATTTCCGCGATCGAGTCCGCGATGGTATCAGCCTATCGGCGGGCTGTGGGTGCGTCTGCCGCCCAACACGTGGAAGCCAGGATTGACCCCGAAACCGGCAAGGTGACCGTCTTTGCCGAAAAGGAAGTCGTCGAAGATGTCATCGAGCCCAAGACCGAGGTCCTGCTGGAAGAAGCGCGCAAGGTCAAGCCAGACGCTCAAGTGGGCGATATGGTTCTGGTCGAATCCACGCCGGCTGATTTCGGACGTGTCGCCGCTCAAACGGCGCGTCAGGTCATTCAGCAGCGCATCCGTGAGGCGGAACGCGCCAATCAGATGCAGTATTTCGAGCGTCAGGTTGGCGAAATCGTCAGCGGCGTAGTGCAGGCGACCAACGCCCAAAGCACCACCGTAGGGCTGGACATGAAGGCGGAAGGCACCCTGCCCGCCAGCCAGCGCATCCCCGGCGAACGCTTCAAAGTGCATGACCGCATCCGCGCGGTGGTGCTTGAGGTGAAGGACGGACCGCGCGGTCCGCAAATCATCCTCTCGCGGGCGCACCGCAACTTCTTGCGCCGCCTGCTCGAAAACGAAGTGCCGGAAATTTATCATGGCGTGGTGGAGATTCGCGCCATTGCCCGCGAGCCAGGCGCTCGCGCCAAAGTGGCGGTGAGCGCCACCCAGCCGGGCATTGACCCGGTGGGCGCGTGTGTGGGCATCAAAGGCGTGCGCATTCAGGCAATCGTCAAGGAACTTCACGACGAAAAAATTGACATCATCGAATGGCACCCCGACCCGCTGGTCTACATCACCAAAGCCATCAGCCCGGCGCGTGTGACCGGCGTATATCTCGCCAACTCGGAAGGCGCCCGCACGGCGACCGTCGTGGTGAGCGAAGACCAGTTGAGTCTCGCCATCGGGCGCGACGGACAAAACGCCCGCCTCGCCGCCAAACTGACCGGTTGGCGCATTGACATCAAATCCATCATCGAAGCCGCCGCCGATACCATCGTCAAACTGCAAAACGACCCCGAACTTGCCGCGCTCCTGCCGAGTGCAGTCGAATCCATTCCCGCCGTGGAGGAAGTCCTCGCCAAAAAGGCGGAGGGCAAACCCGTCACGCCGGAAGAATACGACATGCTTGCCAAGTTCATTGACCGCGTGGAACGCCGCACCAGCGAAATGAAAGCCGAAGCGGTGCGCGTGGCGGAAGGCAACGTCTCTCTCGCCGAACAGGCGGGTGTACCGGCGGCGGCGTTCTCCATGCCGCTCGACCAGGCAGGCATCAAGGAACATGTTTATAACATCCTGACCGAGGGTGGCATCGAAACCGTTGGCAATTTGATGGTCAAGATGAAACTCGACCCGAACAGTGTGCTCGGACTGCCCGGCATCGGACCGAAAGCCATTCAGAACATCGAGGAAGCCCTTGCCGCGCTGACCTTCCCCGAACCGCCTCCCGCCGAACTGCAACCTGCTCCTGCACCCGAGGCAGTCACCGCCCCTGTAGCGGAAGCGGTGAGCGAACCTCCAGCGGCGGAAACGCCCGTTGCGGAGAAACAGGCTCCGGCGAAGAAAGAAGCGAAGAAAGCCGTCGAAGAGACGGAGGACGAAGGTCACAAGGACGGCGTCTCGCTGGACGAACTCTTCTCCCTCAAGCCGGAAATCTTCCAAACTGCTGCCGCGGACGAAGATGATGAATCGAAGGACAAAAAGAAAGGCAAGAAAGGCAAGAAGAAAGGCGTGGCGCTCGAGTATGATGAGGAACTTGGCGAAGTAGTCAGCCGCAAGAAACATAAACGCGGCGGCGATGATTTCGGCGAAGACTGGTAACCTTTTGCGCGAGACCGAAGGTGCCTAAAAAGAAGCCTGTTCAACGTGTAAAGCATGTGCCCCAGCGGACGTGCGTGGGCTGTCGTCAAGTCCTGCCCAAACGGACGATGATCCGCATTGTGCGGACAGCCCAGGGTGTGCAAATTGACCCGACCGGCAAACTTGCCGGGCGCGGCGCCTATCTGCATGACCGCCGCGATTGCTGGGAGCGAGGTTTGAAGGGCGCGCTTGCCCATGCATTGAAGACAACCCTCGCGCCGGACGAGCGCGCAACTTTGGAAGATTTTATGAACACTCTGCCTGCTGAGGCGGAGTCTTCCACAGGGGACGGCGGGTAGCCATGTAACAGTTGTTTGTTCATGGGACCCGCTCTGGAGCAGGCGTTTTGCCTGCGGCGATATTTCGTGTGTACTTTTGTGGAGGTGGTCCCATGAGCAATAACGGAAACAAGATTGAACTGCCGAGTAGTATTGTGGTGCGCGATTTGGCGCAGAAAATCGGCAAGAGCCCCATTGATTTAATCAAAAAACTGATGTCGAACGGGGTGATGGCAACCATCAACCAGTCGGTGGATTTCGATACCGCCGCGATTGTGGTGGGGGAGTATGGTTTCGAAGCGGTGCCGGAGACCGTTGAAGAAACCGTGCTGGAGACCGGCGAAGTGCCGCTTTGGCGGCAAATGATTGCCGGCGAGGATAAGTCGAAGTTGAAGCCGCGTCCGCCGGTGGTGACCATTTTGGGTCACGTGGATCACGGCAAAACCAGCCTGCTGGACGCCATCCGCCAGACGAATGTGGCGGCGGGCGAGGCGGGCGGAATCACCCAGCACATTGGCGCGTATCAGGTGGAGATGAAGGGACGCCTGATTACCTTCCTGGATACGCCCGGTCACGCCGCCTTTACGCAGATGCGGGCGCGCGGCGCACAGGGCGCAGATATTGTCATCTTGGTCGTGGCAGCAGATGATGGTGTGATGCCGCAGACAAAGGAGGCGATTGCCCATGCCAAGGCGGCGCGCGTGCCGATTATTGTGGCGCTGAACAAGGTGGACAAGGACAACGCCAACCCGGAACTGGTCAAAAAGCAGCTTGCCGAGCAGGAACTCGTGCCGGATGAATGGGGCGGCAACACCATGATCATTCCGGTCTCTGCCAAGCTGAAGCAAGGCATAGACGATCTGCTCGAAGCCATTCTGCTGGTGGCGGACAACATGCAAATCAATGCCAACCCCACCGGCAAGGTGATTGGGACGGTCATCGAGGCGCAGTTGGATAAAAGCCGCGGCGTGATTGCCACACTTCTCGTTCAAAACGGCACGCTTTCCGTTGGCGATGTCGTTGTGGCTGGCACAGCCTACGGCAAACTGCGCGCCCTCTCCGATTACAAAGGCAAGCCGGTCAAGAAGGCGGGTCCGTCCACGCCGGTGCAGGTGATGGGGTTGAACGAAGTCCCCTCTGCCGGTGACTTGTTCCAAGTGGTGCCTTCGGAAAAAGAAGCGCGCGCCATCGTTGCGGAACGGCTGAACGCTGCAAAAGAACAGGCGCAGGCGAAGAAGAAGATTTCGCTGGAGGATTTGTTTGCCAACGTCCAGGCTGGTGAGGCGAAGGAACTCAATCTGATTGTCAAGGCAGATGTGCAAGGGTCGCTCGATCCCATCGTCTCTGAGTTGAACAAACTGGGCGGCGGCGAGATTGGCATCAAAATCCTCTACGCCGAGACCGGCAACATCACCGACAATGACATCATGCTCGCCTCCGCATCCCATGCCATCGTCATCGGCTTCAACGTTCAGGCGGATGTTTCTGCCCGCCGCCTCGCCGAAAAAGAGGGCGTGGATATCCGTCTCTACGACATCATCTACCGCATGACGGAGGATATCGAGAAGGCGCTCAAAGGCATGCTCGAACCGGTGGTGCAGGAAAAAATCATCGGGCGCGCCCAAGTGCTGGCGGTTTTCACCGCTTCCAAGTTTGGCAAGGTGGCGGGCTGCCGTGTGACCGAGGGTGAACTGCGCCGCAATGCCAAGGTCAGGTTGTATCGCGGCGGCGACATCGTCTATGAAGGCGAGATGAGCTCGCTGCGCCACGAGAAAGAGGACGTCAAGGAAATCCGTCAGGGTTTCGAATGCGGCGTCGGTTTCAAGAATTTCAAGGACATTCAGGTTGGCGATCAACTGGTTTGTTATGTCCTTGAATAGGGAATAAAGACATGCCTTCCGGTGTACGACTTCAACGCATTGCTGACCGCATCCGCGAAGAACTCTCGGAAATGCTCATCCGCGAGATCAGCGACCCGCGCCTGCACCTCATCTACGTCACCGACGTAAAAGTGGATAAGGAACTGGCGTATGCCGATATTTATGTTTCGGCGGTGGAGGGCATCTCACGCTCCAAGGATGTTCTTGCCGGGCTGGAGTCTGCTTCCGGGTTCATCCGGCGGATTCTCGCCTCGCGCATCGAGTTGCGAACCTTCCCCCGTCTGCGCTTCCATTGGGATGTGACGCCCGAAAACGCCGACCACATCGAAAGACTGCTGGCGGAATTGAGAAACAAAAAACGATAAAAGTCTTACACAATCTTAACCCTCGCAGAGTTGGTTCTGTGGTAAAACACACGGAGAGATGAAACAGGAATGGACAAAGAAATAACAGGGGCAATCAAAGAACGGCTTGCCAAGGCAAACAAAGTGGTAGTGGCATCCCACGTCCGCCCGGATGGCGATGCGGTCGGCTCCCTGCTCGGGCTGGGGCTGGCGCTCATGGACGCCGGCAAAGCGGTGCAGATGGTGCTGGCAGACGGCGTCCCCGCCTCCTTTCGGCATCTCGAAGGCAGCGACCTCGTCGTCAAAGCGCCCAGCGGAGAATACGATACCTTCATCACAGTGGACTGCGCCGATTTCAAACGCACGGGAAAGGTCTTTGAAAACTTCGGTCAGCCGGATATCAACATTGACCATCACGTCACCAACGAACAATACGGCAAAATCAACCTCATCGAAGCGGAAGAGGTTGCAACCGCCGCCATTCTCACCAATCACCTGCCGGAGTGGGGTTTTACCATCACCAAGCCCATTGCCGCCGCGCTGTTGACCGGCATCATCACCGATACGCTCGGTTTCCGCACCTCGAACACCACCCCCGAAGCGCTCCGTCAGTGCGCCATGCTGATGGAAACCGGCGTCAACATGCCGGACCTGTACATGCGCTCGCTCGTGAAAAAATCCTTTCCCGCGGCAAAATACTGGGGAGCGGGACTCTCCAGCATGGAACACGCCAACGGCATCGTCTGGGGGACGCTCACGCTCGAAGACCGCAAACGCGCGGGCTACGGCGGCAACGACGACGCCGACCTCATCAACTTGATCTCCGCCATTGACGGGAACAAAGTGGGTATGATTTTCGTCGAACAAAACGACAATCATGTCAAGATTTCCTGGCGGGCTTTGGAGCCGGGCATTGACGTTTCAAAAGTGGCAAAGCATTTCAACGGCGGGGGGCATGCTGCCGCGGCAGGGGCAGACATACCGGGAAAACTCGCAGAGGTTCAACCATTGGTACTAAAGATAACCCGCGAAATGCTGGGACTCTAACCATAAATCGGATAACTGTGTCATAATTGGAAGCATGAATATTTCAGGAGGAAAAATGAATAGTCAGGATGTAAAGAATGCCATTTCGGGCGTGCTGGTTGTGGACAAACCTGTTGGCATGACCTCTCATGATGTTGTGCAGGCAATCCGCAACGGCACCGGTCTGCGCCGGGCGGGTCACACCGGCACCCTCGACCCGCGCGCTTCCGGCGTGCTGGTCATCCTCGTAGGACCGGCGGTACGCTTGAGCGAATACGTCTCCGCCTCGGACAAACGCTATCAAGCCATCATCCGCCTCGGAGCCAAGACCGATACCTTCGACGCCGACGGAAAATTTACCCAGAGCAATCAGCCCATTAACATTACCGAAGAGCAATTCGAAGAAGTGCTGAAGACCTTTATCGGCGAAATCGAACAGACCCCGCCGCCTTATTCCGCCGTCAAGGTGCAGGGACGCAAGGCGTACGAAATGGCGCGCAAGGGCGAAGAGGTCGAACTCGCACCGCGCAAAATCACCGTGCACCATCTCGAAGTACTCGAATGGGCGCCCCCCGAAGTGGTCATAGACGTGCATTGCTCGTCCGGCACCTACGTCCGCTCGCTGGCAAACGACCTCGGCGAAAAACTCGGCTGCGGCGCGTACCTCGTTGGCTTGCGCCGCACCAAGAGCGGACGCTTCTCCCTGCGCGACGCCGTGCCTCTGCGTAAGTTGCAGGAGGCGTTCCAGGCGGGTAACTGGTATCAATACCTGATTCCGGCCGCCGAAGCGCTGGGCGACTGGCCCGCCATCGAACTCAACCCCGATGAAGTGGAAGGCGTGCGTCACGGTCACCGCGTCAAAGCCGAGCCCGATACCCCGGTTGGCAAACGCGTGCGCGGCGTCAGCACCCAGGGCGAACTGGTTGCCCTGCTCGAATGCGTCATTGACGAAGACGGCACTCCCGCCTGGCAGCCGAAAAAAGTCTTTTTCACCAGCGACTAACGGACCCTCCGCTCCAGTCTCCCGAACCGCTGAGAGCGAACTCCCGCCATGCTGCATTATCGTTCCCTCGAGGAAGTCACCCTCCCCGGTTCATGGCTGACCGTCGGCGTGTTCGACGGCGTTCACCGCGGGCATCAACAAATCATCAACAAATTGGTGGCAGGCGCCCATGCCGATGGGCTGCCTGCCGTCGTTTTAACCTTCGACCCGCATCCCGCCAAAGTCTTCGGGCGCGGCGGCATCAAACTGCTCACCCTGCCCGGTGAACGCGCCCGTCTGCTCGGCGAATTCGGCGTGGACGTGGTCATCACCCAGACCTTCGACCGTGAACTTGCCAACACCACCGCCCTCGACTTTATGAAACACCTCAAGACTCAACTGGGGCTGGTGCGCCTGATCCTCGGCTACGACTCCACGCTGGGAAAGAACCGCGAAGGCAATGCCGCGCGGCTGACCGAAATCGGCTTGGAGTTGGGATACGGCGTCGAAACCGTATCAGCCCTGGGCGACGAAAGCGGCGTCGTCTCGTCCACCGAAATCCGCAAACTGGTCAGCGTCGGCAAGGTGGAGGAAGCCGCGCGTTTGATGGGGCATCCGTATCAACTGCAGGGACTGGTGACTCACGGCGACAGCCGCGGGCGCACCATCGGATTCCCTACTGCCAATCTCGAATATGCCCGCGAGAAGGTTCTGCCTGCGGGCGGCATCTATGCCTGCTGGGCGTATCTCGGCGAGGAGCGGCACATGGCGGCAGTCAACCTCGGCACCAACCCCACCTTCACGCCCGATAAGCAAACGCTCAACGTGGAAGCATATCTGCTCGACTTCAACCGCGACATCTACGGTGAAATGATGCGGCTGGAATTCATCGCCCGCCTGCGCGACGAGTTGAAGTACAACTCGGTGGAGGCGCTCATCGAGCAAATCCGGCGCGACGTGGAACAGACCCGCCAAATTCTGGGAACGGCATAGCCCGTTCCTTTTTTGTTCCCGCAGGGTCATGGAAGCCGCGCAGCGGACGTTCTCTAACGTCCGCTCACCCTTTTTGTGATAGCCCGTTCCCTTTTTGTTCCCGCAGGGTTGTAGAATGCAACCAAAGGAGACCCTCATGCCGCAGGCTGGAATTCATGGAATGGTTGCCCTTGCCTCCCGCAAGTGGATGCCGAAACGGGAATGGTTTTTGCTTGGCGTGGCGCTGGGCAGTGTGTTTCCCGATTTGGATAATTTTGTTGTCGCCTATGCTGTGCTTGCCAAACTGCCCAACCCCGAAGGCTATCACCGCACATTCACGCACAGCCTCTTTACCGTTTTGACGGTGATCTTCGTGTTCTACATCGTCTCGCTGGCGGCGAAGAACGAAAAATGGAAGAACTTCGGCAACGGCTTGGGCGCAGGGATTTTGATGCACATTGCCCTTGACCTTGCGTTATGGTTTAGCGGGGTGAACTTGCTCTGGCCCCTTTCCTTCGAGTTGAATTTCTGGCGTTGGTTCGTCACACCCGCCTGGCTGAAGATTCTGCTCGAAACGGGCGAGTTCCTGGCGTTCGGGTTGTATTTCCTTCTGCTTGGCTCTCTCGCTCTGCGCTCCAGCACCGACCTGCACAGCAGGCGCTCCCTGCGAATGTGGGCTTTTCTGCAATTTGCGCTGTTCATCCTGTTCACATGGCTCTTCTTCACGCTGGGTTCAAAAGGGCTTCCCTATCAAGTTTATGGCGGCTTGTACCTGTTGTCGTTGGTTGCGGTAGTCGTGATTACATTGCGGATGAAACAAACAATCGAAACGACCTGATGAGGGAACCTCGGGCGGCTTGCGAGCCGCCCGTTTCTTTATCCGCACGGTATAATGCGCCAGACCTTCAGAGGAGACCCTCATGCCCGAACGTGAAATTTACCTGCTTTCCCCCCGCGCCCTCAGCCCCGAAACCATCGCCGTCGCTTTCGCCAAGACCTCGCGCTCGCCCGAATCCTTCCGCACAATTGCCGCCGAGTTGAGCGACGAGTCCTCCGCGAAATTCCACGAGAAATGGGTGGTCGGTTATGGTCATGCCTCGGTGGCGGAACATGCCGTGCTGCACATTGCCTTCGAGAACGTCTCGCGCCTCGCCATCGAGAGCATCGAAAGCAACCGTCTCGCTTCCTACACCGAAAAATCCACGCGCTATCAAAAATGGGGACAGGACGATTTTTGGATTCCCTCCGAACTGGACGGACACCCGCTCCGCGCCGAATACATGGATACCATCCGCTTCCTCTTTCGGACCTATGCCGACTCGCTGGACCCGCTCCGTTCCCTCGTCCTCGAGCGTTTCCCGCGCCGCGAAAACGAATCCGACGACGCCTGGGATCGCCGTATCCGCTCCAAATACGTGGACGTGTGCCGCTTCATCCTGCCTGCCGCCGCGCTCGCCAACGTGGGCATGACCGCCAACGCCCGCGTCATCGAAAACATGATCCGCAAGATGCTCTCGCACGAACTGACGGAGGTGCGGCAGATTGGCACAAAGGTCAAAGAAGTGGCAAAGACAGAAACACCCACGCTGGTGAAATATGCCGATGTTGTCCCCTACCTCGTCGAAACCGCTGCCGACTTGAGCAATCGTCAATCTGAAATCATAAACCGTAAATCCGATGATTGGTGCTCCCTCATTGACTATGACCGCAACGGCGAGACCAAAGTCCTCGCGGCGGCGCTCTATCGCTTTGGCGAGATGACTTATGCCGGCACGTTGTCGTATGTCGAAGCGTTGGATGAAGAGGCAAAGTCCAGACTGGCTGAAACGCTGCTCGGCAGGCTGGGCAGGTACGACGCCCCGCTGCGCGAACTGGAATACTGCACCTACACCTTCGACCTGGTCATGGATCAGGGCGCGTATGCCGAGTTCAAACGTCACCGCATGATGACGCAGACGCCGCAGCGCTTGACGACGCGGCTGGGGTACGCGACTCCGCGTCTGATGGCGGAGGCAGGCTTCGGGTCCAGATATGAAGCGGCGATGGAGGCGGCGGCGCAGATGTTCGAGAAGTTATACGAGTTCAGTCCCGTCGTCGCGCAATACGTCGTCCCCAACGGCTACAACCGCCGCGTGCTGGCGCAGTTCAATCTGCGGGAGGCGTATGCGTTCTGTCAGTTGCGCTCCGCCGCCAACGCGCACTTTTCCATCCGCCGCGTGGCGCAGAGGATGTACGAGGAGATGGCGCGCGTCCATCCGCTGTTGACGAAATATATGAAATTGCCCGAAGAAACCTGGCAAGGAGTTGAAGAGAATTATTTTGCAAGTGTGTGAATCGGACGATGGACCACAACCCTCAGTCCATTCATCCTTCATCACTCATCCTTCATCCTTGTCAAACCAACTTGCTCACAATCGCCAATAGCACCCCGCCCGCAATGACCGAACCCAACTGCCCGGCGGTGTTGGCGCCCATGGCGTGCATGAGGATGAAGTTGTGCGGGTCTTCGTCGTTGGCAGTCTTCGCGGCGAGACGTCCCGCCATTGGAAAGGCTGAAATCCCCGCCGCGCCGATGAGCGGATTGATTTTGTAACCGCTCAGGACGCATATCAACTTGCCGAAGAGCAGACCCGCAACGGTATCGAGCGCGAAGGCAATCAAGCCCAACAGCATGATCTTGCCCGTGTCGAGATTCAGAAAGTCCTGGGCAGTCATCGTCGCGCCGATGGCGAGACCGAGGAACAGGGTGGAGACGTTGATGATTTCATTCTGCGCGGCTTTGCTCAGGCGCTCCACCACGCCGGAGACTTTCAGCAGGTTGCCGAGCATGAGCATCGAAATGAGCGGCGTCGCTTCGGGAACGAGCAGACCGACGACAACGGTCAGCGCGATGGGGAAGACGACGAGCGTCCGCTGCGAAATTGGCTTGGGGGTGTACTCCATGCGCACGAGGCGTTCGCGTTTGGTGGTCAGCAGGCGCATCAAGGGCGGCTGGATGATGGGGATGAGGCTCATGTAGGAATACGCCGCCACCGCAATTGGCGCGAGCAGTTCGGGCGCGAGTTTGGTCGCCACGAAAATCGAAGTCGGTCCGTCAATCGCGCCGATGACGCCGATGGACGCCGCCTGGTTGAGCGGAAATCCCAGCGCAATTGCCAGCAGCAGCGTGCCGAAGATTCCGAATTGTCCCGCCGCGCCGAGCAGCACCATGCGCGGCTGTGCCAACAACGGGCTGAAATCAATCATTGCCCCCACGCCGATGAAGATCAACAGCGGGAACAACTCCGTTCGGATGCCCGCCTCGTACAAAACGCCCGTGATGCCCTCCGCCGCAGTTATGCCTGCCAGCGGAATATTTGCCAGCAAACACCCAAAGCCGATGGGCAGCAGCAACACCGGCTCGATTTCCTTGAACACCGCAAGATAAATCAAAATCAACGCGGCGGCAATCATCACCGCATTGCCAACAGTGAAATTTGCCAGCCCCTTGAGCAATTCCGGGAGCAATTCGGTCAGGCTCATTCGAACCTCACTAGCGGCTGTTTGTGCGCCACTGTCTGCATTGGGCTCACCAGCACCTGCGCCACCCTGCCCGTGCGAGTCGAGCGGATGCTGTTCTTCATCTTCATCGCTTCGATGACGAGCACCACCTGCCCCGCCTCGATGACATCACCCTCCTTGACGAACACCTCGACCACTGTCCCCGGCAGGGGAGCGGTCAATTCGTTGGCGTTTTGTTGAGAATCTGTTCGCAGGTCAATGGAGTGGACTTCCTTCGCTTCTTTCTGGACCTCTTGCCGGGCACCCTCCACCCCAAGCGGATTCGTGTCTGGGATGACTTCCACGCGAATTCCCTCTACATAAGCGATGACGGGACGCGCGTTGATGTCTTCGATTTCGACGACGTAGGATTTATCCTGAATGGTGACGTTGTATTTCATTTTCATGCTCCGGGTTGACGTTAGAGAACGTCAACTACGCGCTGCGCCATTAAGACCGCGAAAATCTGGCGCCCTTTTGTGCCATCTGCCGTGTCCGCATCCCCAACTGCCACGCGCTGACGATTGCCGTCGGCGGGTCTTTGAGCGGGTGCGCGGACGAGAGCTGCTGTTCCGCCATCGCCAGCGCCACCGCGACCGCCGCGGCTCGGGCGAGGGTCTCGGTCTCCGAAGCAGAGACAGGCTTCGGGGAGTCCGATGCGAAGTCTTTGTCGGCGGTCAACTTTGTCAGAAGAGTCATCATCCCCCACAGCAAAAGGATCGCGCCGAAGACGAGTCCCATGCCGAGGGCGGTGATCCATAGGGCGGTTTGCAAAGCGTTCATGGCTTCCTCTCAATTACCAATCACCAATTACCATTTACCATTTACCAAATGAAGTAATTGGTAATTTCAGACTGGAATGTTCCCATGCTTCCTCGGCGGCGCGGGCGCGTACTTGTCGCGCAAAGCCGAAAGCGCGGCGATGATCTTCGGACGCGATTCGCGCGGCTCGATGATGTCGTCCACGTAGCCGGTGGAGGCGGCGTAGTAGGGGTTGTTGAATTTGGCGCGGTACTCGTCCGCAAGACGTTTGCGCTCGGCGGCGGGGTCGGGCGCGGTTTCGATTTGCTTCTTGAACAAAATGTTTACTGCGCCTTCCGCGCCCAGCACGGCGATTTCGGCGGAGGGCCACGCGTAGGTCACGTCGGTGCCGAGATACTTGCTGGACATGACCACATACGCGCCGCCATACGCCTTGCGCGTGATGATGCAGATTTTCGGCACGGTCGCTTCGGAGTAGGCGTAGAGCAGTTTTGCGCCGTGACGGATGATGCCGCCGTGTTCCTGCGCGATGCCCGGCAGGAAACCGGGCGAATCCACAAAAGTCACAAGCGGAATGTTGAAACAGTCGCACATGCGCACGAAGCGGGTCATCTTGTCGGCGGCGTCTATGTCAATCACGCCCGCCATGATGGCGGGTTCCTGCGCCACAATCCCCACGCTGTGACCGCCGATGCGCGCCAGCCCCACGATGGCGTTGCGCGCCCAATCGGGCTGGATTTCGAGGAACGTGCCTTTGTCAATGATCTTTTCGATGACCTGGTGCATGAGGTACGGTTCGGCAGGGTCGAGCGGCACGATACGGTTGAGCGATTCGTCCATGCGCAGCGGGTCGTCGGTGGGCGTGACGAAGGGCGGGTTTTCCACGTTGTTCGATGGCAGGTACGAAAGGAAATGCCGCGCCATCTGAAGCGCCTCCTTTTCGCTCTTCACGCTCAAGTGCGCCACGCCGCTGACCGACATGTGCACGTTTGCGCCGCCCAGCGACTCGGCGTCAATCACTTCGCCTGTCACGGCTTTGATGACCTCGGGTCCCGTGAGGAACATGAACGACTGCTTCTCGACCATGATGACCAGGTCGGTGAGCGCGGGGGAATACGCCGCGCCGCCGGCGCATGGTCCGAGCATGACGCTGATTTGCGGCACCACGCCCGAGTATTGCGCGTTGCGTCGGAAGATTTCGGCATAGCCGCCCATCGAACGGACGCCCTCCTGAATGCGCGCGCCGCCCGAATCAATCAGTGCAATGAACGGCACGCCGTTGCGCACCGCCAGGTCCATCACGCGGCAAATCTTGTGCGATTGCATCTCGCTCAACGTGCCGCCATAGATGGTGAAATCCTGCGAATAGAGATACACCGTCCGCCCGTCAATCTGACCGTAGCCCGTAATCACGCCGTCGCCGTAGAACTTTTCCTTCAGCAAATCCATCTCGTCGCCCTGATGCGTGATGAACGGCTCGATCTCGTTGAACGTGCCGGGGTCGAGCAATAATTCGATGCGCTCACGCGCCGTCAACTTGCCTTTGGCTTTTTGCTTTGCGATTCGTTCCGCGCCGCCGCCTTCCAGCGCTTTGGCGCGCATTCTGCGGAGTTCGAGAATTCGGGGGTCTTCGTTTGACATGGGATTACCTCACGAGGACGAGTATAGTGAGGCATTATAAGACAAGCCAGTGATGGAAAGCACGCGGCAAAGGGGACACTTCGCCTCTTCTTTAACCGACGCCTGCTCCTGATTCGATGACTTTTATCTCCCCGCGGCATTTTCCCCGCTACAACTTGGACGACGGACTGCAACCGCCGCCCGTCGCCCTCCGTAGTCGTTCATCCTTCCGCATTCATCCCTTCGACAGACTCAGGACAAGCCTCTGATATACACCATCTCCTTTTGCGGTTCGCCAAGATATTCCGCTCCGTTTTCGGCGATGACCACGTCTTCTTCCAAGCCCAGATAGCCATAACCGGGAACCGCCAGTCCCGGCTCGATGGTGAAGACCTGACCAACTTCCAATTTCTGTTTTGGCGAGTCGCCGTATTTCTCCCAAAGCGGACCGAGCAATGCGCCGCCGTCATGCGCCACGCGTCCGAGTTGGTGACCGAGGGCGTAGGGGTATTCAGGGTAGCCTGCGTCGGTGACGATTTCGCGTGCAATGACATCAATCGAGTTACCCATGGCTCCCGCCTTCATCGCTTCGCGTGCCTTTTCGATGGCGGTGCGAATGGTGATGAAGCCGCGCTGCACTTCGGGCGGCGCTTCGGTTTCTCCCTCACGCAGCACGTAACAGACGCGTTGAATGTCGGAGCAGTAGCCTTCATACTTCACGCCGAAGTCGAAGTGGATGAGATGCC
Organism: Anaerolinea sp.; assembly: GCA_020723805.1. GTDB lineage: Bacteria > Chloroflexota > Anaerolineae > Anaerolineales > Villigracilaceae > Defluviilinea. The sequence goes on along the minus strand of DYID01000010.1, from coordinate 11,005 downwards.
CGCGTTCGACGCAGATGCTCGTCGGTCCGCTGTGACCGATGGGGGAGTTGGGTCCGCTGTTGACGGCGGGGCAGCTCGCAGCCGACCATGCCAGCCCCACGCCGTATTCTTTCGCCAGTTCCTGCATGTACGTGCCGATTTCGATTTCGGTCATGCCGACTTGGATGTAGGCGAAGGTCTTGCGAAAGATTTCGTCCGTGATTTCGACGGCGCGTTGGATGCGCGCCAGTTCGGTTGGGGTCTTGCGTCCGCGCAGGGCATTGATGACCGGTTCGGCGCTGACGAGACGGTCGGCGTAGGGCGTGTCCGCGAGGTAGCCGCGCAGGATTTCGTACATGGCATGAGTCAAACCGTCAGCGTGGACGTTGTTGTGGGAGGTGTTGACGGCTATTCGGTCGGGGTTGAGGCGGGCGAGAGTCCCGCGCAGGAGGTCGCGGATGGAGGTGTCGTAGCCGTGGATTTCGTCGAAGACGCCGAGGCGGGCGATGGTCTCTTTTTCGAGATTGCCGACGATGGCAATCTTGTCGCCGTGACGCGTGAAGAGGAGGACGGATTGCCAGGTCAGGTCATGGGGTCCGATGAGAAAATCGAGTACGGGGTCGCGCACGCCGCTCGTCTCGCGGACGAACGTGAGCCACATGTCCACATGTTGTTCCTGGAGGATGTCAATGGCTTGGCGGGATTTTTCTTGAAGGAGGGTCATAGTCACCTTTGTAGTGTAGTGACGACTTAAGTCGTCACTGTGTTTGGATGTGGGTCTTTCACGATCAGCCACAAAATCAACCACATCACGAGTGATAAGAGGGCGGATATGCCGAAGGTGAGTTCGAAGCCTTGCGTGTCTGCCATCCAGCCGCCGATGAGCGGCGCGAGGATGGTGGCGGGGGCGGTGAGCGTCTGCGCCAGCCCGATGTAAAACGGACGTTCGCTTTCACTGCTGAAAGTGGTGGACATGGTCATGCCGTTCGTCCAGATGGAGACGTTGGCAAGCGCGGCGAGAACGAAGATGGGGAAGAACCAGCCAAGCGAGGGAGCAAACCAGGCAAGCAGTGAACTCAGCATTGCCGCTGCTGCGCCGAGAATGAGCATGGCGCGATGACCGACACGGTCGCCAAGCCAGCCCATGCCCACGTTGGCGGCGGTTTGGGCGATGGTGAGGGTGGCAGTGAGATAGCCGAGGACGACAGCATCCGCGTGGAAACGGCGGAGGGCGTAAATGATGTAGAAGGAGAAGCCCATCGTTGCGAATTGCGAGAGGAAACGCGCCGCAAGGAACCAGCGGAAGTTTGGGTTGCCGCGCAGGATTTTGGCGGCTCCCTGCCAGAAGGGGGCGGGTTTCTCATCAATGACTTTTTCGTAGTCCGTTGGTTCGCGTGTGAGCGCCAGCGCGAACCACGAAATGGTGAAAAAGAGGACGGCAAGCAGGAAGCAGTACACGAAGTTGAGCGGCGTTTCATACCAATCCAGCAAATAACCCGCGCCGACCGCCGAGAGGCTGATGAACAAGTTTGCCACCGCGGCTTGTGTGCCGAAGAACGTACCGCGATATTCGGGCGGGATGATCTTCGAAATCATGCTGGTCCACGCGTTGGCGGTGAAGCCGCCGCCCAGTCCCTGCCAGGTGAGGAGAAGGAAGGTGAGCGCCAGTCCCGCCTGCGGTCCGATTTTGGGGAGGAGCAGGGCGACGATGGCAAACCCCAAAAACGGAAGCCGCTCGTGAATGGTGTTGAGCAGGACGGTTCGTTTGTACCGCCGCAAACGCGAGGTGTGACTCGCCGTGAACAATTGCGGCAACAGCCAGCCTGCCGCGTGAATGGCAGGGACAAGCCCAATGAGGGTGGCAGAGTCGGTCATTGTGTCCACGAAGAGCGGCAGGATGGTCCCGAAGGATGCGAAGCCCAAGGCGACGCCAAAAAAACCGCCATCGGTCAAATTGACGATGACGTTATGCCTCAGGTGTTTGCGCGTAAATTGTTCGACTTGAGTGAGGGACAGCATGGAAAGATTCTACCATTTCGTGGTCTTTTATCTTGACAAAGGACATCCAAACAGGCTACAATCAAAAATGAACGAGCGTTCGTTTTTCATACAGGAACAATTATGCCCAGGGAAAAATCGAAAAAAGGCGAAGCCACCCGCCTTGCCATCGAAGACGCCGCCATCGAATTGTTCATGGAGCAGGGCTATCATGCCACCTCCATGCGGCAGATTGCCGAACGCGCCGGGCTGGCGCTGGGCGGAATCTACAATCACTTCTCCAGCAAGGAGGCGATCTTTGAGGGCATCATCATTGACAAACATCCCTATAAACAAATCCTTCCGCTTGTCCTTGCCGCAGAAGGGGAGACCGCCGAAGAATTTCTGAGCAACGCCTTTCACATCATCGTCGAAGAATTGGGCAAACAGCGCGAATTCATCAACCTGATGTTCATCGAACTGGTCGAATTCAAGGGCGCGCATGGCGCCATGATGCTGCGGGAGATCGCGCCGAAGGTGTTGCCCGTTTTCGAAAAGATCGTGAAATCAAGGAAGGGATTGCGCACAACCAACCCCGCCATTCTGGTGCGGTCTTTTTTCGGCATGATCATCTCCTATTTTATTACCGAGATGCTCATCGCCAATTCCGTTCTCGGCAAACTCATGCCCAAAAACGCCGCCGATGCCTATTTGGATCTCTACCTGCACGGCATTCTCAAACCCTCCGAATCTTGAACCCACTTTCCACTTTCCATCCACTGCCCTCTGATCACTGATTACTCCATCACTTCCCTCGGAGCCTCCATGAACTCCCGCCTCCTCTCCATCATCCGCAAGGAATTCATCCAGATCTTCCGCGACACACGCACGCTGATGTTGATTCTGGTCATTCCCATTATGCAGTTATTCCTGCTCGGTTATTCCGCCACCAACGACGTGCGCAACATTCCGCTGGCGGTGCTGGATCGAAGCCGCAGCGTGGAATCGCGCGCACTGCTTGAGGCTTACCGCGCCGCCGACTACTTCCGCATCGCCTATGTGGTGGATTCCGAAGCCGAAATCGAAGACCTGATTATGTCAGGGGAGGCGCGTGCCGCAGTCATCATCCCGCCTGATTACGCCCAGCGCCTCGCCGACGGGAACGCGCAAATCGCCTTCCTCCTCGACGGCTCCGACCCGACCAGCGCCTCCACCGCGCTTTCCGCTTCGCAACTCATCGGGCAGGCGCACGCCTTGAACATCCTCCTGCAAAAATTCGAGCGCAGCGGCATGAGCCTGCGCGTCCAGCCGCCCGTCGAGGTTCGCACATCCGTCTGGTTCAACCCTGACCTCATCAGCGCGCACTTCATGATCCCCGGCGTAATCGGCATGATCCTCTATGCCATCGCTGCCATCCTCACCGCCACCTCCGTGGTGCGCGAACGCGAGCGCGGCACCATCGAACAACTCATCGTCACGCCCATCCGCCCGTGGGAACTCATCGTCGGCAAACTCACGCCGTATGTCATCCTCGGCTTCTTCAACACCATCGAAGTCCTCGCGGTGGGGCATTGGTGGTTCGGCGTGCCCATCCGCGGCGACCTCGGACTCATCATCCTGCTTTCGGGCGTGTTCATGGTCACGGGGCTGGGCATCGGTCTGCTTGCATCCACCATCGCCAATACCCAACAGGAAGCCATGCTCACCGTCTGGATGACCCTCCTGCCGAGCATCTTCCTTTCGGGCTTTTTCTTCCCCCTCGAAGCCATGCCCAAAGTCCTGCAATGGATTTCCTACCTCATGCCCCTGCGTTATTACCTCGTCATCATCCGTTCGTTACTGCTCAAGGGTGTGGGTCTCGAAACGATTCAAACCGATGTCCTCGCCATGACCCTCTTTGCCGTCGGCATCATGACCCTCGCCGCCCTGCGCTTTAGAAAACGACTTGACTAATTCTTTCCTCTTTCTTCTTTCCTTTTTCTCTTTAGCCCTTTCACCGCATCATGCGTCGAAAACAAGAAAAGAAAGATGAAAGAAGAAAGAAAGCCTCACAAGGAGTTCACCATGCACAAACCGCCTCTCGCTCTCCGCATCGTTGTCATTTTGCTCGTCCTCTCGACGATTCTGTATTACGCCTTCCGTTCGCTCACCGCCGACGAAAACGGTGCGCTCAAAGCCTCGGGCGTCATCGAAGCGACCCAGGTCAACATCGCTCCCGAACTGGCTGGCAGGGTGAAGGACGTCTTCGTGACGGAGGGACAAACCGTTCGGAAGGGAGACCCGCTTCTTTCCCTCGACGAGGGACTGCTGACCGCCCAACGCGCCGTCGCCTCCGCCCAACTGGATTCTGCCAAAGCCGCCCTCAACACCGCCTCCGCCGCCTACGCCACCGCCCAGCAGCAATACGACGTGACTCTCACCAACGCCGTCGCGCAGGAAGCCTCCACGCGTATCGCAGTCTGGCGCACGCCCAAGCCCAGCCAATTCGACCAGCCCGTCTGGTACTTCTCCAAAGCGGAGCGACTCGCCGCCGCGCAAGCCGAAGTGGACGCCGCCGCCATGAAATTGGAAGAGGCAAAGAAAAAACTGGAAGACCTGCAAAAGACCGAAGGCGGAGCAGATTTCATCAAAATCGAAGCCGCGCTTAATCAGGCGCGTCTTGCCTACCAAAATGCGAAAGCGGTGTACGACAAAACCTCGGGCGCATCCGACAGCCAGAAGTTACGCGACGCCGCCCAAATCGTCCTCGACGAAGCCGAACTCGCCCTCGAAGACGCACAAAAGGCGTACGACGACGCGCTGACCTCCGACGCGGTGAACGACATCCTCGAAGCCCGCTCCAATCTCGTCATTGCACAGGAAGTGTACGACACCGCCGCAGACAACCTCCGCGCCCTGCAAACGGGACTGAACTCGCCTGCCGTCCTCGCCGCCGAAAAAGCCCTCGAGCAGGCAAAAGCCGCCATGGAGCAGGCGCAAACCGCAGTCAAGACCGCCGAAGCGAATTTGACATTGATTGATACGCAAATGTCCAAACTCACCGTCTATGCCCCGTTGGACGGCGTCATCCTCACACGCAGCGTCGAACCCGGTGAATTCGTCCAGCCTGGCGCGGTGGCGTTGACGATGGCGAACCTCAGCGAATTGACGATCACCGTTTACGTCCCCGAACCGCGCCTCAACGAAATCAGCCTTGGGCAGTCTGCCTCCGTCACCATTGACGTCGCCTCGGGCGCAAGCCCCGCCTTCGATGCCGTCGTTGTCCACATTGCCGACAAAGCCGAATTCACCCCGCGCAACGTGCAGACGGTGGAAGGACGCAGTTCGACTGTGTTCGCCGTGAAGTTGAAAGTGAGCGATCCCGATGGCAAGTTGAAAATCGGGATGCCGGCGGATGTGGTGTTCAAGTAAACAAGTTATCAGTCATCAGTGATCAGTCGGTGGTCGAGTAGCGAGCGTTTGTTGCGAGCATATCGAGACCACAGGTTACAGAATCAATATCAAATACCTGTATATGAATAATTATCTGGTCTCCGCCTCCCACCTCAAAAAACACTTCGGCGAAACCCGTGCCGTGGATGACGTCTCCCTCCACATCCGCGCAGGCGAAATCTACGGGCTTGTCGGCGCGGACGGCGCGGGGAAAACCACCACCATCCGTCTCCTCGTCGGCGCGCTCAAAGCGGACGCGGGCGAAGTGAACATCTGCGGCTACGACATCAACAAGCAGACCGAACAAGCGCGTGCACAGTTCGGCTATCTCTCCCAGCGCTTCTCCCTCTACGAAGACCTGACCGTCCTCGAAAACATCCGCTTCTTTGCCGAAGTGCGCGGACTGAAACCGAACGAATGGCTCCCGCGCTGTATGGATATCCTCGAATTTGTCGGTCTCGAAAAATTCACCGACCGAAAAGCAGGTCAACTCTCAGGCGGGATGAAACAAAAGCTGGGATTGGCATCTGCGCTGGTCACAAAGCCGCGCGTGCTGCTGCTCGATGAGCCAACCACAGGCGTAGACCCCGTAACGAGGCAGGACTTCTGGCAATTGGTAATTAAACTAGCATCCCCCTCTCCCATTGGGAGAGGGGATAGGGGTGAGGGAGATGTCGCAGTCCTCATCTCCACCCCCTACATGGACGAAGCCTCGCGCTGTCACCGTGTCGGCTTCATGAAGGATGGAAAACTCATCGCCGAAGACACGCCCTCCAACCTGCGCGCCCGTCTCAACGGACGCGTGCTCGAACTGCGCGGCTCGCCGCTGACTCTCCTCCGTCACATCGCGCATCAGGATGAAGATGTCGAAGATGTGCAGGCATTCGGAGACCGTCTGCACCTCCGCGTCGGCGAGGGAAAGGCTCAGGGTGTGTTGAGCAGGCTGAAGTCGAAGATTCGAAGCGCAGGCGGTCAGGTGGACGATCTCCGTTCCGTGCCGCCCGTCCTTGAAGATGTGTTCATCGCACTTTCGTCCCCCCATCTTGCGTCCGCGCTAGAGGGGGGGACTACAGGGGGGTCGGAGTCCAAATGAGCGAAGCAGTCATCCAGGTCGAAAATCTCACGCGGCGCTTCGGCGATTTCGTGGCGGTGGATCACGTCAACTTCGAGGTGCAGGCGGGCGAGGTGGTCGGCTATCTCGGACCGAACGGTTCGGGCAAGACGACGACCATCCGCATGTTGCTCGGTCTGCTCGAACCCGATGAGGGCAAGGCGACGGTGCTCGGATTCGACGCGTTCAAACAAAGCGAACAGGTGCGGGCGCAGGCGGGATACATGTCGCAGAAGTTTGCGATCTACGACGATTTGACCGTACTCGAAAACCTGACGTTTTACGGTGGCGTGTATGGCATCACGGATAAAGCCCGCATCTCTCATACCCTTGAGTTGGTCGGTCTCAATGGACATGAGTCCACGCTGACGCGTTCCCTCTCCGCAGGCTGGCGTCAGCGGCTGGCGTTGGGCATATCCTTGGTGCATGAGCCGAAACTGCTTTTCCTCGACGAACCCACCTCAGGCGTGGACCCGACCGCCCGCCGCGCCTTCTGGGACCTGATCTACGAACTTGCCGATGACGGCGTGACGATCCTCGTCACCACGCATTACATGGACGAAGCCGAATACTGCGAACGCGTCGGCATCATGCGCGACGGCAAACTGCTGGCGATGGACACGCCCTCCAACCTGAAACGCGACATCATCCCCGGCGACGTGTGGGAGGTGTACACGGAACCGCTGGAGGCGGGATTGGAAGCCCTGCCTGAAATTGAGGGCGTGTTACGCGTAGGGCTGGCTGGGGATCATTTGAGGACGATTGTGGAAAGTGGAAATAGGAAAGATGATTTATTACGAGCGCTGAGAGGGAAAAGTGTGAATGTGAAAGATATTGTCGTTGGTGAGCCGACGCTGGAGGATGTGTTTATTTCGCTGGCGAGGTGATGGGGGCATCGTACCCATTCCCTATTGAAATTTTGATGGAATTGGGTATTCTGAGTATGAGCGTTTAGGCGTCAAACCCTAATCTCAGATAGGATACCCAGAATGAATATCAATTTCACCAGAGCAATCATTTGCAGTATCACTGCAATGCTTTTATTCGGATGTCTGCCGCTGGAAACCCCGCCTGTCCCCACAACTCCGCTGGTAGAAGTTCAAGTATTGGAACCAATGACGGAGACCCCTGTCCCGGCATGTGTGATCCTTCCTGATGTTGACCTTTCGGTCGAACTATTATCTGAAGATTCGGTTCACATTCGAATAACAGGACTCCTGCCAAACGAAACTGTTCACGCAATATTCGGTTCAAAAACGAAAGATCGGGCAGTGGAAACAATGGTAAGCGGATCGGCAGATGAGAAGGGTGTTTTTGAATATTCTGAAAGGCTGCGTGGTCATGAAACTCTTTCTGCATTCAAAGATTGGCAAATACGCGTGGTGCATTCAAGGGGTTCGACTTGTGCGGAGATTTCCCTTCCCGAAAAACAAGGTCCGTGAAGAATGATGTGCACTCATCATCAAAAAGACCAGGTATCTCAACCTGGTCTTTTTGATATACATCATACGGTCAAGCGATGCAGTTTTTCCTGCCTTGGGTAAAAAATCCATCAGATTGCGTAGCAAGTTTAAATTTGTGCCGGCGCTAGAGGGTGTGTGTTCATTTCGCTGACGAGGTGAGGGGGAAAGACAGTGTTGTGGGGAGATGTATGGGGGATTTTCCGTATTGAAATGCTTATGAAAATAAGTACCATGGAGGTGAGCGTTCAAACATTCAACCCTTGTTTCTCAGAGAGGAGTCCCAAAATGAACACAAAAAGCAAAATGCTTGTTTACGTGCTAATCGCGGTAATATTAATGTTGCAGACTATGCCTGTATCTGCCCAAGGTGAGACACCCCCGCTTGTTGAGGTAATGATTTCAGATGAGCCATCAAACGAAGATGCAAATTGGCCCATTGTAAGAACGGAGACTCGCAAGCGAAAAAATCCATCAACAGGTATGGAGATTATCGAAACAACCGTGATCAGACGTAGGCCCCCAACCAAAGAGAATAAGGATTGCGAAAAACAAGTAAAACTTGCTCGAAGTGAACTTAATTCGATGGTAGCCTTGGCTACGGGTTGCACTCTATACAGATCCTCGATCACCACGAGCGCAACAAGTTTAGTTGGAGGAGGCAGCGTTACAGCGTACGCAAAAAATTACGCCGACCAGTATTGTAATGGTGCTGGTGTCTGTAACTTTGTTAAGATGAAAAAATTAGAGATTTATTGGACTAGAACTTCTACCAGCTTTGGAGTTATAAATGCAAAAACTGTTTGGGGTTGTATTGGTGGCGGTTGTTGGTTGTGTCAACAACAACTGGGCCTCACATATTATAATTGGGTGGGTCCATATTTCAACCCGGTGTGGAGTACCAGTCTAAAGACAAAAACTTATACCTATACGTCGACCTCCATTACTACGGAAATCATCATGGCATCTCTGGAAAATGGTGGATTTCCATCTGGAGGGAACGATGCAACTGCGACTGCGCCACGAACAGCGACTCCATTATCGGTCTATGCAACGTTTGTTTTTCCATAGGATAACTCGATGTCCGGGACTGACAAGAAATTCACCGTCAGTCCCGGACGTTATCGTATAAAAGGCTATAATCTCGGAGGTCGGAAAATGAGTCTGTACTCGTGGTTCTCGCTTGGTGGATTTTCAAAATTTGCCAAAATATTCTTAATTCTTGCAATGGTTAGCGTATTATTTGGATGCCAAATGCCAGAGGCTACACTTGCCTCCCCGACTCCAATTATAGAACTTCAAATCTTGGAACCGGTGACTGAGACCCCTGTCCCTGCATGTGTTTTTCTTTCTGATGTTGAACTAACTGTAAGCTTGTTGTCGGAAAATTCAGTTCTCATCAAAATAACAGGGCTTATACCCAATGAGACGGTTCACGTGATATTCAGTTCTCAAACGAAAGGACAGGGGAGAGAAAAAACTTTCAGTGGAATGGCAGATGAAAAGGGCATTTTTACAGAATCAGTAGGATTGCGTGGTCCTGGTATTGATACCGAATTCAGAGATTGGCAAATACGAGTTGTGCATTCAAGAGGTTCCACTTGTACGGAGATTTCCCTCCCTGAAAAATAAGGTCCATGAAGAATGATGTGAGAGTAACATCAAAAAGACCAGGCATCTCATCTGGTTTTTTGATTCCTCAGGCTGCTTTGTAATGCAGTTTTTGCTGCTTGGTAAAAGCCCTTCAGATTGTGCAGCAAGTTTAAATTTGTGCCGGCGCTAGAAGGTGTATGTTCATTTCGCTGACGAGGTGAATGGGGGATTTTCCGTATTGAAATCCTTTCGAAGGGGCAGTATTATTGGTACAGGTATATGATCATAAAGAATAAATTCCTCATTTTCTTGCTAATCGCAGTGATGCTGGCATTACAAGTCGTGCCTGTGTCTGCTCAAGGCAAAACGCCTCTAAACCCTGATCAATTAACACCAGCGCAAATGAAAAACGCGGTTGTCGCTGGGGCAGGCTTAGATCATTCAAAGTTTCAAGAAGGACAGGTATATCGTTTCGCAAATTGCAATGACTCAAATCCAAGCGGACCCTGTTATTTCATAGTAACAGGTGGCGCGAGTTTTGATCAAACCGCAAGATCGGCATCAATTACTCCTCTTGCATCTACCGCTACAATCACATGCGGGAGAAATATTTACAATGGGACGGGGAAGAATGTAGCAAGGCTACAACAAAATGTAAATGTCACTTTTTCAAGTACATATGGACAAACTCCAGTTACTATGAATTGGGGCAATTTAAATGGAACAACTGGTACACTTGGTTATGGTTGGTCGGATTTGACTGGTCCAAATCCAAACCCTGGTTGGGGTGTCAATGTCCCGCGAACCGGAACTGCCTACTCTACTGCTGGAGGAATGTTCATCTATTTAGGTGTTATGCAAGCATACATATCTATTAGGATAACAATTAGTAGAACTGGATGGTCTTGCTCATGATTGATGTCTCTTTTGGAGATTGGTTGTTGGGCTTAATCCCATTTGCCATACTGGTGCTTTTATGGTTAACACCCGTGTTTATAGCGTTTTCGCGCTTACGCAAACATGCCCTAGATGAAACCGCAAAAGCGGTGTGGGCATTGATCATCCTGATTTTGCCAATTGTTGGTCCTATCACTTATATTGTCCTATTTAGTGAAAGGCAAATTACTGATAAGAAATAACTGGCTCAACTATGAAAAGAGTGATTCCGTCAAAGCGGACGTTAGAGAACGTCCGCACTAAAATAAATTGGCGCGTAGAGTGCGTTCTCTAACGCACAAATCACTCAGTCAATAGATGAGCCAAATAACTTTGTCTGTCTCGTAAATAAATCAAAGACCAGGCATCTCACCTGGTCTTTTTGATATGCATCACACGGTTAGCGATGCAGTTTTTGTTGGTTTGGATCAAGTCTTTTAGATGGCGAAGTGTAATAGCATGTGTAGTGACCCCAAAAAACTGGACAGAAAAGTGGCGATGGCTATCAAGTTAATGC
>DYID01000044.1 GCA_020723805.1 Anaerolinea sp. | reverse complement strand
TATGCTCAAGGGTAAAATCTCTATGCAATTACTCCTATCTGCGTAAGTACTGTAAATTATCATTCATCCTGCGCACAGCGAAACCCAATGCGCGGAGAGAAAGCGCCAAGCGACTCCGGCGAACCGGGCAGAGTGTTGGGAATCGGTCCCTGCACAGCCGAACGCTTGGAGATGCGGATGTTCACCTCGGCATCGCCCAGACTGCCTCCACGCACCACGCGCAAGTAATTGGTGCTGGTGAGCGGTCCGAGCGGATTGGTCAATTCGCCGATGGCGTAATAGCCGGAGCTGTAAAAATCGTTCGTCCATTCTGCGACATTTCCCGCCATATCGAAGATGCCAAACGGGCTGGCTCCCAGCGAATACGTGCCGACGCGCGACGTGTCTTTGACGATGAAGTTGAAGTTGGCAAAGCGGTAATCGGGTTTGTCTTCGCCCCAAGGGAAGGTGCGCATGTCGTTCCCGCGGGCGGCGCGTTCCCATTCCGCTTCGCTGGGCAAACGTCTGCCTGCCCATTCGCAATAGGCTTTTGCCTGTTCCCAGGTGACGTACACGACCGGGTAATCCTTGAATTCGGGGTTGTTGTAATAGTCATCCCGCCGCTGGGAGGCAGGTTTTTGCGGCGGCGTGCAGCCTCCCGCGCTGACGCATAACTGGTACATGGCGTTGGTCACTTCGAGTTGATCCATCCAATACGCATCGAGCGTGACTTGACGATTGGGGAACTCGTCCGGCGCGGCGCGGACGTCGAAGCCGCCCATGAAGAAGGTGCCGGCCGGGATGAAGACTTGCGGCATCCCGTCAATGGGAGAAAAGCGAATGGTAACCGCCGTCTCTGTAGGCGCGGGAGGAGGGGATGTCTTTGGGTTGCGCGTAGGCAAGATAGTGTTTGGAGGCAACTCGCTGGAATTTGACGGCAGTCCGCTGAAAGAGGCGGCGGGCGGGAGGGACGGAACGGGCAGCGGCGTGGCTGTCCATTCCGACGCAGGGGTTACGGTTTGACCTCCGCAGGCGGAGAGGATGAGAAGGAGGATGAAGGCGGGCAGGATTTTTTTCATGCGCATCACGACTGGCGTGTGATCACGGCGTTGCGCCGACGAAATCGAGCGCGTACAACGCATCCTCGTATCCCGGACGGACGGAGAGCGCCTTGCGCCAGTCGTTGATGGCGCCGTTGATATCGCCTTTGCGGTAGAGCGCCCAGCCATGCCAGAGCCATGCCTCCTCCGACATTTGCGTCCGCTGGAGGGCGTATTCGGTGAGGGCGAGCAGGTCGTCAATGCGGTTGGCGTGGAAGTTGGCAAGAAAGGGACCGAACTGGTAGCGGAACATGCGCTGAGGCAAGCCGATTTCACGCGCTTTATCGTAGGCGGCATTGGCTTCGTCGTAACGACCAAAGTACACGAGGTTGCTGCCCACGTTGAACCAGGCGAACGCATCGGACGGGTCAACGGCGACAGCGGCTTCGGCGAGGGAAAGGGCATTTTGCCGATTCCGGTCCGGGTCCCAGTTTGAACCGAGCAGTTGTCGAATCTCTTCTTCCTGTTCGGGCAGGTATACGATCAGGTAGAGGTAGTTGAACGGTTTCCATTCCGATTCGAGTTGTGCATAAGGGACCTGCCTGTCGGGTCCGCGGTAGGTATCCTGCGCGAGGAAGGTTTGGGTGGAATTGTCGTAACCGTTCAGCAGAAGGAAGTGCGCCGCCCACAGGTCGTCATCGGGCCAGCCGGTGTCGTCGGGGTTGAGGGCGGTGGTGCCTTCGATGATAACCGGGTATCCCGCCGCGATGAGACGTTTGAGCGTTTCGAGGTCGCCGCCCACGCGGTATTCGACGCGCAGCCAGCCGGCGTAGTTACGCACCCAATAAGCCAGTTCTTCGGGGTTGACGTTGCGGTCGCCGTTGACCGGCTTGATGACATCGGAGATGTCTTTCTGCGAACCGTTCCAGCCGAACATGTGAAGCATCATCGAAAGCGCGGCGGGACCGCAATTGTTTGGCGTCTGCTTTTCGTAAGGCGGCGAGGGAAGGGATGCCTGTGGGGGCGGCGGTTCGAGTGTGGACGTGGGGACTGCCGCTGTTTCAGCAGCCTTTAGCGTCGGGACGGCGGTTTCGGTGAGCGGCACGGGCGAGGGCGTGACGACAATCGCAGGATTGGGAATGGCAGTAGGAACCTCGCCCACCGGGTCGAGGACATTTCGCAGATAGGTTTTTGCCACCTCATAGCGCCAGGCAACGCGCTCATGGACGGCGGGAATTTGCAGGAACAAAATGCCCAGCGCGAGGATGCCTGCGCCGGTCAGAAAAATGTTTCGTTTCGTCATTCGAAAAAGTGTACCAGAGGTGGATGAGTTGAATTTAATCCGACCCCCGCCCAGCCTCCCCCAAATTCCGACGGATTTCAGTCGGATTTTTGGGGGAGGTGCCCGTAAGGGCGGAGGGGGTCATTTATGTCCCAGCAACTCCAGCGCCGCCGCAATGGACGGATCGGTCTCGAAGCGGAAGGTATCCCATTCGGCGTATGCTTCCAGGTCTGGGATGATGCCGTCGCGTTCCCAGTCGTCATTCGAGAAGGCGGAGTCGAAGGTTTCGGAGGCAATCCACATCACCGAACCGTCGTCGAAGTCGTAGCCGTGCAGGACTTCCACGTTGCCCAGGCTGGTCTCGCCGCTGATTTTTGCGCCGCGCGCATCGCGTAACACCCCTGCAAAAATTTCGCCGAAACTAGCGGTATCCTTGCTGACCAGCACCACCAGTGGAACGGTCTGCGAATTGTGGACCGGCGTTGCCCGCAGGATGAGCGGGCGCGAATCGGTGCGGCTGACGAATTCGCCGAGTTTGCCTTTCGTGAAAAAGGACAGGATGGGATAGGCAACCGTACTGCTTCCGCCGCCGTTGAGGCGCACGTCGAGGATAAGTCCATCCAGCGCCCCGAAATTTTCTAATGCCTGTTCGATTTGAGGCGGCAGGGTTTCATCGAAGAAGGATGGGATGAAGATGTAACCGATCTTCGAGCCGTCGTTGGTAGGGACGAGGCGGGCGTCAATGGGGACATTGCCCTGAATGGCGGCGCGCACCAGCATCACGTCGCGCGGCGGTTCGCCGGGCGATTGCACGGTCAGCCGCACGGCAGTGCATTCCGGTCCGAGCGTGCGGACGCCCGTTTCGAACGTAATCGGTTTGCCGTCCACCAGCAGGATGCTGTCGTGCGGTTTCAAACCGGCGTACTCGGCGGGCGAGCCGGGGAACGTGGCGATGACCACGATTTTCCCGCGCTCGAAATCCACATCGCTGTACACGCCCACGCCGACGAACTTAATCCTGCCTTTTAATTCCTCTTCCGATTGCTGTACTTCCACCGGTGAGACAAAGGAGGAGTGCTCGTCTCCCAATTCGTTGATCATGTTCTGCATTTCGACGTAGAACTGTTCCGTCTCCAGTCCGGCTTCCACCAGGGTGCGGTAACGCGCCACGATGCCCTTCCAGTCTTTGCCGTTGAAATCCGGGTACACATACACTTCTTCCACGATATGTTCCACTTCATCCAAAATCTGCAACTGCATTTGCTGCGAGATGGGCTTGACTTCGAATTGCGGCGTGGGGAAAATGGCAACATCGGGCGAAATCGTCGCCAGCGGCGCGGAAGTATCGCACTGCGGCGGGATGTAGGCAGGCACGAGCGGAGTCGCTGTGGGTGTGGGAGAGGCGGTAGCGGTGGGGGTGATGGTTGGGATCGGTGTTGCCGTCGGCGGGAAGACCATCTGTGTGACGAAATTGCACGCCATCAGCGACAGCACTGCCAATACAAATAAAATGCGCTTTACCTTCATTTGCTCCATTCCTTTGTGCGTTCCAACAATTCTGCGATGGGTCTCAGTTTGCGGACAGGCACTGCCAGATTCTTCGTGCGGGTTTTTTCGTACTGAAAGACGCGCGTCCCTTCCGACAGGGGCGCGGCTTGTTGTGTAAACTCCGCGCGCGTCAGCCAGCCCGCCAGCCAGATTTCCATGCCATAGACCCAAATATTACCCCAATCCCGCGCGCCAATCAGATGCGTTTCTTTGCGGGCAGGGCTGTGGATTCCGATGCGGGCATGCGGCAAAGCCTTACTGTGGAGGTACGCCACGGAAAAATACTCTATCCCGATTTGGATGCGCCGACGCGGCGGCAGTTCCACCTCCAGCGGACGCATCTCACCTCCCTCTGCCTGCCCGTTGACCTCGATGCTTTGTGCCTCCGCCGATTCCGATTTGAAGACCAGCCTGCCCAGTGGATGCCATTCTGTCGGTCTCCGCCACGTTTCTGGCATGACGTGTACCAGATATAGCGGCTGTTGTTTTGCCGCGGCTTTTTCCATATCCATTTGTGAGACCGCGGTCAGCCCGCACAAAAAAGCGAAGAGATAGATGTCTTTTTCGGAATGTCCCTCTGCCGCATTCTGGTCGGAAGGCACCAGCGCCGGCGCATCGAGAAGCATTTGCGGATTGCGCTTTATTTCGGCGATTTGCCGCCGATAGGAGATGAAGAAGGATTTGATGTCGCATCTGCGCCCGCCCAGCGCCACGTCATAACGGTCGGGGTCGGTGAAGGGAGTTGCGCCGCGCACATCGAAGGGGATGTTTTGTTCCGTCAGATAGCGGCGGAAAGCAAGTTCCACAGCGATGCCTGCCGTGATCCGCCGCAAACGGTCGTATGGCGAGCCTCCCATGCGGTTGTAGATGTGAGACAAAGAGCGCAGCGCATACGCAACCCCGCCTTCGGTCAGGTCGCGGGTGTAGGGGAGATGGATGAAATCGGATGCCTTGACCACTATTCGTTTCGGAATTGTAAACAGTAATGATGAAAGGTGTTGCTCACCCAGGCAGACCCCAGTCCAAAGGGAGCGAGGGGTTGATTATCCTGCAGCCAGATTTTTTCGTCTTTGAGCGTGTAGATTTTGCCGAGTTCCCGCCCGAGGTCCCATGCCAGGGGGTACATCCTGCCGCCCTTTTTCACGTTCTTGACGATGATAGTGAGGTATGCTTTTTCGCGCAGGAGCGGTTTCAAGCCTTTGTAGATGTCAATCAGCCGGGCGAGAAATTCTTCGTAATCGTTCACGTTGCCTAGGTCGTTGGGGTCGTCGGAGTAGTGAACGTCCAGGCTGGCGGCGCGGCGTTTCTTTTGAGTCTCGGCGCCCCGCGCGCGGAGCATGTCCCAGTAGGGCGGGGAGGTGAGGACGTAATCTATCGTGGGTAATTGGTAATTGGTAATTTGGGCGGCGTCGCCGGTTATGATTTCAGATTTTAGATTGACGATTTCAGATTGGGACGCTTTGACGGATGAGCAAAGCGTTTTTCGTTCCTCCTCGATGATTTGCCTGGCAATTTTTGCGTATTTGGGATTCAACTCGATGCCGTAACTGTTGCGTCCCGCCCGCAAAGCGGCGACGAGGGTGGAGCCGGTCCCTGCCATTGGGTCGAGGACGGTTTCGCCCCGCTTGGTGAAGAACTCGATGAATTCCTGTGCCATGGTCTCCGGGAACTTGGCGGGATGCACCAGCACTCCCTTTTTGCGGGGAGGCGGGTTGTGGATGAACCACGACTTTTGGAATTTCAGCCATTCCTTGTTGGTGAGGTCGTTCAATTTATTTTTTGGCATGTCTCGTTGTTTGCGCGGCGGTTTCATGGAGAGGGCGTCAGCGTCGGCGGGATGTAGTCCACATCATACACGTTTAATTCCGAAAACGTAACGCTGACCGGCGCATCGCCTGCGCCTCTCACGAATACTCCAAACGCTCCGCTGGGGGAACTGGGGTCGCTGATGCTGAATTGATAGCGCTCGTTGAGAAAGAGACGCATTTCGTTTCCCGCCGCCCATATTCCAATGCGGACTTCTCCCGGCGCGCCCGGCGGCGCATCTCCGCTGGGGACGGGTTGCTGCATTGCCAGCCGCACGCTGTTCACAATCCGCTCGGCGGAAATCATGGAATTGCAGGTCAGTGTGAAACGGTAGAACGAATTGCCGCTGGCGCGGATGATGATGCCGTAACTGTCCTCTCCACGGCACAGGCTGAGATGCGCCGTGATTTCGGCGTAAAAATCGCCGAAGGTTTCTTCGCGGTTGAGGCTGGCGAGATACACGCCCGGCTCGGCGACGAGCGTCAGGCGGTTGCGGCTGATGGCGGCGCTCCCTTGTGTGGAGGCGGCAGTATCCCAGGCGGAGGGATTCGAGAAGTCGTCGCTGAAGAGGAGCGCGCCTACGCCGGGGTTCATCTCCGGCGTGGAAGTGGGGGTGGGAAAAACTTTCAGCGTAGGCGTGGCAGATGGGGGGAACCAGACGATGGTCGGAGAAGGAAGCGGAGTGTCGGAGGGTGGAGGCGTTTCTGTGGGCAGAGTCGTTGCGAGCGGCAGGCAGGCGCTGAGGAGGAGAAATCCGATGAAGAAAAAAGTGGGAGGAAAATGTCGCATGGAATGATGACAATCTTCGTGATGATTTTGTTTCGGGGTGTTGTACAATACTTGTAAAATTCTACCGCGTAATGCGGAAACTTCACGGCTCACAAGGAGACTCTATGACTGAACGGCTTGTGCTGGTGACCGGCGCCTGCGGTGAGATTGGTCAGGCATTGGTGCAGGGGTTGGCAAGGCAGGGCGGATACAAAATTGTAACGGCAGACCTGGCTCCACTGCCGGAGAGCATCAGGGACCTGTCGGCGGAACACGCGCAGGGGGATTTGGTGTACAAAATCAAAACGTTCTATGATTATGATTTCGATGTGATATTTCACTTGGCGGCTTCGCTTTCCTCCAAAGCGGAGGTGGCGAGCGAGGAGGCGCACCGCATCAACGTGGAAGGCACGATGCAACTGCTGATGATGGCGGCGTATCGTTCGGAGAAATATCACAAGTCCGTGAAGTTCCTTTTTCCGAGTTCCATTGCCGCCTATGGCATGCCCGACCTGGCGACGAAACATGCGGCAGGCGCAGTGAAGGAGGACGAGTACAACACGCCGCACACCATGTATGGCTGTAATAAACTGTACTGCGAGAAACTGGGGATTTATTACAGCAAATATTACGGGCAGAAACATTTGGATGAAACCCCGCCTCACTTTCTGGACTTTCGGGCGATTCGCTTCCCGGGCTTGATCTCCGCCTTTACCGTACCCAGCGGCGGGACGAGCGACTACGGTCCCGAGATGCTGCACGCCGCCGCGCAGGGGAAACCTTATGCGTGTTTTGTGCGCGAGGATACGAAGATTTCTTTCATGGCAATGCCCGACGCAATCAAATCGCTGTTGATGCTGTTGGATGTGCCGCGTGAGAAGTTGAAGCATCAGGTCTATAACATTGCCGCCTTTGCCATCACCGCCGGCGAGTTCCGCGACCGCGCACTGAAGGCGTTCCCTGATGCAAAGATTACCTTCGAGCCGAACCCGCGCCGCCAGGGAATTGTGGACTCCTGGCCCGAGGACGTGGACGACACCCTCGCCCGCACCGAATGGGGCTGGAAACCCGATTACGACGTGGACCGTTTCTTCGACGAATACTTCCTGCCGGAGATTCGCAAACGATACGGGAAATAACAATAGACTTTACCCGAATTAATTCGTTGCTCCACGAAGTTCACGAAGGGACACAAATTCTTTTCTCTTTTTCGTGCGCTTTGCGGAGCATTTTTCTTTTGGATAGAGTCTAACGTGGCGGGAGGTGGAAAACAGATGTCCCGAAGGTTTTGAACCGTAAGACAGACCTTCGGGACATTTTGGTTTTCCGTACTTCCCATTCTCTACTTTCCATTTCCCATTCCCCTCATCCCCCAAACGTTTCGTTCAACCAGTCTAAAAATCCCTTTTCCTTCGGCTTGACCGTTGTCCCCAGCGACTGTGCCAGTTTCTCGAACAACTCGCGCTGTTCTTTGGTTAGTTTCGTCGGAATTTCCACGTTGACGATGACCAACTGGTCGCCGCGGTCTTTGCGCCGCAGATAGGGAACGCCCTTGCCGCGAATTGTAAAGACCTTGCCGGGCTGTGTGCCGGGGGGGATTTTCAATTTTTCCGTGCCGTCCAGCGTTGGCACTTCGATTTCTGCGCCCAGCGTTGCCTGCGCCACGTTGATGTCTATGTTCAAGAGGATGTCGTTTTCCCGCCGCTTGAAGAATTTATGCGGCTCGACCTCCAGAACGAGGAACAAATTCCCATTCGGTCCGCCATAGACGCCGGGTCCGCCCTCGCCTGCCAAGCGGATTTGCGTGCCACGGTCCACGCCGGCGGGAATCTGCACCTTCTTGGTGACGGTTTTGCGCTCCAGCCCTCCGCCGCGGCAGGTTTTGCAGGGCGTCGAAATGATCTCGCCGCGTCCGTTGCAGGAGGGACAGGTGGTGGTTTGCACCATTTGCCCGAGGAAGGTTTGCCGCACCTGACGCACCTCGCCCTGACCGTTGCAGGTGGCGCAGCGCACCGGCGAAGTCCCCGGCTCTGCCCCGGAACCGTTGCAGCGCGAACAAATCTCCTCGCGTTGAAACTCGATTTCCTTCTCGACGCCGAAGACCGCCTCTTCGAACGTCAGATTGATCTGCATCTGCAAGTCGCGTCCGCGGCGCGGCGAACGGCGGGAACTCCTGCCGGTGGAGAAGCCGAAACTGCCGAAGAGTTCCTCGAAGAGATCGCTGAAGTCCACGGTGTAATCGTGGAAGCCGCCCATGTTGCCCAGCCCTTCCCTGCCAAAGCGGTCATAGCGGGCGCGCTTCTCGCGGTCCGAGAGTACGCCGTATGCCTCGTTGATTTCCTTGAACTTCTCTTCGGCGCCGGGATCCTTGTTCACGTCGGGGTGATACTGACGCGCCAGTTTGCGGAATGCCGCTTTGATTTCATCGTCGCTGGCGTTCCGTCCCACACCGAGGACATCGTAGTAATCGCGGTTGCTCATGTTTATTACACACTGATGTTACGCACCGTCCCGAAGGTTTTAGCGCGCAGCAAGGCTCTTTTCAGAGAACCTTCGGGACGTTCTGCGTAAGGTGAGTTACAAAGTGGAAAGTGGAAAACAACACCTCGTCACTTTCCACTTTCCACTTTCCACTTTCTACTTTCTACTCTTTGACCTCTCCATCCACCACTTCGGGACCTTCATCCTTGGATGACGCGCCCGCTTCGCTTCCACCCGCAGCCGGGTTCTGCTCATAGACGCTGGCGCCAATCTTTTGCACTGCCTGCCCGAGCGCTTCCGTGGCGGCTTTGATGGCGGCAGTATCTTCGCCCTCCGCCGTGCGTTTGACCTCAGCCACTTTGGACTCCACGTCGCGCTTCACTTCAGCAGGGACTTTGTCGCCAAATTCGCGCAATGCTTTTTCTGCGGCATAGACGGTGTTATCGGCGTGATTGCGGGCTTCAATGAGTTCCCTGCGCTTGCGGTCTTCCTCGGCGTGCGCCTCGGCGTCCTTGCGCATCCGTTCGATTTCCGCTTCGCTCAAGCCGGAAGACGCCGTAATGGTGATGTGCTGGGAGCGCCCGGTTGCCTTATCCTGCGCTGTGACCTTGAGGATGCCGTTCGCATCAATATCGAACGTCACCTCGATCTGCGGAATGCCGCGCGGAGCAGGCGGAATGCCATCGAGGATGAATTTGCCCAGCGACTTGTTATCCGCCGCCATCGGGCGCTCGCCCTGCAGGACGTGGATTTCCACCTGCGTCTGATTATCGGTGGCGGTGGAGAAGATTTGACTCTTGCGGGTGGGAATGGTGGTGTTGCGTTCGATTTGAGGCGTGGCAACGCCGCCCAGCGTTTCGATGGACAGGGTCAACGGCGTGACATCGAGCAGGAGGATGTCTTTCACCTCGCCGCCCAGCACCCCCGCCTGAATCGCCGCGCCGATGGCGACCACCTCATCCGGGTTCACGCCTTTGTGAGGCTCCTTGCCGAAGAACGCGCGGACGCGCTCCTGAATGGCAGGCATGCGCGTCATACCACCCACCAGCACCACTTCGTTGATATCGCCGGCGGTGAGGTTGGCGTCTGCCAAGGCTTGTTTGACCGGGGCAATCGTTCGGTCAACGAGATCCGCTGTCAGTTGTTCCAGTTTGGCGCGGCTGAGGGTCATCACCAGATGTTTGGGTCCGCTGGCGTCTGCGGTGAGATACGGCAGATTGATTTCGGTCTGCATCGTTGTCGAGAGTTCGATTTTCGCCTTTTCGGCGGCTTCCTTCAAACGCTGCAATGCCTGACGGTCGTTGTGCAGGTCAATGCCGTTGTCCTTCTTGAACTGCTCGATGAGGTAATCCATGATACGCAGATCGAAATCGTCGCCGCCGAGGAAGGTGTCGCCGCTGGTGGAACGGACCTGAAACACGCCGTCGCCCACTTCCAAAATGGATACGTCGAACGTGCCGCCGCCGAGGTCATAGACCGCGATGATTTCGTTCTTCTTTTTGTCGAGACCATACGCCAGCGAAGAAGCCGTCGGCTCGTTGATGATGCGCAGCACTTCCAAGCCCGCAATCTTGCCTGCGTCCTTGGTGGCATTGCGCTGGGCGTCGTTGAAGTACGCCGGCACCGTGATGACTGCCTGCGTGACCGGCTCGCCCAAGTACGCCTCGGCGTCGCGCTTGATCTTGGCGAGGATCATCGCCGAAATTTCCGGCGGCGAATATTCCTTGCCGCCCAACTCCACGCGCACGTCGCCGTTGGGCGCCTCGCGCACGGCATACGGCACGCGCTTTCGGGTGCGCTCCACTTCGGGGTCATCCGCCTTGCGCCCCATGAATCGCTTCACCGAAAAAATCGTGTTCTGCGGATTGGTGATCGCCTGATTGCGCGCCACGCGCCCCACCAGCCGCTCATTGTTCTTGTTGACCGCCACCACCGACGGAACCAGCCGTTCGCCCTCCGCCGAGGGAATCACAATCGGCTCGCCGCCCTGCATCACAGCCGCCACCGAATTTGTCGTGCCGAGGTCAATGCCAATAATCTTTCCCATGATTGCTCCTTTGAAAATTGGTAATTGGTAAATGGTAATTACCATTTACCAGTTGCTTATCTTTACTGCGCCACCCTCACCAGGGCGGGACGAATGACGTGATCGCCAAGCATGTAACCGTTCCGCACGACCTCGATCACCTGTCCGCTTTCGAAATCTTCGTGATGTTCGCTCGAAATCGCCTCGTGGAAGGTCGGGTCGAACGCCGCGCCTTCCGCTTCGATTCTCTTCACGCCTTCGCTTTCCAGCGTGGACTGGAACTTGCGCACAATCAACGCAATGCCTTCCGCCCAGGCGTCGTTGGCGGGGCGGTTTTGCAGGGCGCGTTCCAAGTCATCGAGTATGGGCAAAATCCGTTTGATGATGTCGCCCTTCATGTGAAGGCGCATCGTTTCATTGTCGCGTTCGAGACGTTTCTTATAGTTTTGGAATTCCGCCTGAGACCGAATCCAGGAATCCTTGTATTCGGACGCCTTTGCCTCGGCTTCCTCGATTTGCTTTTTCAGCGCCTCGACCTCCGACTGAGCCTGCGCGCCAGTCTCAGCCTCTGCCACCGCCTCGGCTTGAGGCTCCTTGATTTCTTCCGCTTGGGGTTGTTCGTTGTGATGTTTTTTCTTGTCGGTCATACTTTCACTCTCAAAATTGGATGTTCGAGTTACGCAGTGCGTTGCGTTCTCGGCTATTCACTTGTGATGGTATCGCTCACCAAATCGCTCAACAAACCCGCCACGAACCGCACGGTGGGAATCGTCCGCGCATAGGACATGCGCATCGGTCCCAGCACGCCCAATGCGCCGGTGGCAAGTCCCGGCACACCGTAACGCGCCACCACCATCGAGCACTGACGCAGTTCCTCCCACACGCCTTCACCGCCAATCAGCACTTGGAGCCCGCCTACGTTGCCGCCCGCAATGGTACGGTCAAGGAGTTCTTTCAACGTGGCAGGTTCGCCAAAGAGTTTCAAGGCGCGGCGGGCTTCCTCCTTCTCGATGAATTCGGGTTCGGTGAGGACGTTGCTCAAACCGTCGGTGTAAATTTCGCCGGAGACGCGTTCCGCGCTGCGGCGCATATCCTGCACGATGAGCGTCAGGATGTCCTGATCGAGCGCATCGGAGCGGGCGGGGAGCGCGGTCATTGCGTCGGGGGTGAGACCCGCCAGGAGGGTGTTGAGCCGCGCCGCTGTCTGGCTGAGGCGTTCCTGTGGGACGGGCTCGTTCAGCGTCAGTATCTGCTGGCTGACCTCGCCTCCCGCCAGCACCAGCACCATCAGCACCTGCCGCCCCTGCGTGGAGATGAGTTCCACATGCTTGAATTTGACCTGCTCGATGTGCGGCGCCGTGACCACCGATACGCCCTGCGATTGGTGGGCAAGGATGGACGCCGCCAGCGTCATCCATTGATTCATGTCCGCGCCCGATTGATGAAACTGATGCGAGATGGTGCGCTGGACTGTTTCCGGTAAGACCGCCTGATCCATCATCTGGCTGACGAAGTAGCGGTAACCCGCCTCGGTGGGTACGCGCCCCGCCGAGGTGTGAGGCTGGCGCAGGTAGCCCATCTCGGTCAGCGCCGCCATTTCATTGCGGATGGTGGCGGGGGAGAGTTTGAGATGGTAATGCTCCACCAGCCGCTTCGAGCCGACCGGCTGGGCGGATTCAATGTGATCACGGACGATCAACAAGAGCAGGGTTTTTTGACGCTCGGTTAAATCGGTCATAGTCTTACATAGTTAGCACTCTCGATGCGAGAGTGCTAACAACTCGCAATCAATAATAACATGCACAAAAGTTTATAGTCAATAAGAGAAGTATAAGAAAACAGCCCATCGCTTGTAAAAGCGACAGGCTGAAGGCAACATGCTGAATGGGTTATGGGCTGGGACGCCAGGCGGGATCGAAATCCACAGCCGGGTCGGTGGTGAGGCGGGTGCGGTGTTCACCGCCCAGGGTCATCAGGTAGATGTCGCGGTTACCGTTGCTGTCGAAGGATTCAAACACGATCCACTTTCCATCGGGGGAGATGTCCACGTCTTCGATGGGGCGCGGCAGATTCAGGCGGGTGGGGCTGTTGGCGGCAATATCCACATAGCGGATGCTCATTAGCCAGGCGCGCGAGGGAATGCCAACGTCCTTTTGGCTGAACAGGATGGTTTCACCGTCCGAAGTCCACAGCGGCAGGAAGTCGGAGTAACTTTGTCCGCTGCGGGCAACCTGGGTGTTTCCCTGTCCCGCGTCGTTCATAACCCAAACCTGATAGGCGTTGAAGCGTTTGACCATGTACGCAATCTGCTCCCCCGAAGGCGACCAGGCCGGCTGACTGTTTTCCTGCACATCGCCGGAGACGGTGGTCAGGCGGGTGATGACGCCGCTTTCCAGCGACAGCACGTAGATGTCCTTTTTACCGTCGCGCAGGGAGGTGAAGGCGATGCGTTTTCCGTCCGGCGACCAGGCAGGGTCGAAAGCGGTACCGGCGTTGAGCGGCTGGATGTCCGAGCCGTCGGCGTTCATCACGTAGAGGCTGGAGTCTTTGTAAAGGGTTTCGGTAAAATCTGCGCGCGCCGGGCAGGGCGAGATGAACACAATCTGCTTGCCGTCTGGCGACCAGTCGGGCTGGCAGGCGCCGCCTTCCACGTTGGTGAGTTGAGTCAGCCCGCTGCCATCGAGGTTGACGAGATAGATTTGCGGGATGCCCGGACTGGAAGAGGCAAAGGCGATTTGCCCGCCTCCGCCGCCGGTGAGCGTGGCAACAGGAATGGGGGTGTTGGTGGGCGTGGCGGTCATCTCCACCACAGGCGGCAGGGTGGCGGTGGGGGCAAGCGTCGGTGTGAATGTGGCTGTGGGAGGCAGGGTTACAGTGGGGCTGGGTTCGGTCACTGCCGCCACAAGCGCTTCGGTGGAGGTGGGCAGGATGACCGATGTCGGTGTGGCAGTGGCTGGCGCGAATAGAGGCGCGCTATTGATGAATGAAACGACCGGCGCGGGGATGATGTCTCGAACGATGGGCGGCAGGAGTTGCGGAGCAAAGCGCACCATGCCAACCAGACCCGCCGAGAGCAGAAATAGGATTGACAGAAAGACCGGCAGGATACGGCTTTTTTTCCGCTTCTTCTTGGGCGGCTTGAAGACCGGCAGTTCTTCGGCAGAGGAGGCATCCTCGCGCAGAGAGGCAAGCGGCTTGATTTCCTGCTGCGCGGCAGATGGTTTCTCACTCGCCGCATTTTCTGAGGACGAAGGCTGGATGACATATTCGCCCGGCAGACGCTGGGTCTTCGACTTGGAGCCGAGCAGGGCGCGTTTGAACTCCTCCGCCGTTTGGAAGCGGTCGGCGGGGTCAATGCCCATGGCTTTTTCGATGGCGGCGGCAAGCCGGCGCGAGACTTTGCTGTTGCGCTTGCGCAGAGGCGTGAGTTGGGTGTTGTCCATCGCGCGCGCCAAACCGTCTTCGGGAATGATGCCGGTCAGCGCGGCGTAGAGTGTGGCGCCCAGCGAGTAGATGTCGGTGCGCGGATCGGTGCGGGCAGTGCCGTATTGTTCCGGCGGCGAATAACCCGGCGTCATGGCGCGCGCGCCGGTGGTCGTTGCCTGGTTGCCGTGCAGCACTTTGGCAAGACCGAAGTCCACGAGGAAGATGTGACCGTCGGGCGTGATTTTGACGTTGCCGGGTTTGATGTCGCGGTGCAGGATGGGCGGCTTGCGCGTGTGCAGGTAAGTCAATGCGTCGCAGATGGAAGCGCCGAGCAGGATGGCTTCGTCCTCTGTAATGTTGCCCATCCGTTCCATGCGTTGACGCAGGTCTTCGCCCTCGATGTAATCCATGACGAGGTATTGTCCCTGATCGCCGATGACGAAATGGTCGGTGACGCGCGGCAGATTGGGATGACGCAAGTTCGCCAGGATGACCGCCTCCAGGCGGAACTGGCGCGCGTATTCATCGGTGGTGAACAGGTTCTCTTTGACTGCCACATCCACGCCGAGATTTTCATCCACAGCGCGATAGACCGAACCCATGCCGCCCTGCCCGAGGATTTCGACGATGCGATAACGTTTATGTAATAATGTGCCGCGTTCGAGTGTCATGGAATTAGGAAATGCTCCGAAGAAGTAGCGCTAGATTTGGCATTATATCAGAGCAGACGCCTACCTGTGGGATTTGCCCTGCAATTTGAAACGGAACGACAACCTGCCGCGCCCTGCGCCTCTTTTTCTGGACCTTTGGCAGAGTCCGCTTCGAGGGAGCGAAAGCCCGCTCGGACGGAATCCGGCTCAAGTCCAGAATGAAGCGGCTGACTTGCGTTACCGGAAAACCCCTCCGTAGTGTCTGCTTTCAGGGACGCCGTTTGATGTACACTTCCAGAATGCAAAAATCATCCTCCCGCTGGTGGGACTGGACCTCGATTGTGCTGCTGTTTCTGCTCGTCGAAACCTCCGCTTCGCGCCTCGTCAGCACGAACTGGACGGAGTTTCTTTACCTCGGGCAAACGGCGGCATATATCGGTTTCACTCTCGGCGCGGCACTGGGGTATTCGCGTTTTTCGAAACGCGCATCGCGCTGGATTTCATTCCTTTACATGATTTTATACCTGCCCTTGTTGTGGACGCTGATGATTGACCAGAAGGCTTCGCTGGAAGAACAGTTTTTGAGCGTCGGCGGAAGGCTGTATCTTTCGTATGCCGATTTCTTCGCAAGGCGTCCGGTGGATGACCCCATCTTTTTCATCTCATTGATTACGCTGGGCTTTTGGGTGATCGGCGCTTCGGCGGCGTTTCAACTCGTGCGGCGGCAGCATTATCTGGCGGCGGTGATTCCCTCGGCAGTGGTGTTGCTGGTCATTCAAAGTTATGACAATTTCCAGCAAGGGCGTATTTGGTTCATTGCTTTTTTCTTCCTGCTGGCGCTGTTCCTGCTGGGACGGTTGACGTTCCTCGCCAACCGCGACTCTTGGCGCGAACGCCGCATCTTTCTCTCCCCCGATACCGCCGTTGACTTGACCGGCATCATGACCGCCGCCGCCGCGCTCATCCTGTTTATTTCCTGGATGCCGCCCGCTTCTCTTGCGGGTATGCAATCTGCTGCCCGCACTTGGAACCGACTCACCGAACCTTGGCGCGATTTGACCGAACGCCTGGAGAACGCTGTCTCTGCGCTGGAGTCGCCCAGCGGCGGAGTCAGCGGCGAGTTCTACGGCACCGAGATTATGCTGGGGCGCGGCTTCCCTCTCTCCGACGAGGTGATGTTCCGCGTGCGGCTTCCCGATGAATTGCCCGAAGATGTGGAACCGCCGCGTTACTACTGGCGCGGCTATTTCTACGACTACTTTGCGGATGGGCAGTGGTACACCACCGGCTCTTCGCTGGTCGAATATTCGCCGGACGATTCGCTCCTCGTCCCATTGCCGTTCGTCCCGCCCGAACCGGCGCGTTTCCTCTTCCAAACCGGCGACCAAACATTCTCCCTGCTCTATGCTCCTTCCCAACCGGTCTGGCTCAGCCGCGGGGCTTCTCTGCGCGTGCGTCCCGCCGGCGGACGGGCGGAAATCATCGGCTGGTATGCCTCTCCTGCCCTGCGCGGCGGCGAGGCATATCAGGTAGATTCTGTCCTCATCAACCCCAACACCCAGCAATTGCGCGAAGCCCTTCCTTCCTACCCTGCCTGGGTGATGGAAAAATACCTGCAACTTCCGCCCGATTTTTCGCCGCGCATCACCGCTTTGGCGATGGAAATTACAAGAAACGCTGAAACCCCCTACGACAAAGCGGTTGCCATCACCCGTTACCTGCGCGACAACATCGAATACGTTGAAACCCTCCCTGCGCCGCCGCGCAACCGCGACCCGCTCGAATGGATGCTCTTCGAAAACCGTCAGGCATACTGCGTCTATTACGCCTCCGCCGAAGTGCTGATGCTGCGCGTGGTCGGTGTGCCGGCGCGGCTGGCGGTCGGCTTTGCGCAGGGTGAAGGCAGGTTCAGTGAAGAGACGGGCGCAGAATACGTCGTCCGCAAAAAGGACGCGCACGCCTGGCCCGAGGTGTACTTCCCCGGCATCGGCTGGGTCGAGTTCGAGCCGACTGCCGCCCAGCCCGCTCTGTTCCGTCCCTTGCCGCCGAGCGAGCCGGATGACCTCGGCGCTCCCCTCCGTGATTTGCCTCAACCGGATGGAATTGAAAACCCACGCGAAGACCTCCGCGGCTTGCAGGAAGAAGGCGACGTTGCCCTTCCCGAACAACAAACGGAAACGCCGCCGCTCGACCCCCGCCTCTACCTGCTCCTGTTTCTCTTTGCCTTTGCCTCGCTGACACTGTACTTCAGCCGCCGCTATGCCGTGCCAGAGCGGGCTCCGGGGCTGCTCCGTGCCGCCTACGAGCGCAGCGGCATTCCCGCTCCCGCGTGGGTCCTCCATTGGGAGCGCTGGGTCACTGCCCCGCCCACTGCGCGCGCCTTCGAAAGCATCAACTTCAGCCTGCGCCTGCTGGGCAGTCCCATGCCGCCGAATGCGACCCCCATCGAGCGCGCGGCGCGCCTCACCGCCCTGCTTCCCGCCGCCAAAAACGAAATCACCGCCCTGCTGGACGAGCATCAAACATCCCTTTATACTTTCCGCACGGCAAACGTCCTGCGCGCCAAACGCGCCGCCCTGCGCCTGCGTTGGCGGGCGGTGTTCGAACGAATTCGCTACTTCTTTGAAGGCAGACCCCTCGAAAATCCCTGAAAAGCCCTACCCCAGAGTACAATTTAGCGCGTAAAATCTGTGCAACAGATATGTATTCAAGCATTGTAGCGCGACATTAATGTCGCGCTACCGCCATGGTAGGCAGTTCGCAAAGGATGCAAAATGGCTACGGCGAAACAAAAATCCATCACCATTAACGATCAACTGGTTGCTGTCACACAGCGCGCCTCCAAACTGCGCGCCTCGCTGGATGCCAGCCGCTGCCCCGAAGCCGTCGAAGGGATCAAAGAACTCGAAAACTCCCTTTCGCTCATCAGCGAAACGCTGGTCCCCTTCGAACTGCGTTTCAGCCATTTGCAGGCGCTGGCAGGGATTGGGCAGGTGGTCAACTCCACCCTCGAAATTGACGAAGTGCTTCAAATCGTGATGGATACCATCGTGCGCCTGACCGGCGCCGAGCGCGGCTTCCTCATGCTCCGCGACAAAGACGGCGAGATGCACACCCGCATCGCCCGCAACTGGGAGCAGGAATCCATCAACAAGAACGAGTTTGCCATCAGCCGCACCATCGTCCAGCGCGTAATTGATACGGGCGAAGCCGTGCTGACCACCAACGCCCGTGAAGACCCGCGCTTCGGCGGGCAGGAATCCATCATCGCCTTCAACCTGCGCTCCATCCTGTGCGTGCCGCTCATGGTCAAGACCGACCTCATCGGCGTCATCTACACCGACAACCGCATCCGCACCGGCATCTTCTCCGAAGCCGACCGCGACTTGATGACCGCCTTTGCCAATCAGGCGGCTGTCGCCATCGAGAACGCGCGCTTGTTCTCCTCCCTCAAACAGACCCTCGCCGAGGTGACCGAACTCAAGAACCTGATGGACGACGTGTTTGCCTCCATCGCTTCGGGCGTGATCACCGCCGATGTGCAGGATCAGATTACCCTGTGCAACCGAGCCGCCGCATCCATTTTGGGTCATGCCTCGGCGGAAATCGTCGGCAGAAAGTTCGAAGAAATCATCCCCGCCTTCGCCTCCGACATCCAGCCGCACCTGCAAGCCGTGCGCGAGAAGGAACAACCCATCGTGGGACTCGAACTCAGCCGCAAACTGCCCGAACGCGGCAGTGTGGACTGGCGCCTCAACCTTTCTCCCCTCAAAGACGCCGGGCAAAAGACGCAGGGCGTCGCCATCGTGCTGGACGACCTGACCGAGCAAAAGCGCCTCGAGGCGCAGCGCAAACTCTTCGAGCGCATGGTCTCGCCGGCGGTCATCCAGCAGCTCGACCCCGACAGCCTGCAACTGGGCGGCAAACGCACCGACATTACCGTGCTCTTCGCCGATGTGCGCGGTTTTACCTCCTTCAGCGAATCGCAGGAGCCGGAGAAACTCGTCTCCATCCTGAACCGCTACCTCGCCGCAATGGCGGAGGCGGTCCTTTCGCAGGAAGGGACAATTGACAAGTTCATGGGCGATGCGATCATGGCATGGTTCAACGCTCCCGTCCCCCAGCCCGACCACACCCTGCGGGCGGTCAAAGCCGCGCTTGCCATCCGCGAGGCATTCGAGCGGCTTTATCAGGAACTGCCTCCGCAGGAGCATCTCGCTTTCGGCGCGGGCATTCATTATGGCGATGCCGTGCTGGGCTTGATCGGCACCGAAAAACGCCTCGAATACACCGCCATCAGCGACAGCGTCAACACCGCCAAACGCCTGCAGGAGAACTCGGCAAAGAACCAAATTATCATCAGTAAACTGACATACGACCGCGTGAAAGACGACGTGGAAGTCAGACCCATTGCGCCCGTCACTGCCAAAGGCAAGACCCAGCCGCTGGAGGTGTATGAGGTGTTGGGGCTGAAATAGTTTGGGTAGTTCGATGAATCGAGTGCTCCCACATGATTTTTGAGGGACGCCTCGAGATTGGCGGTGACAAAGTTATCAGTCACCAGTGACCAGCGGGAGGCTTCGCATGGAAATTGACATCGCCCAACTTGCCGCGCAGACCGCCGCGCTGCTCGCGCCGTATCTGCCCTACCTGATCAAGGGCGGGAAGATCGCGGCAAAGAAAGCCTTCGAAAAGACGGGCGAAATCTTCGCCGAGAAGGGCTGGGAGCAGGCGGAGAAGGCTTGGCGGAAACTCAAACCCAAAGTGGAGGCAAAACCCGCCGCGCAGGATGCGATTGAAGAATTTGTCAATCATCCTGAAGACGAGGACGCCCTTCCCTCCCTGCGCCAGCAGATCAAAAGGATTCTTGCCGAGGATGTAAAACTCGCGGAGGAGATTTCGATCACCATCGGAAACATCGATTCGTCCGCCATGCAGGCGGGGGACGACAGCATCCTAATCAAGGGAAATGTTCGCGGCAACGTGATCCGAGGGAATCGCAACATCATTGCCGAACAGATCCAAATTTTTACAGGACAAAACCGATTTCCTGCAGATACTGGAAAGGAAAAGATCGAAAGCGCCTATCGCTTGTATCTCGAAAAGCTGCGCAAGCATTGCAACGCCCTGCCATTAGCCGCCCTGGGGGACGATGAAGGTGCGGACGAAGACATTACGCTGGATAGAATTTACATCGAATTGGATACCACCCTCTTCAAGGAACCTCCCGAAGGTAAATCGCCAAGGTCGGTAAAGGTTGGGGATCAGGAATTCGTTCTGCCCGGCGAAGAGAAGACGCCCATAAGCGTCATGGAAATGGCGGCGAAAGCGGACCGGCTGGTGATATTGGGCGATGCCGGCGCGGGAAAAAGCACCTTTATCAAAAAACTGCTTGCCCTGCAATCCGCCGTCCTGCTTGGTGAAAGCGAGGAGCCGCTGCCCGGTTTTGACCCTCAATTAATTCCGGTATGGATTGCGCTGCGGGAATTGTGTCCGCAGCTGGCGACGGTGAAATTGGAAAGCCTTTCTGCTGAAAGCCAACACCGCGCCTTGACCACAGCCGTTCTCGAAAAAATCGAAGAGGATCTCAAATGGTATAAAGCCGCAGATTTCATGCCCATGCTTCAGGAGGCGCTGGAGAACGGGAAGGTTCTGCTTGCGCTGGACGGTCTGGACGAAGTGCCGCAGGACCTGCGCGGAGTGGTGCGTCAGGCGGTCAACGCATTGATCAAGACCTACAATGTCGAACGCATCCTCATCACATCCCGCAGCCGCTCCTACACCGGGCAGGCGGTCTTTCCGCATTTCCAGACCTGCACCATTGCGCCGTTCGATGAAGAAAAGATCGGGAAATTTTCCACTGCCTGGTACAGGGAGCGCCACCGTCTGGGGCATATTCCAGCCGACCAGATCGAACCGCGTTCCAACAGCCTTGCCGCTGCGGCGACCGACCCCGATTTGCTCGAAATGTCCGGCAACCCGATGATGCTCACCAGCATTGCCCTGCTCCATCAAAGGGAAATCGGTCTGCCGCGCGAACGCGTGCGGTTATACAAACTGATTGTGGATGTGTTGATCAGCCGCTGGCAAAAATACAAGATCGGGGACGAGAGTTTCGCGCCCTCCGCCGCGCTGGCGAAATTTCTCAGGGACGACAACCGCCTGCGCGCCGCCTTGGAAGCCCTGGCTTATGAGGCGCATCGTTCGGGAAGTAAAGTGGAAAAGAACAGTGAGCAGCCACAAACCGCCGACCTGTCGCGCGGCGAGGCAATCACTTTGCTCGAAAGACCGGAGTTCCTCGGCAGCGTTTCACTGGCGTCGGACTTTCTTGACTATGTGGATCAGCGCGCAGGGTTGATGGTAGGCAGGGGCGGCGATCTGGATCATCCCACCTCTTACAGTTTTCCTCACCGCACCATTCAGGAATACCTGGCAGGATGCCATTTGATCGGGAAGCGCGAACGGGAGCGCGGACGCGAATATTACAACCACGCGGCGGAAGGGGATTTCTGGAGTCTTGCCGCGCTCATGGGCGCGGAGGAACTTCATTACAACCGCCGCAGTACGGAGGCGCTGCTCGATCTGGCTTACTATCTTTGCTCTTCGGATGAGCCGCGAAGCGAACAGGACGAGCGTTCTGCGCTTTGGTCGGCGCAGATAGCTTGCATCGTTGGAAAGGAAATCATCCAGCGCGATACCGGCAATCCATCGGGCGGAAGCGCCTATTTGCAAAGGCTCATACCGCGCACGCTGCATTTGTTCGAGAGCCGCCTCACCCCGCGCGAGCGCGCCGAGGCGGGAGATGCCCTCGCCAAACTCGGCGACCCGCGCTTCGATGAGAATCGCTGGCATCTGCCCAAAGAGCCCCTGCTCGGATTCGTCCACATCCCGGCGGGTGAGTTTTGGATGGGCACCAGAGAAGAAGAGATCAAAGACCTGAGGAAAAAATTCGGCGGCAATGAAGAATGGTACCAACTGGAAACCCCTCAACATAAAGTGCGCCTGCCCGATTACTACCTGGCGCGCTATCCCGTGACGGTGGCGCAGTTCAAAGCCTTTGTGGAGGAAAGCGGGTATAAACCGCAGGATGATGACAGCCTGCGCGGCATTCCCCCCCATCCCGTGGTGTACGTGACGTGGTACGACGCGCTGGAGTATTGCCACTGGCTGGATGGAAAACTCAAGGAACAGGCGCGGCACATCCTTGGCTCCGCCAACCAGCCGCTGACCGAACCCGCCCAATCCTTCTGGCAGGGGCTGGCGCAGGGCAAACTTGCCGTCACCCTGCCCAGCGAAGCCGAATGGGAAAAAGCCGCGCGGGGACCTATCCCCCCATCCCTCGACTTTGGCTCTTTGAGCAAAGTTGGGCAGGAGAAAGATGGAGTAAAAAG
>DYID01000043.1 GCA_020723805.1 Anaerolinea sp. | reverse complement strand
GCGTAGGCGCTCGTCTCGAAATAGACGTTGAGATAGCCCTTCACCGCCTCGACATGACTCACCCCCTCCACGCTTCCCATCTGATCCTTCGACTGACCGCTCAGGACGGCGCCTTTGACCTGCTCTGCCAATTCCTGCGCTCTCTGCGGGACGGGTTTTCCGCCGCCCCTGCCCGCGCGCGCTTCGTTTGCTGCGGTCTGAAAGAATGATGTGGAGATGCCCCACTCGCCCGCAAAGGGGATGGGAACCCACTTGAGTTCGGCAAGTTCGATGCCGCCCGCCGCGCAGACGGCTTTGATTTTTTCTTCGAGTTGTCCTTGAATATCGTTGAACATTGTTGGAATTATACCTTGCGCCGTGAGACCGACGCTAGAGAGCGTCTTCTACGCAGAGAGCGTCTTCTACGCAGAGAGCCGCTTTTTCCACGCGTAGCGGACGTTCTCTAACGTCCGCCCCCGACCGGGCGAAAAAAAGCGGGAGTCTTGCGACTCCCGCGGTTGGTTGGTCAGTGGTGACTTTACGCCGTCTTGAGCGAAGCGAGTTTCTTCATCAGGCGGCTCTTGCGGCGTGCGGCGTTGTTCTTGTGGATGACGCCTTTTTCCGCGGCTTTGTCGAGGGCGCTGATTGCCTTCAGAACCGCTTCTTTGCTCTCGGGAGCGTTTGCCGCCAATGCCGCGCGCGCCTTGCTCACTGCACCGCGGGCGGTGCCGCGTGCCATGCGGTTGCGCAGACGACGTTTTTCGTTCTGCTTGTTGCGTTTGATCTGGGACTGAATGTTAGCCAAGGTCTTCCTCCGAAATTCTTGCCTTTCTTATGAATGAGAGCGGTATTTTACATGAGGCGGACTGATTTGTCCAGAAAAACTCTGCGTAGAACAAGTCTATAGACTTGTTCTACGGCTTGGCAAAAGTGACAACGAAATATGCGCCAAACAGGGTCTTTTCATCGGCGACGTAAGCGATGCCGACCTCGGTTACGTTCGGATTGAGGATGTTGCTGCGGTATGGCTCGTTTCGGTTCCACCAGTCAAATGCGACGCGGGGGCTCATGCCAAAGGCGGGATGCAGGGCGTAGAGGTTCTCGACCACCACCGAAGCCGTGTAACCCTGCGCGGCGACGCGGGTCTGGGCGGTGGAGCCGTCCAAGCCGAGGGGACTGAGATAGTTGTTGCAGAGCATGTCTCTGGCGTGGGCGTTGGCGGCAGCGGCAAGTTTGGGGTTGACGGTCAGCGCAGGCAGACCGGCGGAAGTGCGGGCATCGTTGATGAGTTTCAGTAAATCAGAGACGAAGACATCGTTGGTCACCGGGTTGCACGCCGCCGCTCCGCCGGGAGCGGGGGTGGGGGCAGCAGCCTGAGGCGTTTGCCCAGCCACAGTGGGCGTGACAGGCGTCGAGGTGGGAGGAAGCGTGGGAGTTGCCGTTACGAGGTTGACCGGGATTTCGAGCACCTGTCCCACCTGGAGGGCGTTGGCGTCTTCCAGTTTGTTCAGGGTGATGATGTCTTCGGTCTTGCTGTTGAATTTGGCGGCGATGGCGGCAAGCGTATCGCCTGGCAGGACGGTGTATTTGAGTTTCGTTCCGCGCGGCAGGTTGGCAGGGATGGGTGTGGATGTGGCGCGCAAGGTGCCCGGCGGCGGGATGCGAAGCGTTTGCCCCACAAAGTAGACGCCATTGTTTTCCATGATGCTGGGGTTGTAATCCAGAATGAGGAGCACGCCGTCAGGTCCAAGATTGAACCGTTCTGCCAGGGCGGGGAGGGTATCGCCTTCCTGAATCACATAATCAAACGGTCCCGATGGAGTGGGAGTGAACGTAATGGTGGGAGTCTCGGTGACTGTGGGCGTCATCGTCGGCGTGTTGGTGGAGGTAGGGGTGAAGGTCACTGTGGCGGTGGGGGTCTCGGTGGCGAACATTTGACCGAGCGGCTGGTTCGGTCCCATCAGCCAGACGACGACAAGAGCAAGCCCAATGACGACAAGCGCAATGGCGCCATAGAGCAGGAAAGGACCTCTTTGCAGGCGCCGCTTTCGATACGATTGAATGACGTTCGACGTGCTGGGCGGTTTATTCGGGGGTGTTCGATTGAGCATAGTTATGGTTTCCTTGTGTGCTTAAGACACGCTTCGATGAGACAGAGTTCCATCTCAGCGCGGAGATGATTCTACCTGAAAAAGAGGGCTTTCGAGTGATTGATTTGTGACTGGGTGGTCAGGGTAAAGTGAGCGCTCTGATGAGTGAGAATGAAAGAAGAAAGAGGAAAGAAAGCCCCTCTTTCTTCTTTCCTCTTCCTTTACTTCATATGTTCCCGCAAATACTGCCCCGTATACGACCCCTTGACTTTCATCACCTGTTCCGGCGTGCCTTCGGCAATCAATTCGCCGCCGCGGTCGCCGCCTTCGGGACCCAGGTCAATGATCCAATCCGCAACTTTGATGATGTCGAGGTTGTGTTCGATGATGAGGACGGAGTTGCCGGCGTCCACCAACCGCTGCAGGACCTCGATCAACTTGTGAACATCGGCTGCGTGTAGTCCAACGGAAGGTTCGTCCAGCACGTAGAGCGTCCGCCCGGTGGCGCGGCGGGAAAGTTCCTTCGCCAGTTTGACGCGCTGCGCCTCGCCGCCGGAGAGCGTCGTCGCCGGCTGACCGATGCGGATGTACCCCAGCCCCACTTCCTGCAGCAATTTCAGTTTGTTCTTCATCGGCGGATAGTTGGCGAACTCCTCCAGCGCGTGGTCAACGGTCATGTCCAGCACGTCGGCAATCGAATACTTGTCGCGGAACAGCACCTGCAGCGTCTCGCGGTTGAAGCGTTTGCCGTGACACACGTCGCACGGCACGTACACATCGGGCAGGAACTGCATCTCGATGCGCAGTTCGCCCTGTCCCTGACAGGCTTCACAGCGTCCGCCATGCACGTTGAACGAGAAGCGCCCCGGCTTGTAGCCGCGCACTTTGCTTTCGGGCAGTTCGGCGAACAGTTTGCGAATCTCGTCGAACAGCCCCGTGTACGTGCCGGGGTTCGAGCGCGGCGTGCGCCCGATGGGGGACTGGTCAATGTTGATGATCTTGTCGAGATGCTCCACGCCCTCGATGCGCTCGTGCGCCCCCGCTTGCGTGCGCGCGCCCATCAACTCCGCCGCCAGCGCGTTGTATAAAACGTCGCTCATCAACGAGGACTTTCCCGATCCGCTCACGCCTGTGATGCAGACCAGTTTCCCCAATGGGATTTTGACGTCAATCTTCTTGAGATTATTCGCGGACGCACCCACGATCCTGAGACTCTTCCCATTCCCCTCCCGCCTCTTTTTCGGGACCGGGACCTGCTTCCTCCCCGATAGATATTGTCCTGTCAATGACTTTGGGTGCGCCAAAATCTGCTTTGGGGTTCCCTCTGCAATCACCTGCCCGCCATGCTCCCCTGCGCCGGGACCCAGGTCAATGACCCAATCCGCCTCGCGGATGGTTTCGTCGTCATGCTCGACGACCAGCACCGTATTGCCCAAATCGCGCAGACCTTTGAGTGTGTCGAGCAATCTGGCGTTGTCGCGCGGATGCAGACCGATGGACGGCTCGTCCAGCACGTACAGGACGCCGACCAGCCTCGAACCGACCTGCGTCGCCAGACGGATACGCTGTGCCTCGCCGCCCGAAAGTGTGGTGGCGGAGCGGTTGAGGGTCAGGTAATCCAGCCCCACGTTGACGAGAAACGTCAGCCGTTCGTGGATTTCCTTGAGCACGCGCTCGGCAATCTTCTTTTGCTTGGAAGTCAACGGCGAGTTCTTGCCCGAAAGTTTCTTGATCCATTCCAGCGTTTTCAGGACGTGCCACGAGTTCGCCTCGACGATGTTCACGCCGTCCACGGTGACCGCCAGCGCGGCGGGGTTGAGGCGTTTGCCCTGACAGGATGGGCAGGGACGGTCGGACATGAACTCCGAGATTTTCTCGCGGATGTACTCGGAGTTGGTCTCGCGGTAGCGGCGCTCGAGGTTGGTGATGACGCCCTCGAACGCGCGCGAAAACTTGAACTCATTGCCGCCCGCGCTCTGGTAGGTCATCTGAATTTGTCTGTCGCCCGTGCCGTACAGGATGATGTCCAACTGCTCTTTGGTCAATTCACGGACGGGTTTGTCCATGTCAATTTTGAACGCCTTGCAGGCATTGATGAGGCTTTGCCAGTAGTAGCCGCCTTCTTCGCGCGGACCCCACTCCATGCTGGCGATCGCTCCCTCGTTCAGAGACAAGTCACGGTCCGGGATGATGCGGTCGGGGTCAATTTCGAGTTTCGAGCCAAGTCCCTGACAGTCGGGGCAGGCACCCTGCGGCGTGTTGAAGGAGAAGGTACGCGGTTCCACTTCGGGGATGGTCGAGCCGTGTTCGGGGCAGGCGAGGTGTTCGGAGAATTGCAAGTCAAAGGTCGAAGGTTGAAGGTCATCACCCTGACCTTTGACTTGTGACTTTTGACCGTCAACAAGATGAACCGTAAGATAGCCTTCGCCAAATTTGAGGGCGGTCTCGACGGAGTCGGTCAGGCGGGTGAGGGCGGCTTTCTGGTCTTCCTTCGTTCCCTCGCGGGAGATGACGAGACGGTCCACTACGGCTTCGATGGTGTGCTGCTTGTAGCGGTCGAGTTCGATTTCGTCGTCGAGCGAATAGACCGTGCCGTCCACGCGGGCGCGGGTGAAGCCCGCCTTGCGGATTTCCTCGAAGACGGCTTGATACGTCCCTTTGCGTCCACGCACCAGCGGCGCAAGGATGAGGATGCGCGTGCCTTCGGGCAGGTTTTGGATTTGATCCACAATCTCCTGCGCCGATTGTTTTGTCACTTCGCGCCCGCACACGGGACAGTGCGGGATGCCCGCCCGCGCGAACAAAAGGCGCATGTAATCGTAGATTTCGGTCACCGTGCCGACCGTCGAGCGGGGGTTGTGACTGGTGGACTTCTGGTCAATCGAGACGGCGGGGGATAGCCCATCAATGTAATCCACATCGGGCTTGTCCATCTGCCCGATGAACTGACGAGCATACGCCGAGAGCGACTCGACGTAGCGCCGCTGACCTTCGGCGAAAATCGTATCGAACGCCAGCGACGACTTGCCCGACCCCGATAGCCCCGTGATGACCACGAGTTTGTCGCGGGGAATCTCGACCGTGATGTTTTTCAAATTATGGACGCGCGCGCCGACCACGCGAATGCTGTTGGATGACATGGAACTCCTCTGAGAACTCCAAATTGATATTCATCGTTCCCGGGAAACGTTGGAGAACGTCTCCTGTGCATAAATTTGATTGTAGCACAAATGTTTTATTTATGATGGCAGCCGCCAAGTTACAAATTTTCATTATACCGAATCGCCAAATCCGAGAGAGTTCTAAAAGAATGGACTAAAGATTTTTCTGCCACAGAGCTCACAGAGATCTCTGAGAAAAATCTCAAAATCTCTGCGCTCTCTGTGGCTATGCCCACGACATTGGACGCTCCCAAATCCGACGCCCTTATCGGAATTAATCACTGATGTTACGCACCGTCCCGAAGGTTCGGCTAAAAAATAGACGCAATTTGCGAGAACCTTCGGGACGTTTCGCGTAAGGTGAGTTAATCATGCACATGTTATACTTTTGTGCAACTTCTCAAATCCGGCGGGGTTATGTGTGTTAACCCTGCCGGTAGGACCAGACGAGTGCAGGAGACCGAGTTCAACGAAGAGGAAATGCTATTGCTCGCTTCCCAGGGCGACCGCGACGCGTTCGGTCTGCTCTATGAGCGATATGTGGATCGAATCTTCAACTACGTCTACTACCGCACGGGGAATCTGCATGACGCAGAAGACCTCACTGCCCGCGTGTTTCAGCGGGCAATGAACCACATTCACAATTACACCGACCGCGGCGTCCCATTTTCGGCGTGGCTCTACCGCATCGCCCACAATCTGGTTGCCAACTGGCATCGTGACCGCAGCCGCAAGCAGGAAATCCCGCTCGACGACCTGCCGGTTCTGCCGGTCAAAGGCGATCACCCCGAAAAGAACCTCGTCCGTTCGCAGGAGCAGGAGGCGCTTCTCAAAATCATCCGCCGCCTGCCCGCCGAGAGACAGCACCTGCTTATTCTCAAGTTCGTCGAGAATCTATCGAACGCCGAAATCGGTGCAATCATGGGACGCAGCGAAGGCGCAGTCAAAAGCCTGTACCACCGCACCCTGCTTGCTCTGCGCGACCAGTTGAGCGACCAAAACATTAACCTTGAAGGAGAGTAACCATGCTCAGAATTGTGACCGATGGCGCGGTGGATCTTCCCGCCGAGTGGTATCAGGAATATGACATCCAGCGCATCCCCATCAACGTGCATTTTGGGGAGGAGAAGACCTTCATCCAGGACGTGGAACTCAGCATGGACGAGTTCTACAAATTGGTGGACAGTAAAAGCCTGCCGCATCCCAAAACCTCCCAGCCTTCGCCGCATCAATTCGTCGAGTTCTACAAAAAAATCGCCCAGCCTGGCGATACCATTCTCTCCATTCACATCACCAGCAAACTTTCCGGCACCTATGCTTCCGCAGTTGCCGCGGCGGAGGAACTCAAAGGCACCTATAACGTGGTCCCGGTGGATACTCTCGGCGGCTCGATGGGCACTGCCTTCATGTGCCGTTCTGCCCGTCAGATGGCGCGCGCCGGCAAAAGCGTGGATGAAATCGTCAAATTCATCGAAAGCGTGCGCGGCAAAACGCTCATCATCCTGACCCTCGACACGCTCGAATACGCCCGCCGCAGCGGACGTGTCGGCGCACTCCGTTCGGCGCTCGCCTCCGCCCTGAACCTCAAGCCGATTGCCATGCTCAAGGACGGTCTCGTAGACATGGTGGACCGCGTCCGCACCCGCAAAGCCGCCTTCGAGCGCGTGGTGGAATTGGCAAAGGAACACGCCGGCGACCAGCCCGTGCATCTTGGCGTGGTGCATGCCCGTGACCTCGCCTCGGCTCAGGTGTTAATGGAACAGGCAAAGAAATCGTTGAACGTCAAAGAAGCCTTCCTCACCGACCTTTCCATCTCCCTTGCCATCAACTTTGGACCCGGCACGGTCGGTCTTGTCCTTTACCCGGCTGAATGAACTTGAGAGTGACGAATGGCACGCAGTAAGACATCCACCCTCCCCGATGAACTTCTTTCCAGCCTCGAAGCGCGTCTTGCCGGCACCCTGAAACCGATTCAGCCTTCGAACGACATGGTCCAACGCCTGCGCGAGCGCATCCGTTTCCCGGCGCGCGAGGAGATTGCCTTGCGGCTGAGCGATTGGAAGAGGATGTTCCTGGTGCTGGGCGGGGTAATGTCGGGTCTGCTGTTGGTCATCACGCTGGCGCGGGCGTTCTTTTACCTGATGAGCCGAAAAAGCATGTAAGTAAACGCTTGTCCACTGCAACATCAAGACCCTGAAGGATGACTTCAGGGTCTTCTCATTTCAACAGGGCGTCGCACAATTGCCGCGCCTCGGCGATGAGATCGGCTTCGACAGGGAGTTTGAACTCCTCGGTGACGCGCAAGGTCAGATGGTCAGCGAACAGTTTCAGGTCGGGGGAAAGAAGCGGGTCGTCTTTGAGCAGATTGAGCAGATCGTAGGCGCTGGCGCTGGGAGGTCGAATCCCTCTGCGGGTCAGGTATTCCCGAATCGCAATTCCCGCCGCGCGGCGCGCGCAGACGCGGGCTTGTCCTTCATTGCCTCGGGCGCGCGCCTGTTCGGCAAGCGCAAACTCCTGTTCGATTTGTTCCTGGAAATTCATCAGTCCGAAAAGCGGTAACGGATCAGCGCCCAGACCGCCTCGAAGGCGTCCTTGAGTTTGATTTTCTTCCCTTCGGAATAATCGCGCGGGTTGAAGGAAATCGGCACTTCGAAGATGCGGTACTTGCGCTTGAGAATTTTGGCGGTGAACTCCGGCTCGAAGTTGAAACGCTTGGAGCGGATGTTCATGCCCTCGACAACCTCGCGGCGGAAGACCTTGTAGCCGGTTTCCATGTCGGTCAGGATGGAATCGTAGAGGACGTTGGTCATGAAGGTGAGCAGTTGATTTGCCACCTGATGCCAGAACATGGCAACGCGGTGCGGCGCACCCAAAAAGCGTGAACCATAGACCACATCTGCCAGACCTTCCTCGATGGGCTGAAGTAAAACGGGATAATCGCGCGGGTTGTACTCGAGGTCGGCGTCCTGAATGAGCAGAACGTCGCCCCTGGCGGCTTTCATGCCGGTGACCACCGCCGCGCCTTTGCCCTGATTCTTTTCATGCAAAATCACGCGGACTTTTCGCTTGCCATCGAGTTTCTTCAGAATCTCACGGGTGCCGTCCTGCGAGCCGTCGTCCACGATGATGATTTCGCTTGCCCGCTTGGTGGCTTGCACCCTTTTGACGATTTCTTCGATGTTGTTCACTTCGTTGTACACGGGGATGATGACGGATAGGTTCATAACATTACAGATTATATACGATGTTTCGCGCCGCATTGCTTTCAAAATTGGGCGTGCTATAATCTGACCATCGTATCTTTCCTCATCCCATTTTGGGAGGTGTTATGACCAATACCCTCATGAAGTCGCCCAGCGCCCCGGTTCCC
Organism: Anaerolinea sp.; assembly: GCA_020723805.1. Lineage (GTDB taxonomy): Bacteria > Chloroflexota > Anaerolineae > Anaerolineales > Villigracilaceae > Defluviilinea. The sequence goes on along the minus strand of DYID01000043.1, from coordinate 13,886 downwards.
TTTTCGCCGCCGCCCATTAATTCCATTGAAGATACCGGCTTGAACCCCCTCTGGCTGCAGGACCTGGCGCTGAAAATCCTTTACAACCAGGGCTTTATGAGCGGATTCAAGATCGCCGAGGCAATTGCCCTGCCCTTTGCCGGCGTCACCGACGGCATCCTCGAAGCGCTCAAGCGCGAAAAACTCATCGAAGTCAAATCCTCGCAGGGCGGGTTGGGCGAAGGCGCTTACACCTACGGCATCACCGGGGCGGGCATCACCCGCGCGCGTGAAGCGCTCGAACGCAGTCAATATGCCGGTCCCGCGCCGGTGCCGTTCGAGGTCTATAACGAAGCCATCCGCCGCCAGCGGACCGGGCGCATGACTGTCACCGCGCGCACGATGCGCCAGGTGCTTTCGCAGTTGGTCATCTCCGAATCCACCTTTCAGCGGCTGGGACCCGCCCTCAACTCCGGCACGTCCATCTTCATGTACGGTCCGCCCGGCAACGGCAAGACCAGCGTCGCCCGCGCCTTTGGCAACCTCATCCTCACCCAGTCCATGTACATCCCCTACGCCCTCTATCTCGACGGGCAGGTCATCAAAGTCTATGACCAGGTGAGTCACAAACTCGCGCCCGAAGCCGATGGACAGGCGAGCCAGACCGGCACCGGCAACCTGCGCGCCAATCCCCGCCGCGACCCGCGCTGGGTCAAAATCCGCCGCCCCTTCATCGTGGTGGGAGGCGAACTGACCCTCGAAGGCTTGGACCTCGTCTATGACGAGACCCACAAATTCTACGAAGCCCCGTTTCAGGTCAAAGCCAACGGCGGCATCTTCCTGATTGACGACTTCGGACGCCAGCAGGTGCGTCCGCGCGACCTGCTCAACCGCTGGATCGTCCCCCTCGAAAACCGCGTGGACTTCCTCACCCTGCACAACGGGCGCAAGGTGGAAGTGCCCTTCGATGTGCTCATCGTCTTCTCCACCAACCTGCCGCCCAAAGACCTGGTGGATGAAGCCTTCCTGCGCCGCCTGCGCCACAAAATTGAAATCGGCGACCCCACCTACGAGGAATACCGCGAAATTTTCAAGCGCGTCGCCGCCGACAAAAAAGTGGAATACAGCGACCAGGGTCTCGCCTACCTTTTGCAGGAGTGGTACATCAAACGCAACCGCAAACTGCGCGCCTCCCATCCGCGCGACCTGTGCGACCAAATCCTCGACATTGCCCGTTACCTTTCCGTACCGCCCACCATGTCCCGCGAAATGCTGGACCGCGCCGCCACCTCTTATTTTGTGGACATTTAGCCTTCTCATCCCAACCCGCATTACGGATTGCGCATCACCCCTCTTGTAATGCGTGATCCGTTCTTTATTTACCATGCTCGATACCCTTCCCACCCCCGTCATCTTTGCCCACCGCGGCGCTTCGGCGCACGCACCCGAAAACACGCTTGCCGCCTTCGAACTTGCCCTTCAGCAGGGGGCAGACGCCATCGAACTCGACGTGAAACTCAGCGCCGACGGGCAGGTCGTTGTCATTCACGATCCTACCGTGGACCGTACCACCGGCGCGCGCGGAAAGGTCAAAGACCTCTCCCTTGCCGATTTGCGCGCGCTGGACGCCGGCAGTTTCTTTTCGGCGGAATTTCGCGGCGAAAAAATCCCCACCCTTGCCGAAGTGTTCGAAGCCGTGGGCAGGCGCACCTTCATCAACGTGGAACTCACCAACTACAACACCCCGCGCGACCATCTCGTCGAATCGGTGTGCATGTTGGTGAAGAAATTCGGACTGCAAAAACGCGTGCTGTTTTCCTCCTTCCTGCCGGGCAACCTCACTACTGCCCGCCGCTACCTGCCCGAAGTTCCCACCGGCTTGCTGGCGTTGAACGGTGTCCTCGGCTGGTGGGCTCGTTCGTTTGGTTTCGCCTTTGGCAAATACGATGCTTTGCACCCCAATCTGAAAGACACCACCCAGAGCCTCATCTACTTTGCGCACCGCCTCAAGCGCCGCATCCACGTCTGGACGGTGAACGACGAGGCGGATTTGCGTCGTCTGTTCAAATGGGGCGTGGATGGCGTCTTTACCGATGACCCCCAGTTGGCGGTTCGCCTGCGCGGGGAAAAGGCTGGAGATGAGAAACCATCCGATGAGCGGTAAGCAGGTTGAAGTCAAAGCAACGAAGCGCAAGACAGGCGGAGACTCTATCGTGACGTTGAATCGCCTCTCGGCGGGTCTCCTCCTGTTCACTCTTCTCGCTTCTTTTCTTGGACCTGTAGTCCGCGCCCGCGCCCAAACTCCTCTCCCGCCGCCGCAGGTCCAGGCATTGCTGGACGCCATGACGCCCGAAGAACGAGTGGGGCAGTTGTTTCTCGTCACGTTCTCCGGCGTGGATAGAAGCGAAGGTTCTCTGATTTATGACCTGATTGCCAATCGTCATGTGGGCGGGGTGATTTTGCTGGCGGCAAACGACAACTTCGTCGAAGAGCCAAACACGGTGACCGCCGCGCATGAGTTGATTGCAGACCTGCAGGGCATCGAGTGGGACGCCTCTCACGCTGACCCTTCGCAAGCAAAGGCGTATGTTCCGTTGTTCATCGGCATTTCACAGGAGGGCGATGGGGCGCCGGACGACCAGATTTTGAACGGCTTGACTCCTTTGCCCAATGAAATGGCAATCGGCGCTACCTGGAATACGAAAAACGCCGCACAAGTGGGGAATGTGATGGGGGCTGAACTCTCCGCGATTGGCTTCAACTTTTTTCTGGGTCCATCTCTGGATGTAATGGATGCGCCCAACCCTGCGGCGCGCAGTGACCTGGGGACGCGCGTCTTCGGCGGCGACCCCTATTGGGTGGGCAAGATGGGGCAGGCATATATTGCCGGCTTGCACGAGGGCAGTAACGGGCGGATGCTCGTGGTTGCCAAACATTTCCCCGGACGCGGCGGCTCCGACCGTTCCCCCGAAGATGAAGTTGCCACTGTTCGCAAATCGCTCGAACAATTAAAACAGGTGGAACTCTCTCCTTTCTTTGCCGTAACCTCATCATCAGACCCGGCGGCGCTTGCCGATGGCTTGCTGGTCTCGCACATCCGTTACCAGGGATTTCAAGGCAACATCCGCGCCACCACACGCCCGGTCAGTTTCGATGCCTCGGCGCTCTCTACCATTCTGACCTTGCCGCAGTTTGCCAACTGGCGCGCGAACGGGGGATTGGTGGTCAGCGATGATTTGGGCAGCCGGGCGGTGCGCGATTTTTACTCGCTGAACGGCGAGAGTTTCTCTCCCCGCCTGGTGGCGCGCGACGCATTTTTGGCGGGCAACGACCTGCTTTACCTGGGCAACATCCGCTCTGACGAGACCGATACTACTTACGCCGCCACCCTGCGCATTCTGGATGCCTTTGCCCAGGAATATCGCAACGACCCCATCTTTGCGCGGCTGGTAGATGCCGCCGTGACGCGCATCCTCACGCATAAACTGCGCATGTACCCCTCTCTGGAATTTCAGGACGTGGCGGCAGCGGATGACGCTTTGAGCAGTTTGGGCGGTTCCAGTCAGGTTTCCTTCGACATTGCCCGCAGCGCCGCCACGCTCATCAGCCCGGACCTGCAGGAACTGAACACGCTCCTGCCCTCGCCTCCCACCACCAGCGACCGCCTCGTATTTCTGACCGATGTTGTTCCTTACAAACAATGCAGTCTCTGCGCCGAACACAGCACCCTGGCAGAAGATGCCTTCCAAAGGGCGGTTCTGCGCCTGTACGGTCCCGATGGAAGCGGGCAAATCCTCCGCAGCCGCACCAGTTCCTTTTCCTTCAAAGAATTGGAAGACCTGCTCGATGGCAATGCGGATACCAACATCGAGATTTCCCTCATCAACGCCTCCTGGATTGTCATTTCTTTGACCGATGTGGGCAACGGGCAGATTAACCTGCTGCGGCGCTTCTTTTCCGAACGCCCGAACCTGCTCCGCAACAAGGAAGTGATTCTCTTCTCCTTCACCGCTCCCTACTACCTCGACGCGACCGACATCTCCAAACTCACTGCCTACTACACCTTATACAGCAAACAACCTCCGTTTGTAGATGTGGCGGCGCGTATCCTCTTCCAGCAAATTTCCCTGCAGGGCGCTTCGCCGGTTTCCATCCCTGCAGTGGGGTATGACCTCATCACACAAACCTCCCCCGACCCCGAGCAGGTCATTCCCCTGAGACTGGATCAGGAAGAACCTCCGTTTGCCGTCGGCGAGGGGTTGCCCACGCCCCTGCCCACTCCCACTCCCTTTTTCAAAATCGGCGCCTCCATTTCCGTCCGTGCGGGACCGGTGCTCGACCGCAATCAGCACATCGTCCCCGATGGCACGGTGGTACGGTTCACCATGTCCACCAGCGATGAGACGGGGAGCATTCTGAAACAGGTGGAAGCCACTACGATAGACGGGGTGGCGCGCGCCTCGTTTGTGGTGGATAAGCCCGGCAAGGTCGAATTGCGGGCGGTGAGCGAGCCGGCGGTCATTTCGGATGTGTTGCAGTTCGATGCCACCAGCAACGGCGTGGCGGTGACCATGGTGGCGCCGGAAGTCACAACGACGCCCGAAACGGTCACACCCACGCCCACCGTAGTGCCGCATGATGATTTCATCTCCCCGGAAGGTTACCCGCGGGCTGGGTTGTGGTTCATTATGTTGTTGGGGGTTCTGGGCAGCGCTCTGCTCACGTTTTGGGCGGTCAGCCGCATTGTCACGCCGCAATGGGGATTGCGGTTTGCCCTGCTGGTGATCATCGGCGGGCTGGGTGCATATAACTACCTTGCGCTCGGCTTTCCCCGCGCGCAGGCATGGGTGGCGTCCGAATCGGGAGGCGCTTTTGGGGTGTTGTTGTTCACGCTGGCAGGGGAGGCATTTGGAGGAATTCTGGCTTGGGCTTGGTGGCGGTTCCTTAGCGGATCAGCGTCGCAAGCAAACTGAGCAGGAATAAGACCGCCGCGCTCCACGCCAACACGGCTTCTGTCGGTTTGGCAAAGTATTCAGCGATGGAATGGGAAGATGGCGCGTTTCGCATCACTCTCAAAGGGGAAACGGGCAGGGTGGGAGTATCGCGGTGACCCAGCAGCGCTTGTTTGAATTCGGCGACGCTGTGAGGGCGTTCATCCGGGTGCATGGACATCGCCCACAGCACGGCTTTTTCGGTGCGAGGCGAGAGCGAAGGATTGATTTCTCGTAACGGAATCAGGCTTTCGGGAGAGAGGAAGCGCTTGCGGGCATCGGCGGGAGGTTCGTTGGTGAGCAGGTGATAGAGCGTCGCGCCAAAGGAGTAAATGTCCGAGCGGATGTCGGTATGCGCATCGCTTCCGCCGTATTGTTCGAGAGGAGTGTAGAGAGCGGTGCCTTGTCCCTGAATAATGGTGATGGTCACTTCTTCGGGGGCGAGGATTTTCACGAGACCGAAATCCACCAATTTGATCAAGCCGTGCGGCATGAGTTTGATGTTGCTGGGCTTGATATCGCGGTGGACGATGGGCGGGTCCTGACTGTGTAGAAAAGAGAGCGCATTGGCAATTTGTTCCGCCCAGTTGAGCACATCTTTTTCCGGCAGGAAGCGTTTGTTGCGGCGCGCTTCGAGCAGCAGGGTACGCAGGTCTTTGCCGGGGATGTAGTCCATCACGAGGTAATCGCGCGGACCGATGGAGAAGAAATCGGAAACCTTGGGAAGGTTGGGGTGGTCGAGACGCGCCAAAACAGTCGCCTCGCGCAGGAATTGTTCGCGGGCTTCCTCTCTGACGTTTTCCGGGAGGGCGCGGTCGTATTCCACTTCTTTCAGGGCGCACTGACGCCCCTTGAGGCGCATATCGTCCGCAAGGTAAATGGCGCCCATGCCGCCCTGACCGATCCGTTCGCGGATCTTGTAGCGGCCGCGCAGTACCTCCTCATTCTTGAGGGGTGGCAGCAATTCTTCTCCTTGTGCAGTGGCTTGACGTTGTCTCGCAATAACGCTGGCAGGTTTCGGCGTGTTCCTGCATGAAGGCGTGCGTCTTTGCTCTCGTATTATAATATATGCCCTCGTGCGTTCTTCATTCATGAAGTGCAAGTGACGCTTGAAGGCTGGTAATGCAACAATTCATGAAATCGTCGCAAGAAGATGCCCCCCTGCTGGTGGCGCAGGACGGTCCTTTGAAGGGACAACGCTGGCAGTTAAATAAGACCCTCGTCCTGGGACGCGAACCGAGTTGTGATGTCGTCATCACTGACCGGCAGATTTCGCGCTTCCACGCCCGCCTCACTCCGACGCCGGAAGGCGTCATCCTCGAAGATCTGGGGAGCAAGAACGGCACTCATCACAACGGCAGCCTGCTCACCGCTCCTGTGGTCTTGCAGGATGGCGACCTGCTTTCCATTGCCATGGCGCAGCAATTCATCTTCCTCGTGTCGGACGCCACCACGCCGCTGTTGGAAGGATCGCCTGCTTCGGGGCGCCTGATGATGGACTTGAAATCCCGCCGCGTGTGGGTCAATCATCAGCAGTTGGTGCCGCCGCTTTCGGCGCAGCAATTCAAACTGCTCTGGCTGCTCTACAAAAACAACGGCGAAGTGGTCAGCCGCGCCGACCTGGTGGCGGAAGTGTGGGGAGATGAACAATCTGCCGGGGTGTCGGATCAAGCGCTGGATGCGCTGGTGCGCCGTCTGCGCGAACGGATTGCCGCCCTGGACCCCACTCATCAATACATCACCACCGTGCGCGGACATGGAATTCGGCTGGATAATCCGCCCGGCTGACAGGTGTTGGACGCTGCGCCTCCCGCCGCCCTGCGGGAGGTTTTTGTTTCCCCGTAACTTTTCCCGCCCTCCAGCGACTGACAGGTTAAACCAACTCAGATTCAGAAATGGAGGTTCGGTATGAATAAATCACATCGTTTTCTCATCTCGGTATTGCTCATTGGCGCCTATCTCTTGAGCGCCTGCAGTGGAGCAGTGCCCGGTGGAGCAACGCGCCAAAGCGGTTCGTCTGACGACTCTGCGGGTTCACAGTACACAGAGGTCGTCTTTACGGGCAACGTCGAAGCCATGGACGCCTCGCAATGGACAATCAGCGGGCAGGTGGTCAGCGTGGAAGGCGCTTCGATTGACCCCGCCATCAAAGTCGGCGATATTGTAAAAGTGGAAGCGAAAGTTGCGGCAGATGGGAGTGTCTTTGCCCTGCGCATCGAAGTCTCCCGTCCCGATGGCGCGGATGACAACGCCAATGACAACATGAACGACAATGCCAACGACAACATGAACGGCAACGCCAACGATAACATGAACGACAATGCCAATGACGATAACGCCAACGATAACATGAACGGCAACGACAACGCATCCGACGATGACGAGCAGGAAGTCTATGGCGTTGTAGAAGCCCTCTCGGCAAACTCCATCACCGTCAACGGCATGACCTATGTTATCACTTCGCTCACTGAGTTCAAAACCATCGTTGCCGTCGGCGATTACGTCAAACTTCATCTGATGGCTGGCTCCGATGGCTCGCTCATCGTCCGTGAGATTGAAAAGAAATCCCCCGGCGATGATGGTAACGATAACGCCAATGACAACACCGGTTACGATGATGACAACGGCAACTCGAACAGCAATTCAAACTACAACAGTAACTCCAACAGCAACGACGACGATGACGACGATAACAGTAATGGCAACAGCAATTCGAATCACAACAACAACGACAATGACGATGACGACGACAACGATAACGGCAACTCCAACGGCGACGATTAACCTCTTTACTGTTACCACCCCATAAAGTCACAAATGGAACATCTGGATGCCGTCACCGCTCCAGATGTTCCATTCTCACGGATACGTCTCGATGAAACCACTGCGACAAACCCTTCTCCCGCTTGGCATCTTCCTGTTGTTTGTTTTGGGCATGGCGCTCATTCAATTTTCCACGCCCAACATGCCCGACAACGACGGCTTTTATCACATCAAACTGGCGCAAATCATGCGTACCGAAGGGTTGAAGCCCGAATTTTCCTGGCTCCCGCTCTCCATTCTGAATCCGCAGGAATACTATGACCATCATTTTCTCTATCACGTTGCGTTGATTCCCTTCACCTGGTTTGCAGACCTGCGAATCGGCGCCAAATGGTCCGCGGTGGTTTTTTCGAGTCTGGCGTTTCTTGCGATTTGGTTTCTCTTCCACCGTCAGCGCATTCCCTACGACTGGCTCTGGGCGCTGGCATTGCTCGGCGTTTCCGATGCTTTCCTCTACCGCATGAGCGTGACGCGCGCCCAGTCACTTTCGCTGGCTTTCCTTGCGCTGGGCATTGCCTGGCTTCTCGAAAAGAAATACAAGCGCCTTGCCGCCCTTTCCTTTGTATACGTCTGGCTGTACGACGCCTTCCCGCTGATGCTGGCGTTGGGCGTCCTCCATGTCGTTGCCGTCCTCCTCGCAGAGCGGCGTCTCGAATACAAACCCCTGCTCTACATTGCCGCCGGCATTGCCCTTGGCGTTGTCATCAACCCCTACTTTCCCGCCAACGTCATCTTTTCCTGGCATCACATGCTCCCCAAATTAACCAACGCCACAGCCGTCAGCGTGGGCAATGAGTGGTTCCCCTACAACACTCAACAAATCCTCGAAAACTCCCTCCCCTCCCTGCTTTTCTTCGTCAGCGGAATCGTTGCCTTGGGGTTGACCGAGCGCCGCATGGACACCCGCACCGCCTTTGCCCTGCTTGCCGCCCTGCTGTTCGGACTCATGCTCATGCAGGCGCGCCGCTTTGTAGAATACTTCCCGCCGTTTGCCCTCATCTTTGCCGCTTTTGCCTGGGCGGGTCATTTTCTCGACCGTCAATTTGCCTGCCGCGTTTCCACATCATCTCCCCTCATGCGGGTTGTCAAGAACGCCCCTCTGCTTTTGCTCTCGGCGGCGGTGGCGGTCAGTGTTGGCAGATCCATTCCCAGGGCGCGTGAAGCGATTGACGATTCCAAGCCCTACAACTTGTATGCCGGCGCATCTCAATGGCTCGTAGAAAACACCTCTGCCGGTTCCCGCGTCTTCCAAACCGACTGGGATGACTTCCCGCGCCTCTTCTACTACAACACACACAACACCTACCTCATCGGTCTCGACCCGACCTACATGCAGTTATACGACCCCGAACTCTACGACCTGTGGGTCCTCATTTCCCAGGGCAAGGTGGAACATCCCTCCGGCATCATTGCCGCCAGGTTTGGCTCGCAGTATGTCCACACCGACCTGAAACACGGCAGTTTCATCCGCGCGGCAGAAAACGACCCCGGCTTGAAGGAAGTGTACCGCGACGACCAGGCGATTTTGTACCAGGTCGTTCAACCGCCGCAGTGACGCACCCCGGAATGTTATACTCATGCAACTTGCACTACTTCATTTTTCGAGAATCCTGCTTCCTGGGAACATGCAGACCATGTCTGTTTATGATGAACAAAGCGCGCTGAACGGTTTGCAAAATCTGGATTCGCAAGCCATTACTGCCATCTACGACCGCTATTTTGCGGAGGTATATCGCTATGTCCGCTACCGCATAGACGACGATGCAGCAGCGGAGGACCTCGCCAGCGAAGTGTTCCTGCGCCTGCTGGAAGCCTCTCAAAAACGCCAGGGACCGCAATCCAGCCTCAAGGGCTGGCTGATTTCCACCGCTTCCAACGCCGTCAACGACTACCTGCGCCGCCGCTACCGCAAACCCGTCGAAACCCTATCCGAACTCATCCCCGATCATTCCACCCACGTCCACGAAGAAGTGGATCAGCGTGAACAGCATCGCGCTGTGCGTTCCGCCTATGCTCAACTGACCGAAGAACAACAGCACGTCCTGGCGCTTCGCTTCGGGCAGGGATACTCGCTCGAAGAGACTGCACAAACCATGAAGAAAAAAGTCAATGCCGTGAAAGCCCTCCAATTTCGCGCGCTTGCCGCCCTCCAGCGGCTGATTGGGGAGGCGAAAGATGAATAAATACGAAATTCTGGAAATCTGCCTCAAAGAACTGGAACAAGGCGCCGATTTGGACACCGTCCTCTTCCGCCGCCCCGAACTGGCAGACGAACTGCGCCCCATTCTCGAAGCGGCTGTGAAAGCGAAGGGCATGGCAGCGCCGCCTCCGTCCGAAACGGTGATGCGCCGAAGCCGTGCCCGTGTTCTCCAGCGCGCCGCCGAACTGCGCGAACGACGCGAACGCAAAACCATCTTCTTCCTCCCGCCTGTGCGCCGCGGCTGGTCCGTGCCGTTGCGGCGTGCCTTCGTCATGTTTGTAGTGGTTGCCATGCTCTTCGTCAGCGGCACGAGTTTGGTGCGCGCCTCCACCACCACCCTGCCCGGCGACAGCCTCTACCCGGTCAAGCGCACATGGGAAAGCCTCTCCCTCTTCTTCGTCTTCAACCCTGAACAGCGTGAAGCGCTCGAATTCGAACACGAAAACGAACGGCTGGAGGAACTGCGCGAACTCATCGCCCGCGGACGTTCCGCCCCAGTGGATTTCTCCGGCTACGTCACGCGTCAATCTGGGACCGAGTGGCAGGTTTCCGGCATCCCGGTCTTTCTCTCCGCCGAAACCCGCCTGCCCGCCGAGCCGGTGACCGTTGGCGCGGCGGTGCGCGTGCGCGGCGTCACCCAGGGCTCAGGCGTCCTCGCCGAACGCATCGAACTCCTGCCGCCCGGCACCCGTCTCCCCGAAGGCGAAAAGAACGAACAAGAGGAGGAAGAAGATGCTGAAGAGAATGATCAGGCTGAAGAGAATGAACCAGTCGTCCCGTCCAGAACCGAAACGCCCACGCCTCTTCCCACATGGACTCCCACGGTAACCGCAACCCCTGCCGAAGCATCCATCGAGGGCGTTGTCACTTCCGTCCAAAACAAATTGATTATCATCAACGGCATCGTGCTGGACCTCCAATTTGCGGAGGAAATCAAAGGAACGCCAGCCGTTGGCTCTTTTGCAAAGGCGAAGGGTTACTACGACAAGGGCATTTTCATCGTGAAAAAGATCGAGTTTATTGCCCCTAGTTCCTTTGCCTCGCCCACGCCGCTTTCTCGCAACACCAACAGCGGAACAAATGACAACACGAATACCAATGACAACACCAATACGAACGATAACGGTAATACGAACGACAACGATAACGACAACGATAATGACAACGACTGATTTTGCGGAGGCTGAGCCTCCGCAAAATTTTTAATGGGCGTTTCCTGCCGGATGGGCTACAATCATCCTGTTGAAATTCCGCGCAGGAGACCTTATGACCGACTCAACCTTCTACCTGGGACGCGCCTTCGATCCTATTTCCCAATCCATTACAGACCAAAGCGTCAACTACGACCCCGCCGACCTGACCACCCACGCCGTCGTCACCGGCATGACCGGCTCCGGCAAGACCGGTCTGTGCATTGCCATGCTCGAAGAAGCCGCCCTGCAAGGCATCCCTGCCCTCATCATTGACCCCAAGGGCGACCTCACGAATTTACTCCTCCACTTCCCCGACCTCGCCCCGCAAGACTTCCAACCCTGGGTGGATGCCGACCAGGCGCGCCGCGCCGGCAAAACTACCGAACAAGCCGCCGCAGAAACCGCGCTTGCCTGGCGGAACGGCTTACAGGAATGGGGGATCGAACGCGAGCGCATTCTGGCGCTCAAAAACTCGGCGCAATTCACCATCTTCACCCCCGGCTCCGATTCGGGCATTCCCGTCAGCGTCCTCTCCTCCCTCGCCGCGCCGGAGATTCCCTGGGACGAAAACCGCGAAGTCCTGCGCGAGCGAATCGCCAGCGCCGTCACCGCTTTGCTTGGGCTGGTGGGCTACAACGACATTGACCCCCTCCGCTCGCGCGAACACATCCTGCTCGCGAATCTTTTCGAAACCGCCTGGAGCCGCGGCAAAAGCCTCGACCTCGCCGAACTCATCCTCCAAACCCAAACCCCGCCCTTCGACAAACTCGGCGCCTTCCCCCTGGACTCCTTCTTCCCTCCCAAAGACCGCATGGACCTGGCGATGGCGCTCAACAACATCCTCGCCGCACCTGCCTTCGAAGTTTGGCGCGAAGGTCAACCGCTCGACATTGCCTCCCTGCTCCGCACCGCCGACGGGCGTCCGCGCCACAGCATCTTCTACCTCGCCCACCTCTCCGATGCCGAGCGCATGTTCTTCATCACCCTTCTGCTCTCTGCCCTCGAAACCTGGATGCGCACCCAAAACGGCTCCTCCTCCCTGCGCGCCCTGCTCTACATGGACGAAATCTTCGGCTACGTTCCGCCTCAACGCAACCCGCCCTCCAAAGCCCTCCTCCTGCGCCTGCTCAAACAAGCGCGCGCTTTCGGTCTTGGTCTCCTCCTCGCCACCCAAAACCCTGTGGACGTGGACTACAAAGGACTCTCCAACGCCGGCACCTGGCTCATCGGCAAACTGCAAACCGAACAGGACAAACAACGTCTGCTCGACGGTCTCGAAGGCGCGGCGGGCGGCATCCCGCGCAGCGAATTCGACCGACTCATCTCCTCGCTTGGCAAGCGCGTCTTCCTCCTCCACAACGTCCACGCCAAAGCGCCCGTCCTCCTGCACTCGCGCTGGGCGATGAACTACCTCGCCGGACCCCTCGCCCGCCATCGGGTTCCCGAACTCAACCGCCTCGCCAACGCAGACAAAACGCTTCAGACTCCGCCGGCATCTGCTCCAGCCTCCCAAACCTTTTCCTCCGCTGACGCCGAATCTCCCACCTTCATGGCGGCAGCCGTTTCGACTCCCCAATCTCCAATCTCCAATCGCCAATCTCCAACCTCCAATCGCCAGTCTCCAATCTCCAATCAATCAACCGGCACTCAAACCAAACCCTCCCTCCCCGCCGGCATCAAAGAATACTTCCTCCCGCAAAACCTCAGCCTGCCCGAAGCCTTCCAAGCCGCCGAGCAGACCATGCCCGCCGAAGCGATGATGGAAGGCGTCCTTTACCGTCCCGCCCTGATTGCTTCGGCAAACGTGCGCTTCCTCGACCGCAAACTCGGCGTGGACAGCGAAGTCAGCCGCGCCGCCCTCGTCCAAACGCTGGACAAACGCACTGCCCTCCGCTGGGAAGATCACCTACTCGACGCCTCTGCTCTCGAAAACGTGGAGACCTTCCCCGTCCCCTCCTCCCGTTTCGACGCCCTTGACGCGCCGCTCAACGACCCCCGTCTGCTCGCCGCCCTGCAGCGAGACTTCACCGACTGGGTTCTCCGCACCACCTCCGTGCAGGCGCGCGCCAACGAGACGCTCAAAGTGTATGCCGGTCCAGATGTCAGCCGTGCCGAATTCATGCGCGCCTGCGCCGAAGCCGCCAGCCAAAAACGCGACGCCGAAATCGCCAAAGCCCTCGCGTCCCTCGACCGTCAACTCAAGGCGCTCGAAGACAAACTCGCCCGCGAAGAGCGTGAACTGGCGGAAGACCAGGCGGAACTCACCAACCGCAAAGTGGAGGAAGCCGGCACGCACCTCGAAAACCTGACCGGTCTGTTCGGCGGCAGACGCAAAGCCTCGCGCCTCTCCTCCTCGCTCACCAAACGCCGCCTCACCGAACAGGCAAAAGCCGAAGTCCAGGAATCCGTGGAAGCCATCGCCCAATACAAAAAACAGATTGCCGAACTCCAGCGCCGCCGCGAAGAAACCCTGGGCGAAATCAACGACCGCTGGGGGAGCGCCGTCAACGACATCACCGAGGTGACCATCGCTCCCAAAAAGACGAACCTCTTCGTCACCCTCTTCGGCGTGGCATGGGTGCCTCATTACATCGTGCGGAACGGCTCCGAAACCCTCCTGCTGCCCGCTTTTGGGTAGGGCGACCTTTTGCACCTTTACAAATTATTCTAACAATGGTTATGATAGAGGCTGGAGGAAGT
>DYID01000042.1 GCA_020723805.1 Anaerolinea sp. | reverse complement strand
GGAGGTTGTTGGCGTAAGATTGCAGGCGGATCGCCGCCACAATCTTCTTGCTGGTATCCAGGCTCTCGACGATGACCGGTCCGCCGCTGACCGGGAAGTACAGGCGCTGTTCTTCCAGTCCCTGCATCTGCTGTTCCCAGACCACGCTGCTGCCGATGGTGATGCGCACGGTGGTGGGGGTGGTCTCCAGGTTGCTGACGCGGATCTGGGAGTTGAGCGGCGCCCAGGTGTTGTTGTAGGTGGGGAAGACGTATTTATACGAGAGCAGTCCCTGCGGCACGCCCATGGTCTCGACGAAGGAGTAGAGAGTGTTGTTGGCGTAGGATTGCAGGCGGATGGCGGAGACGATGTTCACGCCATTGGTGCTCTCCACCTTGACCGGTCCGCCGCTTGCGTTGTAGGTTAGACGTGTATCACTTCCACTGGGTATGGCGTATGTTCCCATTAAGTTGCTGCCAATATTAACATTTACATTAGCACAACTGGACGTGGGGTTGAAGGCGGCGGTATAGTTTTGTCCCGTCTGATTGGCGGTGACGTTGGTGTAGGTGCGGCTGGCAGGGGTAAAGGTGTAGCAGGGGTGCGAGGGAGTGACCGTCCCGCTCCAGCCAGAGGGAACTTGAATGGTGTAATTTCCATCCTGGTCGGATATCGCTTCACCTTCTGGATAACTTAATTTGACATCCGCCGCCCCGGCATTGCCGACAATGTTGAGGAACGGGACATCAGCCTCTCCACGCGCGATGACTTCAACCTCGGCAAGACCAGCTGTTGAGCCGCTTACAGAAGTAAATTCAATCCTTACGACCCTGGCGCGAACATCGTTGAATGTCACATCGGTGCCGCTTTCCGAAAGCGCGCCGGATGTTTTGCTTGCCACTTGATTTTTGCCGGCGGCATCGCTGTAAAGGCGCACGGTGGTGTTGTTGACGTTGACGTTCGATTCCGAGGCGGGCATGTCGTACAGGCGCACGGTGCGCACCGTGACCGGCACGGGGAAGGTCAATTGAAGCCATTGGGTGTTGGGGTTTTGTCCCTCGCGGCTCAGCCAGAAGCGGTAGTGATTGTTGTAGGCAATGCGGAGTTTCACCTTGCGGTCCACGGCGCCGTTGCCGTTGGGCAGGCTGGAATGCAGGGAGGAATAAGTGACAGTGGCGCCGGGCGCGAGATTGGTCCACTGCGGGTCGGCGGGGACGGGAATCATGGTGTGACCAGCGTGACAACCCACACAACGTTGGACCTCGCCAGTGCGCCCGAAGTTCATACCTGCCACATGCGCCGCGCCGCCCATTTCGTCCGGCGAAACGCCGCGCCCGGTCAACGGGATAGTGTAGCCCTTTTCGGGACTGGTGCGGAGTTGTTCGAAGAGCGGGATGTTGGCTGGCGATGAAGTCATCACCGAGCCGTCGGGATTAACCGGCACTTCTTTGAGGAAGATGGGCCAGTCGAGGAATTCAAAGGAGCCTCGTTGTTGATCCCGCTGAAAGTCCGTGTAGAAGCGGATGGTGTTTGCCGATCCTACCGGGGGCGCGCTGAGGATGTCCACATCCACCGGCGCGTTGAAGTAAACATTCAGGGCATTGAAGGTGAAGGTACCGTCCTTGTCGTAGGGTCCCTGGGCGGTAGGCGGCAGGGCGCTGGCAACTTGGGTGACCTGGTCGGGGATGATGGGCGGCAGAGGTCGCGCGCGCACCAATTTTGCCCGTAGTTCGGTGGTGCCGGGATTATCGTAAACGAGGGTGCGTCCGCTGCCATCTGCATTGATGAGGTAAAGACCGTAGTCCTGGCGGGTATCCTGCGCCCAAGAGATGAGCAGACCGCCATCCGGCAGGACGGCTGGGTCGGCGGCGTAGTTGCCCACAAAGACACCGTAGGAGGTGGGGTTGGTGCTGACAAACCGCTGGACACTTTCATCACGATTGGTAATGCCGATGACGTGGGTGTAACCGTTCGCGCCGCGCTGGTATTTGCGAATGCCACCAAACCCTGCGGCTTCCGTGCCGTTGGTCATGGGGAAGAAGTTGGCGTAGAAAGTTCCATCGGGAGCGAACGCCCCGCCGTAGGCATGGTTGACACTTTCGCCCACGAAGAACGAGTTGGAGCGTCCGGCAAATTGCGCCAGCCCAGTTCCATCGGGATTGATCGAGGCGAGGTGCCAGGCGTTGCGCTCGAGGTTGGTCAGCCCGCCCGCTTCCTGGCATTCCGCGCCCTGGAATTTGAGCGCGCAGACTCCATCCTTCATGATGTAACCGCCGCCGGAGTAGGGGATGGTCGCCATGTTGTTCGTGCCGAGGCGGAAGTTACGCCACCAGCGGGAATAGACGATTTTGCCCGTCAGCGGGTCAATGACCGGACGTTCTGCGCCGTTGCGTTCGGCAGTAATGCGATGCAAGTTGGTACCGTCAGCATTGACTACGTAGAGGTTACTGGTCAGCGCCGCGCCGTATTGCCCGAACGAGGGCCAGCGAGTGGATGAGAACACGATGCGCCCATCCGGCAGCCAGACGGGGTCGGTGTCGTCATATTTGGTGAAGTTGGACGCCACGCTTCCAAACTGGGACAGGGAGATGTTGCGGTCCGAAAAAGTGATTTGTCTCAGCCCGGTCCCATCCACGTTAATGACGTAGATGCGCCACGCGCCGGGACTGCTCACCGCGCCGGTGGGATAATTTCCGGCAGGCAAGCCTGCAAAGACGATTTTCTTCGCGTCATAGGAGACATCCGGCGCGTTGACATCAATCAGGTTGAGGGAGGCGGCGGTTGGTTTGGAGCCGTCAATCAGGACGCGCAAGGTCCCGTTTGCCTCGCGAATAATCAATTTGCCGGGCGCAGCCACTTGAAAGCGGCTGTACGGTTGTACGCCGGGCATCGAGCCGCCTTGTGGATAGTACACGCTCCCGTTGCTGGGAATCTGCCGCGAGACGAATACGATGGCATCGGTCAAGGTTGCCGCTTTGGCAGAGAATACCCCCCCCAAATTTGTGAACATCAAAGATAGACTGACAACAAGTAATATCCCTGAGTGAGCCAGTGCTCTTAATTTTTTCTGGAACATACGAACCTCCAAATGAGTTGCATGGTTGGCGAAACACTTTGAACCTAAAGATTACATGGCATTGGGTTTTCTTTGAAGTGAATGAGCAGGAAAAGTTACAAACAATTTTGCAAAGCAGGGGAGGACTTTGGTACTGCCTCATGGACATGGATTAGGCTCTTTCCCGTTAATTAAGGGGGAAGCCAAAAGGAAGCCTTCTTCATCGGACACTCCAATTCCATTGCCGCTTCCACTTGGATATAAAAGAAGGGCGCGAAAGCGCCCTTCTTGGCTTCTGCATCTTCAACTCAAAAAGCCAAAGTTGAGGTCGGTTTTTATATGCTAGAGATGGAAGTCTACGGCACGCCGAACCTCAACTGGGAATTGAGCGGCGTCCAGGTGTTGTTGTAGGTCGGGAAGTAGAACACGCTCGACATCTGCTCCAGCGGAATGCCCATCGTCTCCGAGAAACTGTACAGCGTGTTGTTGGCATAGGATTGCAGGCGGATCGCCGCCACAATCTTCTTGCTGGTGTCCAGGCTCTCGACGATGACCGGTCCGCCGCTGACGGGGAAGTACAGGCGCTGTTCTTCGCGTCCCTGCATCTGCTGTTCCCAGACCTTCACCCCGCCGATGGTGATGCGCACGGTGGTGGGAGTGGTCTCCAGGTTGCTGACGCGGATTTGCGAGTTGAGCGGCGCCCAGGTGTTGTTGTAGGTCGGGAAGTAGTACTTGTGCGAGAGCAGTCCTTCCGGCACACCCATGGTCTCGACGAAGGAGTACAGGGTGTTATTGGCGTAGGATTGCAGACGGATTGCCGCCACAATCTTCTTGCTGGTATCCAGGCTCTCGACGATGACCGGTCCGCCGCTGACCGGGAAGTACAGGCGCTGTTCTTCGCGTCCCTGCATCTGCCGTTCCCAGACCACGCTGCTGCCGATGGTGATGCGCACGGTGGCGGGAGTGGTCTCCAGGTTGCTGACGCGGATTTGCGAGTTGAGCGGCGCCCAGGTGTTGTTGTAGGTCGGGAAGTAGTAGCGGTACGAAAGCATCTGGTCTGGGATGCCCATGGTCTCGGAGAAGCTGTAGAGGAGGTTGTTGGCGTAGGACTGCAGGCGGATCGCCGCCACAATCTTCTTGCTGGTATCCAGGCTCTCGACGATGACCGGTCCGCCGCTGGCGTTGAAGTACAGGCGCTGTTCTTCCAGTCCCTGCATCTGCTGTTCCCAGACTACGTCGCTGCCGATGGTGATGCGCACGGTGGTGGGAGTGGTCTCGAGGTTGCTGACGCGGATCTGGGAGTTGAGTGGCGCCCAGGTGTTGTTGTAGGTGGGGAAGACGTACTTGTACGAGAGCAGCCCCTGCGGCACGCCCATGGTCTCGACGAAGGAGTACAGGGTGTTATTGGCGTAGGATTGCAGGCGGATGGCGGAGACGAGGTTCATGCCATTGGTGCTCTCCACCTTGACCGGTCCGCCGCTGACGGGGTAGTACTCGCGCTTTTCCTGGCCAGGTAGCAGCGTGTAACTACCCATCGGAGTACCTCCGATGGTCACATTGACTGTTATGCCGTTAAACTCATACGCCCCAATATCGCAGTGACGCCCGAATGGACGCGTCACCCCGCGCTGATCGGTGGCGGGGCAATTCGTGTCGTCGCCCGCGTCAATGGCGGGAGAGCCGGGAAGCAACGCCATGGTTTGGGTGAAACCGCCGTTATCTGCCAGTGGACCGAGAAGCGGGTCTGCGGTGGAGGTAGGAGTGCCGCAATTGTTTGGTACAGGAGCATTTGTCTCGATAAGATTATTAACATTAACACCAATTGTTCCGCCGTTGAAATCATAATGGTAACAATCATTTCCTGTTGTCGAATTTGCAAGTATCGAATTCGAAAGATTTAGCGTCCCCATGTTATATATACCTCCCCCTGTAGCAGCCGAATTTTCGGAGAATGTGCTATTTGTTATTGTCAATGTAGTTGAGTAGAAAGGATTACGGTAATTGAATATGGCCCCTCCACTACCAGCCGAATTCTTGGAAAAAGTACTGTTTGTTATATTCAAGATACTAGCTGCATCATTATAAATTCCGCCTCCCCAGTCAAGGGCAGAATTTTCAGAGAATGTACTTCTTGTGACTGTTAATGTTGATTCGTAAGAGTTGTATATTCCCCCTCCATCTCCATCAGCGGAGTTGTTTGTAAAGGTGCTGTCCAATACACTAAGAGTACCAAATGTGTAAATACCACCGCCATTTGCAAATACGGCAGAATTTCCTGAGAAGTTGCTCTTTATTACAGTTACAACTTCCCCATAAGCGCTTGTGTAAATTCCACCACCATAATCCGCTGTATTATCTGAGATTATGGAATCGGTGATTGTCAGTTTGCCGCTCTGATGACTCACGCTGCCAACATAATAGCCGTTATAAATTCCGCCACCATCAACGGCTGCTGTGTTTCTAGATATTGTAGTTTTCGTCAGGGTCAACTCCCCGAAATTAACAATGCCTCCACCATTATTTTCTGAATTGTTATTGGAAATAACACAATTCACAAGTGTTAATACACCAATATTTGAGATCCCCCCTCCCCATAAATAATTTCCATTTTTTATTGAGATGCTATCCAATGTAATACCGTTTTTAGACTTTGTCTCCAGGACTCCAACGATATGATTTCCACTGACGGTAATTTGTGGATTCAATGCTGATCCATCAACCGTCAAATCCTTTCCAATCACCAAAGTTGATGCAAGAGTAATTGTCGCTCCAGAAAGCGACGAAGCAAAATTGATCGTCCCGCCCGGACAAATATCCGCAATTGCCTGGCGCAGTGACCCGGTGCCTGAGTCGTTCGTATTCTGCACGGTGATCGGTCCTGTGGTGCATAATCCGTAGGCAGCAATATAATCGGCAGTATTCAAAATATTCCCATTGTTGTTCACATTTGTGAACTTACCGCCAACATACAATTTGTTGCCAGTCAATCCGAGGGTATATACACGTTCATTGAGTGAGCCATTTCCACTCCCGTTACTGCCCAAGGCAGACCAGTTCGTTCCGTCCCATTTGGCAACATAATCGGCATTTGTGAGAATTGAACCATTATTATTGACATCGGTAAAAGCACCACCTACATAAATGCCTGTTCCATCAGCGAGGATGGCAAACGGAAGCCCATTCAACGCCCCATTTCCACTACCATTGCTCCCCAGCGCTGACCAATTCACGCCATCCCACTTGGCAATATAATCTGCCTCCGGCAAGAGGGTGCCATAGTTATTAATGTCTGTGAAGGCACCACCAACATATAAATTGATCCCATCTGTTGTCAAGCTCATCACGGCATTGTTGATTGGACCACCAGCAGCCGTGCCATTGCTGCCCAAGGCAGACCACTGTGTACCATCCCACTTGGCAATATAAGCGGCTTCAGGTACCAACTCCGTGCCATTATAGACGGCTGTAAAGTACCCACCAACATAGAGATCAGAATTGATTATCGTCATTGCATCCACCCAGCCATTAAGTGCGCTATTTCCCCCCAAGGGCGACCAGTTCATACCATCCCATTTGACAACACCGCCGCTGAAGTACCCACCGACATAAATATTGTTGCCGTTGATCACAATGCTTGTGACTTGTCCGCCGGGTCCTGTTCCCAAAGCAGACCAACTTGTTCCATCCCACTTTGCCAAATACTCTGCATTCGGGATGGGAGCGCCGTTGTTCCAAACCTGTGGATAACCACCTACATAGATATTTGTCCCGTTGACGGCAATTGCCCTGACACAAGCCTTGAGAGCCCCATTTGGTGTTGCCAGCCCATCGTTGCCGAGACCTGACCAGTTTGTTCCATCCCATTTGGCAATGTAATCGGCAGTCGGATCGCCTCCCGCATCTTCGAAACACCCTCCTATGTACACATCGGTTCCTGAAACTGTAATAACATCCACTTCAGCCATGATAGGGTGACTTAACGCGCCATCTGTCCCAGCAAGATTACTGCCCAAGGCTGACCAATTCCCAATAGTTGAGGATGTAAGTGGAACGAGATCAGGCGCTGTTTCATTACCTGCTTGTGCAGGCTGAACGCCAAACCCGCCCGCGATCAATACCACCACAAGAACAATACGTGCAATTACAAAGTTCCAATTTTTTGTAAACATGACTCACACTCCCTGGGAGATTTCCTCCTTGATAGAAACTGAGTTTTCCGCCTGACAACCTTTGCCATTATAAAATGCCAACTTTCAAAAATGCAAGGCGTTGGCTGTCACAGTTTTGTAACAACCAAAAAGCGCGTCATTTACAGACGCGCCTTTTTACTCTGATTAGACTTTATCGAAATTAACCTTCATTCACCGTCCCGAAGGTTTGGTTTGAGCAATTTGAACGTCTGGTAGCAACCTTCGGGACGTTTTTTCTAATTGCCGATAAAGTCCATTACTTCTACTGCCGATTACTCGATCACCGATCACCGATTACCGATCACTGATTACCGATCACTGTTCACTGATCACTGCTCACTGCCCACTGATTACTGCCATCCGCCTCCCCGCCTACTTTCTACTTTCCACCCTCTACACCTTCTCCAACCCATGCTCATTCAAAAACTTTTCATCCGCCAAAATATCCTCTGTGCGCCCATCTGCCACGATGAGACCTTCATCCATCACAATCGTGCGTGGAAACAATTCCTGCACCATCCTCATATCGTGCGTGGAGACCAGCATCGTAATCGGCAGATCGCGCAGAAGATTGATCAACGTTCTGCGCGCACGCGGATCGAGCCCCGCTGTGGGTTCATCCAAAACCAGAATCTGCGGCTTCATCGAAAGGACGGTCGCAATGGCGATGCGCTTCTTTTCGCCCACGCTCAAGTGATGCGACATGCGGTCGCGGTAATTCGACATCCGCACCGCCTGCAGCGCCGCTTCCACGCGTGCGATCACCTCGTCCTTTGGCAGCCCCATGTGCAGCGGACCGAACGCCACGTCCTCGAACACCGTCGGCGAGAAGAGTTGGTCGTCGGGGTTTTGGAACACAAGTCCGACCATGGCGCGGATGGCAGGCAGATTGTCGCGCGTGAGGCGTTCGCCGCCCACCATCACCTCGCCCTGTCCGCGCAAAATCCCATTCAAGTGCAGCATCAGCGTGGACTTCCCCGCGCCGTTCGGTCCAACCAGCGCGACCTTATCGCCTTCGCACAAATCGAACGAGACGCCGCGCAAAGCCTCATGATGGTCGTGGTAAGAAAAACGTAAATTGCGTACCGATAAAACGTTGGTCATATTCGTCCAATCAATTGAAACAACAGGATGATGAACAGCGCCAGCACGGTCACGATGTAATCCATGCGGTGCATCTCATGCGGATGAATGGTATTCAGACGACCCGTGTACCCGCGCGCCAACATCGCATTGTAGACGCGGTCACTGCGCTCGTAACTCCGCAAAAAGAGTTGACCTGCCATATTGCCCGCCACCCTCGCACGCCACGCCGCGCTTCCACCGGACCTCGAACCTGGCGCCGCCGCCGAACGAGCCTCCCTCGCCCTGAGCAGACGGAAGACCTCGTCCACCAGCACGAACAGGTACCGATAAAGGAATGCGATGATAGTGGTCAGGATGGCTGGCACGCGCAAATGTTCCAGCGCATGGACGATATCCGGGAAGCGCGTCGTTGCCACCAGCAGGATTGCCATCTGCACCGACAGCCACGAGCGGACAACGATGCTGACGAAGCGGAGGAGTCCCATGTCGGTGATGGTCAGGTTCCAGAATAGAAAGTGGAAAGTGGAAAGCGGGCTGCCGGGGATGGAAAAGAGAACGGTGACCGCCGCCAGCGCAAAGGGCAATGCAATGAAGGAACGTTTGAACGTGAAGCCAGGTCCCAGGTTCGAGAGGGCGCTGGCGAACAGCAGGAACAGCCACGCAAGCCCAAACGCCGTCCACGCGCCGTCGGGCAGGAGCGCGTTCGAGAGAATGTACGCAACCGTAACGACCACCTTGACGCGCGGGTCGAGGCGGTGGATGAAACTGCCGGTGTCGTGGTAACGGTCGAAGGCGTCGAAATGCATGAAGCGGGTTAGGATTTTAGATTTGCGATTTTAGATTTGCGATTTGAGATTTACGATTGGCGTTTGGAAGTGTGGAGAGCATTTCAGGATGTTTTCTTCTGCAGCGAGCGCCCCGTCGCCACCACAATGCCAAGCACAATCAATGCGCCGATGGCTCCGGCAAGGATGGTCGAGAGGGGCGTCTCGCCGAGGAAGGGCAGGGTGTAGTTGGGGATGATTTCATAGGGTGCGGCTTGCCCGGCTTCGATGAATCCCAAGTCTGTGGCGACGCGCTCCAGCCCGTCGGGGTTGGCGGAGGCGAGCGGCGAGAGCAAAACGACGAGGAGCGAAACGACCACGCCGGCGGCAATCCAGCCGCGTCCGCCCTCGGCAGAGACGGAACCCTCACCGAGCAAATCGGGGCGGGTGCGGAAGATGAACGACAACGCCGCGACCGTGATGAGCGCTTCGCCGATGCCAATCAGCGCATGGACGCTCAACATGGCAATCGTCACCGTTTGCAGGCTGCTGGTGCCGCTCAGCCAGAGTTGCAGCGCTGTGGCGAGCGCGCCTGCCATGACCGAAAGCCACGCAGCAACGCCGGCAACCGCCAGTTTGGTCCCTGTGGATTTGTTCATGACCGAACGGTACAAGCCATAGCCGATGGCGGCAGTGAGCAGACCCATGTTGAGGATGTTCGCGCCCATCACGAGCAGACCGCCGTCCTGAAAGAGCAGTCCCTGCACGGCGATGACCGCGGTCATCACCAGCATCCCCGCCCACGGACCGAGCACAATCGCCGCCAGCGCCCCGCCCAGCAAGTGACCGGACGTGCCGCCCGCGACGGGGAAGTTGATCATCTGCGCGGCAAAGATGAACGCCGCCATGATGCCCATCAGCGGCACCTGTTTTTCGCCGAGCGACTTGTTCGTCCGCGAGACTGCCATGCCGATCACGATGACCGTGATGACCCAGCAAATGGCAGAAACAGTGACATTCAGAAATCCATCGGGGATGTGAAGGGGGGCGGGTGCGTAATGCATGTGTATCTCCTCGGCTATTGCCTCTGACAATTTGGACAGACGCCAAAAAAGGTCACATGGCTGTCAATGTTTGTAAAGCCGCTGGCGGCTTCCAGAGTTTGGTAGAGGGGAGCGAGCAGGCTGTGTTCCACCTCGATCTCCGCCTTGCAAATGCGGCAGACGATGTGATGATGGTCGGCGGCGGCGATTTCGTAGGTCAGGTGTCCGCTCCCGTCGTGGGAAGAGCGCACCAGTCCGTTTTGCGCCAAAAATTCGAGCGTGCGGTACACGGTCGGTTCGGTCAGCCCGGGCAGTTCCTGAACGGCTTTTTTGAAGACATTCAGAGGCGAAAGATGCGTCCCTTCATGATGAAGCACATGCAGGATGGTCAGTCGCTGAGGGGTCATGCGGAAGCCGCGGGCGCGGAGTTGGGGGGCGTAACGGGCAGAGCAGGTCATAAGTGTCCTTATTGCAAATTCTTGCAACAACATTCAGTATACATGGGGGATGTGGTTCTTACATTAAAAACGCCGGCAGAGGTCTGCCGGCGTGATTGGTAAATGGCGGCGTTGCGAAAGCCCGCTACCCCTTGGCGCTTTTTCTGGAGGTTGCTTTCTTTGCCTTTGCCTTGTGGCGGTAGGGAGGCATGTCAATGGTGCAGACGACGGATTTGTTTGCATCGAGAATCTTGAACCACAGGCTGGGATAGTTTTTGGCAAAACTTTCCGGGTCGAGGTTCGAGGTGATGACCGTCGGCAGGTTTTCGTAGTAGCGGTAGTTCAGCAATTGATGCAGTTTGTCCTCCGCCCAGGCGGAACTCATGTTGCTTTCCTTGAAGCCGTCCAAAATCAGCAGAGGGGCGGTGCGGATCTCGTAGAACCGCCGGTCGAATGAAACGTCGGCGTTGGGGCGGAAGGTTGCCTTCAGGTAGTCGAGCAGTACCGAAACGTCGGTCATGATTGCCTGACCGCCGTTGCCCATGCGGTAATGACCGATGGCGGCGGCGAGATGAGTCTTTCCGCAGTGCGAAGGTCCGAGCAGGACGAGCCAGCCTTCGGGGTTGTCGGCGAAGCGGGCGGAGGCGTCGTGCGCCACTCGCAGGCGGTTGATGTGTTCCTTCGTCACTTTTTCCCGCTGAATTTCCTTGTCCTTCACGCTGTAACCGCTGGCGCCCTTTCGTTCCGTGAATTTGACGGTGACGATTTCCTGACCGATTTCGTCCTCGCGCGACTCCCAGTTGTGAAAGGTCATCTCGCGGATGTCGCGCATCGAGAGCATCGAAAGCCCCGGGTTGCTGGTCTCGGCGGGATGACGGTAATCGAGCGTCAGCAGGCGGATGTGCTTGACCAGTTCCTCATCCATCAGGCGCGAGCGGATGCGGCTTTCGATTTCGTCCAGGATGAGGTTGGTGGTGATGACGGTCGGCAGGCGGTTGATGTAGCGGTAATTGAGCAGTTGAAATAATTTTTCCTGCCCCCAGGAGGTGGCGTTTTGCGTCCCGAAATCGTCAATCACCAGCAGGTGGACGTTGCGAATCTCCTCGAAGCGCGCCTCGAAACTTTCATCGGAACTGGCGTAACCGGCGCGCAGGCGGTCGAGCAAATCGGAGGGTGTGATGAACAGGGTGGGGGTGTTGCGGTTGACGGCTTCGTTGGCAATGGCGGCGGCGAGATGTGTTTTACCGGAGCCGTAGGTGCCCTCCAACAGCAGCCAGCCGGATAACTCTTTCGCGAACTCTTCGCACGTCCGTTTGGCTTCCATCAGGCTGTCCTTCTCGACCTGCGTGATGGCATGTTTTGCCTTGGGATTGCCCTGCACGTTGAAATTTTCGAAGGTCAGGTGACTCAGCCGCTCGAGGTTGCTCAACTCATACAAACGCTGGCGGGCGTTTTTCGTAATCTCGCTGGCGCGGCAGACGCACGGTTCGAGTTTGCCGAACTTCTCATGTCCCACCGGCACATCCATGCGCAGAAAACCGATGCCCCCGCAATGCGGACAGTCCGCCTTGCCGAGCAGCGGCGCCGGTTCAATCCCGCTTGAGGTATTCTTCGAACTCGCTTTTTGTGTATCGCTCTGCACTTTTTCCAGTGTCCTGTTGAGTTTTTTGTCCATGCGTTCCTTCTTCTTTCCAGCGCTTCAAGATTGCTTCGCAATACTTCCAGGTACGCTTGTTGTTCTTCACCGCCAGTTCGATGGCGTCAGCAATCCATTCGGGGGGGTACAACGTCTCTGCGTCTGTCAGCGTATCGGCAATCAGCGGCGTGAGCGGACCGATGTTCTCCTCGTACAGGCGGAACACATTTGGGCGTTCCACCGGCGGCGCAGACGGATTTTGAGAAGGCTCCCACTCTCCACTTTCCATTGCTTGGACTGCGGCTCTTCCTCTTGGCGAATTCAGGAAAAAGTAAACCTTCACTTCTTTCCGCCCCACCCGCTCTCCGCCGCGGGGCGACGCCTTGAGCAGGCTCCCGCGCCGAACGGCTTTTTCCAACCCGCGTGTGATTTCCTCGGCGCTCAACCCCAGCGCCTTGACATCGAAATCCAGCCGCGTCAGCGCCCGGAACGGACCCTCCATCTGCGCCGCGCGCCATAGAAAATACAGCGTCACTTTCAACTCCTCCACGTCTTCGATTTCTTTCAACAGGTGATGAAAGAACGAATCGGGGAGTTGGGTGAAGGTTTCGGAGTCGGTAAAGCCGCGGAAGGGTTTCATGATAACGTGGAAGGCTGCGTACTATGCATTATGGACGCAAGTACACACGGATACAAGTACACAGGTATAAGGAACGTGCATCCAGTAACTCATATCTCATATCTCGCAACACTTCTCATTCGTTCGGTTTGAACACCCTCGTCGCCGCGTTTTCGAACTTTGCCAGCGCCCCGCGGAAGACCAGTTCCACGCTTCCCACAGGACCGTTGCGGTGCTTCGCCACGATGATTTCCGCTACATTCTGCTTGACCGTGTCCTTCTCGTACTGGTCCGGGCGGTAGATGAACATCACGATGTCGGCGTCCTGCTCCAATGAGCCCGACTCTCTCAAGTCCGAAAGGACGGGGCGTTTGTCCGAGCGTTGTTCGACGGCACGTGAAAGCTGCGCCGCCGCCAGCACCGGCACGTTCAACTCGCGCGCCAGAATCTTCAGGTTGCGCGAAATGTACGAGACCTCCTGCACGCGGTTGTCGGTACGCACATCTCCGCCCATCAACTGGAGGTAATCCACGATGACGAGGTCGAGACCGAACTCCATGTGCAGGCGGCGGCACTTCGTCCGCAGTTGCAGCGGGGTGATGGCGGGCGTGTCGTCGAGGTAGATGTGCGTATCGCCGAACACTTCGATGGCATGGGTGAACAGGGGCCACTCGTGTTCCTGTAATTTGCCCGTGCGCAAGCGCTGCGAGTCAATGCCCGTTTCCTGCGCGATGAGACGCTGTACCACCTGCTCGTTGGACATTTCCAGAGAGAAAATCGCCACGTGCTTCTTGTGGGTCAAACCTGCATTCTTCGCAATGGAAAGCAGGAAGCCCGTCTTACCCTGACCGGGACGCCCGGCGATGATGAGCAAATCGGAGGGCTGAAGACCGGTCAGCATCTTGTCGAGGTCAATGAACCCGGTCGGCACGCCGACGATTTCATCGGGGCGCTTGGCGAGGTCGTCAATTCGGTCGTAGTAACTGCTCAGCACGTCCTTGATCGGCTGAAGGTCATGTTTGAGCCGCCGTTCGCTGACGTTGAAGACCGCCTTCTCCGCCTCGTCCATCAAATCGTCCACCGAGGTCTTCTCGTTGTAGGCAACCGAGGCGATCTGATTGGCGGCGTTGATCATCTTGCGGCGGATCGAGTATCCCTCCACGATGCGCGCGTACGCCTCGGCGTTGAGCGAAGACGGCACCTGATTGACCAGCGACGTGAGATACGCCGAGCCGCCGATCTCGCTCAGTTGACCGCGCCGTTCCAGTTCGTCGGCAACCGTCAGCAGGTCAATGGGGATGCGCTGTTCGTGCAGGCGGTTGAACGCCTCCCAAATCCATTTGTGGCGGTGGATGTAAAAATCGTCCGCGCTCAGGAATTGGGCGATGTCGTAATACACTTCGGGGTTAATGAAAACCGCCCCTACGACGGCTTCTTCGGCTTCCCGGCTGTGCGGCACTGCCGTTGATGGGGCGGGGGCGGTGGTTTCTTCAGGGGGCAGGTAGTCGCTCATGTTTTCTTGGGTTTATCGGATGGTTTCTCTTCGTCGGGTTTATCGCTGTCGTCGAGTTTATCCAGATCGAGTTTGCCGAGGAAGTCTTCGAAGACGGACAACCTTGCGCTTCCTTCGTCGGACAGGGGGGCTGGTTCGCTTCGAACGGCTTTTTCCCCGCCCGTGGGCAGACTCTCATCCGGCGTGATGCCTGCCTCGTCCATCACGCTCGGATGGACGAAGATGGGCACATGCGCCCGCACCGAGAGCGCAATGGCATCGGAGGGGCGCGAGTCGATGTGAACTTCGCGTCCGTTTACTTCGGCGACAATGGCTCCGTAGAAGATGTCGTTTTGCAGTTTGACGATTTCGATGCGAATCACGCGGGCGTTAAACGCCTCGAAGACATTCTTGAGCAGGTCGTGCGTGAGCGGGCGGCTCATCTCCACTTCCTGCAATGCGACCGTGATTGCCTCCGCCTCATACGGACCCACCCAAATGGGCAAAAACCGCTCGGCGTTTTTCTGTTTCAACACGACGAGACGTTGAGGGGTCATCAAATGCACACGGACGCTGTCAATTTGAACTTCAATCATTTTTTCTGGCATGGGCGCTCCAGGAGTTGGTCAACTTATTTTAGCATTAATTCAGCGAGTTGCCAGAAAACTAAAACACGGCTATAATCCTGCTCTGCCCATCGGGGCGTGGCGCAGCCCGGCTAGCGCGCTTGCATGGGGTGCAAGAGGTCGGAGGTTCAAATCCTCTCGCCCCGACAGAGAAAAGAGACCCTCGTCCGGAGGGTTTCTTTTTTTGTTCGGCTGGCGCGTGGCGCTGAGAGCGCCAAGGTCGGAGGTTCAAATACCCCTGCGGGGCACACGTCCTCTCGCCCCGACAGAGAAAAGAGACCCTCGTCCGGAGGGTTTCTTTTTTTGTTTGGCTGGCGCGTGGCTCTGATAATCCTGCTTGCAATCCCCGTATCATTCGAGTATCCTTGACGCCGGGAGTGGTTAAGTCCCGGTGGGCTTCCTGGTCTTCAAAACCTGTGGCGGGTCGCGTGGCGAGCCGCGGTGGGTTCGACTCCCATCCACTCCCGCCTGATTTCTAACATTACAGCGTAAGGTAAGCGGACGTTAGAGAACGTCCGCTGCGCTCATGGCGTAAGAGACGCGCTCCAGAATCTGACTTTGTGCTGTAATACTAAAAAGAGACGAGAGATGATCGTCCTTGTTTCCCCAAAGGTGCCGCATGTCCCTGCCTGACTTTGAAGTTTTGAATCATTGCGTTGCTCGTATCTTTCACATCGAAGATGTCACCACCGGCGAGCCGGGCAAATGGCTGGTGCGCTATCGCGGACAATTCTTCGTCGAAGACACTGCCGATGCCTACGACCAACTTGCCGACCTGGTCCGACCGTATGGCTTGACGCCGTTGTTTCGCAAGGAAGGAGAGACACAGGTCATTTATCTGACTCAGATGCCGCCCATTCCCTCATCTGGTGCGCGGTTGTACGTTCACATTCTGTTGTTCCTTTTGACCGTCTTCAGCATGTTGCTGATGGGCGTGGACGTGCCTCCCGAAGCCATGCCAGCCGACGGCTCCTTCCCGCTGACGCTTTTACTCAAAAACATCTTTACCGGCTGGCCCTTTGCCTTGAGCATGATGGGCATTCTGCTTGCCCACGAAATGGGACATTACCTCGCCTGCCGCTACTATGGCGTCCCCGCCACACTGCCGTTCTTCATCCCTGCGCCGTTCATCAGCCCGCTGGGGACGCTGGGCGCCTTCATCGCCATGCGTGGCGTTCCCAAAAACAAGCGCATTCTGTTTGATGTAGGAGTGGCGGGTCCCATTGCGGGACTGGTGGTCGCCATTCCGGTGTTGTTTTTGGGGCTTTCTCTCTCACCGCTGGGACCCATCGAGCAGCTGCCGGGCGGTTCTTCCGGTTTTCTGGAGGGCAACTCGCTCTTTTATCTCTTTGCCAAGTATATTGTCTTCGGCAAGTTGCTCCCTGAGCCGGTGAGTTTCAATGGAATGTCGCCTGTCCTGTATTGGGTTCGTTATTTCCTCTCCGGTCAGCCGATCCCCTTCAACGGTTTGGATGTGCAGCTCGACTCGGTGGCGCTGGCAGGCTGGGCGGGATTGCTCGTGACCGCGCTCAACCTCGTCCCGGTCGGCACGCTGGACGGCGGTCACGTGGCGTATGGTCTCTTCGGCGAGAAGGCGCGCAAGATTTTCCCGATGGCAATGGGCGTACTGATTGCGTTGATGTTCCTGCCCGCCCTGTTGACCTTCTCTTTCGGTTCGTTCAATTTCAGTTGGCTGTTGTGGGTGTTCATCCTGCTCTGGCTGGGAAACGTCCGCACCCAGCCGCTGGATGACATCACCCCGCTCGACCCGTCCCGCCGTGCGCTTGGCTTTTTCATGCTGATTGTGTTCGTCCTGCTCTTCACACCCATCCCGATGGTGGCGTATTGATCGCTGATGTTACGCAGTTTATCTGTGCGCGGCATTCATGTGCGGGATTCATCTCGTGTTTTCGGGCGACATGAATGTCGCCCTACGAGAACACTGCATAAGGCGATTTCATCAGTCAAACGCTGGGGTGACATAAGGTAATTCCCATGCGACTATCTCAACGCGCTGTCTTTCTTTTGGTCATTTCTCTGATCTTCTCCTCCTGTGCGCCGCCCACGCCCCGGCGCGCTGTTACGGACACCCCCAGCCCGGCGGCGACGGAAACGCCGTCAGCGGCGCAAACGCCCACAGAAACGGTCAGCCGGCTCGAGGTCGAGAAAGAGGCGCTGCGCGGGGCGCAAGTCACGGTCTGGCATCCGTGGTTTGGCGCGGAGGCGAGTCTGTTCGAGCTGCAGGTCGCGCAGTTCAATTCGGTTAACGAATGGGGCATTGTCGTCCGCGCGGAGAGCAAGGGCAACTTCGGCGAGTTGTTCGCGCAGACCGACGCCGCGCTTCAAGCCGGCGCGCCTCCCAACATGGTGATTGCGCTCCCCGAACACGCGCTTGCCTGGCGCGAGCAGGTGATTGATCTCAACCTCTATGTGCGCGACCCCGATTACGGCATGAGCGCGCTGGAGATGGCGGAATTTCCGACGGCGGTGTGGATGCAGGATGAAGCGGACGGCGTGCGTTTGGGCATGCCCGCCCAACGGACGGGGCGCTTCATTCTCTACAACCAAACCTGGGCGCGTGAACTTGGGTTTTTCTCTCCGCCTGAAACTTCTTTCGAGTTCGAAGAGCAGGCGTGTGCGGCAAACAAGGTGCTGGCGGGCGACGCCGACCCGAACAACGATGCGCTCGGCGGCTGGCTGATTGACTCACATGCGATGACGCCGCTGGGCTGGCTGTTTGCCTTTGGCGGCGGGGTGCAGGAGGGGAACGGTTATCGTTTTGTTTCGCAGGAGAACATCGAGGCATTCAAATTCTTGAAGGGCTTACAGCAAAAGGGCTGTGCCTGGGTGCCTTCGCCCGCCTTGTCGGCGCCGGAACGTTTTGCCGGGCGGCAGGCGTTGTTCGTCTCTGCCAGCCTGGAGGAGTTCTCCGATTATGCGCGGGCGTTTGGCTCGCTGGGCGGCAGGGATGAATGGGTGGCGCTGCCGTTTCCGGGTCCGGAAAGAAGCGCGTTTGCGTTGTATGGTTCGTCGTTTGTGGTGTTCGAGTCCGATGATGTGACGCAACTTGCCTCGTGGCTGTTCATCCGCTGGATGCTCGGCGCGGAGAATCAGGCGCGTTGGGTGCAAAGCACCGGGCTGTTCCCGCTGCGTTCTTCGACCTTGAGCCTGCTCGGCGATTACGAGGCGGAACATCCGCAATGGGCGCAGGCGGTGAAACTCCTGCCCGGCGGACAGATGACGCCGAAACTTGCCTCGTGGCGCGTGGTGCGCGTGATGCTTTCGGACGGTTTCCGCGATATGTTCGATACCATCCGTCACCCCGATTTGACGGAGGGGCAGATGCCTGCGGTGTTGAAACAGATGGAGGATACGGCGAACGAGTTGAACAAATAACCGGTCATTTCAGATGGCTTGGGGTGTCGTATTCATCGAAAGGAGGCAAAATTATGGAATACATTCATTTGGGACGGACTGGCTTGAAGGTTTCGCGTCTGTGCTTGGGGACGATGAACTTCGGTCCGCATACCAGCGAAGCGGATGCATTCGCCATCATGGACAAGGCGCTGGAATTTGGAATCAATTTTTTCGATACCGCGAACGTGTATGGCTGGAAACTGGGGGAAGGAGTGACGGAGCAGATCATCGGTCACTGGTTTGCGCAGGGCGGAGGGCGGCGCGAGCAGGTGGTGCTGGCGACGAAAGTCTATGGGCGGATGGGAACGGGACCCAATCAGTCGCGGCTTTCGGCGTTGAGCATACGTCAGCAGGTGGAGGGGTCGCTGCGACGCCTGCAAACCGATTACATTGACCTGTATCAGATGCATCACATTGATCGGGAGGCGCCATGGGAGGAGATTTGGCAGGCGATGGAAGTGCTGGTACAGCAGGGGAAGATTCTCTACGTTGGGTCGTCTAACTTTGCGGGCTGGCATATTGCCAAGGCGCAAGCCGCCGCCAGGGAGCGTCATTTTTTGGGGTTGGTGAGCGAACAGTGCCTTTATAATGTGAAAGACCGCATGGTCGAGTTGGAGGTGCTGCCGGCGTGCAAGGATTTTGGGCTGGGGGTGATTCCATGGAGTCCGCTGGCGGGCGGTTTGCTGGGCGGCGTGCTTCAGAAGGTGCGGGGAGGACGCCGCGCCGACAAGAACACGCAGGAGAAGGCGAAAAAGTTCCGCAGGCAGTTGGAAGCATGGGAGAAGTTTTGCAAGCAGATAGGCGAACAGCCCGCCGATGTGGCGCTTGCCTGGCTGTTGGCGAACCCGGTCGTGACGGCGCCAATCATTGGTCCGCGTACGCTGGAGCAGTTGACCGGCTCCTTGCAGGCGCTCAAGATTCGGCTGGGCAAGGCGGAAATGCAAAGGGTGGATGAGATCTGGCCGGGTCCGGGTGGGGAGGCGCCCGAGGCGTTTGCGTGGTAAATTCGTATTGATTCTCAAAGCAGGGTGTTTCCTGCCTTGAAATTCATCTGAGGAGAGTGTCATGCCCCAATCTCAATATCGCGCCCGGCAAATCGGCGCAAAAACGCACGAGGTCGTGGAATATGACCATGACGAGTCCAAGCCCGGCAAGCCGCTGCATATTCTGATCCCCGGCGGGCTGGTGGCGCTGGCGTCGCTAGGGGTGATGGCGCTGGTGGCATATTTGACGTGGGTCGAGGGGCAGGTGGAGCAAGGTATCGGTTTGACGCTGATCGGGCTGCTCTTCCCGTTCTATGTGGGCGGCGTGTTTCTGTTCAGTTACGGGTATGAGTTGTACAACGTTCCGCGCGCCATCCGCCTGACGGCAATCATTGTCTTTCTGACTGTGGCGGTGATTGTGATTGTGGCAGTTCTGTTCCTCGTACTGGCGGGCGGAGGGAAACTCCCCGAAAAGTCGAAGGATTCTTCCGGCGGAAAGTCGAAGGGCAAGGCGGATATTGCCTCCTCTTCTTCGTCTTCTTCGCGCGGTTCGGGTTTTCCCAGCCTGGGCAATGTGGTGGTGTTGGGCGGCGGACGGACGCGCGAGGTGACGCGGGAGGTCGTCACCGAAAAGAAGGTGGAGGTGCCGGTTGCGCCGCGGGCGATTGACTGTCCCTATTGCAAACGGTCGTATGTGCCTGCCGAGCAAAATTACGCCTGCCCGGCGTGCGGGGCGGCAACGCCGAAGGAATTGATCGAGGAATCGCAGGCGCCGAGGGAAAAATAGGGCGCTGGGCAGTTGTGGTAAAATACCGCTCGCATGCGGGAGTCGCCAAGCGGTAAGGCATCAGCCTTCCAAGCTGACATTCGCGGGTTCGAATCCCGTCTCCCGCTCTCTAATTACCACTTACCAGTTACCACGCTCCGGTAATTAGTAAGTGGTAATTTGTAACTTCGAGAGGGGCCCATGGCGCAGCGGTTAGCGCAGACGACTCATAATCGCTTGGTCGTGGCGCCTCGCGCCACTGGGCATATTTGCCACACAGAGCCATTCTAAAGCCTGTGTTTTTCTTTGTCCGAGAAAAGCACGGGCTGAATGTTTCCCCGCACACAGGCGACTTTTTTACAGCAAAACGAATATCTGCCCATCCTGGCAGAGACATTCCTCACGGCGCGCAAGGCAGAGGGCAAGACACCCGCAACGGTGAGGTACTATCGAAACCACCTCGCTATTTTCCTGGCGTGGTGCGAGGCGCAAGCCGTGACGCAAATTCAGGACGTGACGCCCGACTTGCTGCGCCGTTTCCTGCTGGCAATGGCAGAAACACACAACGCCGGCGGCGTGCATGGCATTTACCGCGCCGTGCGCGCCTTCCTGCGCTTCGTGGAAGCCGAGGAAGTCATTCCAGGCTGGACAAGCCCGACGCGCAAGGTAAAAGCCCCGAAGGTGACGCTCGAACCGATAGAGGGCGTGTCGCTGGATGACATCGCCGCCATGCTTGCCACGTGTGACAACAGTTATCCCGGCGTGCGCGACCGCGCGCTCTTGCTGGCTCTGCTGGACACGGGCGCGCGGGTGTCCGAATTCCTGGCGCTCGACCTGGCGGACGTGGACGCCCTGGGCGTCGTGCTGCTCAAACACACCAAAGGCAGACGCCCGCGCACGGCATACTTGTCACAGAAGACACGCCGCGCCCTGCGCGCCTATTTGCGGATGAGACGCGACACGTCCCCGGCTCTGTGGACAACCAAACACGGCGAACGCCTGACGTATGACGGCTTGCGCGGGATTCTCGCACGGCGCGCGAAACAGGCGGGACTGAATGAGACGCCCTCGCCGCACGACTTCCGCCGCGCCTTTGCCTTGAACTATTTACGCAGCGGCGGCGACATTTTCACCCTGGCTAGACTGCTGGGACACCGAGGCATTGACGTACTCAAACGCTACCTGGCACAGACCGACCAGGACGCACAGCAGGCACACGCGAAATTTTCCCCCGTTGACCGTTTGTAGTTAACACCCGGCTGTTAATTGCGGAACTTCCACACTTGCTCAACTTGGGCGGATGCTGAAAGAGATGCCAAAAAATAAAGGTACAAGACTTATTGGCGGAAGTGAAAAATATTCAGGTGGTTCTAAAGTGGAACCGCCTGAAGATATTCCTACCCTCGCCGACTTGGGACTGGACAAGAAGACAAGCAAATTAGCGCAGTCTTGAACGAAAGCCAGCGCGCTGTCATTGCCGCAAAGTTGGCGAATATGAAAGTTGGCGGTGACAGAAAATCAAATCATTATGCAAATTTGCAGAATGATTTAATTAGCCAAGCCGAAGCCGCCGCACTGTTGAACGTCTCCCCGCGCACGGTGGCGAGTCTGTTTTTCTTCTGTTAGCAGACTCACATAGTCGAATAAAAAAGCCCGCCTTACCTGGCGGGCTTTTTCGTTTGGGCAGGCTCTTCTTCGTCGGGGACATAATCGAATAACTCCCCTGGCTTGACGCCAAAGTATTTGCAAATCGCATTTATGACATGCACGTCAAAGCGTGTGACAGTGTTGTTTTGCCAACCGTAAAGTGTCTTGTACGGTATCCCTGTCTCGTGAGCCACTTCCGAGAGAGGAATATTCCGTTTTTCCTGGACACGTTTTTCAGCAAGCAGAATCCCGAAACGATTGTTAATTGCCACGTTCATATTTTACTCCATCTGTAACTTTAGTGTTACACAAACAACAGCAGATTATACTCTAAATGCACAATAAACACAATAAGGTTCTTTATAGACTTTTATTTGACATAAAATTACTTTATCGTTATAATCCAAACAGTAGAGTGTATGCACAAGGACAACCCCATGACAACTTCTCTCATCCCCTCCCCTGCTCTTGACCTGACAGCCATAGACCGCGCGGCTTTGCAGCCGTCCACGAAAGCGAAGTACAAGCGCGAAATTGAAGCCATGCACGCCGCGGGCGTCAACCCTGCCGACCATGCCGCTTTGCAAGCATACGCCGACGGGCTGAAGTCCAGCCGCAAGCAGTTTTTGAAGTCTGCGCTGCGGCTCATGGTGCAAGGCATTGAGCAGGAAGTCAAAGCCGGCGCCACCCCGCAAAATCTGAAACAGACACAAGCCGCCTTGTTACGCCTGGAGGCGATGCGCTCTGCCGTCACAGTCCAGCAGCACAAAGGCACGAAGGCGCATACCTGGCTGTCACAGGCGCAAGTCAAACTCATGACTTCACTGTGTCCCGACACGCTGGAAGGCAAGCGCGACTATATTGTCCTGGGCTTGCTCTTGGGCGCGGGACTCCGCCGCGAGGAACTTGTCACCCTGACATTCGAGAACGTCAAGCAGCAGCCCACCAAAGGCGGGAAAATGCGCACGGTGCTGGAAGTGACGGGCAAAGGCGCAAAGAGCAGAGTCATTCCCATTTCGGACAAACTCGCCGCCCATCTTCAGGAATGGCGGAACATTGTCGGCGGCGGATACATTGCCCGCTCACTGGGGATGAAAAAAGAACTGGGCGATTCGCTGTCCGCCGTTGCGGTGTTCGAGATTGTCCGCAAATACGGCTGGCTTATCGGCATGTACGAACTTGCGCCCCACGACTTGCGCCGTACCTACGCCCAACTGGGCTATGAGGCGGGCGTGCCGATAACGCAGCTCTCCACCTTGTTAGGACACGCGAACGTTGCCACTACGCAGCGCTATTTGAACCTGGCGCTCGACCTGGAAAGCACAGCCAGCGACTTTATCCCGCTGGCGTAGTGGCGCGCGTGCTGCTTTCCCAGAACCTTACCAACTGAATAACCGCCCGCTGGCAACCGTGTGAAGAGCAAGGCTCAAGGCGGCGCGGCGACCCCGCCGGCACGCGGCGGGGATGAGGGGCAGTAGCGCGGGGGCAAGCGCGAACGTTTGGCAAAATTTTTGTAT
>DYID01000041.1:7561-23474 GCA_020723805.1 Anaerolinea sp. | reverse complement strand
TAACTTCCTCCAGCCTCTATCATAACCATTGTTAGAATAATTTGTAAAGGTGCAACATGTCGCTCGAAAAGGCGAGATAAATCTCGCCTGCCGCACAAAAATTGTAGCGCGACGTTCATGTCGCGCAAAAAGACGATACAGAATGCGTAATCAGGTTCAACCCTTATGAAACGAAACTGGTTTCACCGCTTTACCGGCGTTCGCAACCGGGGCATCAACCCGCAGGGCTTCCACGTCAGCCAGATTAAGTTTTATCTGCTGCTCCTGCCGCTGGCGGGGTTCATGCTTCTGCCCATCCTGTTCATCTTTTCCAGCGCCTTCAAGCCGCCGGATGAACTCTACGCTTACCCGCCGCGTTTCTTCGTGGTCAACCCCACGCTCAAAAATTTCACCGACCTGTTCTCCAAAATGTCCGCTTCGGGCGTGCCGGTCAGCCGCTACTTGTTCAACAGTATCGTCATCACGCTGGTTGCGGTGGCGGCGTCCATTTTGGTGTCCAGCACTGCCGCGTATGCGCTCTCCAAAAAACGCTTCAAACTCAAGCAGACCCTGTTCGCCGTGAACACGGTGGCGCTGATGTTCGTTCCGATTGCCGTCACCATTCCGCGCTTCCTGGTCATCGAACGGCTCAACCTGCTGGATACCTTTTGGGTGCACATCCTGCCGGGACTGGCGATGCCGGTGGGTCTCTTCCTGCTCAAACAGTTCATGGATAGCATCCCCAACGAAGTCATCGAAGCCGCCCAAATTGACGGCGCCTCGGACGTGCAAATCTACTGGCGCATCATCCTGCCGATGATTCGCCCAGCCGTTGCCACCATTGCCATTCTTGCTTTTCAAGCCGCCTGGAACAACGCCGAGACCTCCACACTCTACGTCAACGCCGAAAGCCTGAAGACCTTCGCCTTCTACCTCAGCACACTGACCACGACCACCACCGGCGCCAACGCGGTCGCCGGGCAGGGCATTGCCGCCGCCGCCGCGCTCATCATGTTCCTGCCGAATCTCATCACTTTCATCTTTTTGCAAAGCCAAGTGATGAGCACCATGTCGCACTCGGGTTTGAAATGACCGATATTACGCAATTTTTCCGTAAGGCGATATTCATGTCGCCTGAAAAAAACGAGATAAATCTCGCTCTACCGGGTACGGTGAGTGAATGAAGCGAATCCTCCCCCTTCTGCTTCTTGTGATCCTCCTGTTGACCGCCGTTTTCGCCACGCGGGCGCTTGCCATTTCTCCTTACACGACTTGGGCGCGCGGACCCGGCGGATTCCTCTACCCGACGCAGGATGCCTACATCCCGCTCGATGAAATTGACCTGCCGCTTGCCGCGCCAGAAGAGTTGTTCCTTGCCCCCGATGGTTTCCTCTACATCGCCGACACCGGCAACGGGCGCATTGTCAAACTGGACAAGGACTTTCAAATCGCCGCCGAATTCGGACAGGGACTGTTGAAAGCGCCCACCGGGCTGTTCATAGACGAAGACGGCGTCTTCTACATCGCCGACGCCGGCAAGAACACCATCGTCATCTTGAACCCGGATGGCAGTCTGCGGGCGGAGTTCGGGCGTCCCTCCGAGCCGCTCTTCGGCAGGCGGCGCGAGTTTCTGCCGCGCAAACTCATCGTGGACGCACGCAAGAACCTCTACATCGTCAGCGAGGGTTCGGTGGACGGGCTGGTGATGATGAACACCGCCGGCAACTTCATCGGCTACTTCGGCGCGAATCAAGCGCAGATGTCGCTCAAGATGATTTTGCAGCGCATGTTCCTCACCAAAGAGCAGCTGGAGCAGTTCGTCAAGACCGAAGCCGCCTCTCCCTCCAACCTCGCCATTGACCGCCAGTCGCTCATCTACACCGTCACTGCCGGCACTGCCCGCGACCGCAGCATCCGCAAGTTCAACATCGCCGGCATCAACCTGCTCGAACGCGTCTTCGGCTCCACCACCTTCCGCGATATTCACGTCAGCGACAACGGACTGCTCGCCGCCGTGGACGCGGACGGCAGAATCTACGAATACACCTCGAGCGGCGTCCTGCTCTTCGTCTTTGGCGCAAAGGACACGGGCGATCAGCGCCTCGGCATGTTGGCAAATCCCGTTTCCATCGAGCGCGTCGGTAATGACCTCTACGTGCTGGACAAGGACAAGAACGCCATCCTCACCTACCGCGCCACCGCCTTCGCCAACCGCGTGCATGAAGGCGTGCGCCTGTACATGGACGGCTTCTACGTCGAAGCGAAGCCTTACTTCGAGCAAGTGCTCACCTACAACGGGCTGTTCCTCATGTCCTATCAAGGCATTGCCGATGCCTATTACAAGCAAAACGATTATCTCCGCGCTCTGCAAGCCTACCGCACCGCCGAAGACCGTAACGGCTACTCCGAAACCTTTTGGGAACTCCGCAACGCCGTCTTGCAGCAATATCTCGGCAGCGCGCTCCTCGCCCTCTTCGGCTTGTGGATTGCCTCCGCCGTCTTCACCCGTCTCGAAAAGCGCTACGGCTGGCTGGAGCCTCTGCGCCAGAAAGCGCGGCAATTGCAAAACATCCGCCTGGTAGATGATTTTGTCTTCCTCTTCCGCTTCATCAAACAGCCCGCCGATAGTTTCTACTACATCAAAAAAGACCAGCGCGGCAGTCTCACCTTTGCCTTCCTCCTGTACCTTTGGGTGATTCTCTCCCGCATCCTCTCCCTGTACCTGACGGGCTTCATCTTCAGCCCCTATCCCAGCCCGGCATGGATTCCCGTCGAAACCGAAGTTGTGTACGCCGTCCTTGCCATTCTGCTCTGGAATGCCGCCAATTACCTCGTCTCCACCATCAGCGACGGCGAAGGACGCCTGCGCGATGTCGTCATCGGCAGCGCCTACAGCCTCTTTCCCTACGCCCTGTTTGCCCTGCCCATTGCCCTGTTCTCCAACCTGCTCACCCTCAACGAAATCTTCCTCTACAACTTTTCCACCCAACTCATGTGGTTCTGGACAGGGCTGATGCTGTTCATCATGGTCAAGGAAGTGCACAACTACTCCTTCTCGGAGACCATTCGTAACATCCTCACCACCCTGTTCACCATGGCGATGTTCCTGCTGACGGGCTACATCCTCTATGTGTTGTTCAACCAGTTGTACGAATTCATCCTGGCGATTGTTCAGGAGATTGGACTGCGCCGCTGACATGCGACCCTTCCCCCGCTTCTTTCTGACCCTCTGCCTGCTCCTGACCATTGGGCTTTTCCCTCTGCTGGTAGCGAATGCCGCCGCCCCGCGCCCGCAGGGGATTCCCCCCTCCTACCAGCCCGCCGCCGAAAACGAAAACTTTGCCCTGTACGTGGACTCATCCACCCTCGCCTTCAAACTGCTGGACAAGCGCAGCGGCTACCTCTGGCACTCCGGCATTGACGAACTCCAGCAGGGCGACCGGCTGAACAAATCTTGGCGGGCGTTTGCTCAGAGCGGAATCAGCATCGAATACCTCGACCAGAAGGCAAACAGCAAGCGCATCTCCATCGCCAACGCCGAACATACGCTGAAGGTCACGCCCATCGATGGCGGAGTCGAAGCGGAGATAACGTTCGAGGAAACCGGCATCCGCCTCCAGGTCCGATTGCGACTCGAAGCGGAGGGGGTACGGGTCGAAATCCCGTCCGAGTCGATTCGTCAGGAAAATCCCGCCTTCAGACTGGGGCTGGTCTATCTCTATCCGTTCCTCGGCGCAACGCGCGGCGGAAGCGTACCGGGCTACATGTTCCTGCCCGACGGCACAGGCAGCCTCATCCGCTTCGCCGATTCGACCAAGGCAAAGAACATGTTCTACGGGCGTTACTACGGCGCAGACCTGGGCATGATTGCCGTGATGCCCTATGACCCGGCGATCAACCGCCCTTACCCTATTTCGTTCCCGGTCTTTGGCATGGTGCATGGCGAAAAAGAAAACGCCTTCCTGGCAGTGGTGGAGGACGGCGCGGCGTATGGCGAAATTCAGGCGCACCCGGCGGGCATCCTCACCAACTTCAATTTCATCTACAACGCCTTCATCTACAACGAAAGTTACTTCCAGGCGACCAACCGCTCCGGCGCGGGCGTGACCACCATCCAAAAGCAGACCAACGATTTCGATGTGGTGGTACATTACCGCTTTTTGCACGGCGCAGCGGCGGATTACGTGGGCATGGCGCGCAGTTATCAGCAGTATCTCCTCGAACGGGGCGTTTTGCAAAAGGTCACCGACCCCAATCCGAACATCGGTATCCGCCTCGAGTTTCTGGGCGGCGACAAGGAAAAAGCGCTGTTCTGGTGGCGCTTCGTCCCCATGACCACCATCCGCCAGATGCAGACCCTGCTCGAGGATTTGCAAATTCCCAACCCTGAAGTCATTTATTTCGGCTGGCAGCCGCTCGGCGCTTCGAGTATGCCGCCCACTTCGTTGAAACTGGAGCGCGGCTTGGGCACGCTGGACGAACTGCGCTCCCTGGCGGACGAAATCGCCGCGCAGGGCGGACGCTTCTCGCTCTACCTCGACCCGCAGGCGGCGCTGTGGAAGGAGCGCGGCTACTCCGCCCGCCGCGATTTGGCGATGGCGATTACCAGCGTCAATCTCGAAGGCTACAACCGCTATTACAACTACTATTTCACCCTCGATGCCCTCCAGCGGCGCTACGACGCCCTGACCGAAAGCATCGCCTCTCGCCTGGATGCAGGCTTGGCGCTGGATGGAATCGGCTTCACCCTCTACAGCGACTTCCGCGAAGACGCCCCGCTCAACCGCCAGCAAGCCATCCGCGCCTATCAGGACGTGCTGGGAAAATCTCCCCAGCGGCTGGGGTTCTACCGTCCCAACGATTATCTCTGGAGCCTGATGTCCGCTTATTACGATATGCCGCTGGGCGACAACGGTTACATTTACACCTCCGAAGCCGTGCCGTTCCTGCCGATTGTGCTTTCGGGCTATGTGCCGTATTACGGCGCGGCGCTCAACTTCTCGCCCAACCTTGAAGAAGATATCCTGCGCCATGTGGATTACGGTATCTACCCCTCCTACTTCCTCACCTACGAACCCACCGCCAGGATGCTCGATACGCGCTCCAATTGGATTTACACCTCCTCTTATGAGCAATGGGGCGAACAAATCCGCCGCACCTACGAATGGATGAACGCCCTGCTCGCCCCCGTGCGCGGACAGGAAATCACCGCCCGCCAGAAACTGCGCGAGGGAGTCTTCGTCACCACCTATGCCAACGGCAAACGGATTCTTGTCAACTACACTGACCAGCCCGTCGCCTACAAAGGCATCACCGTTCCGGGGCGGGACGCCGCCCTGCTGGAGAGTGTGCCATGAAGATTCTGCGCCGCAACTTCATCACGCTGCGTCTGCGCGAAGCCTTGCACGGCTACAGTTTCATCGCGTTGTGGATTGTGGGCTTTTCGCTCTTCACCCTCTTTCCGCTCATCGAAACCTTCCGCTACAGCCTTCATCAAGTCACCGTGACCGCCGAGGGCATCCGCCTCGATTTCGTGCAGTGGGCAAACTACACCCGCGCCCTCTTCACCGACCCCAACTTCATCGAACTGGTCATCGGCTACGCCATCGAAACCATCGTCTCCGTCCCCATTGTGCTGATTTTTTCGATGATCATTGCGCTGTTTCTCAATCAGAACTTCAAACTCAAGGGGCTCTTCCGCACCATCTTCTTCCTGCCCGTCGTCATCACCAGCGGACCCGTCATCCGCGAACTGACCGCCCAAGGCGCCACCTCCGCGCCGGGCATTGCCAACATCCCCGCAGTGGCGGAGTTCATCGCCCAATTACCGCGCACCCTGCGGAACCCGGTCGAATACCTGCTGACCTCGTTCATCCTCATCCTGTGGTTTTCGGGCGTGCAGATTCTCATCTACCTCTCCAGCCTGCAAAAAGTGGACAAGAGCATCTACGAAGCCGCCGCCATTGACGGCGCCTCCGCCTGGGAAGCCTACTGGAAGATTACGCTCCCCTCGCTCTCCACCGCCAACCTGGTCAATGCCATCTATACCGTCATCACCCTCTCGCACTTTTCCGAGAACAAGGTCATCCAATACGTCTACAACCAGACCTACGCTGTGCAGGGCGGCATTGGCTACGCCAGCGCCATGGCGTTTCTCTACTTCGCCGTCATGATTCTCCTGCTGGGAATCGTCTATCTGTTCCTGGCACGACAGGCAAAAAAGGAAAGGGTTTGACATGCTCACCCTGCGCCGCCTCAACCTCGACCACTTCAAGAGTCTGCTCTTCGGAAGCCGCACTCGCAGCGGGCTGCTCTTTACTGTTCTGCTCTACACCTTGCTGATTGCCATCGGCTTCGTCTATCTCTATCCCCTGCTCTTCATGTTCGTCACCAGTCTCAAAAGCCCCTCCGACCTGCTCAACCCGATGGTGCAATGGGTGCCCACCGAGTTCTACATCGGCAACTACGAAAAAGCCTACCGCGTGCTGAACTATCCCGTCACCCTTACCACCTCCATCCTGATTAGTGTGGTTCCCTCCCTCCTGCAAACCTTCGTCGCCTCGCTGGTAGGCTACGGGCTGGCGCGTTACCGCTTTTGGGGCAAAAACCTTGTTCTCCTGCTCATCCTTGCCACCTTCATCATCCCGCCGCAAAACACGGTCATCCCCCAAATGCTCGCTTACAAAGAACAGGGCTTGCTCGGCAGTCCATGGGCGCTCATCCTGCCCGCCTTGTTGGCGCAGGGCTACCGCAGCGCCATCTTCATCCTCATCTTCTACCAGAGTTTTCTCTCCCTCCCCAAAGTGCTGG
The DNA here is from genome assembly GCA_020723805.1 of Anaerolinea sp. Classification (GTDB taxonomy): domain Bacteria; phylum Chloroflexota; class Anaerolineae; order Anaerolineales; family Villigracilaceae; genus Defluviilinea. The sequence goes on along the minus strand of DYID01000041.1, from coordinate 16,685 downwards.
AGGAAGCCGCCCGCCTCGACGGCGCCTCCGACCTGCGCATCTTCCTGACCATCGCCGTTCCCTCCGCCATCCCCGCTTTCATCGTCTCTTTCATCTTCTCCGTCGTCTGGTACTGGAACGAGACCTTCCTCACCTCCATCTTCCTCGAAGGCGGTGTGACCACCCTGCCCATGCAGCTCTCGCGCTTCGTGCAGGCGTATGAGAACCTCTACCCGCCCGGCACGGTCAACATCTTCGACCGCCTCAACGAAGCCGTCAAAATGAGCGGCACGTTTCTGAATATCGCTCCGCTGCTGGTCATGTATTTCCTCCTGCAAAGATGGTTCGTCGAATCTGTGGAAAGGACGGGTATCACCGGTGAATAAGACGTTTCCCCTGCTGACGATTTTCCTGCTCCTGCTGACGAACTGCGCCTCGCCCTCGACGCCGCAGCCTGTTCCCGTTACCCCAACCTTTCCCCCCGCCCCAGCCTTCACTCCCACCCCTGAGCCTGTCACCCTCGAAACCGTCATCGAATACGAAATGAAAGGCGCTTTCGACTTCTTCTGGGAACAAGCCAATCGAGACCTCGCCAGCCCCGGCTACGGTCTGATCCGTGACCGTTACCCCGGCTCGCCCGGCATCGCCAGCATCGCCGCCGTCGGGTTTGCCTTATCCGCCTATCCCATCGGCGTCGAAAAGGGATACGTCACCTACGAACAGGCTTACGAACGCGCCGACAAAACCCTCGATACCCTGTTCGGCATGGAGCGCACCGAAGGTTTCTTCTATCACTTCGTGGATATGCAAACCGGCAAGCGCGCCTGGAACAGCGAAGTTTCGAGCATAGACACTGCCATCCTGATGATGGGCGTTCTCACCGCCGGTGAATACTTCGGCGGCGATGTGCAAGCCAAAGCCGATCAACTCTACCGTGACGTGAACTGGAACTGGTTTGTGGATGATTCGCGCGGGATGTTCTACATGGCATACCGCCCCGAAAAAGGATTCGAAGGTCACTGGGATTTCTACGCCGAGCAGTTGATGCTCTATGTGCTGGCGGCGGGCTCGCCCACCCATCCCACCGATGACCGTTTGTACTACGGCTTCACCCGCCATGTCGCAAAATACGGAGAAGGCGAACCGTTCATCCATTCCTGGTTTGGCTCGCTCTTCACTTACCAGTTCAGCCATGCTTGGCTCGACTTTCGGAATACCAAAGACCGCGAGGGCGTAAACTGGTTCGAGAACTCCGTCCGCGCCGCGCGCGCCCACTACGACTTTGCCGTCCGCATGGACGAAAAATACCTCACGCTTGGTCCCTCCGCCTGGGGATTGAGCGCCTGTGACGGTCCGAATGGATATAATGGCTTATACGGCGCGCCGCCTTCGGGGTATGATAACAACGCTCACAAAGTGGATGATACCGTCCCGCCCTATGCCGCCATCGCCTCGATTCTCTTCCTGCCCGAAGAATCCGCCCAAGCCATGCTCAACTATTACAGCACCGAACCGCTCAAGGGAAAGTATGGCTTTCAGGATGCCTACAACCTGACGAAGAACTGGTACGCTTCCGATGTCATTGGCATAGACAAAGGCATCAGTCTGCTCATGCTGGCAAACTACCAAAACGACCAGGTGTACGCCATCACCATGAAGAACGAATACATCCGCAACGGGCTGGAGCGCCTGCAAATCATGCCCCTCCCGTAGTGCGACATTAATGTCGCACTACAATGTCGCGTTACAGAGTAACCCTATGACCACCATCCGTGATGTCGCCAAACATGCTGGAGTCAGCATCACCACCGCCTCGTATGTACTGAACAATACGGGCAACATCAGCGAAGCCACCCGCCTGCGCGTTCTCGAAGCGGCGGAAAAACTGAATTATCACCCCAACGCCTTTGCCCGTCATCTCAAAAAGGTCAAGACCCGCACCATCGGCGTATTCATCACCCGCTTTGGCGGCGCGTTCTACGAGGAGATCCTCGAGGGGATTCACAGCGTCATCCTCGAAACCGACTACGAACTCATCGTCAGCCCCGAAACGCGCTCTCCGCGCCGCCTCCTGCACTACCGACAGGTAGATGGCGCCATCGTGTTCGACTCCAAAATCCCCGATGTATCTGTTCTCAAACTGGCTTCGCGGCGTTTCCCCATTGTGGTGCTGGATCGTCTCCTGCAAAACGACTTCATCCTGCCGCTCCTGCTTGATAACGCCCAGGGCGTGCGCGAAGCTTTTCAACATCTCTACAGTCAGGGTGCGCGCCGCATCGCCTTTGTGGCAGGCGCGCCGGATTCGCTAGACAATGCCGAACGCATGGAAACCTTTCTCGCCGAGGCAAAGCGGCATAATCTGACCGTGCCGGTCTATCAAGGAAATTTCACCGAACAATCCGGCTACGAAGCCGCCCAAACCGTGTTTCACTCCGGTGAACTGCCTGAAGCCGTCTTCTGCGCCAACGACCAAATGGCAATCGGCTTCCTGCGCGCTATGAAAGAGCGCGGACTTCAAGCGCCTGCAGATATTGCCGTCGTCGGCTTTGATGACATTCCCATCGCCCGTTACATGCAGCCTTCGCTCTCCACTGTAGGCGCTTCCCGTTTCGAATGGGGTGCTGCTGCTACCCGCCAACTGCTCGACTTCCTGGAAAACGATACTCCCTTCCAGCCGCGCCGCATCCCCACGTATTTCATCGCGCGGCAGTCCTCACATGTAGTGCGACATTAATGTCGCACTACACCACCCTCTGTCATGCGACATTCATGTCGCATGACCCCACCTCAAAAAAGCGATATGAATGTCGTACCACAGTAACCCATGAGCGAAATTTACTATCGCCGCCGTTTGCCGCACATCCACCCCGAAAATCATCCCTTCTTCATCACCTTCAATCTCGCCGATTCCATTCCACCCGCCCTCTGGCTGGAACTCAAACAACAGCGTGAAAAGGAACTGCAAACTGCCAACCTCGAACAGCGTTACCAAATTCAAAAGAAATACTTCGGGAAGTACGATGAATGGCTCGACCGCGCCCAACATGGCAATCATTGGCTGGCGCAGGCGCACGTTGCCCAAATCGTCGCGGATGAAATTCATCGCATGGACGGAGAGCGTTACCGCCTGCTGGCATACTGTCTCATGCCCAATCATGTGCATCTGCTCATCGAATCGCTGGTTGCTGAAGTGGCGCCGCATCATGGCATGAGCAAAAAATATCCGCTCACGGAAACCCTGCGCTTGCTCAAAGGCAGAACCGCCCGCGCTTGCAATTTGGCATTGAACCGCAATGGCAAATTCTGGCAGCACGAAAGTTATGACCACTATGTCCGCAACGACGAGGAACTTGGGCGGATCGTTGCGTACATTCTCCACAACCCCGTCAAGGCTGGATTGGCAAAAGAATGGACCGAATGGACATTTACCTACATCAATCCCGACCTTGGCGAATGGTAGGACGACATTTATGTCGTCCGATAAATCTACATCCAATGAACACATCTTCTCGCACTTTGTAAATGTAGAGCGACATTAATGTCGCTCTACGAAGGTTACTCCACCAAATGTCGCGCTACCATCACGAACTCGAAGCATCTATCCACTTCTTCCTCGACCACACCAACCTGGATCCGCACAGCCCGGGCTACGGTCTGACTGTGGATTCCACCAAAAACCCCGCCCTCGCCTCCATCGCCGCCAGCGGATTTGCCCTCACCGCCTGGGTGATTGCCGCCGAGCGCGGGGTTCTCTCCAAACAGCAGGCGCAAGAAATCACGCGCGGCACGCTCGATACCCTGCTTCACCGCGCCAGTCACCATCGCGGCTTCTTCGCCCATTTTCTGCACATGGACACTGCCCAGCGCTGGGGCAAATGCGAATACTCCACCATAGACACCGCCCTGTGCCTGAACGGCGTCATCACCGCCGCCGCCTATTTTCACGATTCCGCCATCCGCGACCTGGCGGCGAGACTGCTGGAGCGCGTGGACTGGCATTTCATCGTCTTTGAGGAGGACGGCAAGGCGCTCTTTCACATGGCTTACAACCCCGATGCAGGCGGCGACTACGTTCATGGCGCGCCGGGCTTCATCAGCCGCTGGGATATGGCGGCTGAACAAAAGATGATGTACCTGCAAGCCGCATCTCGCCTCGACCCCGCCCTTGCCCGCCGCCTATACGCCGGTTTTCGCCGCGATACGCTTACCTTCGACGGCAACCCCATCATCGTCAACCCCGGCGGCACGCTGTTTGCCTACCACTTCAGCGAAGCCTGGCTCGATACCGCGCGTTACCTCGATCCCGATGGAATAGACTGGTTCGAGAACACCCGCCTTGCCTGCCTCGCCAACCGTCAGTTTTGCATCGAACACGCCAGCCAGTACAAAACCTATCACGCCCGCAGTTGGGGCTTAAGCGCCGGAGACAGCCCATTTGGCTACGAAGTAGCAGGCAGCGAGCCATGCCTCGTCCCGCCACATCATACCGGCACGGTCTCCATCTACAGCGCCCTCTCCTGCCTGCCCTTCACCCCCGAAGAGACGTGGGCGATGATGGAATACCTCCTCGCCGAACACCCGCAAACCTGGGGCAAATACGGCTTCTTCGATTCGTACAACCTCGCCGTCAACCCACCGTGGTACAGCCGCGACCTCTATGGCATAGACAAGGGCTGTTCGATGCTCATGCTCGAAAACCACCTCACCCGCCTCGTCTGGGACGTGTACACGAACAGCGCCCCCATCCAAACCGCGCTTGACGTTTTAGGTTTCACGAAAAAACAGGATGGATAGGATGAATAGGATAAAGCTCCTAACTATCCTGCCCATCCTGTATATCCTGTTGACATAGGACATCCATGCCCACCTTCACCTTCCATCACCAGCAATTCTGGCTCGACGACCAGCCCCTCCTGCTTCAGGCGGGCGAATTTCACTACTTCCGCACCCCCGCCGACCAGTGGGAACATCGCCTCAGCCTGCTCAAAAACGCGGGCTTCAACACCGTCGCCTGCTACATCCCCTGGCTGTGGCATCAGCCCCAACCCGGCGTCACCGACCTCGACGGTCACACCCACCCCATGCGCGACCTCGCCGGCTTCCTCGACCTCGCCGCCCGCATGGGGCTATACGTCATTGCCCGCCCCGGTCCTTACATCATGGCAGAGACCATCAACGAAGGCATCCCGCCCTGGGTCTTCGAGCGGCATCCGCAGGCGGCGTTTATCGCACAGGATGGAAAGCCACAAAACATTGTCTCCTACCTCCACCCCGATTTTCTGACCTGCGTCGAGGGCTGGTATCAGTCCGTCTTCAGCGTACTCTCTCCCCGTCAAATTACGCGCGGCGGAAACATCCTGCTGATTCAACTCGATAACGAAATGGGCATGCTCCAATGGGTGCGCAACCTCGTGGACACAAATCCCGATACGCTGGAACGCTTTGCCGCCTGGCTGCGGGAGCATTACCCCGCTCGCTTCACCTCCGGACCTTCAGCCGGATTCCTGCAAACCGAACTCTCCCACCCCCAGGCGGAGACCGCCGCCTTCCTGCTCGAAGCCTATCGCCGCTTCTACCGCACCTATTTGCGCGAGTATATGACCTGGCTGTGGAACACCGCCAAGCGATACGGCATGGACGTCCCGCCCGTCGTCAACATTCATGGCTTTGGCAACGGCGGCAAGACCTTCCCCATCGGTCTTTCGCAACTGGTGGAGGTGATGGAAATCCCCGGCATGGTCAGCGCCACCGATGTGTACCCCATGTTCATCGGCGAGGGAAATTTCCACCAGATTTTGCTGGTCAACGAAATGACCAAAGCCTTGCAAAACCCCGCCCAGCCGCTTTTTTCCATCGAATTTCAGGCGGGCGGCAACCAGGATTTCAGCGGCGCGCAGACCTCCTTCTACGACCTGCACACCCGCCTGAGCCTTTCCGTTGGCATGAGAGCCATCAACCACTACTTGTTCTTTGACGGTGAAAACGATCCGCTTCTCAGCCCGGTCAAACGCCACAACTGGGGGCATCCCGTCCGCAAGGATGGCACGCTGCGCCGCCACTACGCCCGCTATCCGCGCCTCTCGCAAACGCTCGCCGCCTATGGCAAAGACCTGATCCTTGCCCGTCCTAAGACGATCACGACCATCGGCTTCCTGCTCGACCAGTTCATGACCGAGGTCAACAACTCCTTCACAGAAGAATCCACAAGGATTATCACCCATCAGCGCGAAGTTATTCTATTCGACTTCCTCGCGCGCGGACTGGCGCTCACCCACCGCCCATTCAACGCGCTGGAACTCTCCCGCGCCGCGCTCGACCCGGCTCGCACGCCCACCTTGTGGGTGATGATGGAACGTCAGTGTGACGCCCCCGTCCAGCAGAAACTGGTGGATTATGTCCGTGCGGGCGGCAGGCTGATTTTGGCGGGGCGCATGTGCCTGGAAGATTTTCATCATCAGCCCTGCACCCTGCTGCGCGATGCGCTTGGAATTACGCACATTTCGGGCGGCGAGCCGTTCAAGAGCGAACTCATCCGCGCCTTTGGGTATGAAGATGTCCCTGCTTCGTTCGTGGAACGATACGCGGGACAGTTCGATGAAATTTTTGCCACAGCGGAAGATGGCGGCGTAACGGGTTTCATCCAATCGCTTGGTCAGGGGCAGGTGATGGTCTTCGGCGCGGCGCTGGCGGCAAATACGCTCGAAGACCTGGACATTTTGCATCGGATGGCAAACCGCATGGGCGTCCCGCCGCTCTTCGAGATGAGCGATTGGGCAGATGCGCGCCTTTCAGAGGGAGAGAACGGCAGTTTCCTGTTCGTCAACAATTATCAGGATGACCCTATCGAGACGACTCTGGCGTCGGCGGGGAAAACGCTCTTTGGCGGGAGCCCGCTCAGGGTCCCGGCGCGACGCGGACTCATCCTTCCGCTGGAGTGGAAGGTCAAGCCGGGCATCGTCATTCACTTCCTCACCGCGGAAGTCAAGGAAATTGTAGAACAGGACAGTCAGATCATTCTGAAGACTGATCCGGCTGAGTTTGCGGCTGAAGTCAGCCTGGCAGGCTATCGCTGCGCTTCGGCACAACCCCTTGGCGGCTCGCGCTGGCGGATAAGCGCAAGCGACAGCACGCTCAAACTGGATTCTCTACCGTATATGAACAAGGACTTTTAGAGAGTGTTTTAAAAGTCACGTGGACACCAATTTGAGCATACGGCGGATACTGGCAATGTAAACCATACTCTCACTGGACGAAGTGGTGTGTTCATAATCACGCGCTAGGCGGCGGTAACGACCCAACCAGCCAAAAGTGCGTTCCACTACCCAACGATGAGGTAAAACCTGAAAGCCTTTGACATCCTTCGAACGTTTGACGATCTCCAAAAGCCAGCCAAACTGTTTTCGAACGGTCTCGACAATATTGGCATAGGCGCCGTCAGCCCAAATCAATTTCAAGCGGCACCAGCGATTATGCAGACTGTGTTTGATGCGCTCAAACAGTTTTTTCAAAGTCGCCAAGCCTCCTGCCGCATCCTGCAGGCTGGCACGATGAACCACCACCAGCAACACCAGTCCCAAAGCGTCCACGACCAAGTGCCGTTTTCGCCCCGCTGTCTGCTTATGTACATCCACGCCGCGTTCTTCGCCGCCTTCCGAGGTCTTTACGCTCTGACTGTCAATCACGGCAACACTGGGTTGTTCATGACGCCCAGCCTGCTTTCGTACCTTCTTTACCAGCACGGCGTTGATCTGTTCCCACAGTCCCTGCGCTTTCCAGAGCCAATAATAGTAATACCCTGTGCGCCAAGGTGGAAAATTGATGGGTAACATGCGCCATTGGCAGCCGGTGCGATTGACATACAGGATGGCGTTGATAATCTGCCACCTTTCCCATTTCAGCGGGCGGCCTCTTTCCGAAGAGGGAAAGAATTCCGCAATCTCCTGCCATTCGGTATACTTCAGATCGGTCGGGTAAGTTCGGGTGAATTCTGTCATTCCCCAATCTTATCTGACCATTTTTAAAACACTCTCTAACGGCGAATAGGCCACTCACTGGCGCATCAATGCTGTTCGCGCTTCGGTCGCTTCCGCCACGGAACGATGAACAGGACCGGGTGATTGTTGGTAAAAAAAGTGTAAGTGTCGCGCAGGAAGGGGTCAGTTCTCACATCGGTAAGATCAGAAAACGAACTCGATTTTCAACCACATTTGCCAAGCAATCCGTGACAAGCCACTTATCCTGAAACCAAAATCCTGGGACGATATTGCAGCGCCTCCGCCAGATGCACCGCTTGGATGTCCTCGCTCCCAGCCAGATCGGCAATCGTGCGCGCCAGTTTGAGGATACGATGATAGGCGCGTGCCGATAAATTCATCTGACTCATCGCCGCCCGCATCAGGCTCTGACCTTCAGCCTGCAGCCGGCAAAATTGCCGTATCTCCCCGACGCGCATATCGGCATTGCAAACGATGGGCGATGAAGAATTGGCGGATTGGCAATTGGCAAATCGAGCCCGTTGAATTTCCCGGGCGGCTTGCACACGCGCGCGAATGGATGCGCTCGATTCTCCCAAACGATCCCCGCTCAGTTTTTCATAGTCCACGCGCGGCACTTCGATGTGAATGTCAATGCGGTCGAGCATGGGACCGGAGATGCGTTTCTGGTATTTGGTCACCGCCGCCGGCGCACAGGTGCAGGGCTTGAGCGGGTCGCCGTAGTAGCCGCACGGACAGGGATTCATGGCGGCAACAAGTTGAAAATTCGCAGGGAAGGTCAGCGAGCCTTTGGCGCGGCTGATGGTGACGACTTTATCCTCCATCGGCTGGCGCATTACTTCGAGGACGCGTGTGCCGAATTCGGGAAATTCATCCAGAAACAAAACGCCCCTGTGCGCCAGGGAGATCTCTCCGGGCTTGGGGATGTTTCCGCCGCCCACCAGCCCCGCGTGTGAAATGGTGTGATGCGGCGCACGGAAAGGACGATGTTGAATGAGCGGCATTCCCGGCGGGAGTTGGTCTGCCACCGAGTAGATGCGGGTGACATCCAGCGACTCTTCCAGGCTCATCTCCGGCAGGATGCCAGGCAGGGCGCGGGCGAGCAGGGTCTTGCCTGCGCCGGGACTTCCTACCATCAAGACGTTGTGACC
>DYID01000041.1:0-7461 GCA_020723805.1 Anaerolinea sp. | reverse complement strand
GGGCGAGCAGGGTCTTGCCTGCGCCGGGACTTCCTACCATCAAGACGTTGTGACCTCCTGCCGCGGCGATCTCGAGCGCACGCTTGACGTGTTCCTGCCCTTTGATTTCGGCAAAGTCGGTGGGGACGAAGAGCGGCTCGGGGGCGTGGCGGCCGTCGGGTTGATAAGGCTCGATGAGACGACGACCAGACAAATGGTCGTAAAGATCCGCAAGCGTTCGGACGGGATAGACTTCCAAGCCGGGGATCAAAGCCGCTTCGGGCGCGTCGGCTTCGGGGACGAACATCCGCTTGAATCCTTTTTCGCGAGCGGTCACTGCCATGGGCAGGATGCCACGTGTGTGCCGGACAACGCCATCCAGCGAAAGTTCCCCAACCACCAGTGTGCGTTCGACCGCCTCGGGCGGGAGGCGCCCGGAAAGAATGATGACGCCGAGCGCAATGGGCAGGTCGTAGGCAGGTCCTTCTTTGCGGATGGAAGCGGGGGAAAGGTTGACGACGATGCGGTGGCGGGGAAAGTGTAAGCCCGCGTTTTTGATGGCAGTTTGGACGCGTTCGCGGCTTTCCTGAACGGCGGCATCGGGCAAGCCCACAATGATGACGGCCGGCAAGCCGTTGGAGTAATCCACTTCGACTTCGACGATGACGCCCTCCAAGCCAATGACGGCACAAGAGTGGACTCGCGCTAACATGGCTGGGAGTTTAGACGAGGAAATGGGAAATGTCAAATGGGGAAAGCGGCTATAATATGAGCCTGCTTATGGGAAGAAAACCTGTATCCGATGGAAATATCCATCAGGAAATCGCCAGACATCTGGATAAGATTGTTGAGTTTGCTAAAATGAAGTGATTGCTCCATACAGGCAATTCTCAAAAAACTAACTTATAAGAGGATGAACATTGAATATCATTCATTCTGCAATTCCCGATGTGATTTTGATCGAGCCTGCCGTCTTTCGGGATGAAAGGGGCTTTTTTTTCGAGAGCTATCAAAGACAGCGCTTCGCAGAAATAGGCATTCCGTTCGAATTCGTTCAGGATAATCATTCCAAGTCGGTACAGGGGGTCCTGCGTGGCTTGCATTACCAAATCCGACAACCGCAGGGCAAACTGGTGCGCGTGGTGGTTGGTGAAATTTTCGATGTCGCGGTTGACATTAGGAAAGGTTCCCCCACTTTCGGACAATGGGTGGGTGATTACCTTTCGGCGGAAAATAAAAGGATGATCTGGATTCCTCCAGGCTTTGCACATGGTTTCCTCGTCACCTCCCCCGAAGCGGAGGTCATTTACAAGACCACGGATTACTACGCCCCACAGTGGGAACGAACCATCGCGTGGAATGACCCTGCCCTAAACATTCGCTGGCCCCTCGAAAATATCTCCCCCATCATCTCTGCAAAAGATGCAGCCGGGTCGTTGCTTGTCAATGCTGAAACCTTCGAATACCTGCCATGAATATTCTGTTATTTGGTAAAAATGGACAACTGGGCTCGGAACTGAGGAAACTGCTCCCTTCTTTGGGAACGGTCACCAGCCTAGATTATGAAGACCTTGATCTTTGCGATGCTCAAGCGTTGCAACAGATTTTGCACGATTTGAAGCCACAATTAATTGTCAACGCTTCAGCCTATACCGCCGTGGACCGGGCGGAAACGGAACATGAGACCGCGATGAAAATCAATGCGGTGGCACCCGGGCTGATGGCAGAATGGACGCGAGCCGCGGGCGCAGCGTTGATTCACTATTCAACGGATTATGTCTTCGACGGGAGGAAGGGTTCGCCCTATGTAGAAAGCGACTCTGTCAACCCGCTCAACATGTATGGCAAAAGCAAACTGGCTGGCGAAAAAAACATCGAACAAGCGGGAGACGCTTATTTGATTTTCCGTACCAGTTGGGTTTATAGCGTTGGCGGAACCGGTTTTGTAAGCAAGGTTTTGGAATGGTCGCGCAAGAACCGCACGCTTAAAATCGTCAACGACCAGATCAGCAATCCCACCTGGGCGAGGGATTTGGCAGAGGCAACTTTCAGCGTGATCGCCGCCCATCGGGATGACTTACAAGAGGTTATGAAAGAACGACGCGGCGTTTATCATCTGACGGGAGGCGGCTATGCATCCCGTTACGAGTGGGCGGGGGAGATTCTAGCCAACGATCCCAAACGGACCGAACAACTGGTTCAGACACTAGAGCCCGCCTCCAGCGATGAATTTCCTTTGCCCGCCCTTCGTCCTTTGTTTTCAGCGTTGGATTGTTCTAAATTCAAGGAGACTTTCGGCTTCAGCCTGCCAGACTGGCGGGCTTCTCTGAAGAAGGCAATGGCTGAATAGTATTACAACGCAAAGTCCGACGCTGGAGAACGTCCTTTACGTTGCGAGCGCAGCGAATGTCCTTTAACGTCTGCCCAATGTTGTGCTGTAATGATAGACTGCAAGCCGTAAACATATACTTCATCCAAATAGTAAGACCTGCTCATCCTTTCCTGAGCAGGTCTTGTTGCTTAAGTGAGCAGCCACAATTTTTAGAAAACCTGTTGCGTGGTTATCTTTATGCCGAGGGACACATTTCGTTCGCTTCGCATAGAGGCAGCCTTGAACCTGAGAAGCGCCCCAGCAATCAATTTGTAACCTTTTGGATCCATGAGGAACTGTTACGTTTATCGTAAATTTTCGTCACGCCACTATAGTTGAATTCCTCTCCAAAAATGAGCCGCGCTCAAATCTATATAAATCTACAATCCTTTGGCGTCTTTTTACAACTATAAGACTTACGCAAAAAAAGATTTTCTTCTTCACTAATCTGCGCCAATCTTCGCGAATTTTGAACAGATTAGTGCAGGTTGGCGGAATAAAACCGCGTTCTACGTAAGTCGTGTAAACTATCATCCATTTGGACGGAGCAGCCATGAGATCTATCAATAAGTTTAGTTTTACTATATTCGCTTTATTAGCAATCGTATTCATGCAGATTGCCAGTCCCCAATCGGCGAAAGCAGCGTGCGGCGGCATCATCTACGTTAATGCTGCTTCGACAGCAGTCAGTCCTACGGGGTGCAGCTGGGCGTCGGCGTATAAGTACCTGCAGGACGCGCTGGCAAATCCGACCCTCACCACCGGAGACCAAATCTGGGTGGCGCAGGGTACATACTATCCTGACGAGGGCGGCGGCAACACCAACAATAACCGCTACAGCACCTTTACCCTTGTGGCTGGCGTGGAAATTTACGGCGGCTTCAACGGCACCGAAACTTTACTATCTCAACGCAACTCCAACCCTGCCACCAACAATACCATTCTGAGCGGCGATATTGACGGTACCCCCCTCGATAAAACGAACAATGCCTATCACGTTGTATGGGTGAGCAACGTGACTACCAGTGCCGTTCTGGATGGCTTTACCATCACAGGCGGCAACACTGAGGGAGACGGTCACTTTGGCGGCGGCGTCTATATCATCAATGCCAGCCCAACGCTAAGGAACCTTATCATTACCGACAACCAGTCTCCTACCGGCGGCGGAGGAGGCATGTTCATTGGCACGGACCCCGGCGAAACTACAAGCAGCCCTGTACTAACCAATATCACCTTCAGCAATAACACCGCCGAGCGGGGAGGCGGTCTGTTCAACCAGAACAGCAATCCTGTTTTGACCAACGTCATCTTTACCGGTAATATAGCCACGAACGGCGCAGGCGGCGGCATAAACAGTCAGACTGCCAACGCCACAGACCCCCCAAGTCTTCCGACTCTCATTAATGTGACATTTAATAACAACACGGCCGTGGGTGGCGGCGGCATGCTCAACTCCAACAGTCACGCTGTCATGACCAATGTGACTTTCAGCGGGAACGCAGCCATAAGAAGAGGCGGCGGCTTGTTGAATGAGGACAGTAACCCTGTATTGACCAATGTAACTTTTTACAACAACACCTCCGCCGACAGCACATCATACGCCGACCCGCGCGGCGGCGGCGGGATGCTGAATATCAACAGCAACCCTGTTTTGAACAACGCTACGTTCAGCGCCAATGACAGCGTGCTCGTCGGCGGCGACGCCATGCGAAATGTCAACAGCAATCCGCAAATCAGGAACAGCATCTTTTGGGATGATGTGAATGATGAAATACAGAGCGACGGCACCAGCACCGTCACCATTTCCGACAGCGTGGTGAAAGGCGGCATCACTGGCACGAACATCATTACCACCGACCCCAAACTGGGACCGCTCGCAAACAACGGCGGCTTCACGCAGACCATGGCGCTGGGTGTGGGCAGTTCGGCGATTAATCAGGGTGGTACCGTTGTCGCTTGTGCAGCCAGTGACCAGCGCGGTGTGACGCGTCCTCAGGGCGCGGCGTGCGATATTGGCGCATACGAGTTCGATGGCGCCATCACCCTGACCGTGGCTTCTGCCACAGGTACCTACGGCGACACCGTCAATTTGTCCGCCACACTTGTGTCCTACGGCACGCCTCTGAGCGGCAAGACCGTCAATTTCACTTTGAACGGCATCAGTGTTGGAAGCGCCGTTACAAATGCCGCCGGCGTGGCGACGCTCAACGCGGTCAGTATTGCAGGGATCCATGCGGGCGTCTATCCCGGCGGCGCGAGCAGCGGAACAGGCGCCAGTTTTGCCGGTGACTCTATCTTCGTCGCTGGCAGCGACACGGATACGCTGATCGTCAATCCTCGTCCGATTACGGTCACGGCCGCCGCCGACACAAAAGTTTACGATGGCACGACGACCTCTACAGGCGTGCCGTCTATTACCTCGGGCAACCTTGTTGGGAGCGACACGGCTGTCTGGACGCAGACTTTCGACGACAAAACTGCTGGAACAAATAAAACCATAACGCCTGCAGGCACAGTTTCGGATGGCAATGGCGGGAATAACTACACTGTTACCTTCCAGCCGGTTTCTACAGGGGTCATCACCGCCAAGGCGCTGACCGTGAGCGGGATCACCGCCTCAAACAAGACCTATGACGGGAACACCACCGCGACCCTCAACACCGCCTCCGCCTCGCTGGTGGGCGTGGTGAGCGGCGACACGGTGACCCTCAACACCGCCAGCGCAAGCGGCGCATTCAGCGACAAGAGCGTCGGCACGGGCAAGACCGTCACGGTTTCGGGCTTGAGCCTCAGCGGCACGGACGCGGGCAACTACTCCCTGACCCAGCCGACCACGACCGCCGACATCACCGCCAAGGCGCTGACCGTGAGCGGAATCACCGCCTCAAACAAGACCTATGACGGGAACACCACCGCGACCCTCAACACCGCCTCCGCCTCGCTGGTGGGCGTGGTGAGCGGCGACACGGTGACCCTCAACACCGCCTCTGCAGCCGGCGCCTTCAGCGACAAGTACGTTGGCGCGGGTAAGACCGTCACAGTCTCGGGCTTGAGCCTCAGCGGCGCGGACGCGGGCAACTACTCCCTGACCCAGCCGACCACGACCGCCGACATCACCGCCAAGGCGCTGACCGTGAGCGGAATCACCGCCTCAAACAAGACCTATGACGGGAACACCACCGCAACCCTCAACACCGCCTCCGCTGCGCTGGTGGGCGTGGTGAGCGGCGACACGGTGACCCTCAACACCGCCTCTGCCGCCGGCGCCTTCAGCGACAAGTACGTTGGCGCGGGTAAGACCGTCACAGTCTCGGGCTTGAGCCTCAGCGGCGCGGACGCGGGCAACTACTCCCTGACCCAGCCGACCACGACCGCCGACATCACCGCCAAGGCGCTGACCGTGAGCGGAATCACCGCCTCAAACAAGACCTATGACGGGAACACCACCGCGACCCTCAACACCGCCTCCGCCTCGCTGGTGGGCGTGGTGAGCGGCGACACGGTGACCCTCAACACCGCCAGCGCAAGCGGCGCATTCAGCAGCAAGAGCGTTGGCACGGGCAAGACCGTCACGGTTTCGGGCTTGAGCATTGGCGGTGCGGACGCCGGCAACTACTCCCTGACCCAGCCGACCACGACCGCTGACATCACCGCCAAGGCGCTGACCGTGAGCGGAATCACCGCCGCGAACAAGACCTATGACGGCGACACGACCGCAACCCTCAACACCGCCTCCGCTGCGCTGGTGGGCGTGGTGAGCGGCGACACGGTGACCCTCAACACCGCCTCTGCCGCCGGCGCCTTCAGCGACAAGTACGTTGGCGCGGGTAAGACCGTCACAGTCTCGGGCTTGAGCCTCAGCGGCGCGGACGCGGGCAACTACTCCCTGACCCAGCCGACCACGACCGCTAGTATTACACAGCGCACGCTAACGGTGACCGCCACAGGCGTTGACAAGGTGTATGACGGTACGGTTACAGCGACCGTGACGCTTTCCGATGACCGACTTTCCGGAGATGTGTTGTCCGTCAATTATGGCTCTGCCGCCTTCTCGGATCCAAACGCTGGCAGCGGCAAAGCGGTAAACGTGAGCGGAATTACCATCAGCGGTGTTGACGCGGGGAATTATTCCCTGGCAAGTACAACGGTGACAACAACTGCCAATATCATGCAGGCTTCTCAAACCATCACCATTACCACTCATGCGCCTGCTAATGCCGCCAACGGTTCGAATTTCACAGTGGCTGCAACCGCATCCTCTGGTCTGCCGGTAACATATAGCAGTGCGACCCCTGCAGTTTGCACGAACAGCGGTGCTACCTTCACTATGATTAGCGGTGCTGGCATTTGTACCGTCCAATATAGTCAGCCGGGTAATTCCAACTATCTGCCCGCATCGGACCTGACCGAAGATGTCACTGCCACCGAGTATCCCGCTATCACCAGCGCGGACAATGTGACCTTCAATGTAGGAGAAACCGGGACCTTCACTGTCACAGTGATGGGGAATCCACTTCCGTCTCTGTCCATGGCTGGTGCATTGCCAACAGGTATCACTTTCAACCCGTCCACGGGTGTTCTCAGCGGCACCCCTGCCGTTGGGACGGGAGGTATCTATAACCTGGTCTTCACTGCCAGCAATGGAATTGGACCCGATGCCGTACAGAACTTTGTATTGACGGTCACGTCCATTGCCAGGATAAATGTAGCCATTGGTGGAAACCCGGCAGGTAGTTATGAACTGACAAATGGCGAAGAAAAACGCGAGTACTACCCCGTCAGCGGCGGACCGGTCAAGGTGGAAAGCACCAATGGCGTGAACATCGTCTCCGCCATCCGCCTGCAATCCTACGCCAACAACACTCTCTACTCCTTCGTCGAGACCATGGGCGTGCCGCAGGGACTGCTCTCGTATAAATACGTCTTCCCCACCTACAACAACACCTGGGCGCCGCTCAACTCGCAAATCCGCGTCAGCAACCTCGAGACCACCCCCACCACCGTGCGCATCACCATCGGCAGCAGCGTGGTCTGGGAACAGCAGATGCAGGGACTGGAAGAACAGCGCCTGTACTTCCCCGTCAGCGGCGGACCGGTCATCGTCGAGAGCC
>DYID01000040.1:19216-23515 GCA_020723805.1 Anaerolinea sp. | reverse complement strand
TATTGCTTTGCGTCCTTGTTGTACTGTGTCTCTTTATAAGTTCTTTCCAGCGAAAACACAGGAGGGATGATGCCAATCTCACCGCCCCAGCCCTGCTGGAACAAATAGTAGGCGTAACCGTAGGTGCTGGAGCGATGCTCGCCCACGCGGGCAGCGGTCAACGCCAGGATGATGGACCCTGCCAAGACCAGCGCCCCCAGCCAGACCAACATGCCAAAAATTCGAGTTGAGGCTCTCATGGTGCACTCCCTTCATATATCGGATTTTGATATATACACTATACAACGTTTTCACCCAGCAAGTCAACCGGCAATTGGTTACACCTTCTTTCACTACCGAGACACAGAGAACACTGCGAAAATCGAAAATTCTCTGCGAACTCAGCGTCTCTGCGGTTATTGACCTTGCGCCGCTTATCCTGCATTGACACACAACAAAAAAGCCCCACACACAAGGAGTGAGGTCTACTTTGGCTCATCGCCGAGGACTTGAATACCACCCTCCCTGCGGGGGCGTCGAACCTAAAAATTATCTGAAAACTGATGGTTTCCGCGTAAGCGACGTTCTCTAACGTCGCAGGTGGATGCGCAAGAGAGCGCATCCTACGCATGTTGAACACAGCCTCTGTAAAAAAAGACCCCACCCATAAAGAGTGAGGTCTGCTTTGGCTCCTCGCCGAGGACTTGAATACCACCCTCCCTGCGGGGGCGTCGAACCTAAAATTATCTGAAAACTGATGGTTTCCGCGTAAGCGACGTTCTCTAACGTCGCAGGTGGATGCGCAAGAGAGCGCATCCTACGCATGTTGAACACAGCCTCTGTAAAAAAAGACCCCACCCATAAAGAGTGAGGTCTGCTTTGGCTCCTCGCCGAGGACTTGAACCTCGAACCTAGCGGTTAACAGCCGCCCGCTCTGCCGATTGAGCTAGCGAGGAAGGCGACGGCGATTATACCTTAAGGGGAAAACATGTCAAGCGAGAGATGGCACAAGAGGCGTACCAGTCTTCAGGTCCGTGAAGATGCGCTCGTCATCGGCGCGATTATCCCTGTATAATTGTCGTCATGATTGAAATTGAAATTTCCGAGCAAAAAATTCTTCGTTTACAGCACCTCGTCAGCGATGTCAACGGTACGCTGGCAGTGGACGGCGTCCTGATCGAAGGGGTTGCAGAACAGATCGAATGGCTCAAGCAACATCTGACCGTTCATCTGCTCACCGCCGACACACACGGAAAACAAGCCGTCATTGACCGGCAACTTGGACTCACAGCCGTTCGCATCCAGCCGGGGAACGAGGCTGGACAAAAAGCGGAGTATGTCCGGCGATTGGGCGCAGAAAACGTTGTTGCATTGGGACAGGGCGCCAACGATGCCGCCATGCTCAAAGAAGCCGCGCTCGGACTCTGCGTCCTTTCCCCCGAAGGCACAGCCGTGGAAACGCTTCTTGCCGCCGACCTGCTCCTGCCCGATATTCATTCCGCGCTGGCGCTGTTCACCCACCCCTTGCGTATCCGCGCCAGCCTGAGAAAATAACCTCAATGGAAACCCCGGAAACCACCCCGCCCGAACCGCCGCAGGAATTCATCTCCTCCCGCGCCCGCAGACGCCGCGCCATGCGCCGCGCCTACTTCCCCGCCAACGAGGAGGAACGGGCAGCGCTCTTCGACCACCTGGCGCGGCGCGCCTTCCCCTCCTACGAACTATTTATCTTCGCGCTCGTGGCAGGCGCCATCATGGGGCTGGGTTATTTCCTCGACTCGCAAAGCCTGCTCATCTTCGGCGTGCTGGTCGCGCCCCTCCTCACCCCCTGGATCGGCATGTCGCTGGGAATCATCGCCGGCGCCGGGCGTCTGTTCCTCCAGACCCTGCTCGCCTTATTCGTCAGCGCCCTGTTGATTATCATGGGCGGCATCCTCGCCGGGTATGCCACACGCATCTTCCCACAGCCGCGCACCTTCAACGAAGCCTTCCTTCACAGCCGTTTATGGGTGCCCGACTTCTTCGTACTGGCAATCGGCGCCATCCTCATCACCCTTTCCTTTGTCCGCTCCGAACAACGCCCCTACCTGCCCAGCGCCCTCGTTGCCTACGAACTCTTCCTGCCACTTTGTGCGGCGGGCTTTGGCTTGGGAAGCGGCATCGAGGGATTGGCTCTGCCTGGTTTCCTCGTCTTCCTCGTCCACTTTGCCTGGGCGACCCTCTTCTGCATCCTGACCCTCTTCTTCCTGCGCTTCTACCCCCTCACCTTCAGCGGAATTTCGCTCACGGGGACCGTCCTCCTTGCCCTGCTTGCCTGGCTGACGATTTCCACCGGCGCCCTGCAATGGATCAGGATACAGGCGGGTCTTGCCACGCCGGAACCTGCTCCTGCCTCCCAAACCACCGCCACCCTGCCGCTGGTACCCACCCTCACTCCCACCTCCACACCGCAGCCCGCGACGGCGGTAATCGGCGTTCCATCATCCACTGCATCTTCCACCCCCTCTCCCCGCCCCACCGCCACCCTCTCCCCCTCCCGAACGCCCACCTTCACCATCACCGCCGAACCGACGCCCATCATCGCCGTCATCCGCGCCGCCGAGGGAGGCGGAGCCAACATTCGTGAAAAACCCGGCGGCGTGGTTCTGCTCACCCTCAGCAACGGCTCCACTGTCACCGTTATTCCCAACGACATTCAGGAAGTCAACAACATTGTTTGGGTGCACGTCTTTGCCGTCGTCAACGGCGAGCGGGTGGAAGGCTGGGTGCTGCAATCGCTTCTGGTCACCGCCACCCCCGTTCCCAACTGGCAGCCCTCTGCCACACCTCCCCGAACTTCGACACCGTAACCGGTATAATAGCCGCCCTTCAGCCTCACAGCGCTGAAAAATACTTCTTTTGCTTCAAGGAATAACGCATGCCCATACACTTTGGAACCGACGGCTGGAGAGCCGTCATTTCGGATACATTCACCTTCAGCAACCTGCGCATGGTTGCTCAAGCCATTGCAGACGCCGTCGCTTCGGAACATTGGGATAAAAGCGGCAACGGCGACCAAGCCCCCGACCCCAAAAAGATTGTGGTCGGCTTCGACACCCGCTTCCTCTCCGACCGTTACGCCGGGGAAGTGGCGCGCGTCCTCGCCGCCAACGGTTTCACCGTCATGCTGGCGCAAGCCGATGCGCCCACGCCCGCCATCTCCTACGCCGTCAAACATCACAAAGCCGTTGCGGGCGTGATGATTACCGCCTCGCACAACGCGCCGCGCTATAACGGCGTCAAACTCAAGGGGGCATTCGGCGGGTCGGCTTTGCCGGAACAATGCCGCCGCGTGGAAGTATATATCAACGACAACGAACAGCAGGCACGCGGTCCCAACCTGATGGATTTTCAGAAAGCGCGTGAAGCCGGGCTGATTCAAAAGTTCAATCCCCTGCCCGCCTACTTCGACCATCTGCGGACGCTCATCAACACCGACATCATCGCCGACAACCCCCAGCGCTTCGTGGTGGACGCAATGTACGGTTCGGGGCGCGGCGTCATCAAATCCTTTTTGCAGGGGACCGGCTGTGAAATTGCCGAAATCCGCGGCGAGATGAACCCCGGCTTTGGCAGTGTGCATCCTGAGCCGATTGCCAAATACCTCGGCGCGCTGGCATCCGCTGTCAGTTCGGGGATGGGCAACTTCGGCGTCGTCACCGACGGCGACGCGGACCGCATCGGCGCGATGGACGAACGCGGCAACTTCGTAGACCCGCACAAAATCATGGCGCTCTCCCTCAAATATCTCGTGGAAAAGCGCGGCTTGAGCGGCTCGGTGGTGCGGACGGTCTCCACCACGCGCATGATTGACCGCCTCGCCAAACGCTACGGTTTGCCCCTGAGGGAAACGCCCGTCGGCTTCAACCACATCGCCGATTACATGATGTCGGAGGATGTGCTGATTGGCGGCGAGGAATCGGGCGGGATTTCGTTCAAGGGACACATCCCCGAGGGCGACGGTCCCATCATGGGATTGCTGCTTGTGGAGATGATTGCCGAATCGGGGAAAACGCTGAATGCGCTGGTAGAAGAACTGCTGAGGGATGTCGGTCCCGCCTTCTATGAACGCACCGACCTGCGGCTGAGCCGCCCGGTTGCCAAGGCGGAGATGACGGCATTTTTGACGAAACAGGCTCCGGCGGAGATCGGAGGCGAGAAGGTGGTCGAGATCAGCCAGTTGGACGGGGTCAAATACATCATGGCAGATGACTCCTGGCTGTTGATCCGCCCGTCTGGCACGGAGCCGGTCTTGCGCGTGTACGCCGAGGGACGTTCGCA
>DYID01000040.1:0-19116 GCA_020723805.1 Anaerolinea sp. | reverse complement strand
TCCGCCCGTCTGGCACGGAGCCGGTCTTGCGCGTGTACGCCGAGGGACGTTCGCAGGAAATGGTACAGGCGCTGCTGGGCTATGGCGGGCAGGTGGCAAAGAGCGTGGTGTAGTAATTCTTTGCCCTGTGGCAATCATCTCAAAAAACTGTTGCGTACTTTGCGCTCTCCAACGCAAAGCGTACGCTCGTAGAAAGAGACATCCTGCAAGGCTCGAATGCTTTGCAGGATGTCTCTTTTGAGTATGGGGATTACTTACTCAGTCACCTTACGCGAAACGTCCCGAAGGTCCTCGCAAATTGCTCCTGTTTTCCAGCCAAACCTTCGGGACGATGGGTAACATCAGTCACTTATTGAGGGAACGCGCGTCAACGTAGAGGTCAAGGTTGCGGTCCTGCGCCACCGCTTCCAGTTTTCTGCGGTACTCCGCAATGGCGTGATCCCCCACCAGCGGACCGAACAGCCTGAACGCCGCCATGAGGAAGAAGAACATCCGCCGCAGAATGGGAATGCCGCGGCGGATACTGCCCATGTCGGGCTCGAGAAAGCGCACATCGCCGATGTGGATAAACCCCATCGAGAGCAGTGGAATGATCGTGACGATGTCGGTGGTGTTGACGACGCGATAGATGGATGACTTGAACTCGCGGTCGAATTCGGCGTCGCCCACGCGCGGACTGCCAAAGGTATAGCACGCGGCAATTTCATCGCGCCAAGAGGGGTCGCCTTCGAGATGCTGAGTGGCGATGGTCGCCAGCGCCGCTCCCAGCGAATGCCCGGTGATGTAGAGCGGCAGTCCGCGCACCTTTTTCAATCCGTCCAGTATCTGCGGCTCGACACTGCGATACGCCTCCGCAAATCCCTTGTGTACTCTGCCCTCGATGGCGGAAATTTTGAAGACACGCGCATCGGTGATGACATCTTTGGTTTTGGTCACTTCGGTGCCGCGAAAGGCAAGCACGGCATATTCATCGTTCGAGACCAGGAATGCCTGTGTATCCGTTTCGGGGGAGTTGAATTCGCCGATCAGTTTGAAGCCGCCGCCCCTGAGTTTTTCGATGAGCATTTCCCTCTCTTTGCCACCCCGCTCGAAACGCTCATAGACCAACTGCGCCAGCGAAGCCATCACCCAGGCAGTGCGGTCGGAATACGCCGCGCGCTTGATGGGCGGGTTGAGCAGCAGACGATTCGAGGCGAAATACTGCCTTGCCTCCGCAATCTCTTTCGTGGTGAGCAGGCGCTTGGAACGGGTGATGCCCCTCGCTTTCTTCGCTTTCGCGGTCATGGTCGCTCCTCTCTAAAGTTAACGGTTTCGATTGCCGCAAAACGATATGCGTTAGAGAACGCATCCTACGCCGTGCCGCATCCTCAACGGCTCCAGCCGCCGGGCAGACGCGCCACGCCGATATAGACCAGCACGAGTGCGCCAATCACCGCCGCCAGCCCAACGGCAAACTTGTTCTCCGCATTTTTTCGAAAGGCGGGTAAATGTCCCAGAATGGCGGCGACCAGCATCACGGTCATGTGTTCGATGCGGTAAAGGGGAAAGCCTCCGCCGCTCAAACCGCTCCAAAAGAACAGAATGAATCCCAGCGTCACCTGTAAATCCATCAAGCCGCTGAAGCCGGCGGAAAGACCGCGATCCATTTTGGTGAATGCACTCTTGCGCATCCAGCCAATCAAAAACTTGACCAGCGCAAACAGACCAATCAGCACAATCCCCCAACGAATGATGGAGTGAAGTGTCAATAAGGTTTCCATGTTGTCTCCTGTGGCGTAAATTTCTTTCAATGGTAGCATAATCTCATGTAAAATCAAATGGCGCTTGAAAGCAAGTACAGTCAAAATAAGCAGTGCCCAGGCAAGCGCAAGAGACGCTCTCCAGCATTGGTTCGAGGCGAACCTTGCGAACAATCACAGGAGATACCATGCCATACGAAACGATACTCACCGAAATCCGCGGGCGCGTGGGGCTGATTACGCTCAACCGCCCGCAGGCGATGAACGCCCTCAACCGTCAATTGATGACCGAACTCATGGACGCACTCGAAGCCTTCGACCGGAACGACGCCGTCGGTGCGATGGTCGTCACGGGCAATGAAAGAGTCTTTGCCGCCGGCGCCGACATCAAGGAGATGGCGGGAAAATCGGCGCAGGAAATGAGGACGGCAGACCATGTGGGGGTCTTCGACAGAATCCGCGCGGTGGAGAAACCGGTCATCGCCGCCGTCTCCGGCTGGGCGTTGGGAGGCGGATGCGAAATCGCCCTCGCCTGCGACATGATCGTCGCCTCCGAAAGCGCCAAATTCGGTCAGCCCGAAATCACCATCGGCGTCATCCCCGGCGCCGGCGGCACACAACGCCTCACGCGCGCGGTGGGCAAAGCCCTCGCCATGGAGATGATCCTCAACAACCGCACGCTGACGGCACAGGAAGCGCTGCAATCTGGGCTGGTCAACCGCGTTGCGCCGGCAAGCGACTACCTGAACGAGGCGCTCCAATTGGCAGAAGAGATCGCCTCACGCGCCCCCCTGGCTGTGCGCGCCGCCAAGAAAATGATCAACGCCGCCTACGAACTCCCCCTCAGCGAGGGGCTCGCCGCAGAAAAGCAGACATTCTACGACCTGTTCGAGACTGCCGACCAGAAGGAAGGTATGCAAGCCTTCGTGGAAAAACGCAAACCGCAGTGGACGGGAAGATAGCATGGTAGGCTACGCCGATCTGAAGGATGCCTGCCGTCAACTGGGCTTGGCGGGCAAGCCGCTCATCGTCCATGCTTCGCTCAAAAAGTTTGGCGGCATCCACGGCGGACCCGGCGTCCTCCTCCGCGCACTGCGCGATACCTTCGGCGGCATCCTCATGCCCACCTTCACCTACAAGACCATGGTCACGCCGGGCGTCGGTCCGCCCAACAACGGCATCACCTACGGAAGCGGCAGAGACCTCAACAAAATGGCGGAGCCGTTCCACTCTGCCATGCCTCCCGACCCGCTGATGGGCGCACTGCCCCTGCAACTGCTCCACGAAAAAGACATTCTGCGCACGTCGCATCCTATCCTCTCCTTTGCCGGCGTGGATGTGGATGAAATTCTGCTCACCCAAACCCTGTTCGACCCGCTTGCCCCCATCGGCGCGCTGGCAGAACGGGACGGCTGGGTCCTGCTCATCAACGTGGATCACTCGGCAAACACCAGCATCCACTACGGCGAAAAACTTGCCGGGCGCAAGCAGTTCGTCCGCTGGGCGGTGACAGGCGGGCGCATCGTCGAATGTCCCGGCTATCCCGGCGACTCCACCGGCTTCAACGCCATCGAAGAGTATTTGCGCCTCCACACCCGCCGCGTGGACCTGGACGGCGGCGCGTTCCTTCAGGCGGTTCCCGTCAAACGCCTGTTACAAGTGACAGTAGAGTTACTCAAAAGAAACCCGCTGGCTTTACTCTGCCAGCGGGAAGATTGCGAGATGTGCAATGCGGTGAGGGAACAAAATTAGATCTCTTCCAACGAATGCACCCAGTGAAATTTCAAATCCTTTCGGCAACGATTCGCCAGACGGCTGTCTGCCGTCCAGAATTCAGCCTTTAATTTTTCCGCCAGCGCAAGATAAAAAGCATCATACGCTCTGGACTGCCCTAGTTTGCCTGCCAGTTCTAAGGCACGAAGACTCAGTTCCTCATCTTCATCAACAATCTCGAATTGCAATCTGTAAATGGTGCGCAAGGCGTCTTCCGCTTCGTCCTGAGTCAATTCTTTTTGCGAGACCCAAAAGCGGAGCGCAGAGGTAACTTCACTGATCCATAACCGCGGCGCACTGGGGATAATTTGCTCGCGATCAACCCTCTCCCAGAATGCGAGCAGATTATCGGTCGCGCTCAAAACCGTATTCACTGCAATATTAGCGTCCACGACCCAATAACTCATTCGTCCGCTCCGCACGGATTTTTTCGATGACCTTGACCGAATCGGTAAGCGGCTTACCCTTCCGCCGCTTCAGGATGCGCACGCTGAGCGCCCGCGCATGTTCAAGGGCGAGTGTTCTTTCCCTCTCGCGGCTGTAATCTTCGCGCAAACCAGCCGCAATATACTCCCGCACCAGATCGCTGACACTGCGTTTCTTCTGAACTGCCAGACGTTCCAACGCTTCACGCTGACGGCGTTCCAGCAGCAAATTTACCCGTTGTAAATTTTGCATAACAACTCCTTGATTACATTATACACACCCACATGCGCATACGTCAAAGCGCACAAAAAAAAAGACACAGCGCCGGCTGTGTCTCACTGAAAGGTAATCTCATCCACCTGCCAGTTTTCCCCTCCCAGCAGTTTTCGCAGGCGCTGGAGCAGTTCGGGGCAGATGCGTGTGGTGTCGTTGGGGAAGTCTATCAGGTGTCTGCCGCCGTTCTCAAAAATCTGAAAACTGAACTTGTCGCGCCCGTGGAATGAAATCAG
Organism: Anaerolinea sp.; assembly: GCA_020723805.1. Taxonomy (GTDB): domain Bacteria; phylum Chloroflexota; class Anaerolineae; order Anaerolineales; family Villigracilaceae; genus Defluviilinea. The sequence goes on along the minus strand of DYID01000040.1, from coordinate 14,669 downwards.
CGTGCCGTAAATCGTCTTGATTTGGCGGCGGTCTGCCTCTTTATTTCCCGAGGCGCGCAGGTTGACCGTGATTTGTTTCGGCGGATGATCCTTCTCCTCTTCCTTGATCAGCGGGACATAAAGGGATTTCAGCGACGCGACCACTGCTTCACGCTCCGCCTCAGCCTGCTCCTCCTCCCCATCCGCAGTCACCGCCGGGACTTTTTCCAACTGAACGCGCGGCGGCGTAACCGCTTCCTTTTTGCTGAACTTTGGCTCGGGGCGCGCGGCGATAACCGCCTCCTCGAACGACGGCTGCCACTGCGTCTCCCAGCCTTCGGGGAAGTTATCGGGCGGGGGCGGCATGTCGTCCCAGCCCCCCTCTGCCCCCTCCGTTCCTTTCGGCAATGGAGGGGATGCGGGTACATACTCTACCGGACTTTCCGCCGCCTGCATGACCGGCTGTTTTTGCGGCGCGGTAATCGGCTTGGGTTGTTTGGATTGAACCGCAAGGGGTTTGACGTGGCTATCCGGCTTGGGCTGCGAGAATGCCTCTAAGGCAGAATCAGGCATCGGCTTGGATTGAGGCGCAGCGTCCTTCAGAGGCTCGAGGATTTTGATTTCCGTCCGCACAGTATCCACCAAAATCTTCGGCGGCTGGCTGTTGGCATCCACCTTGCCCTCGACGATGACGATTTGACCAACGGTGAGCAGTTCGCGCGTCTTCTCCCAGGTGCGCGGGAAGAGGACGAGTTCGATGTTGCCTTGAATGTCTTCGAGGGTGACAAAGCCCATTGGTTTGTTGGTCTTGGTCATGTACGGGCGGACGCTGGTGACCAGACCCGCCACGCGCACTTTTTCTTCGTGCTGCGCCTCGCTCAGTTGGGCGGAGAAGTAACTGACGATCTGGCGGAAGGTGTCCTGATAGGGGGTGAGGGGATGGTCGGAGATGTAGAGACCGATGAGTTCGCGTTCCCAGCCGAGCATTTCGCGGCGGTCCACGTTGTTGACTTCGGGCAGGGTGATTTCTTCGACGACGCCAGTGGTATCGCCAAAGAGGGACATTTGCCCGGCTTCGGCGGCGCGGAAGTGATTGTTGCTGATGGAAACGAGACGGTCGAGCGCGGCGAGCAGGGCAGGGCGGCTGCCGAAGGCATCCAGCGCACCGACTTTGATAAGGCATTCGAGGGCGCGCTTGCCCACGGCGCGCAGGTCCACGCGGCGGGCAAAGTCGTTGAGGTCTTTGAATTTGCCGTTTTTCTCCCGTTCGTTGACGATGAGGTCAACGGCGCCCTTGCCCACGTTTTTGACGGCGCTGAAGCCAAAGCGGATGTGCGGCTTGCCGTCAATGTCTTCGATTTCGAAGTCCCAGGCAGAGGCGTTGATTTCGGGCGGCAGGACCGGCACGCCCATCGCGCGGGCATCCGCCACGTAGAGGGCAACTTTCTCGGTCTGGCTCGCGGAGGCGGTGAGGGTCGCCGCCATGAATTCGGCGGGATAGTGCGCCTTGAGGAAGGCGGTCTCGACGGCGATGACGCCGTAGTCGGCGGCGTGGCTGTTGTGAACGAGAATATCGTTTGCGATGAAATTATGCGTTTCGGAAATTTCAAGGTCGTAGGTCTGTTTTTCGCCAACGTATTCGATATAAGCAACGCGGTCCCAATACAGGTCACTTTCGGCAAAGCGTTTGATTTGGGGGTCATCGAAATAATTTCCCAAGCGCCGCAAGGTATTCCTTCCAAAACCAATTTTGCCTGCCGAGTTGGTTGGATAAAACTCACGCGGAGCGATGCCGGTGTGCGCGCTCAATTCGTTCCATGTGATGCCAGCCTGTTCCCTGGCGGAACGAACATGCTCCTTGACGGCAGCGACCGGAATAACATCCTTTGTGCCTGCGGTAGCGGGCGGGACCTTCGCGGCTAGTTCTGCCAGGGACTGCTTGCGCTTTTGGCTGATGAAATAACAGCCAATTTTCTCTGCAAACACGCCGATATTTTCATGCCCGGTGACAAAGACCTGATAGCCGATTCGTCCTTCCTTGTATGGAAATTCGACGGTGCGAAGGCGGCTGATGATGCCGAAGCGCAGCAACAAATGCTGGAGTTGTGAAGCCAGCCGTTTCGAGGCGGTAGCATAATACAGGCTGCGCCCGCGCACATCCACATGCCCATCGCCCTCCCACATGCGGCTGAGCATCAACCCGATCTGACGGTTGGTCAACGCAAAGACCGGAGCGGGGATTTCCTTTGTGCGCGCGTTCTTGCCCAACAAACCCAATTCACGGCTCCAGGTGAAAATGCCTGGCTCGAAACGCTTGTCCGCGCGGGCGGCGTAAACAGAGAAAGTATTCTTATGTACCGCCACCGTACAATTGACGTTCTGGAAGGAATTAGCGGCGCGGACGAAATCATCCACTTGCTCCGCATCCTGACTGTAGAAATACACGGAGTGCGGATGGCAAAGATTCCCTTCCGCCAGCAAATGACCCAGGGCAATCACTTCATGGTCTTGCCATTCGTCCTTTCCCTCGACCGGAATCACGCGGGGAACGGCGATGAAATCATCGGGCTGTAGTTCGCCCAATTGACGCCAGCCGTGAATCGTGAAAAACGGATGATTGTCTGTTGCTTCGATGACGCGCCCCAGCGCCGTGGTCAAACGGAAAACGGGTTTGACGCCGTTATCCATGACCCGCACCACCGCCTGGTTTTTCAATTTCAGAGAGGCGATGTCGCAGGATAGAGTGTCTTTGATCGTTTCAGCGCCGCGATACAAATCCTCCACTTTCACCAGACGCCCCGTGGATGCATCCAGCACTTCCACATCGCCGGGCAAACATTTGTTGAAGCCGTAACGCGCAAACTCCTCCCAGTCGCTGTAGATGGCTTCGGCGGTTTCCTTGTCTATGCCGTTCTTGACTGCGCCCGCCACGAATTTGGCGCGGTGCTTTTCGATGTCTTCCTTTTTCTTCTTGGAAATCGCCTTGCGCAATTCATCGGACTCGGAGGGGGTGTAGCCCGCAAGTTCGACAGCCGCGCGCATCAACTGTTCCTGATAGACCGGGATGCCGTAGGTATCCTTGAAGATGGGTTCGAGTTTGGGGTGGCGGTATTCCACTTCCGCTTCGCCGTGCATACGGGCGATGTAATCGGGGATGAACTGCATGGGACCGGGGCGGTACAGCGCCACCATGGCGATGATGTTGTCCAGCGTCTTGGGCTTCATCTGCACGAGCCAGCGCGTCATGCCGCCGCCTTCCACCTGGAAGACTCCGGCGGTCTGCCCGCTGCCCAGCAGTTCGAACGCTTTGGGGTCGTCGAGCGGGATGTTGTTCAGGTTGTAGCGGATGCCGTGCCGCTTCTCGATCATGTCACAGGCTTTTGCCATGACGGTGAGCGTAATCAGCCCCAGGAAATCCACCTTCAACATGCCGAGCGAGTCGAGGATGCCCATTTCGAACTGCGTGACGGTTTTGATGGGCGTTTCTTCCGAGCCGGAGGTGGGACGGTGCAGCGGCAGGTATTCGATGATGGGCTTGTCTGAAATGACCACGCCGGCGGCGTGCGTGCCTGCATTGCGCACTGTGCCTTCCATTTTGGCGGCGGTGTCAATCAACTCACGCAGGTGAGGTTGCTCATCGTAAATCTTTTTGAACTCCGGCACTGCCAGCGCATCTTCCATGGTGGTGTTGCGCCCTGAAACGAAAGGAACCAGTTTCGCCACGCGGTCCACTTCCGGGAGCGGAATGTTCATCACGCGCGCCACATCGCGCAGGGCAGCTTTGGTGCCCATCGTGCCGAAGGTGATGATCTGTGCCACTTTATCATCGCCATACTTGCGAACACAATATTCGAGCATCTCACTGCGACGGTCGTCGCGGAAATCCAAGTCAATATCGGGCATCGAGATACGCCCGGGGTTCAGGAAGCGCTCGAACAGCAGGTTGTGATGAAGCGGGTCCACCAGAGCAATCTCGAGGACATAGGCGACGATGGAACCTGCCGCGGAACCGCGCGCGTTGTACCAAATACCGTTTTCTCTGGCATGACGACACAGGTCCCAAACGATGAGGAAGTAAGCGTCGAAGCCCATGTTGTGAATGACGCCCAGCTCATAATCGAGTCGCTCGCGGACCTGAGGACTGTTTGCGCGTTCCCCATACCTCTTCCTCGCCCCCTGCTCGCACAAGTGACGGAGGTAAGACTGCGCCGTGAATCCTGCCGGCACCGGGAAATCGGGCAGGTGATAGCCTTTGAAGCCCAAATCCACATGACAGCGTTCGGCAATCAGAAGCGTGTTACTGAGCGCCTCGGGCACTTCCGCAAACAGTTGACTCATTTCCTGCGGCGTGCGCAGGTAGTATGAGTCGTCGGTCATGCGCATACGATCTTTATCGTCCAGGGCGGCATTCGTTTGGATGGCAAGCAGAATATCCTGATAACGCGCGTCGCTTTGGTTGATGTAATGCACGTCGTTGGTGGCGACGAATTTCGCCGAATACCGCGCCCCCAGTTCGACCAGTTTGCGGTTCAGTTCCGTGATTTCCTTGATGTTGTGCTGCTGTAACTCGACGAAGAAGCGGTCGGGACCAAAAACATCGTAATACCAATTCATGCGGCGGACGGCTTCTTCGGGCTTTTCCTCCAAAAGCAGCCGCGGAATCTCAGCCGACATGCACCCGGAAGTGCAAATCAACCCCTCGGAATGAGCCGCCAGGAATTCATGGTCAATGCGCGGGTAATAGTAGAACCCATCCAACTGCGCGGCGGAAGAGATTTTGAGCAGGTTCTTGTATCCCGTCTCGTTCTCTGCCAGCAGAAGCAGGTGGGAGGAGGTGCGGTCGAGTTTGGCGTCGCGGTCGCGCATGGTACGCGCCGCCATATAAGCCTCCACGCCGATAATTGGCTTGACGCCCGCCTCGGTCGCCGCCTTGTAAAAATCCATCACGCCAAACATCGTGCCATGGTCGGTGATCGCCACCGCCGGCATCTCCAATTCTTTGACGCGTTTGATCAGCTTCTTGATATTCGAGAAGCCGTCGAGCAGGGAATATTCGGTATGTACGTGAAGGTGGGCAAAACTCATGGTCAGACAGCCTGAGGGTCAAATAGCCGCCGGGAAACTTGGCGGGGGTCCTTTTCCTGGCAACTATGGGACGAAAAAGATTATAGCACGTGTGTTCGGCTATGAAGTCAACGACATGCTTAAAATATCCCCCTCTGCGCCTGCGCAGTCAAGGAATTCACGACAGCTGAAACCAACAACAAAATACTTTATCGCTCTATCCAAAAACCTTGCCACGGATTTCACTGATTTACACGGATTGCCAAGGAACATCAGTGAAAATCCGTGAAATCTGTGGTTAAAGATGGTGAGCCTGTCAATCATCCCGCCAGAAACGGGAGAGCCCTAAAAACAAAATCCTCCCAGCGGAGGATTGGATGATGAGCGCGCAGAGATTCGAACTCTGAACCAATGGCTTAAAAGGCCACTGCTCTGCCGTTGAGCTACGCGCCCTTGCGAAAGCGGTCTGCATTCTATCACGGGAAAGTATCACCGTCAACGTAAGAGGCGCACGCAACACGGCGTCCATCGAGGCGGAGGTTCTATGGCTGAAATCATACACGTAAACGAGAAAACATTTCAAAGCGAAGTGCTGGAAACCGATAAGCCTGTGCTGGTGGACTTTAGCGCCGTCTGGTGTCAGCCCTGTAAAATGCTGGACCCGGTGGTTCAGGAACTGGCGGGCGAATGGGATGGAAAGGTCAAAGTGGTGAAAATTGACGCAGACGAAAACCCCAACCTGGTCATGAAATATGGCGTAATGGGCATCCCCACCCTGCTGTTCATCAAGGGCGGCGAGGTCAAAGAGCGTGTGACCGGTTACATGCCCAAGGAAAAACTGATTGCCCACTTCCGTCCCCACTTCAACTAAAATATCGTTGCCAAAGGACGCCGCCAATTGGCGGCGTCCTCGTTTTCATCCATCCCGCATCAACCGATCGAGTTCGTCGAAATCCACACGGGAGGTGAGGTCCAAACTCAACGGCGAGACGGACACCCAGCGCTTTTTGCGCAAAACATACACATCGGTATCCTGCGGCTCATCTTCCAGCCTGCCAGCCTGACGATAGCCAATCAGGGCAGGTTCGCTCCACGAGCGTCTCTGCGGTGCGACCGGTTCATAGTATCGCTGACGGGAAACGCGCGTCAACTGCCAGGGGGTCTCCGGCGTCGCCCCCCAAGGGACATCCACTTTCAACAAATCCACATCGGCAGGGAATTTCTTTTGCAGGAGTAACCCTGCAAAATATTTCGCAAAGCCGGCGGCAACCGAAAAATTGACATCCTCGGAATAGGACAGGTGATACTTCGAATCGGTCTCCAAAGAGACAGCCAAGGCTGGAATTCCCAGCGAGGCGGCTTCCATCGCCGCTCCGACCGTGCCTGAGATGGTGATGCCCGAAGCGACATTTTCCCCATAATTGATGCCCGACACAACCAAATCCGGTTTGAACTTCAGGACTTCCAACACACCATGCAGGACTGCCTGAGCAGGACTTCCGCCCACGGCAAACACGCTCCATTCCTGACCGTTGACCTGCACCCGCTCCTCCTGCACGATCCCATCGGACGTATTCGGCAGGCTGCGCCCCATGCCCGAGGATTGGTCGCGCGGTGCGGCAACCGTGACAAATCCCAGCTCCGAGAGCGCGGCAGCGGCTGCCCACAAACCGGGAGAACGGATTCCATCATCGTTTGTCAAGAGTATTTGTGCTTTTCCCATGTGGCTTGATTCGGTTTAGTGAGTTTAACGAAAAGGAGCGGGGTCTCCGCTCCTGATTGAACCAGCGCCCTCGGCGCGACTCGAACACGCGACCTATTGCTCCGCAAGCAAGCGCTCTAATCCACTGAGCTACGAGGGCAGGCAGGGCAGTATTCTATCTCAAATAAATTTGACGGTCAAGTGGTGTTTAAAAAAAGAGCGTCTAAAAGAATGGGCTAAAGATTTTTCTGCCACAGAGCTCACAGGGACCCCTGAGAAAAATCTCAAAATCTCTGCGCTCTCTGTGGCTAAGCCCACGACATTGAACACTCCATCAAAAACCGTTGGCGTTGACCAAATTGAGAAATTCCGGCACAAGACGAGGGTCGAAGTGTTTGCCGGCTTGATTTTCGATGTAGTGAATGGCATCCTGTTTTGCCCACGCCTTGCGGTATGGACGGTCGGACGTGAGCGCTTCGTACACATCCACGAGGGCAAACAGGCGCGCCGAGAAGGGAATCTCTTCGCCGCCCAGATGATCGGGGTAGCCGCTGCCATCCCATTTCTCATGATGCCAGTGGGGAATTTCGGTGGCTTTTTCGAGATATTTGATGGGCGAGAGCAGGTCCACCGCATATTTGGGGTGCTGGCGCATGATTTGCCATTCATCCTGATTGAGTGGAGCCGGCTTGAAGAGGATTTCATCGGGTATCGCCACTTTACCGATGTCGTGCAGTGTGGCTCCGCGGCGAATATGAAGCAGGTCGGAATCTTTCACGCCCAGGAGGGTGGCAAAGCGGGTGGTGAGGTCGGTCACGCGCCGGGTATGTCCTTCCGTTTCCTTGCCGCGCAAATCCAGCGCGCGCGACCAAGCGTCAATCGTGGCGTTGTACGCCAGGCTCAATTCAAAATTGGCTTTTTGCAATTCCTTGAACATCATGGCGCTGTCTATGGCGATGGCAGTCTGCCCGGCGATGATGTTCAGGAAGTCCATCCAGTCTTCATCGGCGTGGAGCGGCGAGCGATGAAAGATTTCCAGCACGCCCAACACCCGCCCCTTGGCAATCAGCGGCACCCCGAAATAGACGATGAATTTTTCGCTGGGAAACAAAGGCAGGCGCTCGAAGTCGGTATTGCCTTTTGTGAGATCGGAAATGGTTACGATTCTGCGTTCTAATGCGACTTTGCCGGCATGTCCCTGCCCAGGTCTGAGACGGGTGTGCTGGAGAATGTTGGTGCGAAACCCCTTGCCGGCAGCGTAGGTCAACTCGTTTAGTTTTGGATCGAGCAAAAGGACATCGGCGGCATCCACGCGTAGGGTTTCGATGACGCGATCGAGCAAAATGGACAGGAGCAGGTTCAGGTCCAGCCCGGAGGCGATGGCAAAATCTATGGAGCGCAGAGCGCTGATGCGCTGTAACTGCCGCTTGAGGCGGTATTCGGTTTGTTTGTATTTGGTGATGTCGCGGGCAGAGAGGATCAGTTGTGAGTTCGAGGCGCCGACCAGCCTGGCGTCGAACCACAATTCGCGTCCTCCCAGCATGAGGGGAAATTCGAAGGAGGCTGGTTTGGTTGGCTGCCGCTGTTCAGAGAGATATTGCCTGAGTCTGTCTCTTGCTTCGGTAGATAAAATGTCATTCAACCCCTTACTGTGGACTTGTTCACAGGCTTCGGAGTAGGCAGCCGAGTCGCCAAAACGGCAATCGAGGATGGAACCTTTTTCGTCCACGACAAAAAGCAGGTCGGCGAACACCTGCAGGGAATCTCCGAGCCTTTGTTCATCCAGCGACAGATCCAAGTGATTCACTCCGTCCAAATCAGGAAGGTCCTTGGGAATCAGGCGATCCTCCTGCCAGAAAACGTGAAGAGGCTCGTATGAAAGGGTCAGTATGCTCATCTTCACAATCTCGACAGTTCGTATCACCCAACGCCAAAGAACCGTCCAGACCAGCGGACGCGGGGCGCAGTGATTCCCTTGTCACTGCGTCCCCATTCCGCCGCGTCACCTGGTCTGACATCAGCCGGCAAGCCGGGACTGATGATCTTTTCAGGGTTACAATGCCTTGAGCGCCTGGTTGACCTTTTGGGCAAAGTCGGTCAGGTTACTGGCACGCACATTGCTGATGATTGTGCGTTCCTGGTCGGTGAGAGCAAAGGTCTGTCCCAGGTAGCCGCCCGCCAGCGCCATTTCCGGTTCACGCAGCAGTTTCTCGCGAAACTGGCTGTTGACAATGGCTGCGGTGAAAACACGATGGATGCCGGAACGGTCCATGGTGGGTCTTTGGTAGTCGTGAGAAGTAAGGGGCCGGGTTTCCAGCGTGAGAAGTGCCATTGGGGTCTCTCTAGCGCCAGGCTCGTTAAAAATTACCGAACCGGACCAATGCTGCCGTCGGTGGGACCCTGGACGACAATGGCGACAAAGAGCGCAAGGGCAAGATGGGCAAACTGAAGGTAGCGGCGGTCAATCTTGCTGACGAAGCACACGAGTTGGGCGAGTTGGTTGTTCATGAAACACCTCTTTCTTTCGGGTTTGAAGTTGACAGCATAATATATCCCCCCAGGATGCAAAACAGGATGCAAAAAAAGCGCTCTAAACTGGATAGAGGGTGCGAAACACCCCAAATACAGAAGATATGCCCGAAAAAATCGGGCATTACCCCCATATATACTGGCTCGTGAATCATCAAGTGAAACGCCTAAAACGCCAATTGCCGATAGATTTTTTCCGTTTCTGCCGAAACGGGAACCCCCAATTCCTGCATCGCTTCCCTGCAGGCTTGGTAGCGGCGTACAACGGCGGGACGGTCCCCCAATGCCGCAAGAGCGCGCATTTCGATTTGATAGATGGTTTCGTGAAAACGGTTATGCCTGAGCGCCCGATGACAAATAGAAAGGCATTGTTCCAGTTGATTAGCATCCAGGTACAAGTACGCTAACTCTTCGAGCGCGGCGGCATACGCCTGCTTCAGCCTTTCTCTCTCCGTCACTGCCCAATCGCCGGCGACATCCTCCAGATAGGGACCACGCACCAGGTCCACAGCCTTTTGTAAGTGTTCGATGCGCGTCAAGAGGTCTGAGGTTTTATGCGCCCGTTGTACATGGGAGTCGAACGCCTCCACATCATACTCATAATCCAAGTCGCGGTTGAAGCGGTAATATTCCTCTTCGAACACGATGACATCACGTCCCACAGCGCGCCGCAGGCGGTAGATTTCGTTCTTGAAGCGTTTTTTCAATCCCAGGGAGTCCTCAACTTCGGGCCAAAGCGCCCAACCAATCTGTTCTTTTGTGACCGCCTCCTGACGATAGAGAAAATAGAAGAACAGGTCGCGCACCGATTGCGTGCGCCATTGAGACATGGTCACAAGGCGGCCGCTAACGCTGACTTCCGGAATTCCAAATGCGCGAATCATGAGCGTGGCGGAAGGCACTTGAATATAACTGGTATGCCGCCGCAAGGTTCGGCGGATGGCTGGCAGTTTCGAGTTCAAGCGCTGCGCCTTTTCGATCAGGCTGTGCAGGCGGCGTTCCAGCAGAGCATCACTCTGATGAAATCCTGTCAGCCAGGGGAGCGCCTGTCGCACGACCACAAGCAGCGTATGATGAGGGGAAGTGTTGGCAGAGAGCAATTCCTGCACTTCGCTTCGCGCTTTTTCTTTTTCACCCGCCGCATCATAAGCCGCCGCCAGCCAGATCGCGCTCGCTTCCGCTTCCAAGTTCCGTCCATCTCGAATGAATAGGCGTTTGGATTCATCCAAAAATAACATTGCTTGTTTCTCTTCTCCCTTGAAGAGATGATACTTTCCCTGAAACAGCGCCCATAACCCCTGCTCATATACCGACTGACTATCTCGAATCTGTTCTTGAAATTCCTGAATGATGTACTCTGCTTCTGCCAGTTTTCCCTGTGCAAGTGCCAGGCTGCCTCTGGCAATGACCAAATAATTGGCAATGTACTGTCCCGGCAGGTCGCCCGCCACCGCCTCCGCCTGGACATACGCCTGGGAGGCGGCGTCGAAGATTTCCACTTCGCTGTACAAGTCGCCCAAACCGGCAAGGATGAGGGCTTCGGTGCGGGGGTTGCGGCTTTTGCGGGCGCAGGCTAACCCCAGTTCAAAGGTTTCCGCGGCAAGTTCATACTCGCCCGACTGATGATACAACACAGCCAGGTTGTTCAAAATATCTGCCTGGTAAAAAACATCGCCTTCTGCCTGCTTGATTTGCAGGGCTTTTTGATAAGAAGTCCGCGCAGAATGAATGTTGCCCAGCGTATGATACACCAGCCCCGTCTCCATCAACACGATGGGGATTCGTGCAGTTTCCTTCATGACAGAATAAAGCGACAAGGAATGCTCCAGCGCTTCGATTGCCTGACGAGGGTTTCCCAGTCGGAATAGACACAACCCTTTCAAACGCAACGCCTCCGCATGATAAAACTGCAAGGAAACATCTGATGCAGAGAGCCGCAAAGCCTGTTCAATATCATCCAGCGCAGATGAATAATTTCCTAACAAACGAAGCGTATTGGCGCGGCGGATGAGGGCAACGGTCAACCCTTCCACCGACTCCGTCTGGCGGAAGAGGGAAACCGCCTTGTCCAGCAGTTCTTTCGATTCCTGCAACTTACCCTTGACGGCAAGGATGGGACCCTGCAAAGAAATCAGACCAGGGCGGGTGTGGAGCATGGCAGGCGGCAGGCTGTTGATCCAGCCTTCCAAAGTAACCAGCGCATTTTGCAACATCGGCGTGCCGGCATGTTCGATGACCTCTGCCAGCGCCTCGAGGTCATTCAGTTCGCGGCAGGTATGGTAGGCTTTTTCCCATTCGCCCAGTTTCTCGTAGGCTTTCACCATCTGCTCCAGAATGGGGCGCACCTCGTGAGGACGTTCCTCGCGCAGACGTTTTTGCAGGAACTCCCGAAAGAGCGGATGATAGCGCAGCCAGCGACCGTCCGAATCGAGCGGGAGGACGAACAGGTTCTTTTCGAGGATGAAGCTCATGAGGTCGTACCAGTTGGGCGGGTCCGGATAGAGCGGACCCAACACCATCGCGCAAAACTGGGCGTTGAATTCTTCTGGCAGGGAGGTGCGCAGGAGAAATTCACGGATATGGTGCGGCTGACGATCCAGAACCTGTTGACCGAGATAGGAAAAGGTATCCACCCCCGAAACGCGCGGCATGCCGGGCAGGTTGGAAAGCACCATGCCGGTGATCCAGCCGCCGGTTTGCGCCACGAATTCCCGCGCGGTTTCATCGGAGAGGCTCTGGCGATAGTTCTGGGCGTAGAGCGCCTGAAGTTCAACGGGCTGAAACGCCAAATCTATGTGGCTCAGCCCCGCCACCTGTTCGCGGGCGATCATGAGGGTGACATCGGGCAGGGAGGGCAGGGTGCGCGAAGAGATGATGACGTGACAGTTTTCGACGACCAGGTTGAGAAAGCGATTGACCAGCGAGGAGATGACCGGCACGTCATCGAGCAGATGGAAATCATCCAGGATCAGGAGGAAGTCTTCTTCGACATTGTCGTAGATTTCGTTGGTGAGCAGGACGAGAATTGCTTCCATGTCATGCTCGATGGAATTGGAACGCCGCAGGCGGCTGCGGGAAACCTCCCCCACCTTGGGAAAGCGTTCAGAGATGCAGGCAATCAGGTAGGCGAAAAATCGTTGAGGGTCGTGGTCGAGCGGATCAAGCGAGAGCCAGCAGACCGGCATTTCGACATGGTGAGCCAGGTCAACCAGCAGGGAGGTCTTGCCGTAACCGGCGGGCGCCGAGAGCAGGATGAGTTTGTTGTCGAGGAGAGACTTCAAACTTTCCAGCAGACGCGGGCGAGAGAGCAGGTCGGCGCGGCGGCTGGGAACGACGATCTTGGTTTTGCTGATGGGAATGGGCGGGGGCATAGCGCGGATGAACCTGTTCCTATTTTACTGACTTATAGGATTTTTTCATCTGATGTTTGTCTCATTCGAGCGACAAATTCCAAGATGCCCAACAATACAGAGCCAAACAGGCAGACGGTCGAAAACGTCCGCCTGCGCCCAAAGGGATGACGAACCGCTGATTGTTATGAACGCAGCACGTCCAGCATCCTGGCATGGATGCCCGGCGCTGCGGCGACCACCGATTGAGGCGGGGAAATATAATCCGCCTCACCGCGGACGTTGGTCACACGTCCTCCCGCTTCTTCGCAAATCAGCCCGCCTGCGGCGACATCCCAAGGCTTGAGCGCCAGTTCCCAGAAGCCGTCGAAGCGCCCCGCTGCCACATAGCACAGATCCAGTGCGGCAGAACCGAGCCGGCGCACGCCCTGGGTCATCTTGGCGAACTTCACGAAGTTGGCAAAATTGTCCTGTTCGGTGTTCCAGGCGTCGTAGGGAAAGCCGGTCACCAGCAGGCTTTTTTGCAGGTCAGTGACCGCAGACACTTTGAGCGGGCGTCCATTGAGCCAGGCGCCCTTGCCGCGTTCCGCCAAAAACATCTCGCCGCGCATCGGATCATAGACGGCGCCCAGGCTCACGGTCCCGTGAGAAGCGTAAGCAATGGAAACGCTGAAGATGGGAACGTGATGGGCGTAATTCACCGTCCCGTCCAGCGGGTCAATGTACCAAATATGGTCGTTGTTTCCCTCAATAACCCCGCTCTCTTCCGAAAAAATATGATGCGAGGGAAAGTCTCTGCGCACCTCCCCCAGCAGGAACGCTTCGGATTGATGATCCACCTCGGTGACCAGGTCAATCACTCCCTTGTAATCCACCTTGTGGTCTTTGTTGTAACCCTCGCGCAGGATGTCACCCGCCCGGCGGGCAAGCGTTTCGAGATAAGTCAGTGTGGGCAGCATGGAAAATGACCTCAAACATCGTCCCGAAGGCTGGACAAACAGGAGACCTTCGGGACGTTCTATGGCAGGCAGGCGTCCTTCTTCACAAGAGAAGGGCGCGATTCACTTTTTCAACGCTTCGATGGTATTGTAAATATCGTAGAGTTCCGCCTGGATCTCGTCGCGGTCGCGCATGGACTGTTGCAGCAGCGCCTCAAAAGCGGGCTTTTGGTCCGGCGGGAGCGTGGGAAGCAGGCGTTCGGCGCGCGCAATTTGCGAATTTTTGTGGCGCAGTTTGTCTTCCAGGCGCGTGCGGTAGCCGTTGTAGAACTTTTCCATATCGAGCGGCTGAGGCTGGGTAAACGGCTGCTGCGTCACCAACTCTGCTACAGTGAGCAGAAAGTCTTCGGTGTCAATCGGCTTTTCCATGAAACGCGCCGCTCCCAGGCTCAAGGCAAACTGCTTATCTTCCGGCGTCACATAGGTTGCCGATAAAAACACCACCGGGATGGAGCGCGTCTCCGGATTGATGCGCAGTTTTTGGACAAAAGCATACCCATCCATCTTGGGCATCAGAATGTCGGTGACGATCAGCACCGGGCGCGTTTTGGCAACCACTTCCAGCGCCTCTGCGCCGTTGCGCGCCGTAATCACCGAATAGCCTTTGAACCGCAGGGTGACCTCCAGCAGTTCCAAAACATTCGGCACATCTTCCACAATCAGGATGGGACCATACGAAGTCGTCATGATGCTATTGTAGCCGCATTCGGGATGCGAAACAAGCCCGCATCGCTCTTAACACGGACCTGCCACTGTCCGAATTGCTGTTTCCACGCTGAAGCCTTTCCTACCCACCCCACACCCGCGACCCGAGCGCCGAACAGATGAACTGCACTGCGGCAATGGCGGTTTGGTTCTGCACGTCGAGGATGGGGTTGACCTCCACCATGTCCATGCCGATGAGTTTGCCGGTCTCGGCGATGACCTCGCAGGCAAGGTGCGCTTCGCGGTAGGTCAGCCCGCCGGGCACGGGCGTCCCCACGCCGGGCGCGTGGCGCGGATCGAGGGAGTCCATGTCGAAGGAGAGGTAGATGCCGTCCACGTCGC
>DYID01000039.1 GCA_020723805.1 Anaerolinea sp. | reverse complement strand
CCATCGTCCCCACGTTCAGATGCGGCTTGCTTCGATCAAATTTTTCCTTCGCCATGTCTTTTCTCCTTTTATAGACACAGATCTTGATTTCAGCAATTGAGCCCTCAACGAGACTCGAACCCGTGACCTCACCCTTACCAAGGGTGTGCTCTACCGACTGAGCTATGAGGGCTTAACGTGCTGTCCCGCACTTGCGGGATAGTGGGCGGTGAAGGATTCGAACCTCCGAAGTCTTCTGACAACTGATTTACAGTCAGTCCCCTTTGGCCACTTGGGTAACCGCCCAAGTCAATATTGAATTGTTAACTTCACGCGCCGACTCGGTTTCAACGCATGATCAGAGCCGACGACGAGAATCGAACTCGTAACCGCCCGCTTACAAGGCGGGTGCTCTGCCGATTGAGCTACGTCGGCAGACCCATTTAAGCAGGGCGATTATACCAAAGCCATGCCCGATGGGGAAGTAAATTTGCAATTAAATTGCTCCCTCGCAAAGGGAGCGGGCGATAGTTTAGCAGGATTCGCCGGGCAAGTCAAGAATTGCGGCGATGGAAAAATTGATTAGCGCACCTCTTGACATGAACGGAAAACGGTTTTATATTAGAACATACGTTCTATGAAAGCGAGGAGCCATGGAAAATGACGATATACACCGTTATGACTTAATGGTGGAAGCGCTCAACGAAATACAAGCAGAATTGAAAACAACGCGCCTTCCCACACCGACGCCTGCTCATCCCACACTGAGTCAGGTTCTGGCTGGGCTGGGTCCCCTCCCTGCCGAGGCGCTCTTCCTCGGCGTCGCGTATGACGAATTGCCGGTACTCCTGAATCTCCATGACCCGTTACCGGGTCCCTTATTGATCACGGGAGACCCTGGCACCGGCAAGACCGCCCTGCTTCAGACGATTGCACTGGCGGCAGGACAAATGCATTCAGCGGAGCAATTGCAATTCGGCGCATTGACCAGCCATCCCGATGAATGGAATCGTATTGAGGACGTCCCGAACAATGTGGGCGTTTTCTCTCTCCACCACCGCTCTGCGGAGGATTTCATCCTCTCGCTGGCATCCTGGGCGCACGGAAATAAATCCAGCAAACAGTCCATCCTGCTCCTGTTGGACGATCTCGAAGCAGTCGCCGAGATGGACATGGAAGCAGTTCAAAACCTGCGCTGGCTCCTCCTGCGCGGACCGGCGCGCCGCGTGTGGCCCATCATTACCTTGAACTCGCACCGTCTCGACGCGATGGCACCTTGGCTGGGCGCATTTCGCACGCGGGTTATCGGACGAGTCCAAAACACGGAACATATCCGCAAACTGGGAGCAGACGGAGCCGGCTTGCGAACGCTGAGCGCCGGCGTCGAATTTACTCTGCGTGAAGGAAACCGCTGGCTGAAATTTTGGATTCCCAGCCAGGGCTGAAAGGAGGCAGTGATGCACACCGGAATGTTGTGGTTCGATAACTCCCCCACTGCACTGGAAGTCAAGATTCAAAAGGCGATGGACTACTACCAAAAAAAGTTTGGACGCCGTCCTGACCTGTGCCTGGTACACCCCAGCATGTTGAAGGATCAAACGCCGAAAGATGAAAAAATCACCATCCGCGCCTACCGCCCTGTGCTACCCGGTCACCTCTGGATTGGCGTGGAAGATAACCTATAACCCCGGCAACGCGGACACGAGTCGAGTCCTGTCCCTTGCACCTCCCGTGAAACTGGCTCACGGGAGGCATTTTTCACCCAATCGCCGCCACAAACGACACGGCATGACTCTGACTGTGGCTGATGCTCACCGACCACGTGGACAGCCCCAGTTCATTTGCTCTCTTCAATGCTTCTCCATGTAAAGTCAACTGCGGCGCGTTCTGCTCGTCGCCCAATATTTCGATTTCCTTCCAGGTCACATCCCCAATTCCGCAGCCCAACGCCTTCGCCACCGCTTCTTTTGCGGCAAACCTCCCCGCCAGCGACTCGATACGCCTGCCGCATTGCTCCAACTCGGCGGGCGTATAGATGCGCTCGAGGTAATGTCTGCCGTGACGCGCAATCACCTCCTCGATGCGCGAAATCTCTATCAAATCAACGCCGGTGGCAAGTTTCAAGCCAATCCTCCAATCACCAATTACCAATTACCAATTACCAATTACTCTCTATGGACCCGCCACCGCAATCGCCAGCCTCTGCGGGTCAATGAATTTCCGCGCCGCAGAAAGCACCTCCTCGCGCGTCACTGCGTTCACCAAATCGGCATAGCGCAGATAGTAATCCATGCCCAAACCATACCGCTCGATATTCAACAGCGCCCCCGCCACCCCTCCGTTCGACTCAAGCGAAAGCGGCAAACGCCCGATGAAATTCGCCTTGCTGTCGGCAAGTTCATCTTCCGTCACACCCTCCTGCACAAAGCGTTTCAACTCATCCACAATCAGGCGGGTTGCCCTGGTCACATTCGACGGGTTCACTCCGGCGCTCACCTCCCACGAACCGGGACCAATCCCCGCATACAGGCTCGAATAGGCGTAATACGCCAAGCCCGCCCGCTCGCGCACCGCATCTCCAATGCGCCCCATCATTCCAAACTGCCCCAAAATGTTGTTCCCCAAAGAAGCCGCCATGTACTCCGCGTCTCTTCGCTTTGGACCGTTCGTGCCAATGACGATGTCGGACTGGGACTTGCCCGGCATACGATGATGCTTTGAGATCGTCTTCCGCAGCGGCTTGACATCGGGAAGCGCCGGCGGTTCTTTCTGACCTCGAACCTGCCAGCCCCCCAACGCGCGTTTTACCTGTCTGACGGCTTCCTCTGCCTCCACCGCCCCGACGACGGCAATCACCATCCCGCGCGGACCGTAACACTCGCCGTGAAATTTCACCAGATCATCGCGCGTAATACGTTTTACAGTTTCGGGCGTTCCCTCCTCCGGCCGGCTGTAGGGATGGTCGCGGTACAAAATTTTGTCGAAGGTCTCCGAAGCCATTTCGGATGTGTCCTCCGCGCTGATGGCAAGACCGGTCAAAAGTTGCGCGCGCAATTTCTCCATTTCGGCTTTGGGAAAAGCCGGCTGAGTGAGCGCTTCGGCTAAAAGACCGAGCAGCAGAGACAAATCTTCGGCAAGCGCGCGCCCGTTGAACCCCGATTTATGCACCCCGGCGCTGAACCCCAAACTTGCCCCGGCGGATTCGAGGATATTGTACATTTCGTCGAAGGTGTGCTTCTTCGTCCCGCGCATCAACGCCGAAGCGACAAAATCAGCCAGTCCCAGTTTCTCGTCCGGGTCGAACAACGCCCCGGCGTCGAAGTACCCGCTGATGACCACCGACGGGCTGTTGAAATTGGCGCGGGTCAGCACGGTAATCCCGTTCGGCAGAACCTCACGGTAAATATCATTGGGACCGGGCAGTGCGGTGTGAACTTTTTTGGATGTCATGCCTGTCCTCCATTCAGAGGGACATACGTGCCAACGACACGGCGTTGCGGCTTGAAATACTCGTTCGCCACGCGCTGAACATCCTTGACCGTCACTGCCGCCAGCCGCTCAAGGTAGGACTCGAACCAGCCATAATCTGCAAACATTTCCGAATAGCCCATCCAAAATGCCTGATTGGTGATGTTCTCGCTGCCGTAGGCAAAGAGCGCTCTTGCCTGCTTGATGGCGCGGGCGATTTCGGCTTTGGTCACTTTTTCGCGGCGCAGGCGTTCGATTTCCCGATCCAAAGCGGCGAGGGCTTCTTCCGCTTTGCGCTTGGGATGAACGGTCAACACAATCGAATAGAGAAACGGGTCCACAGTTGCATGAGCGCCGCCGTACACGCTGACGGCATATTCCTTGTCCACGAGGGCGCGGTAGAGGCGGGAAGTCTTGTTCGAGATGCCGCCGCTGAACATGTTGAAGTTGCTGGGTCCCGCCAGCAGACTATCCAGCACGATGAGCGGGAAAAAGTCCGGGTGAGAAGCGGCTGGGACACGGTAACAGACTTGCAGGTAAGTGGTCGAGCCGGGTCCTTCCACAGAGAGTCGTATCTCGCCTCGCTGTTCCCCTTCCGGGCGGGCAACGCGGACAGGCGGGGGTCCGGCAGGAATCGGCTCGAAGAGTTCGCGGATGCGCGCCAGCATGGAGGGCGTGTCGAAATCTCCCGCCACCGCCATCACCGCGTTGTTGGGAATGTAGAAGGCGCGGTAGTGACTGTAGAGATCGTCGCGCGTCATGGCGTGCAGATCTGCCATGTCGCCGATGATTTCGTGATGGTAAGGATGGATGCGGAATGCCGCCTGCTGAACCGCTTCGCCCAGTTGAAAGAGCGGTTCGTTTTCGTTGCCCTCGCGCTCAGAGATAATGACCGTGCGCTCGGAGGCGACTTCCTTTTCATCGAACTGGCTGTTGACCATGCGGTCGGCTTCGAGGCGCAGGGCAAGGTCAATTTTGGCGGCGGGCATGGTTTCGTAGTATGCCGTCCAGTCGAGGTAGGTCATGGCGTTCCAGGTGCCGCCCTCGCGCGAGATGGCTTTATCGAGCACGTTGGCAGGGAACTGCGGCGTGCCTTTGAACTGCATGTGTTCGACCCAGTGCGAGATGCCGGTGCGCCCCTGCACTTCATCGCGCGAACCGACCCGATACCACATCCAGGAGGAGATGATGGGCGCGGTATGGATTTCCTTCAAAAAGACTTTGAGTCCGTTCGAGAGGGTAGTTACGGTTAAGGGATTTTTCAAGTTTCGTCTCCGTTCAAGGACAGGGATTGAGCAAACAGTAAAACGGCTCCACCACCTGGCGCAAACCGACGAACGGCTCATGCAGTTCGGTTTGATTCAGGGGGATGTCCACCGCCACATCGAGTTCGGCAAGGACTTTCTGATCTACCGGAACAACCAGGTTTTGGATGAAAATAGGCAGGACAGTTCCCTGCGGCAGGATGATATCCGCTCGTGCGCGGTTGATGTTCAACCCGCCGGTGTTGACCGTGACCAGCGCGCCGGTGATGACCACGTCCTCGCTCAAGGTCACGTTGGTGGCGCCGCTGACGTTCAGCGTGAATTGAACGGGGATTTCCTTGCTCACAGGAATGACCGTGCGGATGTGCGCCTGATCCATTTTGACGAAGTTGGTGTACAGCCCGCCCAGCAGATGGTTGGGGAGTTTCGTCAGCGTGACACCTAAAGCGTTCAAGTTTTGCAGGAGCAAAGCCAGCACAATCAGAAGCACCAGATTGACGGAAAAAGAAAAAACGCTGGCAATCGTCCAAAACGCCGGCAGAAGTTGGAGTTTGCGGGGAGCAAAGCGGACAGCGGGCAGTTTGGGCGCAGCGCGTTTTTCCTTTGGCTGGGATACCGCCGGCGGTGGAGGCGCGGCTGCCGCCTGAGGAGCGGGTTGCGTTTGAGCGGGTACCTTCCTTCCCACTGAATGCTTTAGTTTCTCCAGCGGAGATTCCTGTTCCTCCCCGCCGCTCAAGAGTTTTTTCATTTTGCTGGGTTCATTGGGAACCGAGTCAGGCTGTGACATACGACCTCCTGTGACTAATGGTTAATATTAGCATAGAGTATCCAATTTGATGAACATGAGTTTCCCCTATGCACAAAAACAGGGGTAATGACACCGCTTCCCGCCTCGACTGTGTTTTGACCAGCCCTCCGACCAAGCCAAGCGCGTTGTGACATTTTTCACTTGAAACGCTTTTGCTTTTTCCCTACAATGATTGTATGACCTTCCTCGGAGGCGCTGGGATGCCCCCTCTCCTCTTTGTAACCATTTTCGCTTGTGAAGGTCTAGCATTGAGACTATAATCTGACAGTTTTTGTCCAAAATAATTGCCACACTCAAGGAGGCACTGTGACCAATCAATACTTCGTCGCCGTCGTCGGCGCAGGACCCGCGGGATTGTTCGGCGCGCGCGAACTCGCCAACCAGGGCGTGCGCGTCGTCGTCTTCAACCGCGACATCAAACCCGGCGGCTTGGCAGAATACGGCATCTATCCCAGCAAGCACACCATGAAGAGCGGTCTGCGCAAGCAGTTCCGTCAGGTGCTGGACCTGCCCAACGTGGAATACTTCGGAAATGTCATCATCGGTGAACAGGGCGACCTCACGCTCAACGACCTGCGTACTCTCGGCTTTCAGGCAATCCTCGTCACTGCCGGCGCGCAGGGGACCAAGTGGCTGGGCTTGCCCGGCGAAAACCTGACCGGGGTCTATCACGCCAAGGACGTGGTCTACTACTACAACCAACTGCCGCCCTACAGCCAGAAGCAATTCCGCTTTGGCAAACGCTGCGCGGTGATTGGCGCTGGGAACGTGATGGTGGACATCGCGCATTACCTCATCCGCGAACAAAAGGTGGACGAGGTCATTGCCATCGTGCGGCGTGGTCCGGCTGAGGTGAAGTTCGACAAGAAGGAAATGGAGTACGTCATCGCCAACCTCGACGTGGAAGCGCTGGACGCCGAGATTCAACGCGTCACGCCCATCATGCGGGCGGTCAATCAAGACCCGGCGGCTGCCCGCGCCGCAATTCTCGAGGCGCTCCCCAAAGCCCTGCCCAAAGTCTCCGATACGCGTTTCCGCTTCGAGTTCCTCGCCTCGCCCGTGCAAATGTTTGGGGATGCCCAGGGCAACCTGACCGCAGTCGAGGTCGAAGACAACATCCTCGTCGAAAAAGACGGGGAGACCAAAGCCAAAGGAACCGGGAACAAGCGTCGGATTGAGGTGGAGACGGTCATCTTCGCCATCGGCGACAAAGTGGACGAATCGTTCGGTCTGCCCGTCGAGTGGAATGAATTCGTCAAGAGCGAAAATCCGCGCTACCCGATTGAAGGCAACTCCTTCGAGACGCCGTTCGAGGATGTGTTCGTGGGCGGCTGGTCGCGCAAAGCCAGTTCGGGACTGGTGGGCTACGCCCGCAAGGACGGCACCAACGCGGCAAAGGCGGTCTGGCAATATTTGCAGACTAAACAGCCCATCGAGGTGAACATGGATGCGCTGTTCGAGCGAATGCGAAGCCTGGGCAAGCCGGTTGTCATGAAGGACGACATCCGCAAACTGGAAGCGGCGGAGGCGGCAGAAGCTCAAAAGCGCGGATTGGAAGCCTTCAAGTTCGACACCAACGAAGAGATGCTGCAAGCCATGGGCTTCATGGAAACGGCATAACCATCGCGCCCCTCTCCTGATGGAGAGGGGTTTGTTTTTGCAAGGTAATATTGCATGGAATGAAACGCGACCTGTACTTCAGCAAACCGTTCATGAACGCGGCGGGATCGTTGGGATTCACGCCCGATTCGCGCACGGGGATTTCCCTGGACTCATTCGGCGCGTTCGTGACCAACCCGTTCTCTCTGCGCCCGCGCCTGCCGGCTGCCCAACCGGCTTTGATCGAATTCCCCGGCGGATTCCTGCTCCACACGGGGCTGCCGAATCCCGGTCTTGGCGCCGGTCTTCGGAAGTATGCGGCGAGGTGGGAAAAAGCCGAACTGCCGGTCATCGTCCACCTGATGGCAGACCGTCCCGAAGAGGCGCAAACGATGGTGAGGATGCTGGAGGAAATCGAAAATGTGATGGCTGTGGAACTCGGCTTCGCCCCCCTGCTGGCAGACGACATCATCCTGCTGACGCTCGAAATGTGCCTGGGCGAACTGCCGCTCATCTTCTGCCTGCCCATCGAACAGGTGCTGAGCCTGGGTCCGCGCCTCATTCAGGAGGGCGCAGATGCCATCAGCATTGCCTCTCCACGCGGAACGCTGACGACCGATCACTTGGTCAGTGGTCGTCTCTATGGTCCTGCCCTTTTCCCACAAACACTGGAAACAGTGAAAAACGCCGCCAAACTGGGGCTGCCCATCATTGGCGCCGGCGGGGTGTGGACAAAAGAAAACGCCGAGGCGATGCTCGCCGCCGGCGCGCTGGCAGTGCAAGTGGATGCGGCGTTGTGGAATCCCGCAATCGCTTTTCACCATCAAGGAAACGAAGAACACAAAGGATTTGATTACCTTAAGCGTTGATTCGGGACGCTGAAAAACGCAGACGAGCGCAGATGTTTAAGCGCAACCGCCAAAAAAATCAAGAAGAATCAGCGTTTATCTATGGCTTTCTAAAAGTCTGGATGCGAGCCTTCTTTGTACACGGATTTCGCGGAATGAATGGATTTCTTTCCGTTTTTCACGGAGAATTCCGTAGCATCCGTGTGATCCGTGTACAAAAATTGATTCCGTCGAGCGATAATGAGAAAGCCATAGCGTTTATCTGCGTCCAAGTCTGGATGCGAGCCTTCTTTATTTTGAGAGTGTAAGGTCATCAGTCAAAGGATAAGATACGCAAAAGGCATTCTTCGTGCCTTTGTGTTTAAGAGTTTCTCGGTTCCAACACAATGACCGGAATATGCCGAGGGGCGGCGCGTTCCTTGTATTTTTCGTAGCCCTCATACATCGCAACCGCCATTTTCCAATAACGCTGATATTCCTCCCCCTGTGTCTCACGCGCCCGATATTTTCCTGTTTTGCCCGTTAAAGTCACCTCACATTCGGGGTGCGCCTGGAGGTTGTAATACCAGGCTGGGTGATGCGTACGCCCAAAACTGGATGCAATCAGCGCAATCTTTTCGCCGTCCATCACACCAATCAACGGTGTGGTGCGCGGCAGGCTGGTTTTTGCGCCGATGGTCGTCAGTTGAATGATCGTCCAGCCTGCAAGTTGAGAGAGCGTAAAACGATTTCCGCTCCACCGCAATACAAATTCATCAATTCGATGCAAGCGGCTGGCGAAAAAGGCGGTAATGGGTTTCCACATCACAAGGCGGTGAATGAGTTTTTGAAGCGCATTCGGCTTTGTTACTTTTCCAGCCATATTGTTACGGGACCATCGTTGTGAATTTCCACCAGCATGTGCGCGCCGAATTGACCCGTTTGGGTGGGGACGCCATATCCGCGCAACGCTTCCACGAAGCGGTTGACCAGCGGTTCGGCGACTTCGGGCAGGGCGGCGTCAGTGAAGGAGGGGCGGCGTCCCTTTCTGGCATCGGCATACAGGGTAAATTGCGAGACGACGATTGCTTCCCCCTTCACATCCAGAACGGATAGATTTGTCTTCCCCTGTTCGTCCTCAAAGATCCGCAGGTTGGCGGTCTTCTCTGCAAGAAAACGGGCTTGTTCCTCCCCGTCGCCATGCCCAACGCCCAATAAAATCAACAAACCCTTTCCGATGGAGGAAATGGTCTGTCCGTTTACACTGACACTGGCTTTGGCGACTCGTTGGATGAGGGCTCGCATAGGAGGGAAAGGTACACAAGTACACACAGGTACACAAGTACACAGGTTGTAACATATAACTTGTAACTCTCAACGTGTCTACGTGTCTACCTGTTTACCTGTCTACCTGTGTACTTTATGGAAGAGCCATCGCCTCGCGGACTTCCTGCATGGTTTTTTGGGCGATCACGCGGGCGCGTTTGGCTCCGTCGTTCAGCACATCCGTTACCAGGTCCGGTTTGGAGGCGAATTCGGCGCGTTTGGCGCGGAACGGTTCGAGGTGCCGGTTCAGGTTGGCGGCGAAGCGTTTTTTGCAGTCCACACAGCCGATGCCCGCCACGCGGCATTCGCGGTTGATCATCTCCACTTCTTCGGCGGGAGAGAAGATTTTGTGCATCGAGAAGACGTTGCAGACATCGGGATTGCCGGGGTCGGTGCGCTTCATGCGCGCCGGATCGGTGACCATTTCCATGACGCGGGCGGTCGTCTCTTGGGGGGTGGCGGCAAGTTCGATGTGGTTGTTCAGGCTCTTGCTCATCTTGGCTTTGCCGTCAATGCCCAGCACTTTGGGCACTTCGGTATGTTTGACCTGCGGTTCAACCAACACTTTTGTGTTGTAGCGATAATTGAACGTGCGCACGATCTCGCGCGCAAATTCAATGTGCGGCGCCTGATCCACGCCGACGGGAACAATATCCGCTTTATAGAGAACGATGTCGGCGGTCATCAGAACCGGGTAGCCAAGCAAACCGTAGTTGACATTATCCGGTTGCTGCGCCACTTTTTCCTTGAAGGTGGGCAGGTCGGTGAGTTTGCCCAGCGCTGTGACCATCGAAAGGTAGGTGTGCAGTTCCATCACTTCGGGAACGTGCGACTGAATAAAGAGAATGGACTCTTCAGGGCGGATGCCCGCTGCCAGCCAATCGAGCGCCATCTCGAGGGTATTCCTGCGCAAATCTTGTGTTGTTTCGACCGTCGTCAGCGCGTGGACATCTACGATGCAATAGATGCAATCGTAGTCGTCCTGCAAAGCGACATAGTTTTGAATCGCCCCCAGATAGTTGCCAAGATGCTGGCGTCCTGTGGGTCTCGCTCCTGAAAAAACACGTCCTTTTTTAGTCATGAAACCTATCTCCAAATAGGAGCGCAGGAGGCGTTCTCTAACATCAGCAAATGCGTTAGAGAATGCATTCTGCGCGCTGAATTATTCTCCAACCAACTTCCTTACCAGTCCCAGCACTTCTCCCGGTTCGGCATGGCGGCGCAATTGCGCTTTGGAAAACAACAACTCGCCGTTCACGGTTACCTCGAACTTGCCGCCATCTGAAGGCACGAGCGTAATCGCTTCGATGACATGCTCATAATTCTTCAGCAATTCCTCTGCCAAGCCCACGGCTCGAGCGGTGTAGTGTCAGACAGCGCAATACACAATTTCAATTTTCAGCATGAAGCCCTCCGAAATTTTGCCGCGATTATATCATTGAGACAATTCCTTCAAAAATACTTGCACTGCTTTGCCGGCAGGGTGTGTTTTGATTTCGTGTGCTGTGCCTGCCTGCTGAAACCTTCCTTCCGCCACCACCGCGACGCGGTGACTCAGTTTCGCCGCCTCGTCCAAATTGTGCGTAACAAACACTGCCGTTTTATGATCTGCCTTCAGGATTTGGGACATATCCTCCAGCAGTCGGGCGCGCGTTGGCGGATCGAGGGCAGCAAACGGCTCATCAAGCAGAAGCAGCTCGGGGTCCAGCACGAACGCCCGCGCCAGGCTGACTCTCTGCGCTTCCCCTCCCGACAACTGAGCGGCTCTGCGCTGCGCCAGCGATTCAATTCCCAAAGCCTTAAGCCATGGATGCACCCGCGCGCGTCTTTCTTCTTTGGGGATGCCGCGAAACCTCAAGCCCAACTCCACGTTCTGCTCGACTGTCATATCCAACAGCAGAGGCGATTGAAAGACGAACGAAATCCTGCGCCGGTATTCAAGCGCGTTCCAGTCTTCCAGCGGCTTGCCTTCAAAACGGATGACGCCGCGCGCGGGTCGCAGCAGGTGTGCCAGCGCCAGCAGCAGCGTGCTCTTGCCGCCACCGTTAGGACCGACGACCGCCAGAATCTCCCCGCGGCGCAGATTGAGTGCGTCCACCTGCAGCACGTCACGCCCGGAGCGCCGCATCAGGAGGTCGCGAATTTCAATCAGCGGCTCTTCCACGCTGACGGCTCCTCTCTTTTTCGGCTCTTTTGCTGTATCCATGTCAGCGCCAGATTGATGAGATACGTCAGTACCAGCAGCAAGGCGCTCAATGCCAGCGCGGCGTCGAACTCGCCTTTGCTGGTTTCCAAAACGATGGCGGTTGTAAGTACGCGCGTCTGACCTTTGATATTGCCCCCCACCATCATCGAAGCGCCCACCTCTGAGATGACAGCGCCGAAGCCTGCCATCAACGCGGCAAGCAGCGGCAGCCGCGCCTCCCGCCACACATACCAGACCATCTGCAGGCGTGATGCGCCGAGCCCCAGCAGTTGTTGCGTGAGACGCGGGTCGAGCGATTCGATGGCGGCGGCGGTAAGACCCGTCACCACCGGGACGGCAATGATGGTCTGGGCGATGATGATGGCAGCCGGCGTATAAATCAACCGCAAATTTCCAAGCGGACCGCTTCGCCATAACATCATCGTCACAACGAGACCGACGACCACCGGCGGCAGCGCCATGCCCGTATTGATAATGCTCAAGAGGAATGACCGCCCGCGAAAATCGCCGAGCGCCAGCCACGTGCCAAATGGCAGCCCGATCAACAGGCTGATGCCCGTTGCAATGGTTGAGACTTGCAGCGAGAGGGCGGTGATTTGAAAGATTTCGGAGTTGAAGAGCATAGGATTATGGCAGCCCCAATTCTTGATCGGTTTTACCGGCATCGGGGAAGAACAATGGAGCGCCGAATTGATCCGCGCCGAATTGCCCAATGACCTGCTGCGTGGCTGGCGCAATCATGAAATTCAAAAATGCCAGCGCGCCCTCATAATTGACCTGCTCCCATTTTTGGGGGTTGACCGTGATGACGTGATACACGTTCAACAAAGCGTTATCGCCCTCGACAAGAATCTCCAATTGCAGAGTGTCTCTGATGGTAAGGTATGTGCCGCGGTCGGTGAGAGTGTAGGCGCCTTTTTCAGAAGCAATGGTCAAAGTTGCGCCCATGCCCTGCCCTGATTCGAGATACCAGGCTTGCCCGTTTGGCTCAATGCCGCTCTTTTTCCACAAGGCAAGTTCGGCTTTGTGCGTGCCGGAATCGTCGCCGCGCGAAATGAACTCCGCGCTTCCTGCACGAATCGCCTTCAACGCCTCTGTCACTGCCAAGCCTCGAATGCCCGCCGGGTCAGAGGGGGGACCGACAATCACGAAGTCGTTATGCATGACGAGCGCACGGTCTTTGCCAAAACCGTTTTCCATGAACGCAGCCTCCGCCGCCGGCGCGTGTACGAGCAGGACATCGGCGTTGCCTTCCTCGCCCATTTTCAGCGCCTGCCCCGTTCCCACCGCCACCGTCTGGACCGTGTAGCCTGAGCCTGCTTCGAACATCGGAATCAACACGTCGAGCAAGCCCGAGTCTTGCGTGGAGGTGGTTGTGGCAAGAATCAACTTCGGGTTGACGGGCGCAGCCGGTTTAAGCGTGCAGGCTGCTGTGAAAACAAGGATGAGTAACAAAAAAGGGAGAAGGCGTTTCATTTCTGCAATTATACCGTTCCCCATCACCGATTGGCTTTCTCATTATTGCTTGACAGGTTGGGCAGTGTGTGGCACACCTGCAACGCCGATTGCGCAAATGGGGCGAATTTCGCGGATTCCACGAGAAGATTTGCCCTGTTCGCTTTTTCCCGCCATTCGCGTTGAAACGTTTTACCGATAATGAGAAAGCCATACCCCATCACCCGATTTTTGTTTGACATCCCTCTCTCACCATGATATAACACGCCAAACATTTTACGGATAATCTCATCCAGAGAGGCTGAGGGACCGACCCGATGAAGCCTCGGCAACCGATGGTAGCTTGATGGTCTGATAGTCACATAGTCTGATAGTCACATAGTCTGATAGTCAAATGGCACAGTGACTATTCGACTATAAGACTATTCGACTATAAGACTATAAGACTAAAATACGGTGCCAACTTCGGCGGACGAACGTCCGGGAGATGAGAGATGATATGCGCTGTGCGTGTCGCCTCTCGTTGCGGGAGGCGATTTTGTTGTGGAAGCAATTCGGTGGTTGAGTAGCGCCGAAGGCGCGTATCGAAATCACCCCGCACTGGAAGATGCGCAAGGATTGGAAGTTTGAAGAAGAAGCCGTGTAAGTCTACGGCTAAAAATTCAGGAGCAACATGAATCGTAAATACACCAATCGCCGTTACCTCGATGCCCTCGAAAAGAAAGTCCTCGTCTTCGATGGGGCGATGGGCACCAGCCTGCAAAAACAAAACCTCACTGCCGAACACTTTGGCGGCGAGCAATACAACGGATGCAACGACTACCTTGTCATCTCGTATCCCGAAGCCGTGGAAAAAGTCCACCGCTCCTTCCTCGAAGCCGGCGTGGACGTGATCGAGACGAACACCTTCCGCTCGAACCGCATCACGATGAAGGAATACGGCTTGCAGGATCGCATTCTCGAAATCAATGAGGCGGCGGCGCGTTTGGCAAGAAAACTCGCGGATGAATATTCGACACCAATTACCAATTACCAATTACCAATTTCCCACCCCCGCTTCGTCGCCGGCTCCATCGGTCCCTCCGGCAAACTCCCCTCCGCAGACGACCCCGAACTCTCCAACGTCACCTTCGACGAACTTGCCGACGTGTTTCGCGAGCAGGCGGTCGGTCTGATTCGCGGCGGCGTGGATTTGCTGCTCATCGAAACCTCGCAGGACATCCTCGAAGTCAAAGCCGCCATCGTCGGCATCCACAAAGCCTTCGAGGAGACGGGAGTCTATTTGCCGATTCAGGCTCAGGTCACGCTCGACACGACGGGACGAATGCTGCTCGGCACCGATATCAACGCCGCGCTCGCCATCCTGGAAGGCATGGGCATTGACGTCGTCGGTCTCAACTGCTCGACGGGACCCGAACACATGCGCGAGCCCATCCGCATCCTCGGCGAGACCTCACCCCTCCCCGTTTCGTGCATCCCCAACGCGGGACTGCCGCTCAACGTGGACGGGCAGGCGGTCTATCCGCTCGAACCCGAACCGTTCGCCAATGACATGTTCGAGTTTGTGACCAAGCACGGCGTCCGCGTCGTCGGCGGTTGCTGCGGCACGACTCCCGACCATCTCCGACTCCTCGTTGACCGCCTCGCCAATTACCAATTACCAATTACCTCTCGCCCCGCCCCCGAACCCAAACTCGCCTCCGCCATGTCGGCGATTGCCATGCGGCAGGACCCTCCGCCTACCCTCATCGGCGAACGCTGCAACGCGCAAGGCTCGCGCAAGTTCAAGCGGCTGCTGCTCGAAGAAGATTACGACGGCATTTTGGAAATCGCCCGCGAACAGGTTGACTTCGGCGCGCACGCCCTCGACATCTCCTGCGCGGTCACCGAACGCCCCGACGAAGCCGAACTCATGCGCAAGGTGGTCAAGAAACTCGAAATGGGCGTGGATGTTCCGCTCGTCATTGACACCACCGAACTCGACGTGCTGGAGGTCGCGCTCAAGACCGCGCCCGGACGCTGTCTCATCAACTCCACGCATCTCGAAGCGGGACGCGCCAAAGCCGACAAAGTGTTCAAACTCGCCAAAGAACATAACGCCGCCGTCATCGTGCTGACCATTGACGAAAGCGGCATGGCAAAGACCCGCGAACGCAAACTCGAAATCGCCCAGCGCATCTACGACATCGCCGTGGACGAACACGGACTGCGCCCCTCCGATCTCGTCTTCGACGCGCTGACCTTCACCCTCGCCACCGGCGACGCCGAATTCGCCAACTCCGCCATCGAAACCATCGAGGGCATCCGCCTCATCAAGCAGAACCTGCCCGGCGTGTTGACCTCGCTCGGCGTGAGCAACCTCTCGTTTGGGCTGGCGCCGCACGCCCGCCCCGTGCTGAACTCGGTCATGCTCTACCACTGCGTGCAGGCTGGCTTGGACATGGCAATCGTCAACCCCGCCCACGTCACCGCCTACGCCGACATCCCTGCCGAAGAACGCGCCCTCGCCGAAGACCTCATCTTCAACCGCCGCCCCGACGCGCTCCAGCGCTACATCGAATACTACGAGAAGGTCACGCCCACCACCGAGTCGACTCTTGCCGATCCCACCGAAGGCATGACGCCCGAACAGCGCCTGCACTGGAAGATCGTCCATCGCAAAAAAGACGGCGTCGAATCCGACATAGATGAAATCATCAATCGCGCAATCTCCACGCAAAACGTCCAATCTCCAATTACCAATTACCAATTACCAACCACCCACGAAACCGCCGTCCACACCCTCAACACCGTCCTGCTCCCCGCCATGAAAGAAGTCGGCGACAAATTCGGCGCGGGCGAACTCATCCTGCCCTTCGTGCTGCAATCCGCCGAAGTGATGAAGAAAGCCGTCGCCCACCTCGAAAACTACCTCGAAAAGAAGGAAGGCGTGAGCAAGGGGCTGGTCGTCCTCGCCACCGTCTATGGTGACGTGCATGACATCGGCAAGAACCTCGTCAAAACGATCCTCTCCAACAACGGCTACGACGTGATTGACCTCGGCAAGCAGGTCCCCGCGGAGACGATCATCACCAAGGCTGTGGAAGTCAACGCCACCGCCATCGGGCTTTCGGCGCTTCTCGTCTCGACCTCGAAACAAATGCCGCTCATCGTCAACGAACTGCACCGACGCGGACTCCGCTTCCCCGTCCTCGTTGGCGGCGCGGCGATCAACCGTCGCTTCGGACGTCGCATCCTCCAGACCGAAAGCGGAGACCTCTACGAGCCCGGCGTCTTCTACTGCAAAGACGCCTTCGAGGGACTCGAAACGATGGATCAGTTGATTGACTCGACACGCAAACCTGCACTCCTTGAACAGGTCCGCAAAGAAGCGGATATGGAACTGGGACGCGCCCCTCGCCAATCACCAATTACCAATTACCAGTCCCCCCGCTCATCCATCGTCCCATCTCCCCTCTCCCTCCCCCCCTCCAAATTCGGCGTGCGCGTCGTCAAGAACATGCCGCTCGAAATCGTCCTCACCCACCTCAACATCAACGAACTCTACCGCCTCTCGTGGGGAGCCAAAAACACGCACGGCGAAGAATGGGAGAAATTGAAAGCCGAATTCGACGCGCGTCTGCAACGGATGAAGAAAGAAGCGCTGCGCGAAAAGTGGCTCAAGCCTCAGGGCGTCTATGGCATCTTCCCCTGCCAATCCGACGGCGATGACCTCCTCATCTACGACCCTCAATCAATTACCAATTACCAATTACTAACCCGCCTCTCCTTCCCCCGCCAACCCCACGACGACCACCTCTGCCTCGCCGACTACTTCGCCTCCGTCGAGTCTGGTCAAATGGATGTGGTCGCCTTCCAAGTGGTGACGGTTGGGCAGGAAGCGACCGAACGCTTCGACAAACTCCAGTCTGCTCACGACTACACCGAAGCCTACTTCACGCACGGACTCGCCGTTCAGGCGGCGGAAGCGACGGCGAACTATCTGCACGAACACATCCGCCGCGAACTTGGCATCCCCGAAGGGCAGGGCAAGCGCTACTCGTGGGGCTACCCCGCCATTCCCGAACTGGAAGACCACCGCAAAGTCTTCGACCTCCTGCCCGCCGAAAAGGAACTCGGCATGAGCCTGAGCGCAGCGTATCAATTGATTCCCGAACAGTCTACCGCGGCGATCATCATTCACCATCCGCAGGCAAAGTATTACAGTGTCGGCGAATCGCGCGTCGAGCAATTGATGAGATAAAAATGCCTGTGCAAGGGCGCAGGCGTTAGCCATCTACAACATACAAGGTCGCACATGAGCAACAATCAACTTGCCCCAAGGAAAAATCTTCAAATCCTTTTCTTGGTCTCGGCATTTGTATTGCTTACCGCCTTGTTAGCCGCCTACCTGCCCCCCGCTGTGGACTTTCACGGCGCCTTCCGTCCCGCCGCGCTCGAAATCCTGCACGGACGGTCACCCTACAACGCCGAAGGCTTTTTCAACCCGCCCTGGACCGCCATCCTGCTCATCCCGTTTGCCATTCTGCCGGAGAACGTGGGGCGGGCAGTGATGGTCATCGCGGCTTTGGCAGTCTATGCCTATGTGGCGCACAAACTGGGAGCCAGCAAATTGACCATCGGATTGTTGCTCCTTTCTCCGCCCGCTTTGCACGGCATCCTGAACGGCACCCTCGACTGGCTGACCGTGCTGGGCGTCGTCCTCCCGCCGTGGCTGGGATTGTTTTTCCTGGCGATCAAGCCTCAGGTCGGTATGATCGTCGTCCTCTATCTGTTCGCCGCTGAATGGCAAAAGGGAGGCATCCTGCGCGTGCTGAGGACCTTTTTGCCCGTTGGGGTGGCATCCGTGTTGTCTGTGGTCATTTTTGGACCCTGGTTTCTGGCAATCCCCAGCCTGGACGAAATCGCCATCAACGCCAGCCTCCTGCCCCTGGCACTCCCTATCGGCTTGGCATTGACAGTCGCCGCCGTCCGAAAAAATGACATCCGCTACTCGATGATGGCTTCTCCCATGCTTTCCCCGTATCTCCTGCTTCATTCATGGATCGGAGCATTTCTGGCGCTGGCGCCTAAACCCTGGGAAGCCGCCGCCGCCGTCATCGGCATGTGGATCGTGACACTGATGGGATTCTTTTCATGAAAACCGGCGCGTTCAAAATCTCCCTGCTTGCCTTTGCGGGTTTCTTCCTTGCCGGCATCTTCCTCATGGGCTACCTTCAGAACGCCCTGCGCGGCACCACCATGACCCTTGGCGTGGACCTCTACCCGCGCTGGGTGGGCGCTCAATCTGTTTTGGATGGCGAAAGCCCCTACAGTTTCGAGACCCGCCAAAAAATCTGGCAGGCGGTATACGGCAAACCCGATGTCCCCAGCGGCAATCCCTTCGGTTTCTACTACCCGCCGGCAGTGGTCACATTGCTCTTTCCGTTCATCCTTGCCGGGCTTTCCCTCGAAACCGCCGCCGTGTTGTGGTGCGCCTTTCTCTGGGCGCTGTGGTCTGCCCTGCTTCTTGGCTGGGTGACATCCATTCCAATCCCACCCAAAGCCCGCCTCGTGCTGTTACCCCTCCTCCTGCTCAGCGGTATTGCCTTTCGTCCCGCCTATTCCAACTACCTGCTGGGGCAATACTCCCTCTTCAGCATCGGCATGCTCGCGCTGGCGTGGTTCGCGCTCAAACATCAGCGGCATGTTGCGGCGGGCGTCTTTGGCGCGCTCTGCCTCATCAAATTTTCGCTCACCCTCCTGCCGCTGGCGATTCTCTTTTTCGCCTACCGCGCCAACTCGAAGACCCTGCTCTCTTTTGGGATTGCCTCCCTCATCCTCTACCTGCCCCCCACCCTGATGCTCGGCTGGTGGATCCCCGATTTCCTCCGCGACATTTCGGGATACGCCTCTGAAAACGCCGTCGCCTGGGACTGGACCCGCGCCGCTTCTCTCTCAGGACTGGGCTGGCTTGCCCTCTCCCTGCTTCTCCTCCTCCGCAGCCTGCGCCGCCGCGACGCCGACCTTGCCGTTGCCGCATCGCTTGCGCTCAATGCCGTTTTCGTCCCTCACACAGCAGATTACGACCTCGTTGCCTTCGTCCCGCTCCTCGCCCTGCTGGGCAAAGACATCATCGCAGACCGCAGGATTCCCCCCTTTCTCTCTTGGACTTTATTCGGACTCCTCATCTGGTTTCCCTGGATCAGCCTGCTCTACTACATCCGCCAGCCGCTTCAGGACGCCGTCGAAGCCTGGTACATCTTCATCTGGCTTGCCTACCCGCTGATGATTTTGACGCCTGTTTTTTTGTACGAGGAATTTAAAGCCCGCATGTCCATTCGTGAGTTCAGCGGACGTTAGAGAACGTCCGCTGCGCGACAACAAGGTAGAGACGCTCTCCAGCGTCGGACAGCGTAAGAGACACTCTCTAGTGTCGAGCATAAACCAACCAATCAGGATAAACCTACAAAATGCAAAGAGACTCTTTCCTCCAACTCCTCTCCTCCCAAACCCTGCTCGCCGACGGCGCGATGGGCACCATGCTCCACGCGCGCGGCGTCGGTTTCGACAAGTGCTTCGACGAACTTAACGTCACCAATCCTGCGGCAGTTGCCGAAATACACCGCGAATACATCGAAGCCGGCGCGCAGATTATCATCACCAACACCTTTGGCGCCAACCGCTACAAATTGAGCAAACACGGCTTGCAGGACGATGTGCGCGAAATCAATCAAAAAGGCGTGGAACTGGCAAAGCGCGTTGTTGCCGCCTCGTTCAAGGATGTGCTGGTGGCGGGAGACGTGGGTCCGCTGGGGGTGAGAATCGCCCCCTTTGGCAGAGTCCAGCCCGAGCAGGCGCGCGAAGCGTTCGCGGAACAGATTCAGGCGCTGGCAGAGGCAGGCGCAGACCTCATCGTCATCGAAACGATGAGCGACCTCTACGAAATCCGCGAAGCCATCAAAGCCGCAAGGGAAGTCTGCGACCTGCCCGTCGTGGCGACGGTCACCTTCACGCGGGATGACCGCACCCTGCTGGGCGACCATCCCGCCAAGGTGGCGCGCACGCTTCGCGAGGCGGGCGCAGATGTCATCGGCGTCAACTGCTCCGGCGGACCCTCGCAACTGTTGCGGATTTTGAAGCAAATGCGTCAGGCGGTCTCCGAACAGGACGTGAAGTTTTGGGTGAAGCCCAATGCCGGCTGGCCCGAACAGGTGGGCGGACGCATCATGTACCCCGCCGACGCCGAATACTTCGGCGATTATGCGC
The DNA here is from genome assembly GCA_020723805.1 of Anaerolinea sp. Classification (GTDB taxonomy): domain Bacteria; phylum Chloroflexota; class Anaerolineae; order Anaerolineales; family Villigracilaceae; genus Defluviilinea. Next base: position 3,393 of record DYID01000039.1, on the reverse strand, counting down.
TGTCGTTCCGCGAGGCGGGGGCGTGCGTGGTGGGCGGTTGCTGCGGCACCACCCCTCAGCACATCGCCGCCATGCGCCGCGCCCTCGATACCAATCCGCCCATTGACCTTTCGCACATCGTCATCCTTCCGCAGGAGGAACTCGTCGAGATAGCGCAGGAGCAGCCGACGAAACTCGCCCAGAAATTGATGGCAGGCGGATTCGCCATCTGCGTCGAGATGGACCCGCCGCGCGGACTCTCCACTCACAAACTCATCGCCGGCGCCTCCCTCCTCGCCGATGCCGGCGCCGATGTCATCAACGTTGCCGACTCCCCGATGGCGCGGATGCGCATGTCTGCCTGGGCGGTGTGTGAAGTGGTCCAGCGGCAGGTGGGCGTCGAAACCACGCTCCACTTCCCCACGCGCGGACGCAACCTCCTGCGCGTGCAGGGCGACCTGCTCGCCGCTCATGCCCTCGGCATCCGCAACGTCTTCGTGGTCATGGGCGACCCGACTTCCATCGGCGACTACCCCGAAGCGATGGATAACTACGACCTCGTCCCCTCCGGTCTTATCAAACTTATCAAGCAGGGATTCAACGCCGGCGTGGATCACTCCGGCACGAGCATCGGTCAGCCGACCAATTTTTTCGTCGGCGCGGCGCTCAACCTGTGTCCGCCCGATTTGGAGAACGAAGTCAAGAACCTGCACCGCAAGGTCAAGGCAGGGGCAGATTTCTTCCTCACCCAGCCGGTCTACAACCCGAACGACGGTCCGCGCGTGCTGGAGGCGTACGAGGCAAAATACGGCAAATTGGACAAGCCCATCCTGGCGGGCATCCTGCCGCTGGTGAGCGTGCGTCACGCCAACTTCCTGCATCATGAAGTGCCGGGCATCTTCATCCCCGAAGAAATGCGCAGCCGCATCGAAGCCGCCGGCGAGGAGGGCGCCAAAGCCGGGGTGGAGATTGCGGTGGAACTGGCAGAGCAGTTCAAGGCGTGGGCACGAGGCGTCTATATCATGCCGCAGTTCCACAAATATGACATGGTCGCCGAAATCATCGAGGCGATCAAACCGTAGACAGTCTCACAGCGAGGCAGGTATACTTACTCCATGCTGCTCGCCATAGACATCGGCAACACCAACCTCACCCTTGGCTTGTACGACGGCAACAACCTGACGGCGCATTGGCGACTCGCCACCGATCACGCCCGCATGCCCGACGAATACGGCTTGCAGTTTCAGGGGCTGCTGCAAAACGCCAAACGCTCATCGAGCGAACTGACCGGCATCTGCCTGGCTTCGGTGGTGCCGCAACTCACCAGCCGCGTCATTCAGGCGTGCCGCGAATACCTCAACCAGAATCCCTTCGTGGTGGATGTGGGCATCAAGACCGGCATCAAAGTCCGCTACGACGACCCGCGCGCCGTCGGCGCGGACCGCATCGCCGACGCCGTCGCCGTCATGTACCTCTACAAAGGTCCCGCCTGCGTCATAGACTTTGGCACCGCCACCACCTTCAACGCCATCACCAAGGATGGCGAATATCTCGGCGGCGCCATCACCGCCGGCATCAACCTTGCCGCCGAGGCGCTCTTCACCCGTGCCGCCAAACTGCCGCGCATAGACCTCCAGCGTCCGCCCTCCATCATCGGCAGCAACACCGTCCACGCCATGCAGTCGGGTCTGCTGTTCGGCTACGTCTGCATGGTCGAGGGCATGGTCGAACGCTTCCGCAAAGAACTTGGTCCCGCCATGAAAGTCATTGCCACCGGCGGGCTGGCGGAAATCATCGCCCAGGAAACCGACGTCATCCAAATCATCGCCCCTTGGCTTACGCTCGACGGCTTGCGCATCCTCTGGGACCTCAATCACCCGCTCTGAATCTGAAACGGAGACTTCCCCGCCTCGTCCCCCGCCGGCGCCTGTCTTATCCCAATTCTCCTGTTCCCCGCTGCGACACTCTCTCCTTACTGCCCATCAAGAAGAGATTGTTAACGGAACTCTTATGTCCCATCCCTTGTCACGCTAACATTGGCACGCTATAATGCCCGCGCATTTAGAAAGTAAGGAGAAAGTACCATGCCTGTTTATACCTATCGCTGTGATTCATGTGGTGTGCAATTCGAGAAACATCAGTCGTTTCACGACCAGCCGTTGAAGACCTGTCCGGAATGCCGGCAGAAATCCGTCCGGCGGGTGATTACCCCCACCAAGATCATCTTCAAGGGCTCGGGTTTCTATGCCACCGACCACAGGTCTCCTTCGGGAAGTGAATCGCGTGATAGCAAGCCGGCAAAAAGCGAAAGCAAATCCACTGCGAAAACCTCCGGCACAAAGGACGAATAGCCGCCAGGTGAATCGTAGACAAAAAAGAGAGAAGGCGTTACTGCCTTCTCTCTTTTTGTTCCCGCACAATGCCAAGCGAGTAGTCGTAATTTGTATCTATTCAGCCATGTTGCCTGCACGCTTGTTCGTTGGACTAAAGTCCCGCCTCAGTTCATGGAAGTCGGCTCGAAGCCGACTCCGAGTCCGCTTGAGCGGACTTCCATGCGCTGAGCATGGCGGCTTTAGCCCCGCTCACCTTACGCAAAACGTCCCATAGGTTCTCGTAATTCAGGTTTGACTTTCTTCCCAACCTTCGGGACGGTGCATAACATCAGCACTTACCCCATCCACGGACCGACGAGAGCGTCAATGGAGATGCCGTATGCCAGCGCATTCCAGAACCGCCAACTGGGCGGCATATCCTTCGCCTTCTGCCAGTAGCCGGAGAAGACGAAGAAGGTCGTGATCAGCGCCACCACCAGCCGGGCGATGATTGTGGGCCATGTTCCAAAATCCCAGGGGGCTTGATTCTTGATGACCTCCACGGCAATTCCATAGATCCAGCGCAGGATGACGCCGAGAAAGACGCCGAGAAAGACCTGTACTTTGGCGTTGGTGTCCTCCTGCTGGGTTGCCATCCTGAAACGCATCGCGTCATTGAAACTGAAATATTGCATGGGGGGACCTCTCCTTTCGTGGGTTTGCCGGATTATACGCCCTTATCCGCTCACGATGTGCCATTTGGAAATGTCCGAACGTCCCACGAAAATCATCAGCGACATGAAAATCACAAAGATCAGGACGACGAACAGCAGTCCCTGGAAGATGGGCATCAGGAAGATCAGCGAGAAGATCACCGTCAACAGGAACAGGTACACTCCCACTACACGGAAGGCAAACCACCTGCCGAACACATTGGGGGCATACAGGAAGAACATGATGGTGGTCAACACAATCGAGATGCCAAAGGTCGGGATGATGCCGAAGAAACGGATCAGATAAGCGACGAAGAGATAATAGAAAACGTCAATCATCCCGAGGAAGAGATAGTGAAAGGCGTTGAACCTCACGTCGAATATCTGCG